>JAQVZS010000014.1:0-25465 GCA_028708075.1 Massilibacteroides sp.
CAACACTTTCGCGTAAAAAGTGACGTCAGCAAGATTAATAGAATACCCTTACCCCACACGAAGGTATACCGTATCCATTTCTTCTGTACACTTTGTTCTCCGCGATAGTATTATGGCAAGACGAACTTTTGTCAAACGGTATTGTTTTAAAAATAGACAAAAACAGAAACGGAACAACCGGGAGGGGTGCCTTCCGGCTATTTTATAACTAAATACTTTTTATGGATAAAATAAAAAAGATCCTTATTGCCAATCGCGGAGAAATCGCGATACGCGTGATGCGTTCGTGTAAAGAAATGGGAATCAGGACCGTCGCCATCTTCTCGCAAGCTGACCGGACGTCCAAACATGTATGGTATGCAGATGAAGCTTATTATGTAGGAGGCGCCGCTTCCAGAGAAAGCTATCTGAACATTGATAAGATTATCGACATAGCCAAAACCCATCAAGTAGATGCCATTCACCCGGGATATGGCTTCCTTTCCGAGAATCCGGAATTTGCCCGCCGTTGCCAACAAACAAAGATTATTTTTATTGGCCCTACTGCTGAAACCATGGATATGATGGGCGACAAGATCGCGGCGCGGCAGTGCATGAAAAACGCGCAGGTACCTATCGTCCCAGGTATTGAGCACGACCTGACGGATTTGGAAGAGACCATTCGCGTTTGCCGTGAAGTCGGATTTCCGGTCATGCTAAAAGCCTCTAAAGGCGGCGGAGGAAAAGGGATCCGTCTCATACAGGACGAAAAAGATGTTCGCGAAGCTTACGAGAACGCCAAGTCAGAATCTCTCTCTTCTTTCGGTGACGACGCTGTATACATTGAGAAATACATTGAGCAACCTCACCACATCGAATTCCAAATATTGGGAGATACCCACGGAAACATCATTCATCTGTGCGAACGCGAATGTTCCGTACAGCGTAGGAATCAGAAGATTATAGAAGAGAGCCCTTCACCGTTTATTACTGCCGCATTACGTAAGGAAATGGGCGGAAAAGCTGTCCTGGCTGCAAAGGCGGTAAACTATGTTGGTGCTGGAACGATCGAATTCTTAGTCGACAAAAAACGCAATTTCTTTTTTCTGGAGATGAATACCCGATTGCAGGTTGAACATCCAATCACCGAAGAAGTGCTGGGTATCGATTTAGTCAAAGAACAAATCAAAATAGCCGAAGGACAAGCACTGACGATCAGCCAGAACGACGTTAAGCAACGCGGACATGCCATCGAATTACGTATCTGCGCAGAAGATGCGGAACAAAACTTCATGCCTTCGCCCGGCATTATCAAAACAATCATCGAACCTAACGGTATCGGTGTACGTATCGATAGCTACGTTTATGAAGGCTATGAGATCCCGATACATTACGACCCCATGATTGCCAAACTGATTGTCTGGGCTGTCAACCGAAATTATGCCATCGAACGCGCGCAACGGGTATTACATGAATACCGAATCACCGGCGTTAAGACAAATATCAATTATCTGAACACACTGATCCGTCAACCTGATTTCGTCAAAGGAAAATACGACACCGGCTTTATCGCTAAACATGCGGCCCACCTGAAAGATGATATGGCACGCAGCAACAAGAAAACGGAGAATGTGGCGCTGATCACCGCTTATCTGGATTATATCTTCCATCTGGAAGAAAACACGCCGGAAAACAAAACAGACAACCGCCCCAGCAGCCGCTGGAGGGATTTCGGTATTCATAAAGGAATCTTAAGAATATAATTATGGAGATACATATTGGGAGCCGAGTGGCGGAAATCGAATTGCTCGGAAAAGAAGATAACTTAGTGCGCCTATCCATCGACGGACAGGAGTTGGAAGTCGATATCACCATGCTGGAAGAAGGCATTTATTCGATCTTGAAAGACGGCGAATCGTACAACGTCGAGTTGACGCATTCGGACAACCGGAAACGTTATAAGGTGAACACTCATTTTTCGTCTTACGACGTGTCGATTGTCGACGCGAAGGCGAAATACCTTCGCCTCAAAAAAGGAGTAAACGAACGACAGGACGACAAGATCATTTCCCCAATGCCCGGGAAAGTTGTCAACATCCCGGTAAAAGTTGGCGACCGACTTCTGGCGACCGACACCGCGATTGTGATTGAAGCGATGAAAATGCAGAATAATTACAAGGTGTTGACGGATTGTATCGTCAAGGAGATTTTAGTAACAGAAGGCGAAACAATCAATTCTAACCAGTTGTTGATCCGCTTAGATTTAACGCAATCGGAAAAATAAGTTATGGAACGGGAAGATTTATATAAAAAATTCGAAGAAAAAAATAAGGCGGCCGAAGTTGGTGGAGGCGTCGATCGAATCAAAAAACAACATGAGGCCGGGAAACGTACGGCACGCGAACGCATCGAACTGTTACTGGATAAGGATACGTTTGTCGAACTGGATAAGTTCATGGTACATCATTGTGTTAATTTCGGCATGGAGAAGACGCATGTCCCGGGCGACGGGGTTGTTTCGGGATATGGAAAGATTGACGGACGGCAGGTGTTCGTTTATGCGTATGACTTTACTGTTTATGGTGGAACGCTGGGTGGTGTGAACGCGAAAAAGATCGTAAAAGTGCAGGAATTGGCACTGAAGAACGGTGCACCCGTGATTGCGTTGAACGACTCGGGTGGCGCGCGCATCCAGGAAGGAGTGGAGAGCTTGTCGGGCTATGCTTCGATCTTTTATCAGAATACAATTGCTTCGGGGGTCATCCCGCAGATATCGGCGATCCTTGGACCTTGTGCCGGCGGAGCTTGTTATTCTCCGGCGTTGACTGACTTTATTTTTATGGTAAAAGAGAGCAGTTATATGTTTGTGACCGGTCCGGATGTGGTAAAGACCGTGACGCACGAGGAAGTCGACAAGGAGGAACTGGGAGGTGCGTATACGCATAGCCGTAAAAGCGGGGTTACACATTTTATCTGTAATACGGAGGAGGAGGTGCTGATGAGTATTCGTGAGTTGTTGTCTTTCCTACCGTCGAATAATATGGAAGATGCTCCAACGACTGCGGTTTCGGACGACAGAAACCGTGAGATCGAAGAACTGCAAACAGTAGTTCCTGTCGATCCGAATGTTCCGTATGACATGAAAGACGTTATCGAACCGGTGTTGGACGAGCATTATTTTTTCGAAGTGATGCCACATTTCGCGCAAAACGCGATCGTCGGATTCGGTCGGCTCAATGGTAAATCAGTAGGAATCGTAGCCAACCAACCCGCTTTTCTAGCTGGTGTGCTGGATATTGATGCCTCAGACAAGATCGCGCGTTTTATTCGTTTCTGCGATTGCTTTAATATCCCGCTCGTCACGTTTGAGGATGTGCCCGGCTTCCTTCCGGGAACTGTGCAAGAACATAATGGGATCATCCGGCACGGGGCAAAAATCGTGTACGCTTATTCGGAAGCAACGGTACCAAAAGTCACGCTGATCACCCGTAAGGCCTATGGCGGCGCCTATATCGTTATGTCCAGCAAAGAAACAGGATGCGACATAAATCTGGCTTATCCGACGGCGGAAGTGGCGGTTATGGGAGCTGAAGGCGCTGTGAATATTTTGTTCCGGAAAGCGGACGAAGTGACGAAACAGAACGCGATCGAGACTTACCGTGAAAATTTCGCCAATCCGTATCGGAGCGCGGAACTGGGATATGTCGACGAAATTATTCAACCGAAACAAACCCGCATCAAATTAATTCAGGCGCTTGAAATGGCACGAAACAAAGTTAAAACTCATCCCCCTAAAAAACACGGGAATATTCCACTATAGGATGGGAGATATTTAAAGGAGGAATCCCCCCTTTAAATATCCTATTTCAAATAATTGAAAGATAAATAAAGATATAACTTTTTAACGTTTTATGTATGTTAAATGTAACCTCTTTTTTTTGGCAATAAAAAAAATGCTTTCTGTATGCAACATTTTTCCGTTTTGTACGTCTTATTTATACATATGTGCGATATAAAGAATAAAAATCTAATGAAAGGTCATTTTTTATGGATATGGGCAACCGTTTTAATGCTATTTTCGGCGTGCAGTAAAGAGGATTCAGAAAATTTGTTTCCTGATTACGCATCTGTGCAAGCGTTATCTTCGGATGTGACTTTGTCGTTGTTGGAACAGACGAATACCGATGCCGACACAATCCAGGCGGAAGAAGAAGGTCTTTATTTATATATCGAAACTTTAGAAATTTACCCATATTCCAATTACGGTATATTGAGAAGTACATTCCAGATAAACGACACGCTTTTGATCCGGTTGGAAGACATTGTAAAACCGAGTGTCTCTCTCTCACCGGCAGCACCTGCCAGTACGACTGTACGTATTCCGGAAAACCTTCGGCATATTATGTTTTTGAAAGGACGAGAAACCGACCATTTTGACCTTGCGATAGAAAACGATGCTTTTATTCTGCAACCGATACATACATCGTTCACTTCCAGCGAACATATTATCTATCTACGCGAAACAGAAACGGGGGAATAATTCCCGAATTTCCCTGTTTTCTTAGCTTTGGGTTACTTCATCTTTTTTTCAAGACAGAAATTCTTTTCAATGTTTTACGACGCTGCGTTTTTTCCAGTGTCCGGTTTTGTAGTAGATGTAAGTAATGACGAAGGCAATAACGATGCTAAGTCCGATTGCCCACCAGATTCCTTCTCTTCCCAGTTTATTCCCCAGAAAAGAGGCTAACGGAATACGGATTAGCCAGAGCGAGACTAAGCTGGTAACCATGGTAAACATTGTGTCGCCTGCTCCGCGGAGGGCACCATTAAATATATTCAATGCTCCGTGGAATATAAGAAACCCTGCGCTGATCAGCAGGAATTCATGACCGATTGCGATGACTTGCGTGTCGTTGGTAAACGCCATCATGATTTGATCGCCCCAAAGCCAAATCACGACAAACATCAGTATGCTGAACATTGCATTGACATAAAGGGAAAAACGTAGGCCCCGGCGGACGCGGTCGAACTTTCCGGCGCCGATATTTTGTCCGGCGAAAGCAGCCAACGCGCCCGATAAGGTGAGAATGGCCTGCGTGATAATTGTATCGATTTTTCCGCCGGCGCCGTAGGCCGTCAGTGTGTCGGTGCCAAAGCTGTTAACAATACTTAGTAAGGCAATCAGTCCCAGAGCGATCGCGCATTGTTGTACGCTAGTGGGAAGTCCGATTTTTAATCCTTCTACGAATAATTTTTTGTTGAACAGAAGATCTTTTTTCTTGATCGAGAGTAACGGATGGGTGTTGTTGACATAAATCAGGGCGATACACATGCCGATTCCTTGTGCGATAACGGTTGCACGGGCGGCTCCTTCAATACCCCATTTCAATCCGAGAATAAAGACCAGATCGAGCAAAATATTAATAACGGTGGTGATAAAGATAAACATCATCGGTTTGAGTGATTCGCCGATGCCGCGCAGAATGGAAATGATGCTGTTGAAGGTAACAAACAGGAAGGTACCGCCAATATATATCTTGAAATAGCTTACCGCTTGTGGGATCACTTCTTCCGGCGTGTTCGTCAGACGAAATACGGATTCGGCGAAAATAATGCCTCCAATGGAAAGGATGATACCGGTTACTAGCATAAACAGGAAGAAGGAGGAAAAAGCCCCCTGTACTTTGTCGTATTCATGCGCACCGAAATATTGAGAGACGACGACCGATGTGCCGCTGCCGATCCCTATAACTAACGAAATGATGAAATAGTAGATAAAGAAAGAGGCGGAGATGGCAGCAAGTGCTTCTTTTCCCAAAAACTGGCCAACGATGATGCTATCCGTGATTGTATATGTTTGCTGCAATAAATTGCCGATGAGTAAAGGAATGGCAAATTGGAGAATAACTTTCCATTCTTTTCCCTGTGTTAAATCGTTTCTTCTTCTTTTTCTCAACTTCTCCTTCATTTTCGCACGCTTCAAATGTCCTTCAATAAGCTGGAGGCATTTTCTTTCATCATGTCTTCCCTTGTTTTAAGTAGCGCTTTCCATTCTTTCCGGAATAGTTCGGAAGTGTCTATTTTAAAATTCTCGGATCCTCGTTCATCAATTTTGGAAAACAACAAACCTACGCTTAGTTGATTGATGTCGATGGCCGGTTGGTAATACACAATACGGTCGTCGTCACCAAAGCGGGTTTCCGCAATGAGATTAAGATCGTTCAACAGATAGAGTATTTCCGTCGTTATCCGGATTGGGATGCGATAAGTTTCCGATAATTCATCGGCCGTATATGGCTTTTCGCCCTTAACGAACCGTTTTACAATGAGCGAGGCGATCAGGAGCGTAAGAAAGTCTTTGTAGCGCCGGGTGATGTTTTTACTATCTCGCTCGAAACTGAATTTTTTGACATTCTGCGACGCGTATGCAAGTTCTGCTCCGAACAGACAAATTAGCCAAGAGAGTTGTAACCAAAGCAATAATAATGGTAAGGCGGCAAAACTACCGTATATCGCGTTGTATTTACTTACCCAGATCTGTCCGTTGATATAGAGTAACTGGAAGATCTGGAAGGCTGTTCCGGCAAAGACAGCAGCTAACAAACTGTTGACAAACCGGACTTTAGTGTTGGGTAATAATAAATAAAGTACGGCAAACGCCAGAATTGTCATTATGAAAGGAGAAATATTGAGAAGAAACTCGACGACGGGAGTGAAAAAGACGTATTCGTTTAAGAACGTTCCTTTCAGGGTAGAAATAAAAATGGATAGTCCGCTCGACGCAGTGATTAAGATTGGTAATAATAAAAACAAACCCATATAGTCCATGATTTTTCTTGACCATGAACGCGATTTCTGTATCTGCCAGATATTATTGAATGCGTCTTCGATTGACGAAATCAGGTTAATAACGGTATAGAAAAGAAGTATTAAGCCGACGCCGATGAATATGCCGCCCTGCGCCTGAGCAAGATAACTCTCTACATATTCAAAAGCTTTATGTAGCTCGAATTCGTGGCCGGGGAAAAAGACGAACAGTTGTTGCCTGACTGCACCCTGGAATCCGAATCCTTTGGCAATTCCCAACAGCACCGCTAAAAGTGGAACGATAGCCAACAGTGTGCTGTAAGTAAGTGCAGAAGCTTTGGTTTGCAATTCTTCGTTTTTAAAACCTCTTACCGCCAAGATAATGGTTTTGATCGTATTGATATAGAGTTCTTTCAGTCCGCTGACTTCGTGTTCCGTGATTCGCCAGATATCATAACTCACAAACCGTATCAGGCGGGAGAGAAAATTCCCGATTTGTACGATAATTGTTTTGTTGTGATTCTTCTTCTTCTTCATAAATGATTTTTCTTAAAATAAAACAGTCTGCCTGTAAGCCGGGTTCTGTATTTCTCGTTTTTAAGCGGAAATGTCTGTCATTTATCTAGCTTTGCCGTCGCCGGCAAAATCGAGCGGTCTACCCCCCGGCATCGGACGGGCAATCCTTATACGCCGGTATACATGACCTTACAACCCATAAGACGTACGGCGCCGTTTATCGCTAAACGGCCGGTAGGCTCTTACCCTGCCTTTTCACCCTTACCGGACGAATCCGGCGGTTCTTTTCTGTTACGCTGCTCTGCCCTCGCGGACGGCTTCCTGTTAGGAAGTATGGTGCCCTGTGTTGCCCGGACTTTCCTCTTGCTCGAAAGCAAGCGACAGACCGGCAGACTGTGTTCGGCAAAGATAGATAATCTATACGAATAAGTATTTGCGAAAGATCATTAAACTGCCAAACCGGTCAAACAATCTGTCATTATTACTGTTATTAAAAAGAAAGCATATGACCGAAAGTCTCGTTGAGTAGGTTTTTGGTACTTTGCATAACAAAGTACTGTTAAACGCCGTTAAGTCGTTGTGATTTGTCGTTAAAAGAGATGAAAAATAAATGCGAAAAGAAATAACCGCACGTTTTTTGAGTTTAATTTGTTGCAGTTTAAATGTTAAAATTAAGTGTTTAATTTAAGAATAAGGATATGAAGAAGACATGGAAAAGTGTATTTGGTTTTATACTGGTAGCGGCCATCAGTTCGGCAGTGGCGGTAGGAACAAATACCTATTTGATGAACCAAAAGCAGCATGCTGATTCAACTGTGGCAAACGCGGCTTTCGTCCAACCGGTGAGAATGACTAATTTTGCGTCGGTTGCCGCGGAAAATACGGATTTTACAATGGCGGCGGAAGCGACGATCCATGCTGTTGTGCATATTAAATCGACAGCGACAGTCCAAGCGAGCGATGGTCAATACATCGATCCGTTTGAATTTTTCTTTGGGAACCGCGGTTTTTCTCGTCCACAAACACCGCAACCGCGTGTGGGTGCCGGTTCGGGCGTTATTATTTCGACCGACGGTTATATTATGACTAATAATCACGTGATTGATGATGCGGATGAGTTGGAAGTGACGCTGAATGATAATCGTAAATACAAGGCAAAGGTGGTTGGCTCCGATCCGTTGACCGATATTGCGTTGATCAAGATTGATGAGAAAGATTTGCCAACTATTCCGTTCGGCGATTCAGAAAAGCTGAAAGTCGGCGAGTGGGTGTTGGCGGTAGGTAATCCGTTTAACCTGACGTCGACTGTAACGGCTGGTATCGTGAGTGCGAAGAGCCGTTCGATTTCGTTCGACCGTTCGTCTATCAGCCAGATCCAATCGTTTATACAGACGGATGCCGCGGTGAATCCCGGGAATAGTGGCGGCGCATTGGTGAATACTAAAGGAGAATTGGTCGGGATTAATACTGCCATTTATTCGGAGACTGGTAATTTTGCCGGTTATTCATTTGCTGTTCCAATCAGCATTGCCGGAAAGGTGGTTGCTGATCTGAAACAATACGGTACGGTTCAGCGGGCTGTTTTGGGGGTAATGATCCAGGATCCGCAGAATGTGGAGGAAGATAAGAAGAAAGATGTGAAAGTTTTGGAAGGAGCTTATGTCGCTTCTTTCGCAGAGCGAAGTACGGCTAAGGAAGCCGGCATCGAAGAAGGAGACGTGGTCGTTGCTGTTAATGAAGTGAAGATCAAATCGGCGAATGCATTGCAGGAACAGATCAGCAAATATCGCCCAGGTGATAAAGTAAAGGTAAAGGTGAATCGTAAAGGAACTGAGAAAACATTTACCGTCGAGTTGCGCAATGCGCAGGGAAGTACGGAAGTAGTAAAAGGCGGTGATGCGACTGAAGTTCTTGGTGCTGCATTCAAGGAACTTTCCGATGCTCAGAAGAAACGCTTGAATGTAACCTATGGTGTGGAAGTAACCGGACTTACGAACGGCAAAATGCGTGATGCCGGAATTAAGAAAGGTTTCATTATAATGATCGTTAACAATCAGAAGATATCGTCGGCGGAGGATATCGAAAAGATCGTGGAAAAGATATTGAAGGGGAATTCGGAAGAGCAGGGTTTGTTTATTAAAGGTTTCTATCCGAACGGACGTACGAGATATTATGCGATTGATCTGAGTGAATAAGGAAAAAGAGTTCTTTTTCCGGCAAAAAGATTGTTAAAGGTATTTAATTGGCTGGATGTGGGATGCATTCGGCCAATTGTTGCAATAAAAAATATTATCTTTGCATCCCATATTTCTCAATAAAATCGTTGGATGAGACAATTAAAAATTACGAAGTCCATTACCAATCGCGAAAGCGCTTCGCTTGATAAGTATCTTCAGGAGATTGGTCGTGAAGATCTTATTACAGTTGAAGAGGAAGTAGAGTTGGCGCAGGCAATTAAGAGAGGTGACCGTAGAGCATTGGAGAAATTGACCCGGGCGAATTTGCGTTTTGTCGTTTCAGTAGCTAAGCAATACCAGAATCAGGGGTTAAGTTTACCGGATTTAATAAATGAAGGTAATCTTGGACTGATTAAAGCTGCCGAAAAATTTGATGAAACAAGAGGGTTCAAGTTTATTTCTTATGCGGTATGGTGGATTCGCCAATCTATTCTGCAGGCTTTGGCAGAACAGTCTCGAATCGTTCGTTTACCTTTGAATCAGGTTGGTTCGCTGAATAAAATCAGCAAGGCTTTTTCCAAATTCGAACAGGAAAACGAACGCAGACCGTCGCCTGAAGAGCTGGCAGAAGAACTGGATATTCCGGTGGATAAGATTACCGATACATTAAAAGTATCCGGTAGACATATCTCTGTGGATGCTCCGTTCGTAGAAGGGGAAGACAATAGCCTTTTAGATGTGCTTGTGAACGACGACGCACCTATTGCAGACCGGTCGTTAATGAATGAATCACTGGCGAAGGAGATTGATAGGGCACTTGCTACACTGACCGAAAGAGAATGTGAAATCATTAAAATGTTTTTCGGTATTGGCTGTCAGGAAATGACATTGGAAGAGATTGGCGACAAATTTGGCCTCACACGAGAGCGCGTCCGCCAGATCAAGGAAAAGGCAATCAGAAGATTAAGACAAGGAACACGTAGCAAGCTTCTGAAATCGTATTTAGGTTAACCCTGTAGTAAAAACTTCAAGGTAACAGAAAAAGGTAATCCTTGCCCGGATTGCCTTTTTTATTATAACAAGCGTATCCCATCTTTTTCGATGTCGATGCGTTTTTGCTTATATAAGGCGCCGATGGCTTGTTTAAAATTCTTTTTGCTGCAGCGGAAAAGGGCGTAAATGAGTTCCGGCTCGCTTTTGTCGTGTACGGCAAGAAATCCGCCCTGAGCTTTTAGCGCGTCAAGGATAACCGATATAACGCCGTCGATCTTTTCGTAACCGAGTTTGGTCAGGCTGATATCTATTTTCTCGTCTTCGCGTATGGCTTTAACATAGGCTTTTCGTCTTTCACCTTTTTCCAGCCGCTGAAAAACTTCATCATGATAGATTAATCCCCAATGGGCGTTATTGATGATTACTTTATATCCGATTTCGGTTTCGTCGGCGATTAGGATATCCACTTCCTGATTAATTTTGTAATCCGGAGGAGTATTATTCAAGAATTTATCAATCCGGGCGGACGCCATAATCCGTTGTGATACATGATCTAAGCGCACATAAACCAGATACCACCGACCTTCACACATGGCTATTTTTTGTTCTTTGAAAGGAACCAACAGATCTTTCATAATTCCCCAGTCTAAAAACGCACCGACTTGACTGAGCATTTTGACTCGCATAAACTTAAATTCTCCGACCGTGGCGTAAGGACGGGCTGTTGTGGCAATCAAGCGTCCTTCGTTGTCGTGATAAATAAAAACTTCGACTTCGTCTCCCGGTTTGATATTTTTAGGGACATAACGTGCTGGAAGCAAAATTTCCTGCCCGTCGCCTCCGTCCAGATAAACACCGAAGTCCAGATCCTTGACGATTTTTAATGTATTGTAGTTCCCTATCTGAAGCATTACTTTTTGTTTGTTCGCGTCTGGAAACAAAGGTAAGGTATAAATCGGCGTAAATATAGAAAAAGTTGTATCTTTTTGAAGCTATGTGCAGCAATATCCTGAAAAATGCATCGTTATTATGATAACATGATTTGTTAACCGGACCGGCGGTTCCAGTTTACCAGATAAAGTTCTATCTTTGCAACCAATTTTCAGAAAATAATATGAGAGCGAAAATTTTTTCACTTTTTCTTTTTTTACTTTTCCTGGGCTCATGTTCAGTCCCGAAAGATGTGGCTTATTTTCAAGGAATAGATGATTTGACGGATGCTCAGATCGAAGGAATGAGCCAGACGTATATTTCCGAAATTTGTCCGGACGATTTGCTGACCATTACCGTAACAGCATGGGATCCCACTGTAGTCACTCCGTTTAATCCTCCCCCTTATTCGTATGCAGTACAAGGAGGAGCGTCGACCAGTTCTTCGACATCCCAATTACACACCTATTTGGTTGATCAGGAGGGCTATATCAATTTCCCAGTCATCGGAAGAATAAAGGCTGCAGGTTATTCTAAACAGGCGTTCAGTGAAATGTTGCAGGAAAAAATAACGAAATATGTGCAGGAACCGATTGTGAATGTGCAAATCGTCAATTATAAGATCATCATGATGGGCGAAATTTCCCGTCCCGGGAAAATAACCGTACAAAATGACCGGATAACAATTCTGGATGCGATAGGACAGTCTGGCGATCTGACGATTAATGCGAACAGGAGAAATATTCTGATTATCCGAGATAATAATGGGCAAAAAGAACGGGGACGAATTGATTTGACAGATCCGGCATTATTTGCTTCTCCATATTATTATCTGCGTCAGAATGATGTTGTTTATGTAGAACCGAACGATGCAAAAAAAAGGAACGCGCGGTACAGTCAGGCGCAACAATATAACTTGACGATCTTCTCCACGATATTGAGTACCGTATCAGTAATCTCATCAATCATAATAGCGACGACAAGGTAAACATATGGAAGAAAAAGATAACGAAACAATCGGTTTAAAAAGTATTATAGTAAGGTATTTATTGCATTGGAAATTGTTTTTAGGTGCCTTTTTGTTCTCATGCATAGTAGGCGTATTGTATTTGATTTTCTATCCGAGAACGTATGAAATAAAGGCGGTTGTGGAACTACAGGCTCCCGAGAGTATGAGTGGTGCTGGACTTGGTTTAGGTGAGGCCGCAGGTTTGATGAAATCTTTTGGTTTGGGAGGAGTCTCTGCATCTACGATTAATATGGAGGATGAGATAGCGGAATTATCATCGAATTCCCTTATTAATCAGGTTATAACAACTTTGGGTTTAAATTTTAGCTATAATAAGCCTTATTCTTTTTATAATGAATATGAGAAAACGCCTATTGTTTTGTCTGTAGAACCCGGTTGTATTCTTCCCATGGATGATATTGTCCATTTTGATATAAAAAGTTCTAATGGGAATATTAAGGTACGAGTTGAGTCAACTAAAATAAAATCACAAGACTTTTCCTTTACAACATTGCCGGCAAAAATTGTATTGTCTGCTTGTTCCTTTATTCTTGATTATAAAAAAGATAAAATCTCTTCATTTAAGATAAAGGCAAAATATACACCAGCATCTTGGGTTGCAGAATCTCTGATTAATGATTTGTTTATTGAAGAATTATCCAAATCATCTAATGTGGTAGAAATGAGTTGTAAGGATTATGAGAAAAATAGAGCAGTAAATATTATTAATAAATTGATAGAATTGTATAATAAACAAGGTGTAGAGTATGATAAAGAGGAAGCGTATAAGTCAATAGCCTTTCTCTCTGGTCGTATTGATAGTGTTACGATGGCTTTAAGTGAAACAGAAATTGAAATAGCTAAATATAAGAAACTTAATAAGCTAACAGCCGTTGAAACTGATGTCATGTTTTATTCTGAACAGATGAAAGAACTTCAAATGAAACTGATTGAACTCGAAGCACAGTTAAACTTGGTTTCAATGATTGATAGTTTTATTCAGAATCCGAAGAATAAATATAATTTAGTTCCAGTTTTGTTGTCAATGGGAAATGAAAAAGACGGGATTATTTCTACATATAATGAAATTTTATTGGAACGTGCCAGAGTGATTCAAAATTCCAGTATTGATAACCCTCTTGTAGGTACTCTTTCTGAGCAGGCGGATAATCTACGAGGAAGTGTTTACGGTACTATACGAAATACACAAGAAGGTCTTCGCTTAAGTCTTGATGACTTAAAAAACAAAGAGACTCTTTTGTTAGGTAAAATGAGCGATTTTCCTGCACAAGAATATGCGTATCGTCAGCTAATAAGACAACAAGAGATATATCAGGGAATTTATTTAATATTACTACAGAAAAGAGAAGAATTGCTTATGTCAATTGGACATGCAAAACCTAAAGCAAGAGCGCTTGACCAAGCATTTGTTTTGGCTAAGCCGGTTGCGCCTCGTAAACTATTTGTTGCAATAGGAATATTTTTGTTTACTCTTATTATTCCGGTCGTTTATCTATTTTGCAGAGAACAAATACATTCTTTGTATTCCCTTTATAAAGAAATGAAATAAAAAGATAATGAGAGTTTTAGCATATATAGTGTTAAAAATAGAATGGCTGGTTGTAGGATGTCTAAACCGTTTTTTTTCATTTTTATATAAGCATTTAATGATATCTTGTGGATGTAACGTTCGTTTTTCTTCAATTACTTCTGATTTTACATATAGAAATATCTCAATCGGAAATGATGTTTATATCGGCCCACGAGCTTTGTTTGTAGCAACGGATAGCAAAATTCATATTGGGAACAAAGTGATTTTTGGCCCAAGGGTAACCATAATAGGAGGTAACCATCGTGTTTCAGATGTTGGACGGTATATGTTTGATGTAAAGGAAAAGCTACCCGAAGACGATAAAGACATATATATAAATGATGACGTTTGGGTGGGAACGAATGTGACGATATTAAAAGGAGTTACTATTGGCCGTGGAGCTGTTGTTGCAGCGGGGGCGCTCGTTGTGAAAGACGTGGATCCGTATTCTGTTGTGGGAGGCGTGCCTGCTAAAAAGATAAAGGATCGGTTTTCTATTAGCGAAATACAAAAACACGAGCAGATTCTTTATAAAGAGGGGCAACGATTGACGAAAAATAACTGCTATCATTGAATAAGAATTGATGAAAAGAAAAAAAGTATTATTTATTGCCACTTCTCATAGAACAAGAGGAGGAATTACCTCGGTGTTAAATGCTTACCGACAATGTCCGTTTTGGGATAAATATCGTATAAAGTGGATAGAGTCTCATATAGACAGGAGTGCGTTTTTGAAAATCTTTTATGCTTTTCGTGCTTTTTTTGAATATTTGTTTATTATTTGGTCTTATGATCTTGTACATATTCATACCAATGCGGTTCCTTCTGTTAAGCGGAAATATCCGTTTTTAAAAGTTGCAAAATTATTAGGGAAGAAGGTTATCGTTCATTTACATATAGGTACGCAAATTGATTCTCAAATAGAAAAAAAAGCGGACAGGTATCTATATCAGAGATTTTTTGATGAAGCGGATGCAATAATTGTTTTATCAAGTATGATAAAAGAAAAAATCTCCGATTTGTTTGGTGTTGGAGAGAAGGTATATGTGGTTTATAATCCTTGTTTGTGTATATCCGATTCTACGTTTTCCGTTAGGGGGAAAAATATTCTGTATGCCGGTGTTTTAAATCAAAACAAGGGATATTCGGTTTTAATTGAGGCTTTTTCGGTTATTGCAAATAAATATCCCGAATGGAAGCTTGTTTTTGCAGGATATGGCGAAATAAAAGAGGCGAAACTATTAGCTTCAAAATATCAAATTTCTAATCAGACAGAATTTACAGGTTGGATAAGTGGAGAAAAAAAAGATAGATTGTTTCGCCAAGCATCTGTTGTTTGTTTACCGAGCTATGCGGAAGGTTTTCCCATGACTGTTTTAGATGCGTGGGCTTATAAATTGCCTGTAGTCTGTACTCCAGTGGGAGGATTACGGGATATATTAGTTGATGAAAAGAATGCATTGCTTTTTGTCCCTGGTGATTATAAGCAATTGGCTGCGCAATTAGAACGGATTATTCTGGATGAGGCATTACGTTGTCATATTGTGCAAAATTCTCAAGAATTGGTGGAAACAATATTCAATTTAAGTAAAATTGGTGAACAGATAGATGAATTGTATAAGAAACTTTTGGGAGAATGATATCGGTACTTATTAATGCTTATGCTTGTAATCCAAATTGGGGATCTGAACCGGGAATGGGTTGGAATTGGGTGATAAACATCGCGCGACATTGTCGGGTCTTTGTTATCACGGAAGGAGAGTGGAAGGAAGAAATTGAAATGGAACTTTTGAAATTCTCCAATAAAGAAAATATCCGTTTTTATTATTTGCCCGTATCTGAAAAAATTCGTAGAATTTGTTGGAATCAGGGCGATTGGCGGTTTTATTATTATTATAGACAATGGCAAATTCAAGCTTTGCATTTGGCCAGACAAATCATTAATGAAAATCATATTGACATTGTTCATCAATTGAACATGATTGGATTTCGTGAGCCGGGATTCCTCTGGAAATTAAAAGATATATCTTATGTTTGGGGTCCAATTGGGGGTATGAACATATATCCAAATTCTTATTTAAAGAATTTGGATCTTAAACAATACTGTTTTGTCCGTTTGAAAAACACGATAAATCGATTTCAAATCAGATTTAGTATAAGAGTAAGAAAAGCAATAAAAAGAGCAAACGCTTTGATTGCAGCAACCCCTGAGGTTCAGAGTAATCTTAAAGATATCTACAAAAAGCAAACAATACTTATTAATGAAACAGGATGTTATCCTCAAAGTAATCCTGATGTAGATTATAATAGGTTTTCAGAAGAATTATTTCAGATTCTTTGGGTAGGTCGTTTTTTTTATGCAAAGCAGCTTTCAATTGCTTTACACTCGGTTGCTCAGTTAAAGGATTTGCCTAATTGGAAATTCCATATTGTTGGTGATGGCTCTGAGGCTCAAAATAGTTACTATAAGGAAAAGGCAAAGAAGTTTGGGATAGCCCAAAACTGTGTTTGGCATGGGAAAATTGAAAATCAAGAAGTGCATGCCCTAATGAAAAAAAGTCAATTATTCTTTTTTACAAGTGTTTCTGAAGCTACATCTACCGTAGTCCTGGAAGCATTAGTTAATAATCTTCCGATTTTGTGTTTTAATACTTGCGGTTTTGGCGTTGTTGTCGATAAATCAGTTGGTGAAAAAATCGAACTTTCAACCCCAGAGCAATCTGCTACTGATTTTGCTCAAAAAATAAGGGAACTTTATAAGAACAGAAATTTGCTGATCGAAAAATCTAAGAATACGTTGGATAAAGTCCGGGACATGTCTTGGAACGTTAAAATGGAGAAGTTAGTCTTTATTTATGATTCTATACTAAAAAAGTGATGGAAAAAAACGTACGATTGGAAGGCTTTTCTGTTTCTGCAGCTTATTCAATTGAGGAATTACCAGATACGAAGAAAATTGTTAATACGCTGAATGCTTATTCTTGGCTTCTTTCTGATTCAAATCGGTTGTTTAAAGACGCATTATTGTGTAGTGACGTGATTCTTCCAGATGGGATTAGTATTGTTATTGCTGCTAAATTGCTTAGTGGAGAAAAAATCAAAAAAGTCGCTGGAGCCGATTTGCATGAAATGTTACTGAAAATATTGAATAGAAAAAAAGGAACTTGCTTTTATTTAGGATCATCTGATTGTACGCTACATAAAATAGCTCAAAAAATAAAGAAAGAGTTCCCTAACATAGAAGTAGGTTTTTATAGCCCGCCGTTTAAATCTGAATTCTCAATAGAAGATAATGATAAGATGGTAGCTGCAATAAATGACTTTGCTCCGGATGTTGTTTTTGTGGGAATGACGGCTCCTAAACAGGAAATATGGATATATAAAAATAAGGAGCAAATCAAACACGCAAAAATAATTTGTGGGATTGGTGCCGTTTTTGATTTTTATGCCGAGACGAAAAAACGTCCACCTCAATGGCTGGTTAATCTTGGTTTAGAATGGCTTGGGCGCCTAATTGCCGAACCACGAAGATTATGGAAACGCTATGTCGTTTATAATATGTGTTTCTTTGTCAAACTAGTTAAGCTTGTCTGTAAGGGAAAAAGGAAGAATGGTTTTTGAGTTTATTACTCAATAATAGGTTTTAAAATGGCAGAGTGTTTAGCTACCCGTTCTTTTAGAGGAGGAAGAACCATATAGTTTTCACCATATAATTGACATAGGTATGAATGTGCATTATTCGGTACAAAAAAATTATATCCTTCAAAACTGGTTTCTTGTAATGGGAAAATATCGGAATATTTAAAAAAACGTCTCCAAGGCGTATCCATACCGTGCCCGATTAAACACGTTTTTCCTAAGGATTTGTTTTTTGCAATATCTTTCTTGATCTCTTTTAAGTATTGTTTGATAAGTAAGCGAATTAAGGGAGAAAAGTAACTGATAAATTTGCGGGAAAAAGATTTATCCTTACTTAGTTCAAAATCCGCTAATTTTGATAAGAAGAAGAAAAATTCTTTCTTCTTCTTTTCCTTAAGAAATTGTTTTTTTTCAAGATGGTATCTGTCTGCAGGAAAGATATCAATAAATAATCCCATACAATATTTCTTCTTTTCTAATCCTTTAGAAATAATAAGGCTTTTTTTGTCTCTTATTTTGCATGGCAGAGGTAAGTAGTCATATAAGGGATCAAGCTCCCGGGTTTGCACCAACATTTCTTTAGGTAATTCCTGAAGTGCGATTTCTAAAAACTTTTCGTAATCCTCGCGAAGCATACAAATATCTAAGTCATCATCCCATGGGATAAATCCTTTATGTCTGATTGCTCCGAGTAATGTTCCTGAGCATAGCCAATAATGTAAGTCATGTCGTCTGCAAATATCATCAACGACACAAAGCATTCGCAACATAACCAACTGAGCTTGCCTCAACACTGTGTCACCTTCTTGCCTCCTGTCTGGAAAGAGTTTATTGTAATCTGCCATTTTTATTTAAATAAGCCGAACCGGTTGACTCCGTATCTCCTAATTAAGAAAAGCAGAAGTTCTGAAAATACAACCATGCCGGCTACTGTTTCTATATTAAAGATGTCAAAGATAGCTAAAATAAATAATCCGAAAATGTGGGTGAAAGAGATAATCATTAAGGTGAGATTCGTGAATTTGGGGTGTCCCATTGCTGCCAAAAACGGATATCCTAAAAGCATGGATGGTATGGTGACGAAACAAGCTAATAGCAAAATACGGAATACGGAAAGGCTATCTTGTACCCCTTCTCCATAAACGATTTGTATTATATAGGAAGATAATAGGATAGCGCAGATTAAACAAAATATATTGGTGTAGGAAATTTTTCGGAATATTTTCCTGAAAAAGACGGTGTCTTTGCTTTTCGCGATGTGGGGAAACAATACGCCTGTGAATGGGAGTAACAATTGATTATATGCTTGGTATAGTTTTTCTGCTGCGTAATAATACCCGACAGCGGTATTATTGAGGAAAATTCCGATCAGAAACGTGTTGCTTGTTGTGAATAGAGAGGTGGATAAACGGGATAAAAAATAGGTGGAACTATCTTTTAAGGCAAACTTGACATAGTTGAATTCAGGAATGAACCATGACATCCCCATTTTTTTATAAATAAGGTAGAGGCTGATAAAACCCGCCATTAAAAAACCGAAACTGTAAAATACAGGTACCCGCATGTAATCTTCCGGTCGGTGAACAAATAGAAAAAATGGAATGATGCTGAGCGCTTTCGATATAATATTGAATAAAGTCATGTATTTCATGGTTTCCATTCCTTGAAAAAACCACATGGGGAACATGACATTACCCCAGACAATTCCGAAGTAGAGTATGAAAAAGACAGCGTCTCCTTTAAATCTTTCAAATGAAAAAACAAGAATTATCAATATTCCAAAGCTAAACAGAGATAAAAGCAGGCGTCCGATCATCGCTGCGTTAAGATAACGGTTGACAATTGTCAGGTTATCCCGGTTTTCCGATATATATTTTGTGCCGGAAAGATTAAACCCGAAATCCGTCAGCATGACGAAATACTGGATGAACGCATATCCAAAAGAGACTAAACCCCATCGTTCGACTCCCAATACTCTCACGAGATAGGGGAAAGAAAGTAAGGGCAACAAATAATTCATTCCCTGAAGAAGTATCAGGAAAAAGAAATTGGTTACCATCGGTTGTCTTAATCTCTCTTTAATATCCATTAATCAGTTATCCCTTCTTAAATAATTCTTCCGAGTGTACTCTGTAATTTTGGATGATTCCCGAATGGACGATATCCATGCCGGTCATTTCACCGTTCGACAGATATTCTTTTCCCATTTGGGTTTGTATCCAGCACAATATGTTGTCGATTGTCGGAGTCGCAGTGTCGGTGAGAACACCTAATGACTTGATTATAAGTAGTCCGAAAGGTATATCTTCCGTGAAATACCGATTTGAATAATCAATTACAAATCCGTTTTTTACCGGCTTCATGCTCATTTTAATTCCTTTGAATGCTGCGATAGATCGGATTTTCTGCGTCAATGTCGCGGCGTCGGTCGACTCGTAATACGTCAACAACGGTGGAATTTCTTTCGGATTGACCGGTAGTTTTTGGATGATCGCATGCAGTTCGTCATCGCAGGCGATCAATATTTCGGAACTCTTATCATCCCATTCTTCGTAAAACAGAAATTCTTTGTCAAACGTTTCTTCTGTTTGGGCAGAAAGCATGGCGTAAATGCGCGCGGGATGCAAAATCGGATTGCTGTTGGTCAACGTTGCCTCCAGAAAATGATTTAGCACGGAAGTAGGCGTTTGGAATATCTTTGTAAAAAAGGACGCCAGCCCATTTAAATACGGATTGTTCAATCCTCCGATCTTCAGCTGCGATTTGTATCCTTTAATATCCACACTCTTACCATACTCCCGAACACGACAGATAAACGGAACACGCTGAAATCCGAACAAAGAAATGTTTTTTCCAACGACGGAACGTGCGATCCAGAAGAAACCGTTGCTGCATACAACCGATCCGACCATCTGTCTCGGCGAAAGGTAAGGTTGAATTTTTTTTAATGTCGATTCGATTAGATAACCGGGTACACACAATAAAATCAAATCGGCTTTTGGAACGACTTCGTGTGCCTTGGAAGAAACCTGGATCAGTTTACTTTGAATGACATTATCCCTACAGTCGAAAGCCGTTATTTGTTTATCCCAACGTTCGGGATGTCCGGTTAAAATTGAGATATGACAACCTTGATTCCCCGCTGTTGCTGCGATCGCATGTCCCAAACTTCCCCCTCCACAAATACAAATAGACCGATATGATGTCTCACTCATGCTCAATCTCCTTTAATGCTTTGACCAAACAATCATTGTCTTTCATGTCGCGAATAGCAATCCGGATATATTCTTTTTGATTAAAACCGGCTTTGTTTTTGCAATTTTTTAATAAGATATTGTTCCGGATCAACAGTTTGTTGCAAAGTTCTTCAGCTGTCAGCCGACCGGTTACTTCGCATAAAAAATAATTTGCTGCAGAAGGAATGACACGCAAAATTGACAAGGTTTGAAGTTGATTAAAGAAACGTATTCTTTCTTCCCGGAAGTTGACGCAGGCTTTTCGATAATCTTCTTGATATTTGATAAAGATTTGCATGTAGAATTCCGCGAAAGAATTGATGTTCCATATGGAAATTTCTTTTTTTAACCGCTTGATCAATTCCGTATCTCCAGAAGCCAGAAAACCGAGTCTTAGGCCCGGAACTCCGTACGATTTAGAAATGCTTTTTACGACGGTCAAATGCTGATTGCTGTTCAGCAATTCCACATCGAATAAACTGTATTGATTATCCGTTTCCGCGAAATCAAGAAAAGATTCGTCGATCAAAAGGCGTATCCCATTTTCCCGGGTCCACCCGATCAGTGTTCGCAGCTCTTCCGGGTTCAATAGATTACCCGAAGGGTTATCTGGATTGATCAGGATTAATTGTTCTATTGGGTGCTGGGTGAAAAAGTCGATCAGTTCGTTTGCCGAATAAGTGAAGTTCTGGTTCTGAGGCGTAAAACAAATCAATTGTTTTTCTTCGAAACGGTTCGGATATTCTTCGAATGTGGGCAGAATAATCCCTGTCTTTAAAGGATAAAGGTTGCAATAATGATGAATTAGTTCCGCAGCCCCGTTACCGACTACAATCTGCTCCGGTTTGACTCCGGAATATCGGGCGGCAAGTTGTGCGTTTACTGACATCCCCGAGGGGTATTCGGACAACAAGATATCGAAGTTTGCTTTCATCTCTTTCCGTAGCCGCTTACTGGGATAATACGGATTAACGAGATAACAAAAATCGAGTAAATGTGGAAAACGCCAATAACCTCCGTAGCGGCCAGCATAAGCAGACAAGGCCTGTTTTTCGTTCGAAAATAAAACCTCTGCATTATTCAAATCCTGTAGGTCATCTATTTCGTACCATTTTTCCGTATCCAGAGGAAGCGCTTTTAGATCTGATTTGTCTAACAGGGAAATAACTCGTAAAACTTGCTCGTAATATTCGTTGTTACCAAGTGCCTTACAATAGGCTTCTAGGAAAGGAACATATTTATTCGTTGCAAAATTGCGACTGAATTTATATATGTTTACCGTTTTGTAATAGGTCTTTATGTCGGAAAAATTGAAAGCTTTCTGAGAAATAAAGCTGAGAATGTTGTTGTCTTCATCGAGTGTAACAACTGTTCCGTCCATCCAACTTTGATAGCGGGCTACTACTGCCAGGTTAGGATAAGGATTATCAATTACTCTGGATAATATTTCATCTGAAAAGATTAGGTCTGACTCAAGTAATAGAGTGTCGTCTTCCACTAGGAAGTCTTTAGCAAGATAGAGGGAATAAATATTATTTGTTTTGTCATATATGGTATTCTCTATGTATTGGATAGAAATGTTATTCCACTCAGAACCAATTAAATTTCTTACTTTATCCCCTTTATATCCGATAACAATAATAATACGCTTTAACTTTTTTGCGCTTAATTGGTTAATCATCCGTTCGATTAGAGTTTTTTCTCTAACTTTTATCATGCATTTGGTGTTATCTTTTGTAAGATTACCCAATCTTTTCCCCATTCCGGCAGCTAGAATAATTGCTTGCATAGGCTAATTTTACTGGTTTACTAGATTATTAGGTGCTTGATCCTTCTGTAAAGCTGCACGCTTGTATTTCATATCTGAAAGAATAAGTCCTAGGAACATCATGAAAAAGAATCCCCTATTGCTGGTGATTGTTGCATCAGCTACATTTTCGATTGCAAAGTAACCTATAATAATTAAAGTGATAATAGTTAAGTTTGTTTCATTGGTCTTTTTAAAACAAATAATAGCTTCTTTAAAGATATATATCCAAAAAGATATGTATAAACAAACACCAACTATTCCAAATTGAGCAAGTGAGGGGTAATAGGTATCAGCGATAAAACTTTTATAACTTTTACTTATACCCCATATTCCATCAATCTGATAATCCGTGTATGTTTGCGAATAAAACATACCGGAAGCATAGGTTGCAAAACTGGCTAGGCCACTGCCAAAGGGAAAATGGTCAATGAAAATTTGGAAAGAAGTAGCATATAAAGCAAATCGTGCTATATAATTTTTTTCTGCGTCTGCAGAGATTCCCTGCATAAAATAAAGAGTAATTTTTTCTTTTGCTACAAAGAGTATCAGACAAAAGAGGCCTAAAAAAAGGAGAATATTTTTCGTGTTGATCTTTAGGTTCTTTGCGTTACTCAGGTAAAGAATAAGCATACTGGAAAGCAGAAAAAAACCATAAAATTTCGATCTTCCTGAAATTAACCCTAAAGAAAGCATTAAAATAAAAATCCAACGCTCTCTTTGAGTGTTTTTGCTTGTATATAAATAGATTAAAGCTAATGCAGAAACAGCGGATGCGAAATTTGAGGCATGAGCCATCGTTATTGTAAAAATTTTATGATAGAAGATTCCTGTTATTCCTATCGGTAAGAGAACGAACCAGATCAAAATGCTTAGTTGGTGTAATATAACCGTTTGTTTTTTATTAAATTGAGGACGTAGTTGATAGGTGCAAAATAATGCTATATAAGGTTTTAATTGGATTAATAAATCCATCAAAATTGCTTTTGTTGAATTGCTGTGAATTATTAATGAGTAGAAAAAATAAAAACTAAAGATTAATAGTGTGTAAAGAAATAGTTTGTTTATTGCCCAGTCTTTTGTGTTCAACATAACAAAGAAGAACATTCCAAGCAAAATAATACTGCAAATTTCGTCAATAGCTTGAAAGTTTGTTAGACCGTAAAGTATTACTCCCAAAAGAAGAGTAATAATAAATAAAGAATAATAATGTCTATTGATAAAATCTTGTACCATTTTGTTGTAAACCCATTTTAAAAAGAACGCAGTATTAATCTCTTTATTATTATTGAAGGAGTGCAAATCTACGAATATTTTCATAAAAAAACACTTGTTTTGCCTATGAGAACGCTAATTCTGTTACGAGAAAAGCTTTCATACGCATATCTCTATGAAGAATCATGTATATTTGTATCTGGAATATTTTAAATAACACGAAATGAAAATAGCGATAGTCGGTACTGGATATGTAGGATTGGTAACGGGAACTTGTTTCGCGGAAATGGGTACGGAGGTTTTTTGCGTGGATGTGGATAAAACTAAGATTGAAAATCTTAAAAAAGGTATTATCCCTATTTATGAACCCGGCCTGGAAGAAATGGTGCATCGTAATTTTCAAGCAGAACGGTTGCGATTCACGACTGAGCTGAAAGATTGTCTGGATGAGGTTGAGGTCTTATTTTCTGCTGTTGGAACTCCTCCTGGAGAAGACGGACGTGCCGATTTGCATTATGTCCTTGATGTTGCGCGTGAAATAGGGCGGTACATGAATAAGTATCTGCTGATTGTCACGAAAAGTACAGTTCCGGTTGGAACCGCAGATAAAATTAAACAAACGATACGGGAAGAATTGGATAAGCGGGGTGCTTCTGTGGCATTTGATATTGCGTCCAACCCGGAGTTTTTAAAGGAAGGAGCTGCGATTAAAGACTTTATGAGCCCGGATCGTGTTGTGGTTGGTGTAGAAACAGAAAAAGCGCGGGAATTGATGACGCACTTATATCGTCCTTTTTTGTTGAATAATTTTCGTGTTATTTTTATGGACGTTCCTTCTGCCGAAATGACAAAATACGCTGCCAATGCAATGTTGGCTACCCGTATTAGTTTTATGAACGATATTGCAAATCTTTGTGAACTGGTCGGTGCCGATGTGAATATGGTTCGTAAAGGGATTGGGACGGATAGTCGTATCGGCAGTCATTTTCTGTATCCTGGATGCGGATATGGGGGATCTTGTTTTCCGAAAGATGTCAAAGCACTTATTCGTACCGCAAAAGAGCATAATTATTCAATGTCTATTCTGCAAGCTGTTGAGGATGTGAATGAACGGCAAAAATCTATTCTTTTTCGCAAATTAACGGATTATTACCGTGGTAATTTAAAGGGAAAGACTGTGGCGGTATGGGGCTTGTCGTTTAAACCGGAGACAGACGATATCCGGGAAGCCCCGTCGTTAGTCTTAATCGAAAGTTTACTTGAGGCGGGTTGTTTGGTAAGGGCTTATGATCCTGTGGCGATGGAAGAAGCAAATCGTCGTTTGGAGGGAACAGTCGAATTTGCCAAAAACATTTATGAGGCTGTAGTAGATGTGGATGCTTTATTGGTGGTGACGGAGTGGAAAGAATTCCGCTTGCCTTCATGGATTGCAATTAAAAAACTAATGAAGTATCCGTTAATTTTGGACGGTCGGAATATTTATGACGCGAAAGAATTGGAACAAAAAGGATTTATTTATTCCTGCATAGGTCGTAATTCGAAGACAATAGATGCCGAATAAGTTTC
>JAQVZS010000014.1:25565-57256 GCA_028708075.1 Massilibacteroides sp.
AACTAATGAAGTATCCGTTAATTTTGGACGGTCGGAATATTTATGACGCGAAAGAATTGGAACAAAAAGGATTTATTTATTCCTGCATAGGTCGTAATTCGAAGACAATAGATGCCGAATAAGTTTCCGTATACGATTTTTGTTTATATGGATGTGCGTTTCGTTTTTTTACTGGGACGCATAGTCTTCGGAGGTGAGTACTTTTTACCCCGACGAGAGACTAATACGGAATGATTTGTATTTCCGGATATTCTGTTTTTGTCTTATCTGCCGGCAAGTATGCCCCGAAGAATGTGATATAGATGTTTCTTTCCTGAGTGTCGATAGCATAAATACAGAAACTATTATCTGTTATCGTGTTTTCCTCTCTTTTTACCCGGTTAAACATTGTGCCGGCTTCAGAAGGTGACATGTTTGTACACAATAACATTTTCTGGGGTAGGCGAGACGTTGACTGATTTCGTAAACCGTTTATCTCGAATTGGGCGGTGACATGGGCATGACCTCCCATATAACAGATAAAATCCCCTTTATAATCTGAGAAATCGGTGTCTACGTAAATTGTGTCGTTCTTTTTTTGCAGATTAGGATAACTTTCTCGAATGGGTTCTTTTTCACGAAATGCTTCGATAATTTCCGGAATGAGTCGCGCGGAATGAATAAAACTACCGTCTATCAGGTAATTACTCATTTTGGCAGTAAGTGCCTGAAATGGGAAATGAGTGATGATAATGACCTGATGCTGTTCTGTCATATTTTCTTTTAATGCTTTTCGACAAAGCCAGTCTATTTGTTTTTGGCTGAATAGTGCGTTATACACGGTATTATATTCAGGATAGGCTTGATCCAGCATATCTAACGCGATGATCCTAACAGTTCCTCCCATCGGATTTTTGACATCGGCATAATAGTAATTTTCTTGATCTTCCTGCTTAAGGGCGTAGTTGTTTTTGTTGTCAAAAGCCGAATATAATTCCTTTTTTGAAAAAGCGTTCGAAAAATCTTGATTGTTGATGTTCGAATCGTGATTACCCAGGCAGGGAAAGGTCGGTATTTTATTTTGGCTGAATAAGTTTTTGTAAAAAGATTGAAGATAGAGTAGTGCTTCCGTTCGTGAGGAATAGCTGATATGATCTCCTGTTGCTACAATCGCATTAATTTGAAGCTCCTGCTGATTCGAAAATTTGACGGCTTCTATTAAATTTTTGGGCGTCTCATAATGATTACTACTTGATCTGTCTGAAAGGTGCGCGTCGGAAATATGAACGAGTTTGAAACGTTCGAGAGGATTTGTGCTGTCTGTTCGGTTATACATGATCGAGGATAGACAGACAGCTGCGGCTCGATTATTCGTTGCGTAGTTTTTTTCTTCTGAAAGTGTGCGTAAAGAAATATCATCCTTCTCTTCGCAAGAGGTAAGGCTGTGAAGACAAAGAAAGATAAGGAATAATACTATTCCTTTTGCCGGATTTTTTCTGTCAGTTACCGCAACAGCTTTTCTTGTATTTTCTTCTTTCATGGTATAATGCACAACCAGTACATCCTCCACAAGGATCGGATGAATTCTTCTGAAGGGCGAAAAAGGCATAAACTTTCCATCCAACGTATAGGAGTGCTAAAAGACCTATTCCGAAGACTGTTATTTCTTGCCACATAACTGTGTTATTTTTTTCGAATCTTATGATTCGACTTGTAAATATATAATTTATTTTGTTTGAATTAGCTTATAAATCCATTAATTATTGTACCTGTTTGATATACAATAAAAGAAACAAGCCAAGCTAATGTACAAGAGTATAAAATGAGAAATCCTCCCCATTTCCAGGAACCCGATTCCCGTATCACTGCGGCTACTGTCGCTATGCAAGGAAAATAAATCAATACAAATAGCATCAACGTAAAAGCGACTAATGGACTGAATACAAATTCTCCGTTTTCATTCCGGTCTTGTTTAAGACGTTCCGACAAAGCTTGGTTCTCTTCTGTGTCACCCGTGTAAAGAACACTTAATGTGCTTACAACGACTTCTTTTGCTGCCATACCGGTTAAGATACTAACACTAATTTTCCAGTCGAAGCCTAAAGGGGCTAACACGGGCTGTATGGCTTGCCCTAGTTGACCGATGTAGGAACTGCGTTGTAATTCCATCGCTTTTTTATGCTTTAGTTCGTCGATTTGAATCTGCGTCTTCTCTTTATTTTGTGTTGTATTCTCTACTTGCTCGATTTGACGGTCTATAATTTTTGAACTGGCGGATTGACGGGGGTAATATCCCATAAACCAGATGATAATAGAGGCTACAAGAATAATTCCTCCCATTTTGCGAAGATATTGATGCGCTTTTTCCCACATATGAATGAGAATAGAACGGGCAGTCGGAAGACGGTAGGGGGGGAGCTCCATGACAAAAGGAACATCTTCGTCGCTGAATAGATATCGTTTAAAGATTCGCGCCATTATGACGGCGAGCAAAATCCCGATGGAATAAATCGTTAGCATTATTAGACTGGCGTTTTCCGGGAAAAAAGCGCCAATTAGAAGGACATATACTGGCAGGCGGGCGCTGCAACTCATCAATGGATTGATTAACATGGTGATCATCCGGCTGCTTCGACTTTCGATGGTACGTGTGGCCATGATGGCTGGTACTGTGCAACCGAATCCCATGACTAAAGGGATGAAGGACTTGCCGTGCAGTCCCATTTTATGCATTATTTTATCCATGATAAAAGCTGCACGTGCCATATATCCCGAATCTTCCATGAAAGAGATAAAAAGGTAAAGTATCAAAATGTTGGGTAAGAAGACGATTACTCCGCCGACACCGGCAATAATTCCGTCTACTAACAAATCTTTCAGAGGCCCTTCTGCCATCAGGTTTTGTACCCAATTACCCAAAAACTCTACGCCGCTTTCAATCCACCCCATCGGATAATCTCCTAGTCGGAACGTCGCTTCGAACATGACCCACATGAAGGCGATAAAGATAGGGAACCCAAGTAGTTTATGAGTGACGATAATGTCGATAAACTGTGTTCGGGAAGCATTTCGTATTTTGTTGGGTTCGAAAGTTTCCTGTAAAGCGCCGGCTATAAAGCCATAGCGTGCATTTGTCAATGCGGTTTCACTGTCTTCCAGTAAAAGACTTTTGATTTGTGCCGCGTTTTTGTCCCGTTCACCCAAAATTCGAGGGGCATTCCCATTTGGTAAAGCTTTGATGAAGTTTTCGACTTCTTTGTCTCCTTCCAATAATTTTATGGCCAAAAAACGTTTGGAAACCCCTCTTGAAATGTGTTCGTTTCCTTTTAGCTGACGCCGGACATTGGTGATGGCTTTTTCCAATGTGTCTCCATAGTTAATATGAATATGACGTACAACAGGGTCTTTTTCTTCGTAAACTTGAATAACGCGTTTGAAAAGCGCTTCTATTCCTTCTCCTGTCCGGCTTACAGTCGGGACAATGGGGATCCCTGTCATGCGCGCCAACGCTTCATAGTCAAACTTGTCTCCGCTTTTTTCCAGTTCATCATACATGTTTAGGGCGATGACGGTACGAACGTCCATATCGATCAGCTGACTGGTCAAATACAAATTTCTTTCGAGATTACTTGCGTCTACTACATTGATTACTACATCGTGATGTTCTTCGCTTAGATGGTTACGTACATAAAGCTCTTCTGGTGAATAGCAAGAAAGGGAATAAGTACCCGGCAGATCGACGATTCGAAAAGTATAACCGTCTTGATGAAACACAGCTTCTTTGGCGTCTACCGTTACTCCTCCATAATTTCCAACTTTTTCATGTGCTCCGGAAGCGTAATTGAATAACGATGTCTTTCCACAGTTCGGATTTCCGATCAGGGAGACGTTGATCGTCCGCCCTTTTTTCATGGCAAGTTCGTACAGATAGTTTTCCTGAGACTCCGCGATAAAAGGTTTGTTAGTTATGTCGTTCGACTCTTGTTCCTGTGAGGCTCTGTAATCTGCTTCACTGACGACTTCGATCAAGGCTGCTTCGCTTCGTCTGAGCGATATGTCATATCCCATTACTTTGTAATGAATCGGATCTTTGAGCGGAGCGTTTTGAATGACTTCGACCGATTTGCCCCGGATAAATCCCATTTCAATAATGCGTTTGCGAAAAGCACCTTTTCCTAATACCTTGACAATTATGCCGTGTTCTCCCGTGTGAAGATCCGATAGTCTCATGTCTGCTTAATCTATTAAACGACAAAAATACCTTGAAACAAGCGTATACCAAATACCTATATATAGGTATTTGTTGGCTTAGCAAAGATCCTTTATTTTTGCAGAATGAAATTGTCTGAAAAATGGATGGCTTTTATTGAAGAACAGGCGGAATCGGATACGAATCGGCTTTTGCTTGATGCGGCTCGTTATCCGGAAATAGATATACCTTTTGTGGTTGATCAAATTCTGTCTCGTAAGAAAATACGGGAAAAACTGCCTTCGTGGTATGCAAATAAAGCGTTGGTCTTTCCGACTTCTCTTGCGGCTGAACAGTGTTCGTCCGAACGGACGGCTCTTTACAAACAACGCCTTATTCGTCCCGGCGAACATGTTTGTGATCTAACTGGCGGACTTGGAGTCGATACGTTCGCTTTTTCTCGGAAGGCGAGACAGGTTACTTATATAGAGCGTTTCGAACGTTATGCGGATACTGCCCGGACGAATTTTCAGACGCTGGGATCTGCTAATATAACCGTGATGCAGGGAGATGGTACTGAACTGGTTTCGTCTTTGGTTGGTATAGATACGTTTTACCTTGATCCTGCCCGTCGTGGTGAAGGAAATAAACGGGTGTTTGCGCTTTCAGACTGTGAACCGGATCTGACGCTTTTGCTCCCCCGTTTGTTTGAACGGGCGCCTCGCGTAATTGTTAAAATTTCTCCCATGGCGGATATTGATCATACGCTCACACTGTTGCCCGATACTACGGAAGTGCATGTGGTTGCTGTTCGTAATGAGTGTAAGGAGCTTTTGTTTGTTATGGAACGTAGCATGAAAAGGAAGGAAGTTCCTATTGTTTGTGCTCATCTGAAATCGGGTAATGATGAAGACTGTTTTGTTTTTACAACCAGCGAAGAACGGACGATCGTCCCGGTGTACGCACAGAAACCGGAGAATTATTTATACGAGCCGAATGCGTCACTTTTAAAAGCCGGCGCTTTTAAGCTGCTGACGGAACGCTATCCGGTACGGAAAATCCAAGTGAACAGTCATCTATATACTTCGAATCGTTTGATATTGGATTTCCCGGGACGTATTTTTTGTGTCGAGGCTGTTTTACCGTTTTCTTCTTCTTTAGCAAAACGAATCGCGAAAGAAATTCCGCAGGCTAATATTACCGTTCGCAATTTCCCGCTCTCGGCAGAGGCTTTGCGAATAAAAACCAGAATAAAAGACGGAGGCAATACCTATCTGTTCGCTACCACGTTGTCTGATGGCGAACGCGTTTTGATTCAAACGAAGAAGGGTTGAGTTTTTATTTCCTTTTAAAGATAAATTTTAGACACACCGGTTTTTCGATTGTGGTGATATCCTGTTTCGTGTCGGTTAGTAATCCCGTTTCCTGATGAATACGGAATGTTTGGATCCGGTTGCTGTGCTGGTTCGCCACTAAAAGAAACTTTCCGTTTGGCGTAATAATAAAACTGCGGGGGTGAATCCCTGTTTTCTGATAACCGACAGTCGATAATTCGCCATTATCTTCATTAATACGGAAAATTGCTATACCATCGTTCTTCAGGCGGTTGGATGAATAGAGAAATTTCCCGTCCGGTGTGATATGGATATCGGCGCTTCCTTTTTTCCCTTCATGTTCAACTGTATCCGATGCAATCTGTTGAAACGGGTCAAGGTTTCCGTTCTGGTAATGGAAGCAAGATATGGTTCCTTCCAATTCATTAATACAATACAGGTATTTCCCGTTCGGGTGAAAGACTAAATGCCGTGGCCCAGCTCCTTCCGGAAGCGAAAACGACTCCGGTTCGCCAGGAATTAAGAACTTGCCTTCCGTTCCGGGATTTTTGTTAATTATAAATTTATAAATTTTATCTCTTCCCAGATCTGTCGCGAAAATAAAATGTTTGTCCAGCGAGCGTGTTGCCATATGCAAATGTGACTCTGGCCCATAATTGAATACTTGCGAGACTGGTTTCAATGAACCGTCCGGCGACAAAGGAAAGACGCTGATATTTCCTCCTCTGTAGTTGGCTGTCAACGTAAATTTATCTTCTGTGTCGGTCAATATATAGCAAGGGCCTGCTCCTTCAGTTGGCTGCCGGTTAATGGACGTTAATTCTCCTTTTCCCGGGTCGAACGAAAAAGCTGCAGCCACAGAACCTATTTCCCCGTTTTCACTGACCGCATAGACGAATGTTTCATTCTCTGAAACGCTCAAATAGGAAGGATTCGCTAATCCGGATATACCACTGACATATTCCGTTTTTCCTGTTTCGGGATCTAAATCATAGACGAAAATTCCGGGTTTGTCTTCCGGGCTGTATGTGCCTATCAGTAAATAGATCATAATTGCTTCTTTCATATAATTTTGCGTTTTATATGTATTGACTGGTGAAAATAAACATAAAACGTTTATCCGTGCCTGTGGAATTGAATAAAAAATCGGGATTTTTTCTCTTTTTATTTATTTTGCCTCGAACCGTATCATATACGAAATAGAGAGTGAAGAGAAAGTTAAATACCTTAAGATTGAGTATAATGATATGCTTATAAGTTAGAATCCATTTATAAAATTGTTCGCTTTGCCCTATTTTTAATTTGGAAAAGCGTCTTCACGATGAGGAATGTTTGAAGTAAAAAATCATCCCGATGCAAAATTTTGATTTTTAATTGCTGAATTTCAATGATATATAACGTTTCGAAAATTCGTCCCGATCGTTTCAAAAAATGATCGATATCTTTTTTAAAAAAGATCCCGAAGGATTTTTAAAAAGATAGGTATGATTTTATTGTTTGATATTCAGGTTTTTAACCTTCAGGAAGGAGCGTCATTTTTCCAAAAAATCATCTCGATGAAGCGTATGTTCTGTTTTTCTGGTGAGTACGTGCTCTTGCCGGGATGGTTTGGTAGAAAACCGCTGTATAGATTTTTTAGACGATTTCAATCCGGCTTCGTCCATTTCCCAAACGGTGGATTTTTATTTGTGTGGGTATACGTTCGGTCATTTCCTGGACATGTGAGATAATGCCTATTTTGCGTCCTTGGGTGCGGAGGTTCTCGAGTGCATCCATGGTGACACGGAGTGTTTCCTCGTCTAACGATCCGAAACCCTCGTCGATAAATAAGCTCTCAACGGTCATCCGGTTGGATGACAGGGAAGATAGTCCTAATGCGAGCGCGAGGGAAACGAGGAAGGATTCGCCACCAGAGAGACTGTGGACGGTCCGTATCTCGTCGCACATGTCACTGTCGACGATTTGTAAGGCTAATGTGTCAGGAACGCGCTCCAAACGGTATCGGTTGGTGAGCGATTTTAATTGAATGTTGGCATAGTCGAGTAGAATATCCAAAGTATACGATTGGGCTATGCGACGGAATTTTCCTCCATCTGCCGAGCCTGCTAATTCATTTAATTTGCCCCATCTTTCGCTGATTTGCTGTTTCTGTTCGGCTTCGTCTTTTAGTCCGGAAATCCTTTTTTTATTTGCTTCGTGTGTTCGCAGCCGGAAGTCGACTGTAGATTTCTGTGTCAGCACTTCGCTCAGCCTTTCCTGTGGCATGCGTCCTCCCGACGTGAGCTGATACGCGTCCAACCAGTCCGCTTTGATTTTTTGAGCTTTCGTGAACTCCTGTCGTAGACTCAGCAAATCGTTAGCAATTTGTTCCTTTTGACCGCGGGTTTGTTCGGCAATACCCGTTTGTTCGTTCAGTGTCTGCTGTAACTGTGCTAAGCGTTTCTTTTTCAGTTCGATTTGTTTTTGGTATTCCGTTTCAATTTGTAGCGGATCTTTTCCATCGAACAATTGTTTCCTTTTTGCCTGCAGGTCGAGGTAGACGCTCTGCTGTTTCTCGAATGTATTCGAGGCAGTCGCAAATTCCGTTTTGTGTTTTTCCAAGAATACTTTATATGAAGTGAGCTCTGCTTCATAGCCACTCGATAGCCGGCCTAACTCCTGTTTTCGCTTTTCTTTTGCCTGCCATTCAGCGACAAAGTCGGTCAACCGTTTTCTGAACTGGGACGGATTTTCCATCCAATGTTCCCGCCAACTTTCCTTTTCGAAAAGATCGTCTATGGTTTGCAAAGTGTTAACTAATCTTGTTTGGTTCTCGTTTTTCGCAGTCTGTAATTGTTTCTCGCGGTCATCCAGGATGATTTGTCGGTTATTTAATTCATGGCGCGTTTTTTCCGTGTCGGTAAAGGTCTTGCTCCGGATGAGCATTTGTTCACGAACGGTATCCGCCTGTCTCTGTTTGCCGGCAATTGTTTTCAATCCGTTGTCCAACGTGCCGATTTGTTGTGTAAGATTCAGAATTTGCGTCTGTATCGCTTGCATACGCGCATGGGTTTCCTTGTTCGCGTAAGGGTGTTGCAAACTGCCACAGACCGGACAGGGGGTGTTTTCAGTCAATTTTTTTCTTAATTCTTTGGCATACGTGCCGGTGGAACTGAATAAAAGTTGTTCCTGCAGCAGCTTTTCCCGTTCGGCTACAAACCCTTCTTTCTTCTTTTCCAGGTCGGAGGTGTCGGTCTCCCTGATTTCTTTTAGCAGTTGTAGGTATTGCTCGTTCAGCCGAGCAATCTCTTTCTCCTGTTCAACGGTGCGTTGCTGTATGGCGGCGAGATCTTGGGCGTTGTGATTTTTTTCCGTTTGAACAGTTTTTAGTTCTTTTCCCCCGTTTTCGATGCTTTGGAGGATCCGTTCGGCCGCATCCAATTGGAAAAGCAGAGTCGGCAATTGCGCAGCGACTTTTTCTCGTGAACGGAATTTTACGAACCATGTCTCTATCAGTTCATTTTCTAAATTGCATTGTTTCAAGCTAAGGGAGAGGGTTTGAATTTTTTCTTCCGTTTCTTTTTTCAATCGGTTTGATTTGTCCAGCCGGGTCTTGTCTTCCTGTAAAAGCTGGAGGGCGTTCGCCAGTTCGATATCGGTTTTCCGTGATTCGTTCAACGCCGGCTGTATTTTTCTGAACACTGTTTCCAGTTCAGAAACCGTTTTTGTTTCCTCATCAAGCGTGGCTTTTGCCTGTTCGTATAACGACAAGGCTTTAGTTAGTTTTTCTTCTCCCTCTTTTTGCTGCTGTTCTTTTTTTTGAAGAAGGAGGAAGGTGTTCGTCTCTATTTCGTTGAGAACATCCCATTCTTTTCTTTCCTGTTCTAATTTTTTTGAGGCGCTTTCCAATTCCTGCAATGTTGTCTTTAACGCGTTTTCTTCCGCTTCCGGTAAAAGTTCGATGCCGGCTATTTGTGTTTGTAAGGATTCAAAAGCGGTACGTGCTTCAGCATTTCGTTCAAATATTTTCTTCGAGATGCGAGAGTACAGTTCTGTTCCGGTTAGTTTTTCCAGTAACGCTGCCTTTTCGCCCTGTTCCGCTTTCAGAAAGGTCGAAAAATCATTTTGAGCCAGTAGGACAGAACGGGTAAACTGTTCGAAGGAGAGTCCGATTAATTCTACAATCCGTTGTTGTAATTCGGTACGGGTTCCTTGTTCTTCGCTATTGTTGTCTAAATTGAAAAGTGTCAGGCGTGGATTTTGTAAGCGGCCGTTTTCTTTTTTAAGAGCACGGCTGACCGACCAGCAGGCGCGGTAACGATGACCGTTCAATGCAATAAAGTCGGCTTCCGCGTAGCCGCTTGCAGTTCCCCGCCTGAGTAAAAAGCGTGGGTCGCTTTGTACTAACGAGTCGTCATTGATATCCTGCAGCCGTACATTTAATTCTTTTGCCTGGTCTGTGCGCGGGGTGCGGGCAAACAGGGCTAAGCACATGGTGTCAAGAAGAGAAGATTTCCCCGAGCCGGTCGGCCCCGAAATGGCGAAAATGTTGGCGGAGGCTAGCGGCTCGGCTGTGAAATCGACTTCAAATTCCCCTTCCAGCGAAGCAATGTTTTTTCCCCGTATTGCAATGATCTTCATTCTCCTTCCTCCCGTACAATTTCGTTAAATAATATCCGGAGTTCCACCGGCAGGTCGCTCCCGTATTTAGCGGCAAATGCGTGTTCCAGCATCGTAACTGGCGAAAGATTTTGCAGATCGTTGAATGAGAGGCGACTACTCCTGTAGTTACTTTCTTTCTGGGGGTAAACAATTTGGATTGACGTCAAGCGCACGGCTTTGTCTTTTAGAATTTCCTCTACTTTATGCCGGAACCCCGGATCCGGTTCGGTAAATAATACCCGGACTTCCAGATACGGAAAAAGCTCCGTCTCCTCCGTTGTTTTGTCAGGAAGAGCACGCAATGCGTCAAGAACATTTTCGGGCGGTTGTTGTGATTGGGGAATCCGAAGCAATTCGACGCTTACGGGAATGGAAATGGGCGTGATTTCTTTTACTCTCCCTTTTTCAAGTATAACCGATACTACTTGATGATTGTAGCGGGTTTCCGAGAATGACATTGGCAGTGGGCTGCCCGAGTAACGGATATTTTCTTTTCCACCGACGCGCTGTGCTTTGTGGATATGACCCAGGGCTACGTATGCGAGATAATCGCCAAACGCTTCTGCCCCAACGGACTCCAATCCGCCGATCACGATCCGCTCGCTGCGGTCATTTTCCGATAGTTGGGCGTTGTTGACATATACATGTCCCATGGCAATTAAAGCTTCGTCCGGCTTACTCTTTTTTCGGGCTTGTTCACCCAGTTTATGGTAGAGCCGTTCGACACCAGCTGAGAAACTATTTTCATCGTTTTCTTCAGCAGGCGGATAATCCCCTTGTCGGAGGTAAGGCACACAAAGACAAAGGCCTTCTCTTTCTCCCTCTTTGTTGAATAAAGGGCAAAGTAAGGCGTCCCAGTCGATATCGCCGTTTCCCGTCCGTTTTATAAACCCGATGATCGTGGTATTCAGTTCGTCCAATAAAGGAGTAGGAGCTTCCAGCCGGGCCGCAGAATCATGATTCCCTGCGATGATGATGATTTGCAACTGTGGACATTTTGCTTTTGCTTCTTTTAGAAAACGGAAGAAACGGTGTTGCGCGATTGCCGACGGATTAGCAACATCAAATACATCCCCCGCGATAAGCAGCACATCGGTTTTATGGGATACTAAGGTGTCGCTTAACCAGGTCAGAAACATATCCTGCTCGACCATCCGGTCATAGCCGAAAAATGTTTGTCCTAAATGCCAGTCGGCCGTATGAAGGATTCGTAAAGACATTAGGCAAATTAGGCTTCCGGAGCTTGATACAAATAACGCTTGATACTTCTTTTCGGCGTTTTTTCGAATTCTTGTTGTTGGATATCGAAACCGGAGACTTTTGAAAATCCGGGAAGTTGTTTGTTCAGACGGTCGATATTTTCCTGCATGATCGCGTTGATTTGCGTATGATCGATCTGCGCATGATCGATGGCTTCCCAGTCCGGATAAATCAAGGCGAGTAGTTTTCTCTGGCTGGATACGATGAGCGATTCTCCAACATAATCCATATTATTAAGCAGGTCTTCAATTTCTTCCGGATAAATATTTTGTCCGTTAGCACCTAATATCATCGTTTTACTGCGTCCGCGAATATACAAGAATCCGTCTTCGTCTATTATCCCTAAATCGCCCGTCCGCATCCAGCCGTCCGCCTGCATGACTGCCGCCGTCGCTTCCGGATTTTTGTAATAGCCTAGCATCAGGTTCATTCCCTTCACAAAAATTTCTCCTACACCGGTTTCGTTGGGTGAGTCGATCTTCATTTCCATCCGGTCAACGATCCTTCCCACAGAACCTTGCTTGAATGTATCCCATTGTTCGTAAGCAATCAGCGGACCACATTCGGTCATTCCGTAGCCAATGGTATAACGGAATCCGATTTTACGCAAGAACGTTTCAACTTCTTTGTTAATTGCAGCACCCCCAATCACCAGTTCACCGAATTTTCCGCCGAAAGCGTTGTTGAGTTTTGCTGCGATTTTCTTTTTAATTATACTATGGAAGGCCGGTATTTTCCATAGAAATTTGATCAAAGGTTTCTCCAATTCCGGGAAAACCTTGTTTTTTACAATCTTTTCGATAATTAACGGCACAGCCAGAATTAATGCCGGACGAATAGACGCGAATGCTTCGGCAATAATCTTTGGGCTGGGGGTGCGGGTGAGAAAATGCACATGGCAGCCTTTATTGACCGAATTGAGGATTTCGAATGCCAATCCATACATGTGCGCCATCGGTAGCATACATACGACATTGTCTCCGGGGTAAATAAATGGAAGGCTGTCGTACGCGAATTGTGTATTACTCCACAGACTGCGGTAAGGAATCATTACACCTTTGGAATTGCTGGTGGTTCCCGATGTATAATTCAATACAGCCAATTCTTCAGGTTTTTCAATATGATAATGGATGTTATCTACTGAAAACGATTCCGGATATTTCTTTTTAAAATACAAATTGATATTCTTGATGACCTCGTATACGCCTTTTTCTTTGGCAGAAAGAATTGAAAAATCGTCCAGTAACAAGCAAAACTGTATGTTCGGCATACTGTCTGCATTCAGATGGTCCCAATTGCTTTTGGCAACCAATAAGGCTTTGGCTTCCGAATGATTGACGACGTTATGAATAATTTCCGGGGTAAAATCGTGCAAGATAGGAACGGCAATAGCACCATAGGCCAGAATTCCAAAGAAACAAATCGCCCAATGCGCTGAATTTCTCCCGAGTAGGGCAACTTTATCTCCTTTCCGAATACCGGCACTTTCTAAAAGAATATGGAATTCTTCAATTCGGACAGCTACGTCTGTAAAAGTATATGTAGCACCGTTATAATCGGAAAAGGCGGGTGAGTCTTTGTGATCCTTGATGCTCTTTTCTAGGAGTGCTAAAAAACGCTTATCCATGTCTGTAAGTATTAAAAACAGTGATGAGACTGTTGTTCGTGTTAGCAAAGATAGTAAAAGGTATTTAAACTCTACTTTAGTCTAAATTACTTATTCTATGAATCAATTTACTAAAATATCTCCGCTAGATTTACGTTTTGTTTGTTCTTTAACCTTTTTCATGATTTTTCAGGTGTTCTTTTGACCTTATCGGTGATAAATTCCGGTATGTTAAAAGATTTCATGAGAAAGGTATAGTAGGAGGTGTCTGACTGCGGAAGGAGAAAAGGGTTTGAATCTATTCCTTGTGGATAAATATGGGTAAAGGTGGAGTAAAGACTATCTGTTCTTCGGCTGCTAAAAACAATCCAACGGCTATTTGAAGACCCGGAGTGATAACTTTCTGTGTTTGCTTTGTATCTTAGATGCTGTTTTTAGTTTAGATAAAACATCCGATGTAAAAAGTGCTACCTTTGCTTCTATCTTTATATAACCAACACGAAATATATGGGTTTTAATTCAGATGATATCTTATTACTGAAATTGATCAAAGAAGGTGATCAAATAGCATTCAAACACTTGTTTTATCTTTATGCAGATTCTTTGGAACGTTTTATTATGTATTATATTAACAACAAAGATAAAGCGCAGGAAATTGTATTGGATATTTTTACATATATATGGGAAAATAGAGAACGATTTGAAATACGTTTAACATTGAAAGCCTATCTTTTTCAGTCTGCAAAAAATAAGGCCTTTACTTATATCCGAGATAAAAAAACTTCAATATATCTTGACGATGTAGATTTAGTTAATAAAATACAGCAATATGACAGTCAGCTTGAACTAAATGAATTATCCAAATTGATTGAAGAAGCGATTTGTTTATTGCCAGATAAATGTCGCATTATTTTTGAAAAAAGTCGCAAAGAATTACTTACGAATAAAGAAATAGCATCTGAATTAAAAATATCGGAAAAAACGGTTGAAGGGCAAATCACAATAGCTCTGAAGAAAATAAGAACATTTTTAGGTGATGCTTATTCATACTTATGGTAACTTTCCCATTTTAGCGTTTTCACTTACCGGATAAATAAAATCATATATTTTTTTTCTGCTTTAGGGGATACACTCTTTTCTTGAGTCTCATTATTCATTAATGGAAAAAAAAAGAATGATTCCCTGGGATAGTATTTTAGGAGCGTTTAAGGATGAAATATCGGTAACTCAACAAGAAAAACTGGATAAATGGCTTCTTGAGGAGCAAAACCGATTATTATATAATGATTTGCATTTGGTTTGGTTAAGTATTCTTCAAGAAAATTTAGAACATTCTTCAAATGTAGATGAATTATGGGGTAAAATGGAAAAAAGAATGAAACGGCGTTCTTTTTTTATTCAGCCATTTTATAGAAGTCGATTGGGAATCGTCGCTGTTGTCTCCGCTATATTGATTTTTTGTTTTAGCACATTTGCTTTTTATTATATTGGAGATTATGTGGAGAAAGAATCTGCTTTATATACCTATACTTCTTTAAATGGTAAGTCGAAAGTCTTTTTACCGGACGGTTCCCTTGTATGGTTAAACGCACAGTCGTCTTTGTCATACTCTTTTGATAAAAAAGAAGATCGTAGGCAGGTCATTTTAGAGGGAGAAGCCTGTTTTGAGGTTGCAAAAGATAAAAAAAAGCCTTTTATAGTAACTTGTGGGGAAACTGAAATTGAAGTTTTTGGAACCGTTTTTAATGTCAATTCGATTAACGGTGTGGAAGTCAGTCTTTTATCCGGATCTGTTTCAGTAAGGTCCGGAGACCAGTTCAAACACCTCTCTCCCGGAGAAGTAGCTATTTGTAATACTATTTCAAAAGAAATAAACATCGAGAAACGGGATGTAAATTTTGATGTTTTATGGGCTCAAGAGTCAATTAATTTTGAAAGAAAATCTATCCGTGAGTTATCTTCTTCTCTTTCCAAATGGTATGGCGTTACAATTTTGTTAGATCCTAAAATCCCGGATGATCAAGCTTATACCTTTAAAATTACCGTGGAACCACTGGAAGAAATTCTTCGTTTGATGGCTCGGACTAACCCGATAGAATACAGTTTTGATGAGAATAATGTTTTGAGAATTAAAAGAAAAAATAATTAAAACAGACTGCCTATGAGATAGAAATGAATGTGAATTTGTTAAATGTAGTTTAGAACTAATCAGTTTTTTTGAAATTAAATCTTAATAAGTTTATGAAGAAACAAAAAAAGTTATTCCTGAAAAAAGGAATGGAGAGAGTTGTACTTCTGTCCTTATTTATATGTTTGCAAGCTGGATATTATTCGTTCAGCCATGCGGAGGAACAAGTGAAGTCAATAACCATGGAGCTGAAAAATGTATTACTTGATCAAGCGATTAAAGAAATAGAGAGAAGTAGTGGATATTCGTTTTTTTATGATGAAAACACAATTGACTTATCAGAACGAGTTAGTATTTCAGCCCATAATAAAAGTCTGGAAAATGTTCTCGCAGAGATTTTGCGATCAACGAATATGACTTTTGAGATTTCTAATAATCAGATCGTATTATTACCACTTAAAGCACACGAAAATAGTGAAGGTTTTGTCGTGATTGATAAAGCTTCGCCCCAACAGCAAAAAAAAATTATAAAAGGAACAGTTGTTGACACTTACGGTGAGCTTGTAATTGGTGCTAATATTGTTGAAAAAGGAACAACGAATGGGACGATAACCGACATTAACGGGACTTTTAGTCTGAGTGTCGCGGATAAAGCAGTGCTTATTGTTTCTTATATAGGTTATTTACCTCAACAAGTTACGGTGACAGGAGATAATCTGAATATTGCGTTAAAAGAAGATACGCAGACATTAGATGAAGTTGTTGTTACGGGATTTGGGTTGTCTCAAAAGAAAGCGACCTTAACTGGAGCCATTACGGCAATCGGTTCTGATGAAATTAGTCGTTCGGTAGCATCTACAGCTTCCGGCGCGTTGGTTGGTAAGATTGCTGGTTTAAATACACGCCAAACCGATGGCCGTCCGGGTGCTTCGACTAGTATACAAATTCGTAACATGGGAAATCCATTGTATGTAATTGATGGCGTACAATCGGATGCTGGACAATTTAATAATATTGATTTTAATGACATAGAAAGTATATCCGTCTTGAAAGACGCTTCTGCTTCTATATATGGTGTACGTGCGGCGAACGGTGTTGTCGTTGTAACGACCAAAAAAGGGAAGAGGAATAGTAAGAATACGGTTTCGTTAAATGCATATTATGGTTGGCAGAGCCCGTCTACATTTCCGAAACCGGCAGATGCGGCTACTTATATTACTAATTATATACAATCGGAAACTGTTCAGGGGAAAACCGACTATACCTATAATAAAGAAGACTATCAGAAATGGTTGGAAGGCAAAGAAAAAGGGTATGTACCGTTTGATTGGTATGATTTTATCTGGGAAACAAATCCTCAATATTATTTGAACGCAAATGTTTCGGGAGGTTCTGACAAGATTAATTATTATTTTTCTGTCGGGCACATGAATCAGGACGCAATGATCGTAAATTATGGTGGATTTCAGCGCACAAACGTACAAATGAATATTGACGCTCAGATTAACGATCGTTTGAAGATCGGAGCTACCATGAATGGTAGAATCGAAGAACGTCGTAACCCTGGTGTTCCGGAAGCCGATGACTATTGGATGCCACGGTTCGGGACATATCGAAATTTACCGACAAAACGTCCGTTTGCTAATGATAATCCGAAGTATCCTACTTTAACGTCTTCAAATGCTGCAACAAACTTTGGATGGTTGAATTATGAACTTTCCGGTGAATTTAAAGAAACTTGGCGTGTCGCTCAATTACAGGCAACCGGAGAATATGAGATATTTGATGGATTGAAGGCTAAAGCTTTAGTCGGTTATTATTTGGCTTATCAACAAATGAATAACCAAGAATACACATATAAATTGTATGGTTATGACGAAGCGACAGATACTTATCCGGTTATATTTGAAAATACGAATCCTTGGAGAGAAAGAAGAGTGGGGCATAATGAAGAGGTTATGTCTAATCTTCAGTTATCATATAATAAAAAATTCGGGGATCATAATGTCGCTGCCGTTGCCGGTTTTGAAGCAATTAAACGTGATACCCCTACAGCTTGGTTACATTCTATCCCGACAGCGAATGCTTTACATTTGATAGATTATGAAACCATGGATACCTACAATGATGAAGGTAATGATACGGAAGCTCGCTTAGGTTGGTTATTCCGTGGAAACTATGATTATGCGAATAAATATTTATTGGAATTCTCAGCGCGTTATGATGGTTCATGGAAGTTTCCACCGAATCATCGTTGGGGATTCTTCCCTTCTGCTTCTGTTGGTTGGAGAATTTCGGAAGAAGCTTTCTGGGAAGAGAGTAAAATGACAAATATTTTTAGTGATCTGAAAGTTCGTGCTTCTTATGGTCTGGTAGGAGATGATGAAGTGTCAAATTATGCGGCTTTTGATTATATGAGTGGGTATAACTACAAGAATGGAGGTTCTGTTATTGATGGAAAGTATACGATAGGTTCTGTTCCTCGTGGACTACCGGTTACAACGTTATCTTGGATTAAAGCGAAAATTTTGGATATTGGTTTTGATGTCTCATTTTTGGATAATAGACTGACTGGTCAATTTGATTTCTTTCGTCGCCATCGCACAGGCCTGCCAGCTTCCAGATATGACGTTTTATTACCTTCTGAATTTGGTTTTTCATTACCAAAAGAAAATTTGAATTCTGATGTTCATATGGGATATGATGCTGCAGTTCGTTGGTCGGATCAAATAGATGAATTATCCTATTCAATTGGAGGTAATATTACGTACGCCCGTTTTTATGATTGGGAACAATATAAACCTCGCTTCTCTAATTCCTGGGATGAATACCGTAACTCAATCAACCATCGTTTTGGTTATATAAATTGGGGTTTGGAAGCCGTCGGACAATTCCAAAGCTGGGAAGAAATAGCAACTTATCCGATTGATAACGACAGGCAAGGGAATAAAACTTTGCGTCCGGGTGATATAAAATATAAAGATGTGAATGGTGATAGTGTTATTAACGGTATGGACGAACGGCCGATCGGTTACCGTGAAGGTTCTACTCCAATCTTGAACTATGGATTGAATTTTTCTTTTGGATGGAAAGGATTTGATTTGTCATTCGATTTTACAGGTGGAGCATTAGCTTCATGGTATCAACAATGGGAGCAACGTAATCCGTTCCACGATGGAGGAAATAACCCTCAATATTATATGGAAGATACTTGGCATCTTGCTGATATATGGGATGCGACCAGTGAATTGATACCGGGAAAATATCCCATGTTGTTAATAGGAAACAGCTCGCATAGCAATTATTGGAATAGTACTTTTTGGAAAAAGAATGTACGTTACATCAAATTACGGAATTTTGAACTCGGATATACCCTTCCAAAGTCGATTGTAGAAAAGGTAATGATTTCGGATTTGCGTTTTTATGTGGCTGGAACTAATATGTTTACATTGACGAACGCACCAGGTATTGACCCTGAAACATCTGAAGGAAATGGTTTGGCGTATCCGACTACTCGCGTGATAAATATTGGTGTTAATCTTAAATTTTGACAAGTATGATGAAGAAATATATTATAGCAGCCATGGCAGCTTGTATGTTGTCAATGAGTGCTTGCGATGGTTTCTTGGATCAAGAACCGGATAAAATTATGACTGATGATCAAATTTTCGGCGATGCCGTTATGATCAAGTCGGTTTTGGCAAATTATTATGGTCGTGTGACTTGGGGACAACATGTAGCTGACTGGGGCGGTTTGACGGTTCTAGACGAAGCGGCGTATTGTAACGGTGGGCCAGATCATCGATCTACTTTTGAAGATGACCGTTGGAGAGTATATGATTATACATTTATTCGTAATGTAAATCAATTCTTGTCCGGTTTACGCGCAACCACGGTATTAAAGGATTCTGAAAAAGCTCCGTTGGAAGGCGAAGCGCGTTTTTTACGTGCCTGGTGTTATTTCAACATGTGCCGTGGTTTGGGAGGTATGCCTATTGTTGGTGATGAGATTTTTGATTATCATGCAGACATGGATATTACGGCAATGCAATATCCCCGTTCGACAGAGGCAGAGCTTTATGATTACATTATAAAAGAGTGTCAGGATGTTTACTCTATGTTGCCTGCTGAAAAACAGATTAATTCTGCTAGAGCGAATAAATGGACGGCCAGAATGTTGGAGGCACGCGCCGCACTTTATGCTGCGTCGATTGCGAACTATAACAGTAAAATGGTGAATCCGATTCATACAGAAGGAGGAGAAGTCGGTATTCCGGCGTCAAAAGCAGACTCTTATTATCAAATAGCTTTGGCGGCTGCAGAGGATGTTATTAAAAACAGTCCTTATGTTTTACAAGATAGACGCCCTGATGATAAAGGTCTTAATTTTTATGAAGCTGTTTGTGTAAAAGATAATAATACCGAAGTGATTTGGGCTAGGGATTATAAGTATCCAGGACAAACACATGGGTTTACGACTCAGAATGCTCCGAAATCTCATGCTGAAGATATCGATAATAGTTATTTAGGTGTAGTCTTAAATTTGGTGGAAGATTATGAACTAATCAACACATCGACTCCGGGACAAAAAAGTCTGATAGAAACTACGGAAAATGGGACCTATAAATTTTATAATTCATCTAGTGAACCGTTTAAAGATAGAGACCCTCGTTTGTGGGGAACTGTTATTTATCCGGGAGCCTCGTTTAAGGGAGTAGAAGTTGTATTGCAGGCTGGACAACTAAACCGGAAGAACGGTGAATGGGTTATTCAGACAGGTGATTTGAATTCAAAAGATGAACATGGGAACTTGATTACCTCTCAGAATGGTCCTAAAGAATCAAATGAACAATATATAAATAAAACAGGATTTTATGTACGTAAATATTTAGATGAAACACCTTCTGCCGGGACTCGTGGGCGTGGTTCAGAAATGTGGATGCCTCGTTTTCGAATGGCTGAAGCTTATCTGATTGCCGCAGAAGCAGCGTTCGAGTTAAATAATGGCAAAGCGCTGGAATATATAAATGCGGTTAGAAACAGAGCTGGGGTCAAATTATTGACAACACTTGTTTTTGAAAATATTGCACATGAAAAAAGAGTAGAATTTGCTTTTGAAGATCATCGCTATTGGGATATGAAGCGTTGGCGTTTGGCTGATAAAATTTGGAATGGTAATAGTAACGATTCACAAGCTAGACATCGTCGTTTATGGCCATATAAAGTCGTTGCGCCGGGCGACCCGAATGATGGGAAGTGGGTGTTTATTGAAGATTTCTTGTTTATGTCGCCGAATGCGAGATATTTTAAGATGCAGAATTATTATAATTTTCTTGATCTAAATTGGATTAATAATAATCCGAAATTGGTTAAGAATCCGTATCAATAAAATAAAACGTTATGAAAATGAAAATTATATATAATGTACTTTTCGTTCTTGCCCTGTTTAACTTGTTGACTGGTTGTGGTAAGGATAATTATGATGAACCTGAATCGTTCTTGGTTGGTAAAGTTACATATAATGGTGAAAGTCTTCATTTGCGTGGAACAGGTGAAGCGATTCGGCTTCAACTTTATCAGGATGGTTATGCGAAACATGATCCGATTTCTGTATTTGTAGGACAAGACGGTGATTTTTCCGCGAATTTGTTTGCCGGAGAATATAAGCTTGTTACTCGTGATGGAAACGGCCCTTGGATTAATAAACGTGATACTATTCATGTTAAAGTGAAGGGAACAACAACAGTAGAAATGGCGGTTACACCATATTTTTTAATTTCTAACGAGAATATTACGGCTTCTTCTACATCGTTGAATGCAACATTTACTATTAATCAGATAGTATCAACGACTAAAATTCAGAAAGCGATGTTGATCTTAAGTAAAACACAGTTTGCTGATGATGTGAACAATCTGTTTCGTAAAGATTTCACGAATGTCTCGTCCGGAACGGTGAGTTTAAGTGCAGATATTAGTGGGAATCAAAGTATTGAGAAGGCAAAAGCATTATATGCTCGTGTGGGTGTGCAAGCAGTTGGAGCTGATCAAGCAATTTATTCGCCTGTTATTAGGTTGAGATAAATCATTACTTTATGAATATGGAGTCCCTTTGTCTTGAATAGATAAAGGGACTTTTTCGTTTTGTTTTCCTGATCTAATGAGATAGTCTTTTTATATTTGCATCTTACAAAAATAATATTACCATGAAGAAACTGATATTCGGCTTATTGTTGCTGTTCTTGTGTGGGGGATTGTGGGCGCAATCTCCTTCGTTAATACCGACGCCTGAATCGTTGGAAATGTTTTCGGGAAGTTTTGTCTTGTCATCGTCTACCCGTATTAATTTTCAAGGGAATGAGGCTAAAGAAAATGTTGCTTTTTTGAATAAATTTCTGAAACAGACTTGTGGTTTCGTCTTGAAATCAGGATCCGGAAAAAACTCAATTCGACTCATTTCCGATAGCTCTTTTCCAAAAGAGGGATATCGATTGACTGTGAATGAAGATGAAATTGTATTGCGTGGTGGAGAAGCCGGCTTGTTCTATGCGGTGAATACCTTGCAACAATTGATTCCGAATACCGGTGAATTGAAAATTCCCTGTTTGAAAATTGAAGATAAGCCGCGCTTTGCTTATCGTGGGTTGATGCTGGATGTGGGACGTTATTTCTTTTCTGTCGAGTATCTGAAAAAGTTTATTGATCAGATGGCACATTACAAGTTGAATGTGTTTCATTGGCATCTGACAGAAGACGGGGGGTGGCGTATAGAAATAAAAAAATATCCTGAACTGACGCGAAAGGGCGCTTGGCGAAGTAGTACACAATATACCAATGAAGGAGCGTTGCAAGATCGTGTACCTCATGGTGGTTTTTATACACAGGAAGAGGTAAAGGAGCTTGTTAAATATGCGGCGGAACGTCATGTAGAAATTATTCCGGAAATAGAAATGCCCGGACATGCCAGTGCGGCGCTGGCGGTTTTTCCTGAACTTTCGTGCAAAGGAGAATCTTTGGCTGTACCTCTTGCCTGGGGGGTCAAAAACGACATTTTCTGTGCCGGGAATGAGGCTGTTTTTGCTTTTTTGGAGGATGTGTTGTCTGAAATTATTCCTTTGTTTCCCAGTGAATATATTCATATAGGCGGTGATGAGGCGCCGAAGAAACATTGGGAAACATGTCCGAAATGTCAGGCGCGTATTCAGACGGAGAATCTGAAAGACGAGCATGAATTGCAAAGTTATTTTATTCAGCGAATTGAACGTTTCGTTAACAGTAAAGGGAAACGGATTATTGGATGGGATGAGATTCTGGAAGGCGGATTGGCGCCGAACGCTACGGTGATGAGTTGGCGGGGTGAAGATGGTGGAATTGCCGCAGCGAATATGCATCACGATGTGATTATGACGCCGAACACGTATTTGTATTTTGATTATTATCAATCGGACGATTGCCAAAATGAACCGATTAATATCGGCGGTTTTCTTCCGTTGGAGAAAGTCTATGGTTATGAACCTTATACGTCTAAGATTACAAAGGAACAACAGAAATATATTAAAGGGGTACAGGGGAATATCTGGATGGAATATATTCATTCAGAAGCGATGGTAGACTATATGACGTATCCGCGGGCTTTGGCGCTGGCTGAAATCGGTTGGTCGCAGGCAGAAAAAAAGGATTACTTGGATTTCCAGAAACGTTTGGTAGTTCGTTTAACGGCAATGGATAGGGAGGGCGTGTTATTCCGTATCCCTGAACCTTTAGGTTGGGATAAGCTGAAGATAGAAAACGGAATGGCTGTGGTAGATTTGGTTTCGCCCGTGGAGGGAGCTAAGATTTATTATACCACCGACGGTAGTAATCCGGCGATCAAAGGGAATTTGTATGCCGGAACATTGCGTTTGCCGCTAAAACTGGAAGGATTGGATATTAAATGTATCGTAACCCTTCCTTCGGGTAGAAGCAGCGGAATTTATACCCTTCGTTCTGAGAAATAAAATAGAAAAGGTTTAATAGGTAAAATCTCCGGCTTTTGCTCTGTTAAAGACTAAGTCGGAGATTTGTATGTTTTTCTTTAAAAAGTATTCATCTCAGCCGATTATTCCACGGATACGATCGTCAAAAGCAGCAAGCGCGGCTTTAGCGCCTTCACCCATGGCAATGATGATTTGCTTGAACGGGACTGTTGATACATCGCCTGCAGCGTAGATGCCGGCGACATGGGTACGGCAATGTTCGTCAATGACAATTTCTCCGGCGAGGTTTGTTTCTACTAAGTTCCGGAAAGGGGTGCTGTTTGGTGCCAACCCGATCTGTACGAACAATCCGTTTAACTCGATTTGGTGAACTTCTCCTGTCTTCCGATTTTTTACTTGCAAACCAGTTACTTTTTCTCCGTCTCCGATAACCTGTAGTGTTTGGAAACTTGTGAATACTTCTACATTCGGTAGTTTTTTGAGCTTTTCCCGTAAAACTTGATCAGCTTTTAATTCATCTAAAAATTCTAGTATAGTAACTTTCGAACAGATTCCGGCAAGGTCGATGGCTGCTTCAATCCCTGAATTTCCACCGCCTACAACGGCAACGTGTTTACCTACATAAAAGGGGCCGTCGCAATGAGGACAGAAAGCTACCCCGTGTCCGATATATTCGGCTTCTCCCGGGATATTCAGTTTTCTCCAACTCGCTCCGCTGGCAACAATGACAGCCGGTGCCGTAAATCGTTCACCGTTAGTTGTTATGAGTGTTTTTTTCTTCTCTTCAATGATCACTTTGTTGACCAGACGGTGTTCGAGCAGATCAATCGGATATTTAGACATATGCGTTTTCAGGTTGTCTGTCAATACACTGCCGGTCGTCTCGGGAATCGAAATTAGGTTTTCGATGTTTACTGTATCTTTAACCTGTCCGCCGATACGTTCCGCTAGAACAGCAACTGTTAAGCCTTTGCGTGCCGAATAAATGGCGGCAGCAGATCCGGCAGGACCTCCGCCGACTACCAATACATCGTATGCTTTTTCCATGTGGCTGAGCATTGTGTTGTCAAATCCGTATTTCTCCTCTAACTTGGCTAATAGTTCGCCGAAATCCGAACGTCCCGAATGTAATAATTTCCCATCCGCAAAAACCGCAGGTACACCATGCAATTTTAATGCTTCAACTTCAGATTGATTGATAGCACCGTCTACCATTTCATGGCTGATGTTTTTATTAAGCGTCGTCATGACATTGAGTGCCTGTACAACCTCAGGACAATTGGTACACGTAAGAGAAACGTAGGTTGTCAGTTTGATCGGACCTTTTAATGCTTTGACCTGTGTGGAGATTGTTTCGTCGGGCAAATTTTTCCCTTTCCCGTCCGCATTTAATATGGCGAGGAGCATAGACGTGAATTCATGACCGGTCGGTACACCCCGGAACTTCATACGGGTGTCAATTTGGTCTTTTAGAATGACGAATTCCAATCCTTCGCCATCATGTATTTGCATATCTATTTTATTACTACTTTCTGCAACCTCACTTAATAATTGGATCAATTCGTTCTTGCTTTCATGTTCCGGAGAGACCGAAATGTCGAAAGTATAATGGGATACTAAAGTGGAAAAAATAGATTCTATTTGATCTTTAAGTTCTTTATCTAGCATAAGAGATTTTTTTATGATTAAAAAAAGCCGGCGAAGAAAACTTGGCCGGCTTTTCATCTTTTTTGTTTAAAATTAAATTTTACCGACTAAATCGATACTTGGTTTTAACGTTGCGTCTCCCTTTTTCCATTTGGCCGGACATACTTCACCGTCATGGCTGGCAACGAACAATGCTGCTTCTGTTTTACGAAGCAGTTCGTCTGCATTACGGCCGATATTGTTGTCGTGTATTTCGGCGACTTTGACTTTTCCTTCCGGATCGACTAAGAAAGTTCCGCGATAAGCAACCCCCTCTTCTTCGATCATCACACCAAAGCTACGACATAATATACCTGTCGGATCAGCCAACATTGGATATTTGATTTTACGAATACTTTCCGATGTGTCGTGCCATGCTTTGTGAACATAATGCGTATCTGTACTTACCGAATAAACCTCAACACCTAGTTCCTGAAACCTGGTGTATTTTTCAGCCATGTCTTCTAATTCAGTTGGACAAACAAAGGTGAAGTCTGCCGGATAGAAAAAGAAAATAACCCATTTCCCTTTGATGTTTTCGTTGCTGATTGTTTTAAAGCTTCCGTTGTGGAAAGCTTGTACTTTAAATTCAGGAACTTGTGAATTAATAATTGCGTCCATGTTTCTTTAATTTTTTATTTTTGTTTTTATGTGTTTTATCTTTCACAAAAATATAGACAATACTATCGTTTAACGAAAATTGTCAATCAGTAAATTCTATGGTATGATAGATGAGAGATATTTATTTTTCATAAGTCAATAATAATGTGTACTTTTGTAACCTAAACTTAGTACATTGATATGGAATATAATACAGCCGAAAAACCGCTGAAGTTGCCTGAATATGGACGCAATATCCAAAATATGGTAGATTATTGCGTGAAGATTGAAGACCGTGAGGAACGGAAGCGTTGTGCCGATACAATAATAAATATAATGGGAAATATGTTTCCTCATTTACGGGATGTAAATGATTTTAAACATATCCTATGGGATCATCTTGCCATTATGTCCGATTTTAAATTGGATATTGATTATCCATATGAGATCGTGCGAAAAGAAGATCTTCATTCGCGTCCGCCGAAGTTGCCTTATAATAACTCAAATATTCGTTATCGTCATTATGGGAAAACGTTAGAGCATATGATTTTGAAGGCTACGGAGTTGGAAGAGGGAGAAGAACGTAAACAATTGATCCGTCTGTTAGCGAATCAGATGAAGAAGTCATTCCTTACTTGGAATAAGGAATCGGTTGACGATGAAAAAATATTTAAAGATCTGCATGAATTATCCCAAGGGAAAATAACGCTTTCCATAGATAATTATAAATTAACGGAGAGTAAGGATTTGATAGGCCGGGGGAATATCAATACAAACCGAAAGAGTCATTCACGTAAAGGGAGATGAGCGCTTTTGTTATAGAAGGTGGGTGCCGATTAGCTGGTCATATAACGCCTCAAGGTGCAAAAAATGAGGCTTTGCAGGTTATTTGTGCGACACTGCTTACTGCCTCTAAAGTACGGATAACGAATATTCCCGATATCTTAGATGTAAATAATTTGATTCAACTTTTGCGCGACTTGCGGGTGAAGGTGGAGCGTCTTTCCGTTGATACATACAGTTTCCAAGCGGATGACGTGGATTTGGATTATTTACAGACGGAGGATTTCCTTCGTAAAAGTGCCTCCTTAAGAGGTTCTGTAATGATTGTCGGGCCTTTGATTGCCCGTTTTGGCAAGGCGCTTATTCCTAAACCAGGAGGAGATAAGATCGGTCGTCGCAGATTAGATACACATTTTATTGGAATTCAAAAGTTAGGTGCGGGTTTTTACTATAATCCGGAAAGACAAGTGTATGAAATCCGTGCCGATAAATTGAAAGGAACGTATATGTTGCTGGACGAAGCTTCGGTAACCGGTACGGCGAATATTTTGATGGCTGCAGTGCTGGCCGAAGGGGTTACTACTATTTATAATGCCGCTTGTGAACCTTATCTGCAGCAGTTGTCGACGATGCTTAATCGGATGGGGGCCCGGATTTCAGGAGTAGGGTCGAACTTATTGACCGTGGAAGGAGTTGACGAACTGCAAGGAACGGAGCATACGATTCTTCCTGACATGATTGAAGTAGGAAGTTTTATCGGAATGGCAGCCATGACGGCTTCGGATATAACAATTAAGAATACCCGTTATGATATGTTGGGTATTATTCCCGAATCGTTTCGACGTCTTGGAATAACGGTTGAACAGGAAGGGGATGATATTCATATTCCGACGCACGAATCTTACCAGATTGATACGTTTATTGATGGTTCAATCATGACTATTTCTGATGCACCATGGCCGGGGTTGACTCCGGATTTGTTGAGCGTTTTTTTGGTTGTGGCGACACAGGCTGTAGGTAGTGTATTGATTCATCAAAAGATGTTTGAAAGTCGTTTGTTTTTTGTTGACAAACTAATTGATATGGGGGCACAGATTATTCTTTGTGATCCGCACCGGGCAACGGTTATCGGATTGGGAAACCGTTTTAAATTGAGAGGATCTACCATGGTTTCGCCGGATATTCGGGCTGGCATTGCTTTATTGATAGCGGCGATGAGTGCAGAAGGAACCAGCTGTATCCATAACATAGATCAGATAGATCGTGGATATCAGGATATTGATAAACGGCTGAATCAGTTGGGTGCGCGAATTACACGCATATAAAGAATACATTGGTGATGATACGGAAAGAAGAGCTTGTGAAAATCGGACAGTTTGCTAAACCGCATGGGGTGAAAGGTGAAATTTCTCTGGTGACTTCGTGCGATTTTTTTGAAAAGGATAATGATAATCTTTTTATCATATGTGAGATGGAAGGTATTTTTGTCCCTTTTTTTGTGACAGCTTATCGGTATAAATCGGATGCTGTGGTGTTATTGAAAATGGAGAATCTGGATTCTGAAGAAGCGGTAAAACCTTTTGTAAACCGAGACGTTTTCATGTGTAGAGAGAAAATGGACGAAGAAGATCTGGGTGTTGGAATTGTAGGTTGGGATCGGTTTATTGGATATGAAGTATATGACGCAGGACGTGGTTATCTGGGAATCGTTGAAGATGTTGATGCCAGTACCATGAATGTTTTGTTTCGAATCTCGTTTGAAGATAATCTGTTTTTGATTCCTGTTGCGGAAGAATTGGTTGACAGTCTCGATTACGATAAAAAGCGTATTGTTTTATCTCTTCCTCAAGGATTGTTCGAGTTATAGCACGTTAATAAGCACAAAAGAAACAGTAGACATGTACGGTTTTTACTACTTTTACGTTTTAAATAATTGGAATGGTAAAAAAACAACGGAACCAAAAGGGCAAATCGTTCTGGCATAGAATCCGGTTTAAGTATAAACTTTCTTTTTTCAATGAAACGACATTGGAGGAAGTCTGGTCTTTCCATTTGTCTCAATTGTCGGCATTTATGGCATTGGCCCTTTTTGCTTTTTTTCTGATAGCGGTTACTTCGCTTATAATTATTAAAACCCCCATCCGAAATTATCTGCCTGGTTATTTGGATGTGGAGGTCCGAAAGGAGATTGTTCAAAACGCGTTGCGTGCGGATTCTTTGGAAAGGATGTTGTCGATACAAACCTTATATTTAAATAATGTAGCTGGAATTTTGTCTGGTACACTACCGATAGATTCGATCAAGAGAATTGATTCGACGGCCCGAGTGGATGTCAGTTTTGAAATTCCGCGTACAGAAACAGAGCAAGATTTTGTGAAAACGTTGGAAGAGGAAGAAAAGTATAATTTGACCGTATTGAATCCTTCTGCCGGAGTCGCTGACGGGCTCTTTTTTTATAAACCAGTGAACGGGTTGATTTCGGCAAATTATGAAGTGGATATCCGGCACTACGGAGTGGATATAGCAGCAGAGCCTAAGGAAAGTGTGTTGGCGACTTTGGATGGAACGGTTGTGTTTACCGGTTTTGATCCGAATTTCGGGAATGTGATCCAGGTACAGCATAAAAATGGTTTTTTATCTATATATAAACACAACGAGTTGATCCTAAAACAACCCGGAGATCATGTTGCGGCAGGAGAAGCGATTGCTCTTGTGGGAAATACGGGGAAATTATCTACGGGGCCTCATTTACATTTTGAATTGTGGTATAAGGGAACGCCTGTTGATCCAGAAGATTATATTGTGTTTTAGATTTCATGAAAAGAAGATTAGCAATATTAGGTTCGACCGGTTCGATTGGTACACAAGCGCTAGAGGTGGTCAGCGAACACCCCGAATTGTTTGATGTTTATGCGATAACGGGGAATAATCAGGTTGATTTGTTGATCAATCAGGCGCGTCAGTTTATGCCTGAAATAGTTGTTGTTGCAAATGAACGTAAATATCCGGAACTTAAAGAAGCATTAGAAGATTTACCTATAAAAGTTTGGGCTGGTATCGACGCTATTGTTCAGGTTGTTCAGATGGAACCTGTGGATATGGTGTTGACGGCTATGGTTGGTTATGCAGGCTTGAGACCAACAATTGCTGCAATCAGAGCGGGAAAGGCTATTGCTTTGGCGAATAAAGAAACGTTGGTAGTTGCGGGGGATTTAATAACGGCCTTGGCTGCCCAATATAAGGTACCTGTGATTCCTGTGGATTCTGAACATTCTGCGATCTTTCAATGTTTGGTAGGCGAATCGGAAAATAAGGTTGAGAAGATTTTGTTAACAGCTTCGGGTGGTCCTTTCCGAACATATTCTAAAGAGAATTTGGAGCGGGCAACGAAAAATGATGCGTTAAAGCATCCGAATTGGACTATGGGCGCTAAAATAACTATAGATTCAGCTTCGATGATGAATAAAGGTTTTGAAATGATTGAAGCTAAATGGTTGTTTGGACTTCTCCCTGAACAAATCCAAATTGTTGTTCATCCTCAATCGGTCGTTCATTCGATGGTTCAGTTTGTGGATGGAGCTGTTATGGCTCAACTAGGGATTCCAGATATGAAGTTGCCGATCAGTTATGCTTTTTCTTATCCGAAAAGATTGTTTAGCAAACTTCCCCGGCTTAATTTTAAGCAGTATTCGTCTTTGACGTTTGAAGAACCAGATCTGGATCGTTTCCGGAATCTTGCCTTCGCTTTCGATGCGGTGCATAAAGGAGGAAATATGCCTTGCGTTTTAAATGCGGCCAACGAAGTGGTAGTGTCTGCTTTTTTGCAGGATAAGATAGGCTTTTTAAAAATGAGTGATATTATTGAGCAAGTTATGGGTAAAGTAACTTTTATTTTGAGTCCTACCTATGAAGATTATGTGGTTACGGATTTTGAAACGAGAAAAATAACGGAAGAATTGATTTGATATATTTATAATAAAAAGGAATAAATAAAAATGGAGACTTTTTTAATTAAGGCATTACAGCTTATCCTTAGTTTATCTATATTGGTTATTGTACATGAGTTCGGACATTTTCTTTTTGCCCGTTTTTTCAAAGTACGGGTGGAAAAGTTTTATTTGTTTTTCGATCCATGGTTTTCTTTGTTCAAGTTTAAACCGAAGAATAGCGATACAGAATATGGTATAGGTTGGCTTCCTTTGGGCGGTTATTGTAAAATCTCAGGCATGATCGATGAGAGTATGGATAAGGAACAGATGGCACAACCTCCAAAACCGTATGAGTTTAGATCTAAAAGTGCTGGCCAGCGTTTGTTGATTATGTTGGGAGGAGTTTTATTTAATTTTTTATTGGCTCTTTTTATTTATTCCATGGTACTTTTTGTTTGGGGGGAAAGTTATATGCCGATGAAAAATCTCAAGATGGGGCTTTCTTTTAGTGAGACGGTTAAAAATATAGGATTTCAGGATGGAGATATTCTCTATAAAGCAGATGATGAGGTCTTGGAACGTTATAATAGTGATGCTATTCGAAAAGCGGTCAATGCGAAAATGGTCACGGTAATTCGAAATGGAATAGAGACTGTTATTTCTATTCCGGATGATTTAATGCAACGTTTGATGCGTGATAAGGCTTATTTTACATCTATGGATCGTTTTCCGATGGTCGTGGAAAGTGTGGAAGGCGATAATAGCCCGGCAGGAAAGGCCGGTTTGCAGGCTAATGATAGTATTGTTGCATTGAATGGATTGTCGGTACTGACTTTTTTTGATGCGACGAAAATCTTGGAAGAAAATAAGAATAGGCAAATAGAAGTGAGTTTTTATCGTGGTGGTACTGTACAGACACGTTCTCTTATTACCACAGAAAAAGGTAAACTGGGCGTTTTTGTAAAATCTTTTGATGCATTTTATCCGTTGGAAACAAAAACGTATGGATTTGTCGAATCTTTTCCGGCTGGCATTGTTTTGGGCGTAAACACGTTGAAAGGGTATGTTTCTGATATGAAATATGTATTCTCCAAAGAAGGTGCTTCTAACTTGGGCGGATTTGGGACGATTGGAAACATGTTTCCTGCGAAATGGGACTGGAAAAGATTTTGGGAGCAAACGGCTTTTTTATCGATTATTTTAGCTTTTATGAATATTCTTCCGATTCCGGCATTGGATGGGGGACATGTGATGTTTTTGTTGTATGAAGTGATTGCCCGGAGAAAACCAAGTGATAAGTTTTTAGAGTATGCACAATTAACCGGGATGTTTATTTTGTTGGGTTTACTGCTTTATGCGAACGGGAATGATATTTTGCGTATGTTCTCCAATTAAATTTTGTGACAATTTACAATAGGAATCCCAAGGTGTTTTTCCTATAGTTATTATAGATGTGTTTTTTCTCAAAAAAACATTGGATAAAGTTTGGAAGGTATATTAAAGAAAATTACTTTTGCACCCGCAATCGAGTAAAGCCGCAAGGCAAAAAAAGAGCGAGAGCGAGATCTTTGAAAGGATTACAT
>JAQVZS010000059.1 GCA_028708075.1 Massilibacteroides sp.
AATCAGCCTGATGGTCTAATTGGAAATGAAGACTGTGGTCAAATGTCCGCATGGTATGTGCTGTCATCCTTGGGTTTTTATCCTGTAAATCCGTCTAACGGAGTTTATGTCTTTGGAAGCCCATTATTCGATAAATCAACCATTAAACTTATGGACGGAAAAGAGTTTATAATAGAAACCGTCAATAACAATAAAAAAAATATTTATATACAGTCTGTAGAACTAAATAATAAAGAATATAGGAAAAGCTATATAACTCACAGCGATATTGTTTCAGGAGGAACTCTGAAATTTATTATGGGAGATAAGCCTAACTATGATTTTGGTACGGCTGTTGATGCTCGCCCAACTTCACAGTTTTGATCGGTCGCTTGAAGTTTATTAAACCATTAAGTTCTTTACGAATAAAATTAAATATGAATCGAATCCTTTTTGCGTTACTTAGTATGGCAGTTTTTCTTATTATGGTTCCTTTTCCAATAAAAGGGGCAGGGAAAAAAACGGAAAAATCTGATCCCGGAGAAAGAGTAAAATCAGTGAATGTTTTCCTTGGAACCTCAGGAGATCATGGATAGATGTCTCCATCTGCCTCCTATCCGTTTAGTATGTTAAGTATTGGGTCGGTTACCACTCCTCATGCACATACAGGTTCTCTTTTCAACTCAGAATATACTGGTGGTGATGGCGTTTAAGTTGAACAACTTGACGTGATTGGAATCTTACCGGATATTAGTTATAAAATACACTTTTAATACGTGCTTCACCGGTGGCTTACCAAGCCTCAAGCGCCCATGTTTAGTCTGAATGACAGTATGCGGTATCTGTTGTTAATATTTTAGTTATCGGTCAGAGTCGTTTTTTCTTATTGATTAAATACGACAGACTTTTCAATACGGCACCGAACTTAGGTATGAATAAAAACCATTGTCTATCGTCCAGTCACCTGTAAGTATTTGATTTTTTTCTGTTCGTATGTAGAATATGTTTCTACATATTTATCGCGGCTTTGCTGCAATAAGGCCTGAGCATCCAAAACCTCGGTTAATGTTACTGTACCTACCCGATAATAATCATTATTCAGCCGCAGATTTTCGAACGATTGTTCAATTGCCTCTTTTGCCAAAAGGATTTGTTTATATGCATCGTTCAGTTCATTTTTTACTTGCTGCATCTGCAATAAAAGTTGTTCTTCCATATCTACTTTGTCATTATAGGCTATTTGTTCTTTTATTTTTTGCTGCTTAATTGCATGAGAGCCTCCCCACCAACCGGATAAGGGGATACTGACAGAAGCCAAAACTGCTCCATTCCCCTTCCAACCATCCATAAGGTTTTCCCTGTAATAGGTAGCACAAACAGCTACAGTGGGCAAATAATCAGCTCGCTTCACCTTTGTCTGTAATCTGGAAACTTCTACGTTCTTATCGAGGAGTTTGCTTTCCATCCTGTTAGGCAAAGCATTTTTATGATCGACATAATAGGCGACAGGAGATTCGACCTTCTCAATATCCGGGACTATAATTTCAAAAGTATCTGACATCGTTAACTCTATTCCGATTTGTTGACATATAGACATTTTTATAAGTTTAATACTATTATCCAGATTAATACGAGTGCTTGTTATTTCATTTTTTTTAAGTTTTACTTTCAATACGTCATTATAGGTAATAAGTCCTGCTTTATATGATAGCTCTACATCTTTTAGCAATGTATCGAGTTGAGTATCTATAATATTTAATGTACGTTCTTTTTCGAACAAAGACACTAATTGCCAATATAGACTTTCTGTATTCAGAAGGACATCGTTTTCCGATAGTTTTGCTTGGAATTGATTAACATCGACTCCTAAACCGGCTAATTTATTCCCATATAGGATTTTCCCTCCCACAAATATGGGCTGAAAGACAGTCACAGCAGTAGCTATTCCGTCGCCCAAGAAATTAAGGGGGTTGCCACCCATATTAAATTCTACCAGAGGATTTTTAGCTTTATAGCCAAATGCCGAAGCACTGATAGACGGGAAATAATTGGTAAAGGCATCTTTTTTTGCTTCTTTAGAAATATTGATCTCTAATTGACTGTTTTTTATTTTCTTATTATTTTCAATGGCCAATCGTTTACAATCGCTGAGGCTGTATTTCGTTTGTGCTGAGAACTGTACTGTAACGACAAACATTATCAGCATTATATAATATTTTTTTTTCATAATTATTCGTTTTTTTGTTTTGGGGGTTTATTATCTTCATATTTATATATCAGCCAATAGGCTAAAGGAAGCAGGGTCAGGATAAATATCATAGAGAAAATAGTCCCGAAACTGATGACGGTACCCATCGGACACCACAAAGGACTCTTACTTATAATCATAGGTATAACGCCCATAGATGCGGCAGCTGATGTCAGAAATATGGGGCGCATCCGCCGTTTTCCTGCTTCGATAGAAGCTTCAAGAACTGTTTTATTATGCTTGTGTCGTAACTCCTCTGTGTAATCGAACATGATAATGCCGTTGCGGACAATAATGCCTATTAAACTCACAATGCCTAATATTGCGGTTACACTAAAGTCGATTCTCATTATTTTTATACCGATTGCAGCACCGAAAATACTCAGGGAAGTAGAAGCCAAAACAAGTGTTGCCAGGCTGACCTTCTTAAAATGGAATACCAGAATAAAGAAAATAATAGCTATCGAGATAGAAAGAGCCCTGATCATTTTAGGCATTATTTCTTCATCCGATTCTTTTACACCGCCATAGGATATGGAAACATCTTTTGGTAAATATCTCTCAGAAACAGAAGTAACTATATCTTCAACTTTGGTTTGGGTTTTTCCAACATTTTTACCTCTTTTCAGATCAACGAATACAGATAGAGTACGAACCCCATTTCGCCTGTTTATCTGCCCGTCTGTCCAATCTGCCGAAATATCCGCTATTTGACGTAAGGGTACATTCGGAGACAACAAACCCGAAACATACTCGTTGGAAATATCTTCAGCCGTTGGGTCTTTTTGCTCCCACAGCGATTTTAGGACCACAGGAAGTGAGTAGTCATTCTCCCAAATAGTGGTTATCGGAGCTCCTCCGAAACGGGAAGCCAGACCGATACCTAATATGGCTTCGTTCACCCCCAATCTGTTAGATTCTACTGGATCTACCGATATTTTAATTCCAGGTAGAGGTTCTTCAAAATTCGTATATACCCTAAGAGGTTCATCCATTTTCTTTAATTCAACCATAAGCGTATCAGCAAATGTTTTCAAGTTTGTGATATTATTGCCCGATATGCGGACATCAATATCAGCGTCAACAGCCAGATACTCGAGTTGCTTAAATTTGACGAAAGCATTTGGATAATGGTATGCGTATAGCGTTGAATACTCATCCAACAGGTCTTCCGTATCCCTATTTGAAGTCGTGTTTACAATAAATTGGGCAAAATTAGTTCCACCCATTTTAGGTGCATAAGCAGTCTGGAAGCGAGGCGATCCCGTTCCCAAAAAAGAGGTAATGGATACAACTCTGTCCTCTTTTCGAAGTATATCTTCCATATCTCTGGCGATTACTTCGGTCTGCTCCAGAGAACTTCCTTGGGGTAAATATATTTCTACAGCGAACTGATCACGTTCTGCAATAGGCATTAGTTTTAAAGGGAGGGAGGTAAACATGTAAATGCCTGCTATGATTGAAACAATACCGATAGTCAACGATATCTTAGGGTATTGAAATACTTTTTCTAACGACCAATTATATCCCTCCTGCAACCTGTCAAGGAATGATTTTTTCTTCGGTTCATTTTTTTCTCCAAATTGGTGATGTAAACCTTTGCGTATAAAGAAATATTGAAGGAATGGGATAAAAAGGACTGCAATGGCCAATGATACCCCCAGTGTCAGAAGCACTGTCCATGGGAAAAATTGCACAAAATCATACATTTGTCCTGTAAGAATAAGCAAGAACGGGAAAAATGTGAGACTGATAGCCAACGTTGCCGACACAATGGCCTTAGTATATTCTTTGGCACTTTCTATAGATGCTTGCCAACGGGGAATGCCATGATCCAATTTTTCGAGATAGCTATCTACAATCACAATCGAATTGTCGACAATCATACCCAATACCACAATCAGAGCTGCCAACGTTACGGTATTAAGCTCTATACCAAACGCAAACATTAATCCTAATGATATAAATATCGTAATAGGTATTGACGACGCTGCTACTCCGGCAACACGCAAGGGTAATAACGCCATGGTTACTAAAATAACGGCAATAATAGCTATTAATAATTCTTTTAGAAAGGTGTTTATAGAGTGTCCTACTACCTTAGGTTGATCGGCTATACGGTAAAGATGGATATCATCGGGGATGTCTTCCTGAAACTGCTGAAGAATAGCATCTACCTCCTTCCCATATTGAATGACATTATAACCTTCCCGCATCTCGGTCGATAGTACTAAGCATTTTTTTCCGTTATTGGTTGTATAGCTTGTTGGTTTAGGATATTCCCTGACTACCTTCGCTATATTTTTCAACCGGATGTGATTACCTTCGGCGTCAGAATAAATTATTTGTTCTTCTATATCTTTTTCCGACTGATATGGTCTTTCGATATGAATCGGGGCTACCATGTCTGCATTGTCTATTTTTCCAGCCGTAGTAATAAAACCTTTTGTAGCCAATGTTTGATACAAACTCAATATATTGATTCCGTAGGCTGCCAACTTATCTTTTTCTATATAGATACTTATTTGCTCGTTTTGTATACCATAGTGGCGTAGGTTCGATACCGATTCGATTGTACGCAGACGATCCTCCAGATTTTCCAGATAAGTCTCTAATTGGCGAAAAGTTTTTGTTTCGGACTCTAATGTTATAAGCAACGCCGATGTATCTCCAAAGTCATCATTGGCAATAAGTGCCAAGACGCCGAAAGGCAGCTGGGCTTTGAATGAGGCCAAACCGTGCTTTATCTTTGACCATACCTCGTCTTTGTTGTTTACTTCATCATTTAGTTCTACATAAACATATACTATTCCGTCTTTGGAATGGGAGTATGTCTTCGATTTTTTTACTTCTTTGTATGTAAATAGAAAATTCTCGAGAGGTTTGGCCAATTGTTCTTCTATCTCTGCAGATGTTGCTCCCGGATATACGCCTACAACAACTCCCTGGCGAATCGTAAAAACAGGGAATTCCTGCTTAGGCATTACATCCAGGGCATAAATCCCGAACAAAACCAATACAACGACAATAAGCAATACAATCTTATTGTATCTCATCGCCCAGCCGACAATACCTGACTTCTGTTTCATTTTTTCTTTCTTATTTAACTACTTCGACTGTTGTGCCCGGGCTGATATTTTGATATCCTTCAATAATAAGTTTATCACCTTCCTGAAGGCCCTGCTCGATTACGATACCATTTCCCATAAGTTTACCTTGCGATATTTCCCGATATACAGCTTTGTTTTGTTCATCTTTTATCCAGACAAAATGTTTTCCTGAATAATCGACTTGAACAGCCTTAAGCGGGACAATGATATTTCTTTTATCTGCTGTGGTTCTATTATTTATTAAATAAGCTTTACATACCATCCCTGGCATAATACGTAAATCTGTGTTATCTACCCGTACTTTTATATCATACGTATGCGATATCGGGTTTGCGGAAATACCTTTTTCTACAACTTTCGCCTCAAAAGACTTATTCTCCAGTGCCGAGATCTTTACCCGGCAGGGTTCTCCGACCTTGATTGCGGAGATTTCATTTTCGGGTATAGCAACTTTTATCTTCACCGAGTTTATAGTTACCAGATTATAGATTGGTGCTCCCGGCATAACATTTGCCCCCGACTCCTGAAAACGCCGACTTATTACTCCTGAAAACGGGGCATATAAATTACAGTCTTGTAAATTTTTGTATGCAATACGTTCACTGGCTTGAGCTTGCTCTAATGCAGTCTTTGCTTCGATGTATTTGATTTCAGGTAGGCTATTGCCATTATGAAGTATCGCTAACCTGTCGTATGCATCCTGAGCTTGGTTAAGAGTCGCTTTAGCTGCATTATACATACTTTTGATAGAGCTTGTGTTCAATTTAGCCAATAATTCCCCGTTGTGAACACTCTGTCCTTCCTGCGCATAGATTTGTTCTATATTACCATTGACCTGAAAACTGATATTAACGGAATTCTCTCCTTCTACTATACCTACGTATTCCTGTTGGTAAACATTATCACTGTACATGATTTCCTGTAACCTAACCGGAATAATTTTAACGTCAATGCTTTCTTTTTTTGGGGGAGAGCAGGAAATTAGCCCAGCTATAAAGAGTATATACATGCATCGTCTCAATAATAATCTAAATTTATCCATACCTTTTGTTTATAAAAAAATGATTTCGTAACTATTATTTTTTAGATGCAAATGTCTAGCTAGAATATGGCTTAACCCAGATCAACGCTCCGTTAAAGATGTTCAAAATTTCTTATTTTGAGCAGTATTGTATTTTTGTTGAATTTTATTATTTAATTTCAACAGTCAAATAATAAAATAGGAATAAAATGAATTATGCCAAAATAACATTGGATGATTTAATGAGGCAATCTTCAACTATGGGAATAAAAAATTTTGTCATATCCGAGGAAATAGCAAAAATTAATGATTACCATTTTGATCTTCGGTATCCGCACATTATCGAAGGCATCGCTTTCGCAATTTGTGTGAAAGGGACGGCGAGGGTTAAAATTAATCTCCGGGAATATTACATAGGAGCGAATTCTATTATAATTGTTCTTCCCAATTATATTCTGGAAATACTGGAGCGAAGCGACGATTTGAGTATTAAGTTTTTGTTTTTCTCATTCGATTTTATTTCTGATCTCAAGCTGATTGGCGGCATAGACTTTGTAGAGAAAATAGGACAGAGGCCTTATTTTAAATTAAATGAAGATAAAATTGAGAACTTACTGGAATTCCATGCCTTTATAGTGAAACAGTACAAAAAAGAAAATCATTTATATAGAGAAAAAATAGCGAAAAATTTGTTGTATACGCTTATCTATGAGGTTTTACATTTGTATCATGATGAAAGCATAGGTGATAATGATGAAACACTAACCCGTAATGAAAAACATTTACATGAGTTCATTGAATTATTGTATAAATATCATAAGCAGGAACGAAGTATTGCCTTCTATGCTAATAAAATGTTTATAACACCGAAATACTTATCCTACGTTATACGTGAGACAAGTGGTAAGAATGCCCAGCAGTGGATTGACGAGATGGTCATTATGGTTGCTAAAGCTTTGCTCAAAAGTTCGAATATGACAGTTTCTCAGATTTCAGAAGAAATGAATTTTGCAAATCCTTCATTTTTTGGTAGTTATTTTAGAAAAAGAACTGGGATGACTCCGGTACAATATAGAGAGAGCTAAAATGCATTTACTATAATTGAGCGAAATATTAACTAGAGGATATTGTTTTCTAAAAAATATCTTTAAGACTAAATTGCATGTGTTGATTTTCCGTTTGAGTATTTCTATTCGAACGGTTTTTTTATTGAATTATTTATTGCTCACGACATTGCTATTTCATGTAATCTATCTGCTTAGGTATTTGATAAAATATGTTGGTCAGAATTGTAATGTCATGAATGATAATGAAAAATAAACAAAGAATATACATTAGAAATAGTAGCTAAAAACACTCCTTTAATAAAGAAAAAATGTAACCATTGTAATCGATTCTATTGTAGTGAGAAATTCAGGATGAACACTCAAGAGAAAAATATATCTTTGTCCTTGATGAATACAATCAGCGAAAATACCCTTAATATTTTACGGGAAGGCAATCATAAGGCTTTTGAGGAGGTTTTTGTGGCCTACTTTGACAAAATTAAGATTTTCATTTTTGGATATATAAAGTCCGAGGTGGATGCAGAAGAACTGACTGAGGATATTTTTGTGAACCTATGGATTAACCATGCATCTATTGATCCATCAAGATCCTTCAGCTCTTACATGCACACCATTGCGCGCAATGCTGCGCTTAACTTTCTTAGACATAAATTCATTCGAGAATCCCACGAGAATAACATTGTCGAATTTAAATCAAATTTCAACTCTGAAGATGAACTGATTGCTAAAGAAACAGCATTACTGATTGAGATGGCAATCGAAAAAATGCCTGAACAACGAAAAAAAATCTACCAATTAAGTCGGAACGAAGGCTTAAAAAATGAAGAGATAGCAATTTGTTTGAACATAACTAAGACTAATGTAGAGAGCCAATTAAGTCTTGCGTTAAAAGATATTCGCAAAGTAATAGCCTCCATTTTTTTATTCTTTCCATAATTATTTTGAAAAAAACAGGGTTTCTCTTTTGAGTATTTTGAGGTATAGGTGTATTATATATAGCAAAGTGCAAAACAATGGAGAAAAAAGATATTCTTATATGGTCAGTATGGCTAATGAGTATAGTCATTTCAACTATACCTGCAATAGCACAGGATAATAAACAGAATAATAATGAGAAGAAAGGACCTATCTCATCACCGAAAATATCGTCCCAACTTCCCGATAGTAAGTTGTTGCCTGAAACAACAACTTCTTTCCCGGCATCTTCTACAGAATTGTTCAATCCAAACCCGTTTTTATCTTCTTATAGCAGTCTGTTTAGATTTAATCCGGTATTGTGGAATTATAATTTGAGTGATACGACGAAGTGGGCAACTCGTCTTTTATTCATTCCGTTCAATCGACAAACTACACTTCTTGGATTAGGAGAATATAATAATATTGGTGTTTCTCTTCTATGGAATTCTGCCAATAAACTATCGTTTGAAACAAGTACATATCTAAGTAAGCAATTTGGTTACGTTTTTCCTTCCCGTCAGATTTTATATGGGATGGACTTAATGCTGAACTATGCCATTACCGACAAATTGATATTTCGTAGTTGGGGACGATATATAACGCCTAGTTTTAGTGATCCATTTCTGAATATGAATAATTTATCTCCTAAAACAAATATTGGTGCGGATTTACAATATAAAACAACTCGAAAAACAGAGATTGGAGTAGGAATAGAGTATCAATACGATAATAAAACAAGCACTTGGAAGCCGGAGTCGGGGGGCAAGATGAAAATAGGTTTTTGACAGTTAACAAAACAGGTGTAAACAGGAATATGGAGAACGAGAAAAATACGCGAATATCAAAAGTTATTCATCAATTTTTAGGGAATCGGTTTTCTGAAAAAACGGAAGAAAAAGTTCAACGATGGCTTATTGAAAAGGATGACTCCAATGAGAAAGAAAAGGCTTCGTTAGCGTTTTGGAATACATTAGAAGCAGAGCCCAATATTATGACCTACCAGTCTTTGAAAAGAGTTAATGCAAAAACAAGTTTTGCAAAGAACAAACGTTCCATTCTTTTCTATCGTAAGCTATGGCGTGTAGCTGTTGTTATTATTCCGTTTTTAATGTTGGCCGGTGGAAGTTACTACCTCTTTCAAAGAGAACAGATAATACAAATCACTACTGCTTATGGAGAAACGAGACAAATCTTCCTCCCCGATAATTCAGAGGTATGGTTGAATTCTGGTACCACCATTCAATACCCAAAAAGATTCAAGAACAATACAAGAAAGATAAGTTTAGAAGGCGAAGCTTATTTTATAGTAAAAAGAGATACTTCCAGGCCATTTATTGTACAGACTAACAATCTTTCGGTAAAAGTCCTAGGCACAGTATTCAATGTAAAAGCTTATCCTAGGGACAATAAAACAATTGCAACATTGACAAGTGGAAAAATCGAGGTAGAAACAAATACAAAACAATCCCGTGTGCTAAATCCTAACGAACAATTGACCTATAATAGTCAAACATCGGATATAAACATAATGAAGATTTCTGCCACTGATGCTTCCGGTTGGACAAGCGGACAATTGATATTTACCAATGCTTCAATTCATGAGATTTTTGAGACTTTAGAACGAAGATTTAATGTTTCATTCGAGATACAAAAAACTATAGTTTCGAAAGACATTTACACTGTTAGATTCTTGAAAAATGATGACTTGGAGCAAATACTAAGTGTTCTTGAGGATGTAATTGGCGGTTTCTTTTACCAGAAAGATGGGAAAAAAATTATAATATCAGCAAATAAAGACATATAGCCTATGAAATAAAAGGAACCGGAAAGAGTTAGAGCCTCTCCCCGGTTCTGAAAAGTTGAACACCCAACAACTCGTGAAAAGTAAATTAAGTATTCAATCATACAAAGTTAATATAATGAACCTAATAAATCTCTCAAAAGTCTTATCCCGTTTTTTAATTTTAGTTACATTCTCATTCATTCCATATCTTTTAACCGCCCAAGAGAAAAAGATTTCTATTCAAGAGAAAAGCATCTCCCTTGAAAAAGCTTTCGAACAAATAGAAAAACAAACCGGCTACAGCATAGCTTATGGACAGTCAAAATTTGACAATAAAAAGAAAATTTCTCTTACCCTGAAAGACGCAAGTTTAGATGAAACCTTAACTGAAGTGTTGAGAGGTACAGGGCTCTCATATAAAATCAATGGTTATCACATTATTTTGATACGCGAAAAGGAAAATACAGGAAAAGAACAGACACACAAATCCTCTCCGTTAACTCAAACTATACGGGGAACGGTAACAGATGCCGAAACCAGTACACCAATCGAGTTTGCAACTATTTCATTACTAAGTAGGCCAGAAATAGGAACTACCGCGGATAGTCTTGGGCGGTTTGCCTTAAAAAATATTCCTATTGGTCGATACGATATACAAATATCTTATCTCGGCTACAAAGCATCTATTTATAGAGAAATATTATTGACTTCTTCCCGTGAAGTCTATTTGGATATTCCATTAAAAGAAGATGCTCACATGCTTGAAGAAGTACTTGTCACTCCTAATGTCAATAAAGAACAACCATTGAATCCTATGGCATTATCCGGCGGACGAATGTTGAGTGTAGAGGAAGCCAATCGTTTTGCCGGAGCTTTAGATGACCCGGCACGTTTGGTGACATCATTTGCTGGAGTAGCTGGAAGTTTTGCAAGTAACTCCATGTCTATACGTGGAAATGCCCCACAATATACGCAATGGAAGCTCGAAGGAATTGAAATTCCTAACCCTACACATTTTGCAGACATGGTCACCTTGGGAGGTGGTACTTTTACAGCTTTAAGTAATCAAGTGATGGGAAATTCCGACTTCTTCAATGGAGCTTTCCCTTCGGAATACGGTAATGCCCTTTCTGGTGTATTCGATATTAATCTTAGAAACGGAAACAGCCAACGATATCAAAACACATTTCAGATTGGACTTCTGGGTATTGATGCCGCATCAGAAGGACCAATCAGTAGAAAAAATAATAGTTCATACATATTTAATTACCGCTACTCAACAACAGGATTGGTTACGGATGCCGATTTACGATACCAAGACCTTTCATTCAAGTTAAATTTCCCGACAAAAAAGGCTGGAACTTTCTCTATTTTTGGAATTGGGTTGATCGACAATAATAAGGTCGAACCTTTGGACAAAAAGGAATGGGAAACGTATGGAGACCGGGAAGATGTAAAAACTGAATTATTCAAAGGCGTTGGTGTAGTATCTCATAAATATTATTTTAATAGCGAAACGTATATTAAGTCAACCCTGGCTGGGACTTATTCAGGAATCAGTCAGGATGTAAAACAAATCAATTCGCTAGAAACCAAAATCCCGGTTGTTGATATTACAAATGAAACTTGGGATATTGTACTTAACTCATATATAAATAAAAAGTTTAGCTCTAAACATACCAATCGAACAGGGATCACTGTTACAGGACTAATATATGATTTAGATTATAGTGTAAGTCCTAATTTTGGAATGGATGTTCCAATGGAAAATATAGCAAAAGGGCGTGGGGAGAGTTTAGCTTTATCTGCCTATAGCAGTTCCATTTTTAATATTAACAAATACCTATCTGCCAGTGCGGGTATTAACCTCCAATATTTTGACCTAAATAAAAATCTTATGGTTGAACCTCGTATAGGGATGAAATGGGACTTTAAACCAAAACAATCTTTATCCTTAGCCTATGGATTACATAGCCGGAGGGAACGCCTGGATTATTATTTTATTGAAGTTCCGCATAAGAGCGGTAATTTTGTGAATAAAGATATGGATTTATCCCAAGCTCATCATTTTGTATTGAGTTATGATTGGAGTATCTCTCCTGTTCTTCATTTGAAAGTAGAACCTTATTTCCAATCACTGTTTAATATTCCGGTTGAAGCAAATTCTTCTTTCTCGGTGCTTAACCTTCAAGACTATTATCTTGACAAAGCATTGGTTAACTCAGGCAAAGGACGTAATTATGGAGTTGATATCACGCTGGAACGCTATCTGAGTCAAGGTTATTATTATATGCTTACAGGTTCTCTTTTTAACTCAGAATATACTGGAGGTGATGGTGTCTGGCGTAATACACGTCTTAACCGAAATTACATTTTCAACGCCCTGGGAGGAAAAGAGTGGATTATCGGTAACGACAAAAATAAGATGTTTAACTTGAATCTTCGCTTGACTTATCAAGGTGGAGACCGATACACTCCAGTGGATATTGTTGCTTCGGAAGCTGCTCATGAAATAATTCTTGATGAAGCCAACGCATTTAGTAAACAATTTAAGCCCGCAATTACTGGAGACATTTCAGTCAGTTACAAAATAAATAAGAAAAAAGTATCACACGAATTTTCATTGAAGGTATTAAATGTTGGAACCTATACCGGACAACATGGATATCAATATAATGAAAAGACTAAACAAGTTGAACAACTTGACGTGATTGGAATCTTACCGGATATTAGTTATAAAATACACTTTTAATATTGCATTCAAAGTAAGCATTTGGTGTAGTCCGTATTGATTGTATTTGTTTTTTACTTTTGTAAGCGATCGGCAGTGAGGGCAGATTCCATAGCTTCTGGTGGAGTGAGCATACCGGTATAAATTTTCTCCCTGAAGAATGGATTGGGTAATGGTTATTTGGTCTTGCCTGTAAAGTTCCCGAATGTTGTTGTTTTGAAACCGAATTTGTATCATTACATTTACTTCTGTTAGCAGATCTTGTCATTTTCCTATCCTTAAAAATCAGCACTTTAAAGATAATGGTTAATGTCCGGATCTGTTAACGAATTTATTTTTATTGCATCAAATTTGATGGAGAACCTGTTTTCAATTGAAATAAACACTTGAAGCAATTGTCTTCAAAGTCGAGTTCTTGTTGACCGGCGTACATACTAATCCATTTCTGGGCGTCATTACATAAATTTTCTACGTCTTCTACCCCAGTTGCCGTACCTAAATTCTTTATCTCCTCATACTTTCCTGATGTTTCATTTCACCAGAAAACGTATTGAAGCGCATATATGCATCTGTTTTGTCGCATACAAGGTATATAAAGAACTGGAGCGGTTGTTGAAAGAGGCTGGAAGCGAGATGAATCCTGACAAAGCTATTTATATAGCCCGGACAATTTGCACAATTGTCATCAGACTGCCCAACACGAATGAGACTGTGAAGAGGGTACTGCTGCTCTCTGACAAGCAGAAGGCATTAGCCAAACTTTTTGAAAATATTTTTTAGGGTGAATCATTGTAAGCATTTGGCGTAGCCCGTCTTGTGAGTAATTATACTTCCTGTTCCTTCAAGTAAACTTTCAAAAAGTTGGAAAACATTCGGAGTTGTTTCAGATTTTCTTGGAGTTCTCGTTGGAGTTCCTTTTCATCCACTTGTGTGGAAGTAGTTCGGCTAAGTCTTTCGTGTAATCAGTATCGTAATCATGAATATGGCTTAGCACGTAGACCATCCAATCCCGGAAGTTGATATCGGCCGCTTTACAGCAACCCAGTAGAGAGTATAAGACAGCGGCATCTTCGGCGGCATCGTGATTTCCACAAAAGAGATAATTCTTCCGCCCCAAAGCTAAGGGTGGGATACTGTTTTCCGCCAGATTATTGTCTAAGCGATATCGACCATCCAGATGATAACGGGTTAAACGGTGATAAATATCGTAAGTGTATTTGATTGCTTTGCCAATCCGACCATTGGGTAGGACTTTAGGATACTCATTGACTAACCATTTTTCAAAGACGACTAAGATTGGATACGCCAAGCGTTCTCTCATATCGGCCCGTTCCTCGTAAGAGAGGTTTCTGTAATCAGCCTCCCGTTCCACTTCATAGAGCAGGCTAATCTGCTCCAAAGCGTATTCCGCTCTGGCTTTATCTTCTTTCAAGGCCTCTTCAAACTTCCGCCGGGCATGTGCCCAGCAACCAAGGGGTAAAACACCTTGCTTGTCTTCGTACATTTTATATACCTCGTAGCCGTCCGTTTGCAAAGCGCCCCGGAAGTCTTTGAGTAAAGGCAATACTACTTTCTGTGCCCTGGAGCCATGGTCGTAATGAAAGAATACGAGTGAGTCCATGACAGAGCGCACCATCCAGATGTATCCCTTGATGGTTTTATGCTTTTCCTCCTGTACAATAGGAAGAGTGGTTTCATCGACCTGTATATAATCGGTAGCAAGGACTAATTCTTTAAGCCGGTAGTAGAGTGGACGGAGTAAATCTGCTGTGTCCCGGAACCAGCCGTTCACGGTGGGAGGTGGAAGATTGATCCCCACCTGTTTGAGCATCTGTATTTGCCGGTAAAAAGGAAGATGATTCACATACTTTCCGATCAAGAGTTCCGCTAAAAGGGAAGCGCCGGCATAGCTGCGGAAAAGAGGTTGGTAAGAAACAGGAAGAGGAGCTGTTATGATGGGACTTGTTACTTCCTGTTGTTTGTCTTTGAGTACATATTTGTGACGGATAATCCGGCGAACATAACATTTGCCCGGTTCATACTCCAACACCTCAGTCACTTCCGGTTCCAATTCACTCCAAACGGATTTATCATCCAGATTTTCTACAATAGGGTAAACATGTTCTTCCTTGCGGGGTAGATCTTCCGGCAAGGGTTTGCGAATGGGTTTTTCTTTTACACGCTCACGAGTGCGTCGTTCTTTAGAAGAGGCAAGCTCTTCGGCTGCTTTCTCTGCCAGCTCCTTTTCTTCGGGCAGAACGTCCATCCCCTCAAAGTCTAAACGACGTTGGAGAGGGTCTGCTTTAATAAAGCGCTCGCTGGTCTTTCCCCACAAACGACGGTTCAGATAAGCCACCTGACTTTCCAGAGAGAGTATCTTATCCTTCTGCAGGGAGATGGTTTGCTCATAAGAGGTCTTCAGGGCATCTACATCTGTACGGTCTTCCAGCTTGCCTTTCAGGCGTTGGTTCTCCTGGTACAAACGATCACATTTGTCCAAAAGCACCTTTAGAAGTTCATCCGTATTTTCGTTGTTTTCCTG
>JAQVZS010000060.1:0-9257 GCA_028708075.1 Massilibacteroides sp.
TTTTCGTTTTTTAGATTGAAAAAAGCTATGTTTGTACCAAATATCTTATATTATGAATTATAGCCACCAATCTGATATTGATCTGATTTGCTCTATTAAGGATGGGGACAAAAAGGCTTTTGAGACTTTTTTTTTAAGATATTATGCGATACTTTGTGCTTATTCTAAGCAATTTGTCGCTCTGGAAGATGGGCAGGATATCGTTCAGGATATCATGGCAAATATATGGATTAATCGAAAAAAAATTCTTATTATGTCTTCGCCGAGGCATTATTTTTTTCAATCTGTCAAAAACAAATGTCTTACGTTCTTATCCCGAAATGAGTTAAAAGAAAAAGTAAAGGAGTCTGTACATGAAAAAATGGATTATATGTATGATACTCCGGATTTTTATATTGTGGAAGAATTAACCTCGAAAATAGAAGAAGCGTTGGCGCGGCTTCCCGAAAAATATCGAATGGCTTTTGAGTTAAACCGATTTAAAGATATGAGCTATCAGGAAATAGCAGACCAACTGTCCATTTCTCCAAAAACGATCGACTATCGTATACAGCAAGCGCTAAAAATTCTTCGAAGAGATTTAAAAGAATACTTGCCTTTCTTAATTGGAATTATTTGAAAGTTTGTTTCGTATAAAATTTGTTTTTTTAAGCATAGTGATTTACATAGATCGAATATAAACAGGAGAAATGCATTAATGCATTTCTCCTGTCGAGATTGCTTATTTAATAGGATACGACCTGATTTTTGAAAGTTCGTTGGATGTGATAGTCACCCCATGAGAATTTACCGGTATAATCCAGGTAAATTTCATTTTTTCCCGGATCATAAGTACTCTTATTATTGGCTGTACTGAGAGGCTCCCAACCGGCTCCTTCTCTTGCCCAACCGGCTAAAATTTCAACAACTTTTTTCCCGTTACCGGCGTCTTTGTCGGTCACTTTTATGATTGGGGAACATTGTTCGAACAGTGTACCAGCCCACCCGGGGCAAACGATAGCTTCTTCATCCGTGATGTTTGCCAATGCAGCAACAAGCGTACTTTCAGTGAAAAGTTCCAACGCGTCGCTTCTAGAATACAAGAATGTTTCGTATGTAGTTTCCGGAGCTGTAGACAATCCGGATTCTTCTGCATGAATATAATTACTCCACGCACCACTCCATTTGGCGATTTGTTTAATCTTGAAATAACAGATCGAGTTTTCTTCTATCGGAATACTTTCGTTTCCACTGCCCGTTACTTTTATTGGAAGCATATAAGTCTTTCCTCCTATTGATTGCGGTAACGAAGAAATCACAATACGGATATCTTTGCTAATCGTGTTTTCATCACCGGCCATGTTTATTTCCGGGAGTTCGTATCCTTGGGGAAGAATTGCATAATTCGTACCGTATTTTGTGTTGTAAGCAGTAACTAATTCCGGATCTGTTTCAATCTCAAAATTAAAAGTATATCCTGTGTTTTGAAATGGCAAACTGAGAGTTAAGGGAATACGTGTTTCCGTTAATCCCGGATTACGAAATACGTCGATAAACACATCGACTATTTTCCCGCTATTCTTTAAAGAAACGTATGGGGTAAGCAAATCGATTGCAATCAAAATGTAGTCTTTATTCTCATTAATTTGAACATTTTCATCAGAAGAACTTGAAATACGTATAGGGTAGACCTGTTTTTTATCCGGAAATTGCTGGATTTGTTCCCGGAGCATTCCCATATTTATAACTAACTTCGTCTTTGACAGGGTTTGTTCTTTTTCCATTACAACTTGTTCGTTCTCGAATTGAGCGATGGTTTCCGGCAGAATATTAATCTCTTCTGAACTGGTGCTCAAATAATCGTCCACAGCCGAAGGATCGTAAACAAAGGAAACTTCAGCCTTTCTGTCAGAGAACCCACTCTTATTTACATACAATTCAAACGTTTTACTTCCTTCTCCGAAATCAAGTAGAGAATAGGTTGTATAACCACTGGTTGCCAAATATATTTTCGACGATGTATTTTCCAATTCCGTAAGATTGATACCGTCGCTGCAAGCGGTTCCGATAAGCCATAATAAAGATAAAAATAGATATTTTGTTCTCATATTTACTTCATTTAGATGATTACCACCCTGGGTTTTGTATTAGCTTAGGATTTTTAACAATAGAAGATTGCGGTATTGGCTGCAGATATTGCGCTTCCTTGAATATACGGGTTTCAAACGCTGTGCGTACGTAGTATTCATCGCGCATCGCGCTTAAAGACGAGATATTGACATTCATACCGTATACTTTACCGTGGTTGGTCTCTGTTGAAATCTTCCAGCGGTTGGCGTCAAACCAACGTACATTTTCAAAGGCAAATTCAACTTGGCGTTCACGTCTGATCAGGAATGTTGCTAATTCTATATCCGAGGTAACCGTCGGATATACACTTTCGATATTCGGCATGCCGCCACGGTTACGAACCTGATTCCAGTATTTTAACGCTTCGGCTGTTTCTCCTAATTCGATTTTTGCTTCCACATAATTCAACAAGACTTCCGCATAACGGAAATTAGGCCAGCAACGCCGCCATTGTAAAGCGTACGGATTGGTGGTTGACGATGGATGGGTATATTTCGTAATCAAATACCCCGTCCGGTTATAGTCTGAACTGGATGCGCCTTCTGTCCCATATTTATTCAGATAGATAGGCTCTGTTGTAGACGTATTTGTCCAAACGCCTTCATTGTAACCTACACTTGCATAAAAACGAGGTTCGCGATCTTTATACATGTTAAATGCTTCTCCCGTATAACCGCCATTAGACGTATCGAACGTAGGGACTGTAAAGGTAGAAAATCCTTCTTCGGAATAACCGGACGTCGCGTCGATTACGGGTCTGCCTGAAGACGTATAACCGGTGATTGGATATTTACCATTACTCATCGCATACGCGTCGACTTGTTGTTGGGTCACACAATTGGTCGCATGTCCTTTAAACCGTTCGCCATTGGGTGCCGGTGCGAGATCCAGAATATAGACATCGTCGCCTAAATCCTTTGTGTCCAGTAATTCTTTATTCCAATTTTCGGTAAAAACTTTTTTGTAGGTAATTCCTTTCTTGTTTTCTTCATCCGATTCACTGACCAGCAGTCCGTAAGGTAATTGCCCGGATTCGCAAAGATCGATGATTTCTTTAGCGGCATCTGCAGCAAGTTTCCATTTGTTCGGATCATTGTTTTGTGGAAATAAAAGTGTGCCGTCTTCATTTTTTACAGAAGCAAAAAACGGATTACCGTTCATTAATTTGCTGGCAGAATAGAGCAGTAAGCGTGAACGATAGGCCAATGCTGCCGCCTTAGTTGGCTTACCGGCGTAAATATCTTCCTGTTTCTTTGGGAGATCATTTGCTACATCTTTTAGACTTTCTGTAATCCATTCCACACATTCTTCCCATGTGTTTCGTTGCCGATAGATGGTTCCATTCACATCCACTAATTCATTTTTTACCAGAATAATCGGGCCATACAACATGGTTAACCAATAATGACACATGATATTTGTGTAACGCGCCTCGGCTGTCCATAACTTCAATTCGTCATTTTTTAATTCTGTACATCTGCTGACATTTTGCAGGAAAATATTACTTTCCCGTATGCCCCGATACAGTGGTTTCCAGAAATCCATGGCTGGCGAAGCCGCCGAATGAGAACCGTTTTGCATGATTGCGTATGTACGTACAGCACCCCATTCCGCTTCGTCACTAGCCGGAGTAAAAGGCCATCCAAAATCGGTTCCGTCTGCAAGTTCAACGGCACAAACATTATCCCATTGATGGGGTAAATAATTCAGAACATTGGCCAGATACTGTTCGGTCGAAGAACGTTTTTCAAAAACACCTTCCAGTGTTTGCATATCATCCGGTTGCTTGTCTAAATAGCTGTCGCAGGAAAAAAAAGACAAGCAAACGCCTATAATCATTATTATTTTATATTTCATCTCGTTTTCGGTTTTTATCAGAAATTAATGTTCAGTCCAAAATTTAGCGTTTTCATAAGGGGGTAGCCACGTCCGTCTTGAGATCCTGTTTCCGGGTCCCAAAGTTTAACATCCGGAGCGAAAGTGAGTAGGTTTTCGCCCGTTATGAAAAAACGGACGGTTTTGAGTAATAATTTATTGGTTATGTTTTTAGGAAGTGTGTATCCTACTTCCGCTTGTTTCAAACGGAGGAATGCACCGCTACGCTGCCACCAGGTCGAATTGACATAATTGCTGCCATGCCATCCATCGCTGTACAATAAAGGTAGTTCGGCATCGAAGTTCTGTTTGGCCGGGTCAAAGTATTTTCCTTCCAAGTCGGCCAAAAAAGAAGTCTGTCCTATATTGGGATAGTTGAACGGGAAATAAGCGCCACCCAGAAAGAAGGTCGTGTTCGCCACCCCTTGAAAGAACAACGATAGGTCAAACCCTTTATAGGCCACACTGAATCCCAATCCATAAACAATTTCCGGAATGTCGGAATATCCAATGGGGACTTCGTCGTTTGTGTCTACTACCCCGTCGCCATTAATATCTTTGTATTTAATATCGCCCGGCTTCAAATATGAAACGCCGTATTGGGTCGGGCTATTATCAATTTCTTCCTGCGATTCGAATAGGCCTAATGCCATGAGTCCGAACTGTTGTCCGTAACGTTGCCCGTTCCGGTTTCTGTATTTGTCGATATAATCCGGTTGATCATCATTAATTTGCTTGTTTCGGGCAAAAGTGAATGTCCCACGCGTCGATAAGTATACATCGCCTATTTGTTTGTCGAACTCCAACGTTGCATCTATTCCGTGATTCTTCATTTCACCGACATTTGACCAAGGCATGGTCGTCACCCCGACATAATCCGGAACAGATTTTCGTTGCACAAAGATCCCGTCGCGTTTTTCACGGAAGTAATCAATTTGGAGCCGAAAGCTGTTGAACCACTGCGTTTCAATCCCGATATTTAGCTTGGTTGAGGTTTCCCAAGACACATTATTATTGGCATATTCTCCTACTGCAATACCTCCGATTGCGGTGTTTGAAGTACCCCAGTTTGTACCGTTCGCACTGTTAATAGTTGGCAAATACACAAAACGACGTCCGCCACCGATTTGGTCATTACCCGATTGACCTAACGAAACTTTCAGTTTCAACATGTCTAGATTTTTCACTTTACCTTGGATGAACTTTTCATTCGAAAGCACCCAGCCTACTGCTGCTGCCGGGAAAAATCCAAAACGATGACCGCGGGCAAAGTTTTCGGAGCCATTGTAACCGAAGTTCCCTTCAATGAAATAACGGTCGTTGTACGAATAAGTCAGACGTCCCGCCAAGCCTTGCGTCCGGTAGGGCAATGCTCCTATAGATGTAGATGCCGCAACCTGGTATTCACGTTGGTTGTAGAGTAATAGTCCACCGACATTATGCACATCGTTAAATGTGTGATTGTAGGTTAGGTTTCCTTCCAGATAAAGGGCACGTTCCCCATTTGCATACGATTTATAATCGAGGGTATTTGACCCCAAAGAATTTTCTTCGTAAATCAGATTTCCATTTTCATCTCTGTTTTTTGCATACCAAGTATGTGGAGAACCTTCCCTCAGAATCTGATTCCAACTGTTGGAATCGTATGAAAACTTGACAATCGCTTTTAATCCAGGAGTGATTAATTCTGAAAAATCCTGTTCCAAAGCCATGATCGCATTAATTTTCGTCCACCAGTTGTCGTTATATCCTCGTTGGGTGAGTGTGTTATAAGGGTTGGGTATATTTCCTCCGGTTGATTCGGCATAGTGGCGTTTACCAAATTCATCCAGATCCGGATAATAGAGTGGAACGGTATTGGGTGATACGCTGACTGCCTGGTTAAAGATCGTACTAAGTTCTTCAAACGGTTGGTGCTTCATTTCTAAAACTCCATTTACATTTAATTTTAAAACTGTCGTCCGGTGCAGATTCACGTCGACATTCGATACGAAATTGAAACGTTTGTAATTGATCTCGGAATTCCATTCGTGGCTGGAATCTTTGATGAATAATCCGTTTTCGTTATAAAAAGCACCGGATACATAATAACGTGCAACTTTGCCGCCGCCGGTTACATTCAGATTGACACGCTGATTCGTTGTATAATTTTTCATTAATTCTCCTAACCAGTCGACCGACGGATACAGATACGGATCCGATTGAGTACGGTATTTTTCTATTTCATCTTCGGTATAGGCTGGAGCGTAACCGTGCGAAGTGCGAGCTATATTATACATGTTAGCCCAAGTTGCCGAATTGGCCAATTTCGGTAATTTGGTCGGTGCCAGAATCCCGCTTTGTATTTTAACATTGATATCCGGTTTTCCTTCTTTTCCACGCCGGGTATTGATCAGGATAACACCGTTGGCACCACGTACACCATAAACTGCGGTTGCCGTCGCGTCTTTTAAGATAGAAAAGGATTCGATATCTTCTGGGTCTAGCAAGTCCAGGCTGCGTTCAACCCCATCGACTAAAATCAACGGATTTTTGTTTTCTCCGAATGTGCTGATTCCACGAACCCAGAAATTTGAACTGGTTCCCGGTTCGCCGCTGCGTTGTACGGCAACGACTCCCGCTAAACGTCCTGCCAGACTGTTGCTGATTTTTCCGGTCGGTAATTTCAGATTGTCCACGTCGACTGTTGTGATAGCTCCGATTACACTGACTTTACGTTGTGAACCATACCCAACTACGACAGCCTCTTCCAACTGGATTGCGTCTTCTACCAGCGTAAAATCCAGGATTTGCGCGCCGGCTACACTGATTTCTTTGGGGGCATATCCTAAATAGGAGGCGACAACCGTATGTCTTCCGCCCGGATAATTTAATGTGTAATTACCATCTATATCGGTGGTCGTTCCAATCGTAGTCCCTTTCAGGATAACCGATGCACCGATAATAACATCGCCCGTTTTCCCGTCGACAACACGTCCTTTTATTTCGGACTTCTTTTGTTGCTGGCTATTAGGTAACGGTTCTTTGTCCCGGTAAAAAATAATTTGACGATCGATAATTTTATACTTTGCCGGGGAATTTTTCAGTACCTCATCGAGTATTTCTGTGATAGAGGCGCTCTTGTTCGATACTTCTGCTCGAGCAGAAAGATCAACGGCGTTATCATTATAGAAAAAAATAAATTCGCTTTTTTCTTCGATCTCCGAAAAGATATCCTTTAAGGTTTTGGTTCCGGCATTAAGAGATAGCTCCGTCGTTTGAGCGTATGTTCCGGTCGACGCAAAACTAACCATCGTAGTTATAAGGATGAGAAGGCATGTTAGTCTCATAATACGCAAAACTTTACGTAATCTTTGCAAAGGATTACGCGTGATTAGTATTAATTTCATACTTTTGTTTATGTTTTAGATTAAAAAATGTATTGTTTTTTGTCTAATCAACCGGAAAGTACCGCGAATACTTTCCGGTTCTTTTTCTTAGTTTGTAGAGTATATCATCTGTTCATTTTTAATGTGTTTTTAGGGTTTGACATTTATTTTGACTTTGTTTTCCCGAATTTCGTAATCGATGGGTGCTGTTATGGCAATAATCCGGAATGTTTCCTGGATGTTTTCTTTTAAATCCAACTTGCCGCTTAACGTCGTTTCGTCCGTTTCTGAAGGATTATAATCTATCTGAACATTGTAGTAACGTTCCAGTTTACGTAAGACTTGGCTTAATTTCTCATTTTTGAAAATCAAGAATCCCTCTTTCCAGGAAATATAATTCTGGACATCCACGGTTTGTAATTTTCCTTGTCCGGTGTTTTTGTAATAACTGAACATGTGGTCCGGACGAAGATTCGTTTCACGGCTATTCTTCTCTTCTTTGATCTGTACGGAACCTTCCACCAAAACGACCGAAGAAACGTTGTCATTCCCATAAGCCGATACATTAAAATGGGTACCCAGAACAGATACATCCAATTGATTCGTTTTTACCACAAACCGTTTTGATTCGTCATGGGCTACATCCAGATAAACTTCTCCATCGACAAAGATTTCACGTTTTTCCCTTTTAAAGACAGCTGGATAAATCAGGTTAGTCCCCGAGTTAACCCATACTTTCGTTCCGTCGCTCAATAAAAGATGAATCCTCTTTCCGTAAGGAACATATAAACGGTTCATTTTTTCTTCTTCTGCCTGGATGGTTATTTTTTCGTTTTTCGAATCGATCCGGATATTTCCTTTCGCGTCATGCTTCATTTCCACATTATCTTCGGTGATTTCCAGTTTTTCTTTATCACCCACAACTAACAGGATTGAATTGTCATCCAGTTTTTCTGCTTCCGTCTTACTAATAATTTCATGATAATCGACCGGCAATTCGGATGGTTCCAACAGGAGATAGAGTGGTATGCTTAACAAAGCACAAAATATGGCGGCGTATTTTAAAAGAACAGAGAACCGGAAACGCCGAGCGGTCGATAAATCCAGATTGTTCCGAATATTCTTCCACATCTCTTCCTGATTAGATGGGGAAAGCCCTTGTTCTTTAACTTTAACATTCTGTAGTTCATGCCGAATTTGTGTTGTCCATTTAACTATTTCGGGGTTCTCATTAATCTTGTCTTCCCATTTTTCCGATAGTTCCGGAGTAGGGGCGATTAGCCATAAAATAAAAGATTTATCTTCTAATAATTTGTGAATCGTCTGTATTTTGTTTTTAGACATGATGATATCATTTTATTTATACACAAATCAAAATGCTGTTTGTACTCATCTCGGTCGTTTTTTTACACAAAAGATGAGAAAATAACAAAGAGACGTCAAAACTAACGTCTCTTTGTTATTTTAAAACTATTTGTCAGATGGAATTTATTCCCCTGTACAACGGGTTCTTTCTTTTTTATTCGACATCTATCAATGGATTAAGCTCCGTTCTTTCTTGAAGTATTTGTTTCAACTTATGGTACTTTGCGATCAATTTATGGGTGTATCCGGAGTAAGCCCGTCGCTATATTCCGGAACAAACTCTTTTTCCGTGGGATAAGTATGAAGAAGCGTAGATCTTCATTTACAGTTTTTATCTCCTCTTTTGCAAAAAGACACTAAAACTGAAGAAATAGAATCATTTTGAATTTGACTAATTCGTTAATTTTTGTTTATTCTGGCATTTAAAAAAAATGTGAAAAAGCTCATCGGGACGATTTTGAAATTTGCCTCAAAACTCCTCCCGATCGTTTAAAAAAATCATACCTATGTTTTTTAAAAATGTTAGGTATGTTTTTTTTA
>JAQVZS010000060.1:9357-15361 GCA_028708075.1 Massilibacteroides sp.
GTTAGGTATGTTTTTTTTAGAGCTCTTTTTGAGGGGAAAATACGTCGGGATGAAAAATTTCAAAAAAACTGACAAGCCGAAAAATGGGCTTTTTATTCTGTTTTTCGAAATTTGAATTAAAATGGAATAAGTTATTTCAGAAAGAAAAAAAAGAGCTTGGAACGCTTCTTTTTAAATCGATTCATTTTGTCAAAAAAACGACCTTATAAATGCTATTTTGTTAAATAATATCCGTTAATTTGAAGTCGTTTTAGTTTATAAATGAAAAGCCATGAGAACACGTTTGTTTACTTCAATTTTATTATTCTTTGTTTTTTCAGTTACAATAAACGCGAAAGTACGGTTTGCTTCCGTTTTTTCGGATCATATGGTCTTGCAACGAAACAGTCTGGTTTCGGTGTGGGGGTGGGCTAATCCCGGAGAAAAAGTATATTTGGTGGGGAGTTGGTTGCCCACGGATACAATTGTTGTTGAAGCAAATAATGATTCGTCTTGGTCGGCCGAAATACGCACGGGTGAAGCTGGTGGTCCGTATACGTTAAAAGCTTGGGATTGGGAAGAAACCGTACTCAATGATGTTTTGTTGGGTGAAGTCTGGCTTTGCAGCGGCCAGTCGAACATGGAATGGAGCGTGAACCACGGCATATTGAATGGTGAAGAAGAAGTTGCGAAGGCGGATATTCCTGCCATTCGTTTTTATCATGTTCCAAAAATCGGATCGGGTAATCCACAGGAAAACTGTTTGGTGTCGTGGGAGGTATGTACATCGGAAACCATGCGTCAAACCAGTGCTATCGCTTATTTTTATGGGAAAAACCTGCGGGACAGCTTGAACGTCCCGATTGGTTTGATTGTCAGTGCCTGGGGAGGAACGCCCGCGGAAGTATGGCTTCCTTCGGAACATGTAACAGGCAATGCGGAATTGGAAAAGGCCAGTAAAGTTCGTGACGATTTTAAATGGTGGCCGAAGCAACCCGGACGCTGCTATCATTCTATGATACAACCGTTAATGCCATACGGTATTGCCGGAGCTATCTGGTATCAGGGAGAGTCTAACGCGGCTGTCGGGCAAACCGCAACGTACGACTTGTTGATGCGTTCACTGATACAGAGTTGGCGGGAAGGTTTCCGGAAGGAATTTCCGTTTTATTTTGTTCAAATAGCGCCTTATGCCTACGGAGAAAATGATAGAGCTTATTTAGTTCGTGAACAGCAAACGAAAACAGGGGCTTATCCCAATACCGGAATGGTGGTTATTTGGGATCTTGTGGATGATGTGAAAAATATCCATCCGAAAAACAAACAGGCTGTCGGGAAGCGTTTGGCAAATTGGGCATTGGCAAAGAATTATGGTTGGACAGATTTGGTTTATAGAAGCCCTCAATACCAGTCCATGCGGATTGAAAAAAATAAAATACGGATATTTTTTGACTCGGTTCTTACCGGATTGACCAGTCCGGATAAAAAGATTGTCGGCTTTACTATTGCCGGAGAAGACCGGCAATTTGTTCCGGCAGAGGCGAGGATCGACGGCAAAAGCGTCTTGGTCTCAGCAAAAAACGTAAAAAAACCGATGGCTGTACGTTTCCTGTTCGGCAATGCGTCTATCGGAAATTTATTTACGAAAGAGGGATTGCCTGTTGCACCTTTCCGGACTGATTCGTTTTCGGAATAAGAAATTATAAAATCAGCCAGATGGATACTTTTTCAGCGCGGATTTTTTCCAACGCTCGATGTACCAGATTGCGGGCTGATTGGTAATTGATTTCCAATAATTGAGCAATCTCTTCGTACGACATATCCATCTGGTATCTCAGGTAAATTGCTTCTTTCTGGCGGTTGGAAAGGCAGGAGAAGAGTTGTTCGAGCAATGCGCTGGTTTCTTCTAAATTTTCGTCATCTTTTTCTTCCGGTTCAAAATAGAACTCGGCCTGAAAAGGTAAATCCTGTGGAGAAAGATAAAGCAATTTTGCCCGTTGCCGGATGGCATTAAACAGGATATTTTTTAACACCCTGAATAAATAAAACAACGGATTTTTCAGAGTAGGAAGTTCATTTTGTGTTTGATGTAATTTCACAAACAATTCCTGGATGCAATCTTTTACCAGTTCCTGGTCGGAATAGAATTTGCTTCCATAACGGAAAAGAAGATCGCTTGTTTGCCGAAATAATTGAGAAAGTGCGTCTGCCTGATTCCCTCTTAATCGCTCCCACGTCTCTCTTATTTCTTCTGAGTTATTTGTGTTTTTTGCTGCGTTTGTTTTCATTTATGTAAATCAAAACTTCCAGTCTGATAGCTCCGTGTTCAAAGATACTTTCTTTGCGTGTAAAAAAGTAAGAAAAAGTGTATTTATTTATACATATTATTGTTTTTCCGTCAGGTATTTCCAAAAACGTACCGGGAGATGCTGTTTATGGAGTCTGGGGTTAATCCGTTCTTTGATGGCGGTTGCCTTGAAATAGGCTTTCCAAAGTTGTTGAAAGAGTAATTCGTCTTTGTCCATCAACGATTCGTCCAATAATCCGGAAAGTAAGTGTTTATCTTTTGCTTCGAAACGTACTTCGCGGGTTTCTTGCATGTCGTAATAATAACCGTATTCACGTTTTATGTCGTAGACTAACCATTTCTGTCCGGCGTAACGATCTTCCAAATGCGGAATGGTCAACGGTAATACATTATATATAGGTTCTACTGGAGCGAAATAGGTTTCGTCCGTTGTTTTTTGAAAGCGAAGGAACTGGATAATGCGCAACCGTTCGTTGCTTACCTGTTTCCAGATTTGGGAGAGCTGCAATACATCCGGATCGCCAAAGTTTAATTCGATCGAAACGGTGGTATCGATTGCTTTGCGGATGTAATTGAACAGGAGCTTGTCTACTCCCGGTAATTCAGAAAGCCAACAAACTGTCAGGGAAGACAGAGCGGAAGCCGATAGTTTCTTTTCCAGTCCGCTCCATACCCGTCCGGCTTTTTCGGTGTCGGTAATTACGTTATGTGTTTCTTCACAAAATAGCGGCAGGATTTCGCCTTCTTCGAGCAATTGATCTGGGAAAGTCCGGCGCGCATAGGCGTCGAAAACGGCGGTAAGAAGTCCTTCGAATGTTTTATCATAACAGAAAACGATCATAGGCTTTCATCTTCGAAAACCAACGTTAACTGCCTTTCGTCTTTTTTCGCTGCGGTTTTGCGTATCAAAAGCCCGCGTACCTGTTCCGGATTCAGTTCCTGAATACCCTTAGTCGTCAGTTCGTGACACGTGATAAAGTATTGCGCTTTTTTCATGACAACCCCGATTTTTTTCAGTTGTTGTGAGCCGAGCCACCCGAAACGGCGGGAAGCGACAATCAGTTTTGCCGATTTGACGCCGATGCCAGGTACGCGCAGCAACATTTCATAGTCGGCGCGGTTGATATCGACCGGAAAAAGTTGTGGATTCCGCAACGCCCAAGAAAGTTTGGGATCGACTTCCAAATCCAGGTCCGGATAAGCGTCGTTCACGATTTCGTCAACATTGAACAGATAAAAACGCAGGAGCCAGTCGGCCTGGTAAAGTCGGTTTTCGCGCACTAATGGCGGCTGCTTTAGCGCAGGAAGCCGGGTGTCGTATGCATTTACGGGAATAAAGCCGGAATAATAGACCCGTTTCATAGTTGGACGTTGATATAACGCCGAAGATAAGCGAAGGATATCTTTATCCGTATCTGCTGTCGCGCCCACAATCATCTGCGTACTTTGTCCTGCCGGGGCAAAACGGGGAGCATGGCGAAATCGTTTTCGTTCCTCTTTACTTTGCAAAACGCCTTGCTGGATATAGCGCATCGGACTGAATATGCTTTGAAAATCTTTGTCGGGTGCTAGCAGCTTGAGGCTGGATTCGTTCGGAATTTCTATGTTCACACTTAAACGGTCGGCATATAAACCGGCTTCGTTCACTAATTCCTGGCTGGCGCCCGGTATGCTTTTCATATGAATATAACCGTTGAAACGGTAAACCGTCCGCAGGTCTTTGATTACTTTCACCAAACGTTCCATCGTATAATCCGGGCTGCGTACGACGCCCGAACTGAGAAACAGACCTTCAATGTAGTTCCGTTTGTAAAATTCGATAGTTAGATCTACCAGTTCGGATACGGCCAGTGTTGCCCGCGGAAGGTCGTTGCTCCGGCGGTTAATGCAATAGGCGCAATCGTACATACAGTGATTCGTCAGCATGATCTTTAGCAAGGCAATGCAACGTCCGTCTTCGGCAAAGCTATGGCAGATACCCCATCCGGCTGCGCTTCCGATTTCTCCTTTGCGAGAAGCGCGCGATGTTCCACTAGAAGCACACGAAACATCGTATTTCGCTGATTCCGCCAGAATTTTGAGTTTTTCTAAAACGTTTGCATTCATTTTTTTTACAATTTTGTTCGTGATCTTACCCGCTACTGACTTTGCGAAGATACATTTTTTTTGTTTTAGCAGACCGGCGTTTTTTTCTTTTTGTATATCGAAAATAAAACGTTTTGAGTTAAAGGCGAAGAGTTACGATTTTTCTGGATTAAAGGAATTGAAACTTCTGTTTTTGTGTGGACTAAGTGATTTTCTGTTAATTTGAAACAGAAGTTTTTTTTTTGTTTTAAAATAGGGGCATTGGAGAGATAAGTGGAAAAAAAATTTTCTAAATAGCGTCTCTAAACATATAATAAACGTCATTTACTATGATTATCGGAGTACCTAAAGAAATTAAAAACAACGAAAACCGGGTAGCGTTAACCCCGGCAGGCACAAAAGAACTGATCAACGAAGGACATACTGTTTATATCCAGCATACGGCAGGAGAGAATAGTGGTTTCCCGGATGCTGAGTATGAAAAAGCAGGCGCGAAAATATTGCCGGCGATTGAGGATGTGTATGCAATTGCAGAAATGATTGTGAAGGTTAAAGAGCCGATAGAACCCGAATATTCATTGATCCGTGAAGGACAATTGCTGTTTACGTATTTTCATTTTGCATCGGACGAGAAATTGACGCATGCGATGATTAAGAGCAAGGCGATATGTCTGGCTTACGAAACGGTAACGGATAAAGACGGTAAATTACCGTTACTTATCCCGATGAGTGAAGTCGCAGGACGAATGGCTATTCAGGAAGGCGCGCGTTTTCTGGAAAAACCGCAGGGAGGTAAAGGTATTCTGCTTGGTGGTGTGCCGGGAGTGAAACCGGCTAAAGTATTAGTGTTGGGTGGCGGAATTGTAGGCTATAATGCCGCGATTATGGCAGCAGGTGCCGGAGCGAATGTAACTATTGCGGATATATCGTTACAAAGACTTCGTTATTTGAGTGAAGTGATGCCTTCGAATGTAAATACGCTCTTTTCGTCTATGCACAATATTGAACAGGAATTGCCTTCTACCGATCTTGTGATCGGAGCCGTGTTGATTCCCGGAGACAAAGCACCATATGTGATCACAAAGCCTATGTTGAAGTTGCTGAAAAAAGGAAGTGTGCTGGTTGATGTTGCGATCGATCAGGGTGGTTGTTTCGAAACGTCTCACTCGACGACACATGCTGAACCGACGTACGAAGTAGAAGACGTGATTCATTATTGTGTGGCGAATATTCCGGGCGCCGTGCCCAAAACGTCGACATTGGCGTTGACCCATGCTACCCTTCCGTATGTGATTACTCTGGCGAATAAAGGGTGGGAATTGGCTTGCGCTGAAGATAAAGGTTTGGCTTCGGGATTGAATATCATTAAAGGGGACGTCGTTTTTCTGCCAATTGCAGAATTGTATGATCTCCCTTATGCATCACTATATTGAAGGCGGTAAATAAATAAGTTTCCCATGTATACATTTTGTTAGGCAGGTATTTTTATTACTTTTGTCTGAAAACAAGATTTATACATGGGAAACGCATTTGTAGCGCCATTTGCCAAGCCGGTTTATGTCATGCTGAAACCTGTCGGTTCAGTTTGTAATTTGGCGTGTAAATATTGTTATTATCTGGAAAAAACCAAGT
>JAQVZS010000061.1 GCA_028708075.1 Massilibacteroides sp.
AGTTCGTCTTGCCATAATACTATCGCGGAGAACAAAGTGTACAGAAGAAATGGATACGGTATACCTTCGTGTGGGGTAAGGGTATTCTATTAATCTTGCTGACGTCACTTTTTACGCGAAAGTGTTGCCGGACGCGATAAGGCAGGTATCCTGACTTGCTCCGTTTTGTGCGCCTTCCCGGTTTTACCAGTGGCTCATGCACAAAATTTATTAGGGGAGCTTACAGTTGCGCGACAGTCCATGATTTGCACATGGTTCCCTTTAATTCCGCCTCGTGACGAAATACCTTAACGGTGTTTTTTATTAAATAAATTTTAACGGAGACAAAGGTAATAAAAATATTGTTTGCTGGAATACCTTTATATTTATCCCCGTTAAGAATTGCAGGATGGAGAATTCGTCGAAAGAACTTAAAAACTTCAATTGCCTTTTTACCAATTATAAAGAACAACAAAAACAGGAATAAGCCGGGTGCAAGTGCTTTTTATATGAATATGTAGACTAAAACCTTAACTTTTATTTTCTTTGCATAGCTTTTTACAAGTAAATCTAAATACTTTTTTTAATTCTTAATTCCATGAACAACTCTTTTTGGGGGCTATTTTTTTTATTTACCCTATTCGTATCCTGCAATAAAATGTCTTACTCACCCGAGGCTTATGTTGATCCGTTGATTGGGACGGATATACGAACTGTGGAGGGGAAGGATAAGAATTCGACGGAAGAACGGGGGCAGGTGATTCCGGCGGTAGGTGTTCCGCATGGCATGACGAACTGGGTAGCGCAGACGGAGGAAACGGAACAGAAATGCAGACCGCCTTATTATTATTTTCAAGACAGGATTCAAGGATTCCGCGCCAGTCATTGGATGAACGGTTCGTGCACGCAGGATTATGGGAGCGTTACGATTATGCCTTTATGCGGAAAGTTAAGAACCGGCACAAAAGAACGGGCTTCGCGTTTCTCTCATGAAGATGAGGTGGCTTCACCTTCGTATTATAGTGTTTTTCTTGAAGATGAAAATATTCTGTCGGAAATGACGGGATTATCCCACTCGGGGGTCTTGCGTTTTACTTTTGAAGACGAAGGAGAGCGTTTTATCGTAATCGAACCGAACAGCGACGAGGGTATGGGATATCTCTCGATCGACCCGAAAAAAAAAGAGATCATCGGCTATAATCCGGCACATCGAATTTATCAGGGATGGGGAATGGAAGCGGGATTCAGCGGACATTTCGTAATCCGGTTTGAAGATGGTTTTGAAGAATTCGGCGTTTGGGAAAACGGAACGTTGACGGAAAACGCGAAAGAGATAAAAGGAAATAAAACGCAGGTCGGTGCTTGGGTGAAGTTCACGCCGAAAAGTAAAGAAATCGTTGTTCGCATCGGTACTTCTTTCACCAGTGCGAAACAAGCCGCACGTAATTTATCGGCAGAAATAGGATCGAAAAGTTTTGATCGTATCCGGCATCTCTCGTCCGACATCTGGAACGAAGCTTTGGAAAAGGTACAGATAAAGGGGGGAACGGAAGATCAGAAGATAAAGTTTTACACCGCACTTTACAGTACACAGTTTTTGCCACGTACGTTCAGCGACACGGATGGTTCGTATCCTCGCTTCGACTCGGGAAAAGAAATCCTGAACGCCGGAAACGCGATCTATTACTGTGATTTTTCGCAATGGGACACGTACCGGGCAGTACATCCGCTTTTTACGATCCTCGATCCCAAACGAGACGGCGACATGGCGCGTTCGCTGGTTCTAAAAGCGGAACAGGGGGGCTGGCTACCTATATTCCCTTCGTGGAACAGCTACACGTCGGCAATGATCGGAGACCATTGTATCGCCATGCTCAGCGATGCGATTATCAAAGATGTTCCCGGATTCGATTATGAAACAGCATACCGGATTATGCGAAAGAATGCGTTCGAAATTAATACGGATTCCAGCTACCGCGACGGAAAAGGACGACGGGCTATGGAGTCGTATTTGAAATACAATTTTATTCCCTTGGAAGACGAAGTTCGGGATGCTTTTCATAAAAAAGAACAGGTCTCACGCACACTGGAATATGCGTACGACGATTTCGTGCTGGCACAGGTCGCCAAAAAACTCGGAAAGGAAGCCGATTATCTGGCACTCATGCAGCGAGCACAAAATTACCGCAACGTAATTGATCCGAAAACGGGTTACGCTCGTGGGCGATATGCCGACGGACGCTGGATAACAGATTTTGACCCGAACCGGTTCGTTTCGTATATTTGCGAAGGTACGCCTTATCACTACACGTGGTATGTTCCTCAAGACGTTGCCGGACTGATGGAACAGATGGGAGGAAAAGAACGGTTCATCCATCGTTTAGACACCTTCTTCGAAAACGGTTATTATTGGCACGGAAACGAACCCGGGCATCATATTCCCTATCTGTTCGCCTACGCCGGCGAACCGTGGAAAACACAATATTGGATACACGAGATCATCAACAGCGAATACTTTACAACGCCCGATGGACAGTGTGGAAACGAAGACGCCGGTCAAATGTCAGCATGGTTGGTATTCAGCATGATGGGCTTCTATCCCGTCTGTCCGGGAATGCCGTATTACGTGATCGGCAGTCCGACGTTTGAAGAATGTACGCTTCATCTGGACAACGGCAACACATTCACCATCCATGCACAAGGCGCTTCAGACAAAAACATCTACATTCAATCGGCACAACTGAACGGAGAAACCTACGATAAAAGTTTCCTTCGCCATGAGGACATCATAAACGGTGGAGAACTTACGTTAATCCTGGGCAACACACCCAACAAAACATGGGCAAGCCATTCCGAATCGCTTCCACCTTCTTTGAATCCTTAACAAAACAAACACCGGTTAATACAGGAAACATCGTATCTTTGTTATTGTTATATAATAAACAAAGATACGATGTTCAATATTGATACGATACGAAAAGATTTTCCCATTCTGGGAGAAAAGATATACAATAAACCGTTAGTGTATTTCGATAACGGAGCAACAACGCAAAAGCCACGCTGCGTGGTGGAAAAAATCGAGCAGGGCTATTATACGTTGAACGCAAACATCCACCGTGGCGTGCATTATCTCAGTCAGAAAGCGACTGAAGCGCACGAAGAAGCGAGAAAAACCGTTCAAACTTTTATTAACGCCCGCTCGGCCCGCGAGATTGTTTTTACGCGGGGAACGACCGAAGCCATCAACCTAATTGCGTCGTCTTTTTCAGACGAGTGTATGGAAGAAGGCGACGAAGTGATCATTTCAGCGATGGAACATCATTCCAATATTGTCCCTTGGCAGATCCAGGCTGCCCGTAAAAACATCACATTCAAAGTAATCCCAATCACCGAAAAGGGCGAATTATGCCTGGATAGTTACCAAAAGCTGTTCAGTGACAAAACAAAATTAGTTTCCATAACCCACGTATCGAACGTCCTGGGAACGGTAAATCCGGTTAAGGTATTAATCGAAGAAGCTCATAAGCGAGGCGTTCCGGTGTTGCTGGACGGCGCACAAGCCGTTCCGCATATCCAAGTAGATGTACAGGCGCTGGATGTGGATTTTTATGTTTTTTCCGGCCATAAAATCTATGGACCGACCGGAATAGGTGTTTTGTATGGAAAAGAAGAATGGCTGGAAAAACTCCCGCCATATCAGGGAGGAGGCGAAATGATCGCGTCCGTTTCTTTCGAGAAAACGGTATTCAATGAATTGCCGTTCAAGTTTGAAGCCGGAACGCCCGATTATATTGGCAGCACGGCTTTAGCGGAAGCATTAAACTATATCAGCAGAATCGGCATCAATCAGATTGCGGTGCACGAAAACGAACTGTTGTCCTATGCCACAGCACGGCTGAAAGAAATAGAAGGCATGCGTATTTTCGGAGAAGCGAAAGAGAAAAGTTGCGTGATCTCTTTTTTAGTCGGACATATCCATCATTACGATATGGGTATGCTGCTGGATCGCTTAGGAATCGCGGTACGAACCGGGCACCATTGCGCCGAACCGCTGATGCATGAGTTAGGTATCGAAGGCACTATCCGCGCTTCTTTTGCGCTATATAATACGAAAGAGGAAATCGATACGTTAATAGAAAGTATAGAACGCGTACGAAAAATGTTTTAAACCCGACGGTATGCTTTATTTCCTGATGAAATATCCTTTTTCCCTGTTGATCACAGCAACAGTTGTCTATCTCTCTTTTTTTCATCCCCCATCCATCGGCGTTCCGCTGGTGCCCTATTTCGACAAGATCGTCCATTTCGGGATGTATGGCGGACTCTCAGGGATGTTATGGCTCGAATTTCTCCGTAACCACCGGAACAACAGCTCGCCCGATTTGCGCCATGCCTGGATCGGAGCGGTCGTCTGTCCTATTATTTTTAGCGGCGGTATTGAATTGATACAAAAACATTTCACATCCTACCGCGGTGGAGAATGGGCGGATTTTTTCGCGAATACGGCAGGTGTGGCGGTTGCTACGCTGATTGCTTATTGCCTGTTGCGTCCTCTGATCTTAAAAAAATAGCTTTATGTTGTTACCTTGGTTGAAAGAAGGAAGAATAGAAGCCGGCTGCGATGAAGCCGGAAGGGGATGTCTAGCCGGTGCCGTCTTTGCCGCGGCGGTTATTCTGCCTCCGGATTTTTGCAACGAAACACTAAACGACAGCAAACAACTCAGCGAAAAAAAACGATACACGCTACGTCCGGTGATCGAACAGGAGGCGTTAAATTGGGCAGTAGGCTTTGCCTCGCCGGAAGAAATAGACAAAATAAACATCCTGAAGGCCTCTTTTCTAGCAATGCACCGGGCGATCGACCAGTTAACCATACGTCCGCAACATTTATTGATCGACGGCAACCGTTTTACACCCTACCCGGATATCGCGCATACTCCGATCGTCAGGGGAGACGCCAAATACCTGAACATTGCCGCCGCGTCTATCCTCGCCAAAACATACCGCGATGATTATATGAACGAATTAGACCTTCTTTATCCCGAATACCACTGGAAAGAAAACAAAGGCTACCCCACCAAAGTGCATCGCGAAGCCATCCGTCGCCTGGGAATAACCCCTTACCACCGCAAAACGTTCACCCTATTACCGGAACAGTTGTCGCTGGATTTTTAGTCACTACACACCTTTCACCTGAAACGCCAGTGCGTACATCCGCATCTGTTTGACCATAGCGACCAATCCGTTGGAACGCGTAGGGGAGAGATGCTCTTTCAATCCGATTCGTTCAATAAAATACAAGTCGGCGTCCAGAATTTCTTTCGGCGTATGTCCGGATAAAATCGTGATCAGCATAGAAACAATCCCCCTCACGATAACCGCATCGCTCTCACCTTGAAAAGTGATGATTCCATCCTCGTAATCCGCCTGTAGCCAGACACGGCTTTGACAACCGGCAATCAGGTTGCTTTCCGTCTTATATTTCTCGTCTAAAGAGGAAAGTGAATTTCCCAAATCAATCAGCAAAGCATATTTATCCATCCAGTCATCAAACACAGAAAACTCTTCGATGATCCGGTTTTGTTCTTCATTTATCGTCATAACACTCAACTCCTTAATTATAAATCACCTCAAGCACTGTTTGACCAACAGCCTTTAATGTTTTGGTATCTATATTGTCTATCGTATCATCTAAAGTATGCCAATAATCGCCGAATTTCTTCTCCGTATTCGGATCATAATTGATGATATCCACACAAGGGATATTCCGTCCGGCAATTACATATTGATGATCGTCCGTTACACCCCCTCCCGTCGCCTGAATAAAATAACGGCCATATCCCAAATCACGTGCCGTCTTCCAAATTCGTTCTACCATAGGAGCCGCATATTTCAGGGAAGTCAACTCCTTGTAAAAAACAGCCTCTTTATGTCCGACCATATCCAGTAAAATACCATATTCTGCCGTATAATTCGGCACGTGCGGATTTTTTGCCCAGAACTGAGAACCCAGACACCAGGTGTTTGGCGTATACGTTTCGGAAGAAGAATGTTCTCCGTAATCCTCCGCGTCGAAAAAGAGAATATCCACACCCGTTCCCGGATTTTTCAGATTGATCTGTCGGGCGATCTCCAAGAGAATACCAACTCCGCTCGCTCCATCATCCGCTCCGTCTATCGGCGTATAATGATTCGCCTTGTCCGGATCTTCGTCCGCATACGGACGACTGTCCCAGTGTGCAAATAGCAACACCCGTTTCTTATTCCCCGGATCATAAGAACCGATAATATTTTTCGCCTCTAATTTAGTCCCGTTATAGGCCTCCAACGTCATCTCTTGCACAAAAACCTGAGCTCCATGACGCTTTAATTCGGACTCCAGGTACAAGCCGCATGCTTGATGCGCTTCCGTATTTGGAACACGCGGACCGAAAGCCACCTGATCGGCAATGTATTGATACGCACTGTCCGGATTAAAAACAGGAACATGTGTCGTCACTGCCTCCGGATCTGTTTTTTTCTCCGCGACAATTTCTCCACTCGGCTTCTGACCGCAGGATATAAAAGAAAACGCCATCAACAATAATGCTATTTTAATCATAATTTTCTTTTTTTATTCCGGGAAAAATTCAGCACCTCATTCATTACATGCATCAAATTTCCCCCCCATATTTTTGCTATATCAGACTCCAGGTATCCCGCTTTTAATAAACGTACGGTAATATTAATCAATTCATTCGTCGAACGGCATCCAATCAACTCTCCGTCACCATCAAAGTCCGAACCGATTCCCACATGATCGATCCCTGCCACATCTACTATATGATCGATATGCCGGACGGCATCCGTCAGAGAAGCTTTGGAAGCATCCGAGTTAATAAAGCCACTGTATAAACAAACCTGCACTACACCACCACGCGCGGCAATCGCTTTCAATTGCCCATCCGTCAAATTACGCGGATGATCGCAAAGCGCCCGCGCCGATGAATGCGACGCAATGACCGGCACTTCACTTTGTTCCAACACATCATAAAACGTAGTCTCCGCTGCATGAGACAAATCGACCATCATTCCCAGCCGATTCATTTCACGAACTACCTCTTTACCAAACGGGCTCAAGCCGTTCCATTCCGCTTCACCACGTGCAGAATCACAGATATCATTCGCTCCGTTGTGACATAACGTAATATACGAAACGCCCATTTCCTTGAACAAAGCAATATTCTTTAAATCTTTACCGATCGCATAGCCGTTTTCCACGCCTAAAAGAATCGCCTTTTTCCCTTCGCTTTTCAAACACAAAATATCCTCTGGCGAATAGGCAATCCCCATGCGGGCTCCATTAATCGTCTCCTGACGTTTGACTTCCCGCAAACGTTCGACGGCATAAGCTGTCGCTTCCTTCGAAGAAACCTCATCCCGTTTCCCCTGAGCAATATAAGCCACCATAAACGCCGCGTCGATCAACCCTTCTTCCATAAACGGCAGATTCACTTTTCCGCCTTCCTTCTTTCCCAAATCGAATTGGGCCGGAAAAATCATCGGCGTATCCGTGTGCGAATCGATCGTAACCATCTTCCGGTGCAACATTTTCGCTTGTCGGAAAGTTCGCGCCTTTTCCACAAAGAAACGGAACAGTTCCATCATCGTTTCGTCGTCATCCGCTGCCATCGCCTCCGGATGCCATTGCACACCATAGATTGTTTTTTCCATGTGAGCAAAAGCTTCATTAATCCCGTCGGGAGCCGTCGCGGCAACGACAAATTCCGGTGCGGCCTCCTTCACGGCCTGATGATGAAAAGAATTCACCAATAACCGATCTCTATCCCCATAAATTTCACGCAAAAAATGGCTTCCCGATTCCAATCGTACCGAGTGCGACGGATATTCACGCGCCGACTGCTGGCTATGTTTAATCCGTCCTATTTTATTCTCCGAACAAATATCCTGAAAAAGAGAACCTCCGAACACAAGGTTCACCAATTGATGTCCGCGGCAAATTCCAAAGATAGGAAGCTGACGATTCGCAGCCAGCCGAAGCAGAATCAGATCGTATTCATCCCTGAACAGATCTCCTTCGCCTAAATTCGGAATCGGTTCTTCATCCATATAAAACGGACTCACATCCCCACCGCCACTCATCAACAAACCGTCTAAATCGGCAACAATCGCTGAAAGGACCTCCAGATCCGTCAAAACAGGAATCAACACCGGCACGCCGCCGGCGTTCAAAATCGACTGGATATAGGTTTCGGCAATACAAGTAAGTCCGTCTTTCCGATTCGCGGACAAGCCTATTTTAGGAAGTTGCAAATTGTTTGCCTTTGGTATAAAAGAATCAACTTCCTGAAATAAGTTCCTCAAATTCGGATGACGGACTTTCCTTTTCATTCGCTTATTTATTTAAGCATCGATATTTGCATAGGTAGCATTTTCTTCAATAAATTCCCGGCGTGGCCCTACCTCTTCACCCATCAACATAGAAAAAATCTGATCGGCTTCGGCAGCATTATCAATTGTGATTTGTTTCAACGTACGGTTCTCCGGATTCATGGTCGTATCCCATAACTGATGGTCGTTCATTTCACCAAGACCTTTATAACGTTGCGTATGCACCTGATTTTCATTTCCGCCAGCATATCGGTCGATAAAAGCCAGACGCTGTTGCTCAGTCCAGCAATATTCCTCAAGCTTCCCTTTCTTGCAAAGATACAGCGGAGGCGTCGCCAGATAAACATAACCATTCTCTATCAACGCACGCATACGGCGGAAGAAAAAGGTAAGAATCAACGTCGCAATATGGCTTCCATCCACATCAGCATCAGTCATAATAATCACCTTATGATAACGCAGCTTGCTTAAGTTCAAAGCTTTCGGATCATCTTCCGTTCCTATGGTGACGCCCATAGCCCGGAAAATATTCTGTATTTCTTCGCTTTCGAAAATCTTATGATCCATGGCCTTTTCTACATTCAGGATCTTCCCCCGTAAAGGCAGGATAGCCTGGAAATTCCGATCACGCCCCTGCTTAGCCGTACCGCCCGCGGAATCTCCCTCGACAAGAAACAACTCGCAGATTGCGGCATCTTTTGAAGAGCAATCGGCCAGCTTGCCCGGCAAACCACCTCCGGACAGTGGCGATTTCCGTTGAACCAATTCGCGAGCTTTGCGAGCTGCCTGGCGAGCCTGAGCGGCAAGAATCACTTTATCTACAATGATCTTGGCCTCTTTCGGATGTTCTTCCAGATAATAACCCAAAGCCTCCCCGATCGCCATATCCACCGCGCCGGTCACTTCCGAGTTCCCTAATTTTGTCTTCGTCTGTCCTTCAAACTGAGGTTCCGCTACTTTAATAGAAATCACGGCCGTCAATCCTTCGCGAAAGTCATCTCCCTGAATTTCCACTTTCGCTTTTTCCAAGAGTTTGGAGTCTTCGGCATATTTTTTCAGCGTACGGGTCAGTCCACGGCGGAAACCGGCCAGATGCGTACCCCCTTCAATCGTATTGATATCATTTACATAAGAAAATACACTCTCGTTGTACGACGTATTATACGTCAAAGCGACTTCAACCGGAACACCCTGCTTTTCCGTAATAATATGAATGACATCCGAAATCAGCTTCTCCTTCGCCCGGTCGATGTAACGGACAAACTCTTTCAACCCCTCTTCGGAATGAAAAATTTCCGACTTGTAACTGCCGTCGTCTTTCTTCACCCGCTTGTCTGTCAACTGCAGCGTAATTCCCGCATTCAAAAACGCCAATTCACGCAGGCGCGCCGCTAGAATATCGTATTTATATTCGGTCACCGTAAAAATAGAAGCGTCCGCTTTAAACCCGATAACCGTCCCCGTTTTATCCGTATCGCCAATAATCTGCACATCATGCAGTGGCTTTCCACACGAAAACTCCTGCATATAAATCTTTCCCGCACGATGTATTTCCGCTCTCAAATAAGTTGAGAGCGCATTAACGCACGATACCCCTACTCCATGTAACCCTCCGGAGACTTTATAACTCCCTTTATCAAATTTACCTCCGGCATGTAATACCGTAAGCACCACTTCCAACGCAGATTTCCCTTCTTTCTCATGGATATCGACCGGGATACCACGACCATTGTCCGATACCCTGATCGAATTATCTTCTTCAATCGTCACGTTTATCCTCGTACAATAACCGGCCAAAGCCTCATCTATCGAATTGTCAACTACTTCATATACTAAATGATGAAGCCCCTTTTCGCTAATATCGCCAATATACATGGCCGGACGCTTACGAACCGCTTCCAATCCTTCAAGTACCTGAATACTATCCGCAGAATACTCTTCCGATGTATTCTTTATTTCTTCACTCATGAGTCAATCTGGTTTAAAATCAGTAATTATCTTTCTATGGAAAAATCTAACAAATATAATAAGAATTTTTGGATAAAAAGGTATCCCTATCTCCAAAACAACGTAAGGCAGAAGGCGATCGGCATAACGTAGAAAAGCCGAACTTTTTTAAGTTCAGCTTCTCTACTGTAGCCCATAGGGGAATCGAACCCCTCTTTCAAGAATGAAAATCTTGCGTCCTAACCGATAGACGAATGGGCCAACATGATATTAAAAAGCCGGGCTTTTTTAAATCAGGTCCGGCTCATACTTGTCACCTTAACAGAGATTAGGCAAGATGATTTATATGCTTTGCTAATTTCGATTTCAGGTTGCCTGCCTTATTCTTGTGAATCACATTCTTTTTCGCAAGTTTATCCAGCATTGAACAAACCTTCGGATATAACTCCACAGCAGCAGCTTTGTCTTCAGTCGCACGCAGAGCCTTTACCGCATTTCTCGCAGTCTTGGCATAATACCGATTACGTATACGACGAGCATTCGTCTGTCTGATTCTTTTAATTGATGATTGATGATTTGCCATTTTCAGCTATCCTCTATTTAATTTTTTAATTTATTTATTGTAGCCCATAGGGGAATCGAACCCCTCTTTCAAGAATGAAAATCTTGCGTCCTAACCGATAGACGAATGGGCCAACATGTCAATTTATCCGCCTAATAATGAAGCGAAGCGATCGGATTTCCGATTGCGAGTGCAAAGATAGACGATCTATCGAAACTTCCAAAACATTTCACAAAAAAAAACGCAGAGGGTTCCCCAAATAAAGAAGAACAGCCGTACCAGAAGCACGGCTGTTCGCTTATTCAAACGTATATTCTCTTATTTTACTCTTTTATAACCGTATACGGCACGAGCACCCAATTCTTCTTCGATACGAAGCAACTGATTATATTTCGCCATACGATCCGAACGGCTCAACGAACCGGTTTTGATTTGTCCTGAATTCGTAGCCACAGCGATATCGGCGATCGTCGCGTCTTCTGTTTCACCCGAACGGTGAGAGGTTACGCTCGTATAGCCATGACGGTGTGCCATTTCGATAGCATCCAACGTCTCGCTCAACGTCCCGATCTGATTTACCTTAATCAAAATAGAGTTTGCACAACCCAATTCAATCCCTTTCTTCAGATATTCTACGTTTGTTACGAACAAGTCGTCACCAACCAACTGACATTTGCTTCCGATTTTGTCGGTTAATAGTTTCCAACCGTCCCAATCACCTTCGCTCATCCCATCTTCAATCGAATCGATCGGATATTTACTAAGCAACTCAGCCAGATATTCGGCCTGTTCAGCAGAATTACGTTTTACTCCCTTATCTCCCTCGAATTTGGTATAATCGTAAATCCCGTCTTTATAAAATTCAGAAGCAGCACAATCCAAAGCAATTTTCACGTCCGAACCCGGTTTGTAACCCGCCTTCTCGATCGCATTCAAAATCGATTCCAGAGCATCTTCCGTTCCGTTCAACGTAGGAGCGAAACCTCCTTCATCGCCGACAGCCGTGCTCAGATTACGATCATGAAGCACTTTTTTCAAAGAGTGGAATACTTCGGCACCCATCCGCAACCCTTCACGGAAAGAAGAAGCGCCTACCGGACGGATCATAAATTCCTGAAACGCAATGGGCGCGTCGGAATGAGAACCACCATTGATAATATTCATCATCGGAACCGGCAATACGTACGTATTCGTTCCCCCGATATATCGATATAAAGGCAGATCCAAATAAGCGGCAGCCGCTTTAGCAACAGCCAAAGAGACACCCAGAATAGCATTAGCTCCTAATTTAGATTTTGTTTTCGTACCGTCCAACGCAATCATTTTTTCATCGATAGCACGTTGTTCCAACGCACTCATACCGATTATAGCAGGAGCGATCACGTCATTTACGTTGGCAACTGCTTTCAGCACGCCTTTCCCTAAATAACGTCCCTTGTCTCCGTCACGCAGTTCGATGGCTTCGTTTTCGCCTGTCGAAGCACCGGAAGGTACCGCAGCACGCCCCATAACACCTGATGCAAGAACCACATCTACTTCAACAGTCGGATTACCACGAGAATCCAACACCTCTCTACCTGTTACTTTTACAATTTCCATACTTTTATTCTTAATATTTGTGATACACTTTTAAACTGCCACAAAGATAAAAAATAATTTCGCACGATCACCACAACAATTCATTTTGCCGGATCAGGCGATGCAGCAATTCCTCTTCGGGAACGGTCAACTTCAGACGTTCCATACTGCGGCGAAACACCGGCAAACGATGAATATCCGTGCCCACAAAGTCATACATCCCGTGTTGCAGCAAATACCAGGCAACTTGTTGAGCACGAACTCCATACTGGCCAGACAAAGACATCAGGTTCAATTGATAACGGCAGCCCCGGTCCCGAAGTTCTTCGTGTTTTTTTTCATTCAGGAATAAATAGCGTTCAGGATGAGCTAAAAGGGGGATATAATTTCTTATTTGTAGGTTGTACACGATTTGATCCAGTTCGGGCGAAGGATACAAATACGACATTTCGATCAAAACATACCGGTCGCCCAAGAAAAGCAACCCTTCTTCTTCACGGACATAAAAAGAAGCATCCAGCATATATTCCGCCCCTAAACGCACTTCCATTCCTTCGGGAATTTTTAGCGCTAACCCGACAAACTGTTCTTTTAAAAAAGGAACTCGGTTCGCCGGCAGATCAGCCATTACATGCGGCGTAAAATAAATTCGTTTCACGCCCCAAGCACGCATCGCCTCCAACGCCGCAATGGTATCCGCCTGACATTGGAACCCGTCATCCACACCTGGTAAATAATGCGTGTGAATATCAATAAAATCAAGCAGAAGCTCCGCTTCCAGAAAAGATTTCTTAGCAGCAAAACAATAAAAGATGTTCTGCTTTTTTTTCATCATTTTCCTTCATCTTCTTCGTTTCCGTAGCCATAGCCATAACCGTAGCCATAACCATAACCGTAGCCTCCCTTTCGGTAATTTACACGATTCAACAGGACGGCCATATTATTCAGTTTTTTATCCTGGTATAATTTTTCCAAATCCGGCAACATCCGTCGCGGAAACAAACCGACACTGACCACATAAATAGTCAGGTCGACTACCCGATTGATAATATAAGCATCAGCAACTAAAGTAGAAGGCGCATTGTCCAAAATCACATAATCATACCGTTCTTTCAAATAGGCAATCAGTTCATCCAAGCGCTCGCTCAGCAACAATTCCGCAGGATTGGGTGGAACCGGCCCGGAAGAAATCACATCCAAAGACTCGTCCAATCCACTTTTTAAAATCAATTCATCTATATCCGTCGCCTGTCCGGATAAGAAAGAAGTAGCCCCTCCCCCGGATTTACCCAGCCGCTTACTCATTGTACCCTTACGAATATCCAAATCCACCAGAACGACCCGCTTTCCGGTCAAAGCCAGACTCATGCCCAAATTAATAGACAGGAATGTTTTCCCGGCGCCCAGAGAAGAAGAGGTAAGTGTAATTACCGTCATCTCTTTCTGCTTCACACGCATAAATTCCATATTCGTACGAAGAATGCGAAAGGCTTCCGAAACAGAATCCCGCTTATTCTTATGCACCAGGATCTCGCTCTTGTCATTTTTCTCACGCAACGGAATGTCGCCTAAGAAGGGAATCGTTATTCCGTCTAAGTCTTTCCTTCCGCGCAACGTCGTGTTCAGCGTATCCATCAGCCAAAACGCTCCTGCCGGAATCACGCAACCAATCAAAAGGCCGGCCAGCATAATTATCATCGAGCGCGGTGCTACAGGCTCATTACTCCCTGTTGCCGGATCGATGATCCGGGCGTTGCTTTCCGTAATCGCTTGTGTCAATTCGTTTTCTTCGCGCTTATTCAGTAAAAAAAGATAAAGCTCTTCTTTAATCTTCTGTTGACGTTCCACGGACAACACATATTTTTGTTGCGAAGGTACGGCGGTGATCCGTTTCACAGTCTGTATTTCACGTTCTTTTGTATTCCGGATCTGGATATTCAAACTGACAATAAGATTATCTACCGCACGAATAATCGTCTGCTTCATCGAACTGATGGAATTATTCAAATCCATGACCACCGGATTCTTGTCGCTACTGTTTGTGATTAATCGGTTCCGGCGTAATAACATGTCGTTGTATTCCGAAATCTGGCTTTCAATGTTGACATCCGACACTCCCGTGTTGGAAGGAATCAGATCCTCATTCTTCGCCGGATCCGTCAGATAATCGCGAATAAACTTCGCCAGCGTAATCTGGTTTTCCAGGCTCAATGCTTCTTTACTGTACGCACTGCTTTCCTGCAAATAAACGCCCGTTTCCGAATGAATGTCCGTCAATTGATTTGCCTTTTTAAAGGTTTCAATATCCGCATCCACAGACCCCAATTCTTTTTCGATAATAATCAGGCGCTCGTTAATAAACTCCGATGTATTCCGGGCAATCTGATTTTTATCGTTAATCGCATCTTCATTATAAATCGCAATCAGGGTATTCAGCACATCCTCCGCACGCGGAATCGATTCGTCCGTTAGACTCAGGTTGATAATCGTCGCCTGTTTGTTTGCCAGACTCACATTCAGTTTTCCGTTATATTCCAGAGTAACAGCTTTAAGGTCTCTTTTCGTTACAAAAATCGGCTTGCCGTAATAGTTTTCTCCATAATATAAAGTAGGAAGCACCGCGATGGGGCCAAAAGGAGTCTCCACAGTATCTCTAAGTTGCACCGTCATTTCCGACGTCTCTCCTTCCGAAAAATCAGAAAGGAGCACTTCATTTTCCGAAATCGGCGTGACAGCCACCGAAAGATCATTCGGATAATCGTGATTGGTAAACCGGATAG
>JAQVZS010000062.1 GCA_028708075.1 Massilibacteroides sp.
AGCCCTGGTAGAACAACAAAAAGATCAATCATCGGGAAGTTCATCTCAAAAAACGACTTTGTCTCGATGCAAAAAAATAAATCTGTTTTGTTGAAAATCAATTATCTTGAAGGCTCGAAAAAATCATAGGTATCTTTTCAAAAAAACATACCTATCTTTTTTAAAAATCATAGGTGTGTTTTTTTAAAATCATAGGTATGTTTTTCCCCCTTGATTACCAGGTTGTTATGTCTCCCTATGGTAGCTTGTTTTAACTCTTTCGTCCCGATGGCTTTTTTTTAAACGCTAAAAATCAACTACTAAAATTACATAATCGTTTATTTTAGGTCTTTATTGTATTGGTTTATTTTCCACAAATGTTTTTAAAGGTACAATATGCGCAGGCTTTACCCGTCGGTGTTTGAATAAAAGGAATATCGGGCGAAAAAATCCGGTCTAAGCATTCACGCAGTTTTTCTTCAAAATCGGCACTGAGTTTGTTGAAATCGTCGATAGCTTCCATTTTACCATGTTCAATGCGACGATAAATCTTTGGATCGAAATTCGTATTAAATAAAGTACGAAGATAATAGATTGCCGGTTGGATCGGGGTGGTGTTCTGTTTTTCTTCTTGTTTATACATCCAGGAATACATGAAAACCTGCATAATTGCTTTGGGGCGATTTTTTTCTTCCAGGTCGAACAGGCTCTCCATACTGTTGAATACCGAAAGCCCGTTGCCACTTTTATAATCTACGATTCGTAACGCGCCGTCAACCTCATCAATCCGGTCGATGAATCCTTTCAATGCAATTTCGTCGCCGTTAGAAAGCTGAAATTTTGTTTTGATTCGTTTTTCAGATTGAATATAGTAGAACGGTGTCTTTTCGTTGTCGCGGGCGAGAATCTTTAAAACATACTTGCGAATCATTTCTCCTACCAGATAATTTTGTCCAGTTAGCGGTAGTATATTGTCCGATTTAAAGAACTCGCGTGTATAGGCTTCTGTGATGATTTGTGTTAGCCTTCTTTCATCTTTCCTGAGTATAGTCAATAAATCCGCTGTGACTGTCGTTCCGCGAAAACGTTGGTAAAGTATTTCCATGACTTTGTGCAGAATGGTACCAAACATGCTGCTTTCAATGGTTTCCATCACTTCCTCTTCTTCTTCGATGGAACGCACTACGGAAAAATAGAATTTTAATGGACAATCTAGCCAAGTGTTGATTGCGCTGGCAGAGAGAGCCTGCTCTCCTCCTTTCCGGAAGGCTGAAAGCCGGGTGAGTATTTCTTCTGTTTTGTGTACGGTAATCGCAGGGGTTTTTGACGAGGCAATTGTGTAGGTTGCCAATTTTCGCGTCAAAGGTTCGTTATAATGATAATGTAATTGATGAATGAAACGACTGACTTCGCCGGTTTGTATTCCATTCCCGCTACGCGTATCGTATAATAGCGTCACATGCCGGGCACGGTAAAGCAGCCGGTAAAAATGATAAGCCCATATACTGTCCTGATGTTCATAGGTAGGTAGTTCAAATCCTCGTCTTAAATTATAAGGGATAAAGGAATTGGCTACACTTCGTTGTGGAAATATTCCTTCGTTCATGGATAAGATAATGAGTCGGTCGAAGTCCAGCGCACGGGTTTCCAACACGCCCATGATCTGTAATCCGGACAGGGGCTCGCCGTAAAAAGGGATGGTGATTGTGTCAATTACGCGTTTAATCAGCCGGAAATAAGTATCTATTTTCATATTTACATCGCTGTCCGCCAATAACTCTTTCATACGGGTTACTGTAGTAAAGTAGAAAAAGATAAATTCCTGTTCCAAGTCGTTTACCGACAACGTGTCATCTTCTTCGTCTTCCTCTGTAGGATGTCTGGAAATTGTTGTATTTAGCGTTTTCAGCAGGCGAATCAAATAATCGGAAAAATCGCGGACATCTTGAAACGTCGCGAACAGGACTTCTAATAAAGGAGTGACTTTTAACTCTTCAGCCTGTATATAAATCCGATTGCGTTTGATGATATCTTTTACTAATGCAGAGATCACTTCTGTATTACTGTTATAAATGTATTGGTGATTCAGGATAGGCAATACATCCTGAAAATAAAAGCTTGGTTCACCTTGCATAAAACGGATGTTTTTTTGCAAAGTGAGGATATTATCCATTAAAGATGCGATTGGAGTTCCCTTGAGCGGATACCCCATGGTGATATTTATTTTTTGAATGCTTTCCGGAATTGAATTCAGAACTGGAACAAGCATTTGCTCGTCGGGGAGTACGATCGCTGTGCGCAATGCTTCATCCGGATTCATTTGATCGAGGCCGGAAGTCGATAACAGGTCGTATAGTTGCTTTGCTTGTCCGATAGCCGAAGGAATTCCGATCATTTCAATTTCCGGCGCCGGTAATGGCGGTTCTTCCGGCAGTTGACGAAGGGAAGGATAACGTTTCTTGTTTTTCAGAGCAAAGAAAGAAGCTTTGTTTTGGGGGTCGAGAACTTTCGGTGAACTGTAATCCCAGTAAAAATCGGCAAGTTTTCTGTCACGCAAAGCGTCTAAGAGTAGCTCTTCTGCCTTGGTTAATGCGTTCAGGCCGATAAAAACCACTTGGTCGTAAGGCAGATCTATATCCTCTTTTTCACGCATCCGTTCGGCCACTTCCCGAAATATCATCCCTTCGTATCCTTTTCCTTCTGCTTTTAATTCCTCACGCAAACGGGAATAGAGCGGGTACAATATCTCCCAAAGCGCCAGAAAACTCTTTTGATGTGGTGCATCATTTTTGGGGACGAACGACGACCAGAAATTGCGGATGGCTTTAACCTGTTCTTCCGAGAGATAGCTGAAGTCATCCTCCAACTGCTTTAAGTCGGTTATGTTAGTGAAAAGTATTCGTGCGTTTACTAAATATTTATCCACATCATCGAAATCGCTTAGCAGCATTTCGCCCCAATAAAGAAAATTATCGAAAGTTTCTTCTGTTTCACTGACTTCTCGATAGATTGCGTATAATTTAAACAACAGGCTGATCCGGTCTGCCGGCTGCAGTCCACTCTGTTGAATGAATAGATCGTTGATCGTCAGTATTGTCGGGGAAAAAAGTGGCTTTTTCGCAATTTCAGATAAATACTTGCGAAAAAAGAGTCCTGCACGACGGTTCGGAAAGACAAAGGCCAGTCGACTGATCTTTCCTTGGTATTCATTATAGAACAAGGAAGCGATTTGAGATAAAAAAGGTTTCATGACAACGGATTTGCAGACAAAGATAGGATGTTTTATTGTAAAAACGTCCAATGGTCTTTGTTCGAATCTCCTTCTGCATAATGATATCCTTCCCATTGGAAAGACTTTAATTCTTCGGGTTCCGTGATTTTGTTTTTGATGATATGGCGAGTCATTTGTCCGCGGGCCATTTTTGCGTAGATAACGACTGTTTGGGTTTTACCGTTTTTCAATACTTTGAAATCCGGCGTAATAATGCGGACGGCGGCTTCCACTTTTTTCCAGTCGAAAGCCGGCTGAATATCCAAGCCAGCTAAATTCAGTAAAATACCGCCGGCTTCTTTCACTTCACGAATCAACAGATTGGTTTGAATATTCCGCCAGTATGCATACATATTTTCGCCTCCCCATTCCGGTAATTTAATGTTGTATTCCATGCGGTATGGTTTTATTCCGTCTAACGGTCGAAGAAGTCCGTAGCAAATCGACACGAAACGAATATGCTCTTGCGCGAACCAAAAATCTTCCGCCGAAAAATCCAGCGGATGAATGTGTTTGAACACCACGCCGGTATAAGCGAGTATGGATTGTATGGGTTTGGTTTCCTGCGAGTGGAAGTCTTGAAAACGATGATAACTCTCCAGTGCCAACTTTGGACTCAGTTTGAGCTTAGTTTTTAAGTCGCGTAGCGAGAATTGCGCCATGTTCAGCGCAATTTCGTTTGCTTCTTTTTGAAAGGCCGGAAAGGTCATTCCCGGCGCTTTTATTTTTGAAGTTCCGGCCATGGTCTTTGCCGGAGAAAGCAGGATTAACATAGGTTCTTAACAGAATAAGATTAGAGCGGATATTCCTCAAAAGCGTATAATACGGTCGATAGATAACGTTCGCCGGTATCCGGAAATAAGGCAACTATTGTTTTTCCTTCGTTTTCCGGGAGTAAAGCCAATAGGGTAGCGGCATAGGCAGTAGCTCCCGAGGAAATCCCTACCAATAGGCCTTCGCAGTGTGCTAATTCGCGGCTGGTGCGGATCGCGTCGTCGTTCGTAACCGCGATAATCTGGTCAACCGTTTTTCCGTGATAAGTCTTTGGTACAAAACCTGCGCCGATCCCCTGTATCTTATGAGGACCTGGAGTTCCGCCGGAAAGAACAGGCGAGTCGGCCGGTTCAACTGCGACAATTTTTACGTTTGGATTCAGCTCTTTAAGCTTCTCTCCAACTCCACTGATCGTTCCGCCCGTGCCGACGCCAGCTACGAAAATATCCACTTTCCCGTCTGTGTCGTTCCATATTTCCACCGCGGTAGTTTGTTTGTGGATGGCAGGATTCGCTTCGTTTTCAAACTGTTGCAAAATGATTGCGCCCGGTATTTCCTGACGCAAGGCTTCAGCTTTGGCAATCGCGCCTTTCATCCCATCCGAACCCGGGGTTAAAACAAGATTTGCTCCCAAGGCTTTTAATAAATTTCGGCGTTCGATGCTCATGGTTTCCGGCATGGTCAAAAACAGTTTATAGCCTTTTGCAGAAGAAACGAAAGCCAATCCGACCCCCGTATTCCCACTAGTCGGCTCGATAATCGTGGCTCCAGGTTTAAGCAATCCCTTTTTTTCAGCCTCTTCGATCATAGCTAAGGCGATTCGGTCTTTAACACTTCCTGCCGGATTGAAATACTCTAATTTGGCAACTAATTTTGCCTTTATATGTTTGTTAGCATTATAGTTCGACAATTCCAATAAAGGGGTATTCCCTATTAAGTCTGTTAGTTTTTTTGCAATCTTTGCCATAATTTTTTCCTTTTATCGTTTCCTTTTTTATTTATGCAAATATACAATAGTAAATTAAGCGAAAGAATACCCTGCGTATGGTATATTTTAAAGGCAAATCTCCGGCGATGACCGGATTCCGGTACGTTTCTATTTTATCAACGGTCTTTGTTGGGTTGTTGCAGGAGAATACAGAAAATGCGATAATCAGGAAAAGAATGATGTTTGTGTATCTCATTTTGTATTGACTAAAAGGTGAGGTGATTTGTTTTTATTGGACGAAGACAACAGTATTTAAAGAATTTAAATCGGGTTGTTTTGATTTAATAGGAATTTTAGTCTGGAATAAAGAAAACAGGATGAAGTTTACAAATTGGACGTTGTTTGGAAACAAATTATACCTTAGGAAGTACAAAAAAGGATATTTACTATAACATATTACCTACTTCTCTTTCGGAATATCTCCTAATTTTGACATTACATAAAATACGCTGATTCATAAATATAGAGAACAGATGATAAAAAAGTTTTTATGCCTGTCGGCATGTTTGTTTACCTTAATGTCTTGCGCGAATACTTGGGAAAAAAATGTGGATGGTGTTGTCGTACATGTCAGGAAGAGGGATGAAAATGGAGCGAAATCGGTGAGATTGCAAGTTGTAACTCCCAGTATTATTCGAGTAACAGCTACTCCCAAAACGTTTTCGACAGCTTTAAGTTTGGTTGCACAGCCATTATCGCCTGTGACGAATTGGACAGTAAAAGAAGAAAATGGGCAGTTGTTTTTGGAAACAGATTCACTAAAAGCCTGTGTGTTGTTGGAAAGTGGAGAGGTCTTATTTAAAGATAAGAATGGAAATATGCTTTTGCAGGAAAATAAGGGAGGTGGGAAAAGCTTTAAATCGGTATTCGTAGACGGAACTTCCGGTTATGCGATGCGTCAGATTTTTGAATCGCCGGAAGACGAAGCCTTTTATGGATTAGGGCAGCATCAAGCGGACGAGTTTAATTACAAAGGAAAAAATGAAATTCTTTTTCAATATAACACGAAAGTGGCGATCCCATTTTTGATTTCGAACAAAAATTATGGAATCTATTGGGATAATTATTCCGTCACCAAATTTGGAGATGTGCGGGATTATGAACCTTTGTCTCAATTCAAATTATACAATCAAAAAGGCGAAGAGGGGGGATTGACGGCTACGTATCTGATTGATTCCGATTCGACTCGTGTTTTTGTGGAACGGACGGAAAGTAATATAGATTATGAGAATCTGGAAACAATCAAGCAATTCCCGGAAAATTTTCCGTTCAATAACTCAACGATTATTTGGGAAGGTGATTTGCAATCCAAAGAATCTGGTGTTCATCGTTTTTCGCTTTATTATGCCGGTTATACAAAAGTTTGGATAGATGGGAAATTAATGGCCGATCGTTGGCGTACAGCATGGAATCCTTCCGTAGCCAAGTTTAATATTGATATGGAAGCAGGCAAACATCACCATATAAAAGTAGAATGGCAGCCGGATGGGGGTGTATCTTATATTGGTTTGAAAGCGCTGTCGCCTATGGATAACGCACAGCAAAGCAAGTTGTCGTTTGCTTCGGAGATGGGAGATCAAATTGACTATTACTTTATTAAGGGAAATTCGATGGATGATGTCATGAAAGGATACCGTACCCTGACCGGAAAGGCGCAGGTAATGCCGAAATGGGCGATGGGGTTCTGGCAGAGTCGCGAACGATACAAAACACAAGATGAATTGCTGGGTGCGTTGAAAGAATTTAGAAAACGGGAAATCCCGATAGATAATATAGTGTTGGATTGGAGTTACTGGCCGGAAGATGCGTGGGGAAGTCATGAATTCGATGTCGCTCGTTTCCCGGATCCAAAGGGTATGGTTGATGATGTACATCAAATGAATGCAAAAATCATGATTTCGGTTTGGCCAAAGTTTTATGCGACGACGGAACATTATAAGGAATTTGATGAAAAGGGCTGGATGTATCGGCGGGCGGTTAAAGACAGTATCCGCGACTGGATTGGTAAAGGATATATTGGATCGTTTTATGACGCATATAATGCAGAAGCGCGGAAATTATTTTGGGATCAAATGAAAGAACATTTATATCCGCTTGGGTTTGATGCCTGGTGGATGGATGCTTCCGAACCTGATATTCTTTCCAATTCAAGCATGGAGTACCGGAAAGCGTTGATGAATCCCACAGCGATGGGCTCGTCTACGAAATATTTCAACACGTATGCGTTGATGAATGCCATGGCAATTTACTATGGTCAGCGTGAAGCAGATCCAAACAGGCGTGTGTTTTTGTTAACCCGTTCCGGGTTTTCCGGTCTGCAAAAATATGGCGCGGTAACTTGGAGTGGCGATATTGGAACTTGTTGGGAAGATTTTAAGGCGCAGATTCCCGCAGGATTGAATCATTCTATGTCCGGCAATCCTTATTGGACAATGGATATCGGCGGATTCTGTGTGCAGAAACGCTTCGAGAGTGCTGAAGAAGGAACACCGGACAGGGAGGAATGGCGCGAATTGAATACGCGTTGGACGCAGTTCGGCGCTTTTGTGCCCTTGTTCCGTACGCATGGGCAATATCCTTTTCGTGAAGTCTATAACATTGCGCCTGAATCGCATAACTCTTATCAGTCGATCGTGTATTATGATAAATTGCGCTATCGTTTGATGCCGTATATCTATTCGATGAATGGTTGGGTGTATTTACAAGATTATACAATTATGCGTCCAATGGTGATGGATTTTGGATATGATCGGAAAGTAAATGATTTGGGTGATCAATATATGTACGGACCTTCTTTGTTGGTTGCTCCAGTATATACCTATAAAGCCAGAAGCCGGGAAGTTTATTTGCCCCAAGAAACAAATTGGTACAATTTTTATAGCGGTACTTTTTTTGAAGGCGGAAAAACGATATTGGCAGAAGCGCCTTACGAAAGAATGCCTTTGTTCGTAAAAGCAGGTTCCATTATTCCGATGGGCGAAGCGGTACAATATACGTCCGAAAAACCGGATATGACGCTGACGCTTTATGTCTACGCAGGAGGAGACGCAAGTTTTGAACTTTATGAAGACGAAGGGAACAATTACGATTATGAAAAAGGAAAGTATTCAATAATTCCTATTACCTATAATAATAAAACAAAAGAACTCACGATCGGACAACGGATCGGGGGCTTTGACGAAATGATTAAAGAAAGAGTAATTGAGGTAGTTTGTATAAGTCCCGATAAGGCAAAAGGATTTGATTCAAAACCTGTACCTGAATTAAAGGTACTATATGATGGTACAACAAAAACTGTGAAGTTATAGAATTGTTACCACTAATGATTTATCAATAAGTAGTTTGAGAGGTACAAATCACGTGAGGTGATTTGTACCTTGTTTTTTTTTGAAAAGTATGTCAAAAAACGTGCCTTTTTTCAGTACCAAAAGGAGGAAGATTACTTCTTCTTATGTTTTTTTGCCACTTCTTTCGATATTTTTGTTCGAAATCAAAAAATAATGCGTAATATTGCCATCCCAATGTACAACTATTTGTCATGACAAATTTGAAAAATCAGAACATAGCATATTATACATGGGCATTAATGACCCCTTGGGGGGTTAGCTTCTACAAATAAACAAACGCGGAGACCAGGTCCCGCCTTGTGGTAATAGTCCTTATTACACCTTTTCTTTTCGTCTACGAAAAGATTATCTTTTCCAAAATAAAAAAATAATCTAATTGATACCTAAATGAAAGTATTAAAATTCGGCGGGACGTCCGTAGGTTCCGTGGAAAGTATTTTAAATGTAAAAAAAATTGTAGAGGCCGTAGACGAGCCTGTAATCGTTGTCGTATCTGCTCTTGGTGGAATAACCGATAAATTAATTGCAACATCCGAAATGGCGTCAAAAGGAGATATCGGTTATGAAAGTTCGTTTTCTGAAATTATTGGTCGTCATTTAAATGTGATTGAAGGTGTTATTCCGGATTTAGAGGTACGTACTGAGACAAAGCGGAAAGTGATGACATTGTTGGATGAACTCGGAAATATTTTCAGAGGGGTATACCTGATTAAGGATTTATCCGCCAAAACGTCGGATACGATCGTCAGTTATGGGGAGCGGATTTCTTCTTTAATTATATCGAATGTCATTAATGACGGGAAATTGTTCGATTCGCGCGCGTTTATAAAAACGGTACAGCAGTTTAACAAGCATATTGTAGATTTCGATCTGACCAACCGGTTGATTCATGAAACGTTTCATCCGCTTCCCAAGATTTCACTGGTTCCGGGTTTTATTTCTTCTAACAAGGAAAATGGGGAAGTAACGAATTTAGGAAGGGGAGGCTCTGATTATACTGCTTCTATCCTGGCGACAGCTCTGGATGCTTCTGTTTTGGAAATTTGGACGGATGTAGATGGTTTTATGACGGCCGACCCGCGGGTGATCAGTTCGGCTTATGTGATCGAACGGTTGAGCTTTACGGAGGCAATGGAGCTTTGTAATTTTGGTGCGAAGGTTATTTATCCGCCGACAATCTATCCGGTCTATCATAAAAATATTCCTATCCGTATTTTGAATACGTTTAATCCGGATGCTCCAGGCACTTATATTTCGCAGGAGCGTGTTCAGGAAAGTGGAAAAGCGATTATTAAAGGGATCTCTTCGATTAATGATACCTGCCTAATTACGGTTCAGGGATTGGGCATGGTCGGCGTTATAGGCGTGAATTATCGCATCTTTAAAACGTTGGCGAAAAATGGGATCAGCGTGTTTATGGTTTCTCAGGCAAGTTCTGAGAATAATACGACTTTTGCTGTTCGTAATGCCGATGGCAATATAGCTGTGGAGGTTTTGAATGAAGAATTTGCCTTGGAACGTGCCCAGGGGGAGATCAATGATATTATTGCGGAACGGGATTTGGCGACTGTTGCTATTGTTGGCGAAAATATGAAACGTACGCCGGGGATCGCCGGTAAGTTGTTTGGCACATTAGGTCGTGCGGGGATCAGTGTAATCGCCTGCGCGCAGGGTGCATCGGAAACTAATATCTCGTTTGTAATCAAATTGAAGTATTTGAGAAAAGCGTTGAACTCGATTCACGATTCTTTTTTCTTGTCGGAATACAAGGTTTTGAACCTTTTTATAGCGGGGATAGGGACTGTCGGGGGGAAATTGTTGGAACAGATTCGATTGCAACAACCTAAATTAATGGAGCAAAACGGATTGAAAGTGAGGGTAGTTGGTATTGCACGCAGTAATCGTGCGATATATAAAAGGGAAGGATTAAATCTTGAGACATACAGAGATGATTTGATGGAGGAGGGGCAACGGAGTACGCCGTCTTTGCTTAGTGAAGAAATCCTGAAAATGAATATTTATAATTCTGTTTTTGTGGATTGTACGGCCAATCCCGATGTGTCTGCTTTGTATGAAACTTTGTTGAATAATAATGTTTCTGTCGTGGCGGCAAATAAGATCGCAGCCTCTTCTTCGTACGAGAATTATGTCAACTTGAAAGAAACGGCTCGTAAACGCGGCGTGAAATTTTTGTTTGAGACAAACGTGGGTGCTGGACTCCCGATCATTAACACCATGAATGATTTGATAAACAGTGGAGATCATATTCTCAAGCTTGAAGCGGTTTTATCCGGATCACTTAATTATATTTTTAATACATTGAGTGCCGAGATTCCACTAAGCCGGGCGATTTTAATGGCAAAAGAAGCGCATTATGCCGAGCCCGACCCGCGTATTGATTTGAGCGGAAAGGATGTGGTACGTAAATTAGTTATTTTAGCGCGAGAAGCCGGTTATCGGGTGAACCAAGAGGATGTCAAGCGTATTTTATTCATCCCGGAAAATTATTTTGAAGGGACGTTGGACGACTTCTGGCAGAAAATTAAAGAATTGGACGATGAATTTGAGGAGAAACGTCAGAAGTTGGAAGCCGAAAATAAACATTTTCGCTTTGTGGCTAAGATGGAGAGAGGAATTTGCGAAGTAGGACTTCAGGAAGTCGGAGCTCAACATCCTTTTTATGAGTTAGCTGGAAGTAATAATATTATCATGATTTCGACAGAAAGATATCATGAGTATCCAATGATTATAAAAGGATATGGCGCTGGTGACGATGTGACGGCGGCAGGTGTGTTTGCGGATATTATTTCAATTGCAAACATTTAGAATAGATGGATTAAGAAATGAAAAAGATGAAACATATTATTATTCTGGGAGATGGTATGGCCGACGAGCCAATCGACTCTTTGGGCGGTAAGACCCCATTGCAATATGCCTCTACGCCGTATATGGATAAATTAGCACAGTTAGGCGTTTCTGGTATGTTAAAAACGGTGCCGGATGGATTTCATCCTGGAAGTGAAGTGGCTAATTTGTCGGTTTTGGGATATGATCTACCGAAAGTATATGAGGGACGGGGGGTTTTAGAAGCGGCGAGTATTGGTGTTGAACTAAATCCCGGGGAATTGGCTATGCGCTGCAACCTGATTTGTATTGAAGGGGATTTGTTGAAAAATCATTCTGCCGGACATATTTCCACGGAAGAGGCGGATGAATTGATCCGTTTTTTGAATGAACGGCTTGGTTCGGATCGGGTGCGGTTTTATACGGGTGTTTCGTATCGTCATTTGCTGGTGATTAAAGGCGGAGACAAATATTTGGACTGTACGCCACCACACGACGTTCCTCTTCATCCTTTCCGTCCGTTGATGGTTAAGCCGGGAATTCTGGAAGCGACGGAAACGGCGGATTTGTTGAATGGCTTGATTTTAAAGTCGCAGGAATTATTGAAAGATCATCCGGTGAATTTAAAACGTATAGCCGTGGGTAAAGATCCGGCGAATAGTATTTGGCCTTGGTCGCCCGGTTACCGTCCGGCGATGGAAACTATGCAGCAATTGTATGGCTTTAGCAAAGGGGCTGTTATTTCTGCGGTGGATTTGATTCGAGGCATCGGCACATATGCCGGTTTGGAAGTAATCTATGTGAAAGGAGCTACCGGACTTTATAATACGAATTATGAAGGAAAAGCGCAAGCTGCTTTAGAGGCTTTGAAAACAAACGACTTCGTTTATCTTCACGTCGAGGCGAGCGACGAAGCCGGTCATGAAGGGGATGTGGCTTTGAAGATTCGGACGATTGAAGATCTTGATAATCGCGTGTTACGTATTATTTATGAGACGCTACAAACCTGGAGTGAATCGGTGGCGATTGCCCTGTTGCCCGATCATCCGACGCCTTGCGCGATACGTACGCATACAAACAACCCGATTCCTTTTGTGATTTATAAACCCGGACAAACCCCAGACAGCGTTACGCACTATGATGAGTTTTCCGCCCAAAAAGGGAAATTCGGCGTGTTGGAGAAAGATCAGTTTATTCGTGAATTTTTGAGCTAATTAGTATCGGAATAATGAAATATTACAGTACAAACGGACGGGTTTCTGTTGTTTCCCTGGAGGAAGCTGTCGTTAAAGGGTTGGCGGGAGATAAAGGATTGTTTATGCCTGAGCAGATCAAACGGCTAGATTCAAAGGTTATAGATGGCTTGAAGGATAAATCCTTTCATGGAATTGCCTGTTTAGTAGCCCGTTCTTTTTTTAGTGAAGATGTCGAACTGGAGATTTTGGACGAGTTGGTGAAGGATACGCTTTCGTTTGATACGCCGGTTGTCCCTGTTTCAGAAAACTGCTTTAGTCTTGAACTTTTCCATGGCCCTACGTTGGCGTTTAAGGATGTTGGAGGTCGTTTTATGGCGCGTCTGTTGGGCTATTTCATTCGCAAACGGGGATTGAACGACGTCAATGTGTTAGTCGCAACGTCGGGCGATACGGGGAGTGCGGTTGCCAACGGTTTTTTAGGCGTTCCTGGTATCCGGGTGTTTGTCCTTTATCCGAAAGGAAAAGTTAGCCCTATTCAAGAATGCCAATTTACGACCTTAGGTCAAAATATCGTAGCACTTGAAATAGACGGGACCTTTGACGATTGCCAGGCGCTTGTGAAGAATGCTTTTATGGATGAGTCGTTGAACAAACATCTGACGCTAACTTCTGCTAATTCGATTAATGTCGCTCGTTTTCTGCCGCAGTCATTTTATTATTTTAATGCCTATGCACAATTAGACCGTCAAGGAAAAGCCGGAGAATTAGTGGTCAGTGTTCCGAGTGGAAATTTTGGAAATATAACCGCTGGACTTTTTGCTGCACGAATGGGTTTGCCTGTGAAGCATTTTATTGCGGCAAATAATAGGAATGATGTTTTTCTTGAATATTTGAAAACCGGTGAATATCATTCCCGGTCATCTGTGTCTACCATTGCGAATGCAATGGATGTCGGAGATCCGAGTAACTTTGCCCGCATTTTGGATTTATACAAAAAAGCCGGGAATGTTCATCAGGCTATTTGTAATGATATCAGTGGATATCGTTATATGGATGAGGAAATTGCGGAAACCATGCGAAAAACGTATCGTGAGACTGGTTATGTGTTGGATCCCCACGGTGCTTGTGGCTTCCAGGCTTTACTCGATTATGGATTGAAGGAGGGAGAAACGGGGGTGTTTCTCGAAACGGCGTATCCGGCGAAGTTTAAAGAAACGGTAGATCGTATTCTTAATACGGATATCGTGATTCCTCTCAAATTACAGGCGTTTATGAAAGGAGTGAAACAAAGTGTGGAATTAGGAAAAGATTTTCAAGGATTCAAACAGTTTCTTCTAACGTATTGAGGAAAGCAGGAACGGCTGTCGGGAATTTGAAATGGCAGCCGTTCCTGCTTTCAATCTTGCCGCCAATCCTTCATTTCGTACATGTCTAAATATTCTTCCCAATCCGGATCATGTTCGGTATAGATACTGATGGGTAATAGCTCGAAAGATGTCAGTGCCTCATTCAGGCATTCGCCGAATGCGTTTATGTTTCGCACATAAAAAACCCATATCTTTTCCCCACCCCCAGTATAGATAGACGTCATAATGGCAAGCTTATCTTTTTCCAGAGCTTTCTGAAGACTTGTTTCCACAGCTTCCATCAATTTCCCAACCGGTTCGGTTATCAGTCCGTTTGCGTCCGGTTCATATTTCCAGGTCACCTCTATCCGATCGTTTAATTTCCCGGAATTCCGGAATTCGGACAGATTGTCACGCCCCATTACGGTAACTAATTGTCCCGCTTCATTTTCTGATAAAGATGTAAACCATTCATCGCTCAGTTTCATACGTTTTTTATTATTGTTTATTTGTTATACGTTTATTTCTTAACCACAGTTGATACGAATTGATGATGTTTTGCCAGAGCACGTATCCTGCCGGAGCAACTGAGGAAATCGGATTCAGGTAGATTTGTGCCATCCAAATTGCTAAAATGGTGTTTTTCTGCCCCAAACCTTGTCCGGAAGAAACTGGGTCATTGTATTTACTTCCGATTTTCCGTCCCAAAAGAAATTGACCGCAGCAAATAACTAAAGATACAGCGGCACAACTTATTTCGATGGAATAATTCGGATTTTCCTGTTCAATAAGAAACTTGACCGTGCGTCCGGTAACAATCAATAAAGCTAAAGCCCAAAGATAAAACGAAAGCAAGTGTATTCGTACAATCCGTTCGTGTATTTTAGGAAATCCATACCGGAGTATCCATGCGGTAATTAATGGGAGTATCAATACCGGACCCACTTCTTTGCAGATATACAATACAGAATCAAAAAAAAGCATATTCGTATAGGAACCAAATAAAGGGAATAAAAGAGGAGCAGCGATAGCCACGGCAATATTGCAAAAGATGAGATAGCTGGTGAGAAAAGCTACGCTTCCGCCGAGCATTCCGGTAATAACAGCCGCCGACGTAGCTGTTGGTGCCAATACACAGATCATTGCCCCCTGGGCAATGATCGGATTAATCTTGTATAAGGCTACGTAAATAAGTACGCAACCAATTAGTTGGAATGCTAAAAGTTTTGCATGCGCCGGATGAAAGCGAATTTCGCGTGGAGACAGTTTGCAAAAGGTTAGCAGAAGCATAGAAAAGATAAGATAAGGCGTTAGAACGGCTAATCGTCCGCTGATCGGATAAGTTACCGCTCCGAAAAACATCGCAATAGGTAACATCCACTCTTTTATGAATTTGAATATGGGCAGCATAGTTTATTTGAAGACAAAGTAACGAAAAAACCGGCCGTTTTACAAACAAGCCGGTTTTTCCATAATTTT
>JAQVZS010000063.1 GCA_028708075.1 Massilibacteroides sp.
GTTCAACGAAAAGCCACGGGCAAGAAAAGCCGCTATCGCGGACGAAAATGTACAACCTGTCCCATGGGTGTTTAGGGTATAAATCCGTTTCGAACGAAGTTTGATAATCTCATCGGTTTCGGCATTATAAAAAACGTCGACCAGCTCATCGTCGCACAGATGTCCCGCTTTTAAAAGCACCGAAACCGATCGTCCGAAGGAAAGGTCTTTTATAACCAGTGGCAAATCGTTTTGACTTCTGATTTCCTTTCCAAGCAAGATTTCTGCCTCCGGGATATTCGGCGTAATAACCCGGACATGCGGAATCAATTCGTTTTTCAACGTGTCGATCGCCTCATCCTGCACTAACTTATCACCGGAAGTAGCCACCATTACGGGATCTAAAACAATATTTCGTATAGAATAATGAGACAGCGTTTCTTTGACCGCCCGAATGAGTTGGGACGAATGCAGCATCCCTATTTTTATAGCATCAGCACCGATATCGTCCAAAACGGACTTGATTTGTCCGACGACAAAAGGTACCGGAATCGGATGGACACCGGTTACGCCAACCGTGTTTTCGTCGACAACAGCAACTATGGCCGTCGCTCCATAACACCCGCAAGCCGAAAATGTTTTTAAATCGGCCTGAATGCCAGCTCCACCACTGGGATCACTGCCAGCAATGGACAATGCTCTTTTATATTGCTTTTTCATGTTCTGTTTTTTATATTTTCCATTGTTCCTGTTTATACGCACTCTCCCAAAACAACCACTCCATCTTGGTGCACATCACAAACGCTTCTGTCATCTTTTGTTGCTGCTCTTTCGTACATCGCGAAGCTATTTCATCGCAAATATCAATCGCTTCTGATACCGATTTTTCAAATTCATTTCCACCGTACGTATTTATCCAATTTTGATACGGATTATTTCCGTTGGTTTGGTTTTCCAATATATAGTCTCCTACTTTCTTATAAACCCAGAAACAGGGTAAGACCGCTGCCAAAGCAACTTCGATGGATGCATTCACTAATTGTTTATGTAAATACGAGGTATAAAGCAAACAAGAGGGAGATGCCTCGTTTTTTTCTCCTTTCAACTCTCCGATAAACGATTCGTGCAAAGCCTGTTCCACGGCAATACTATCGCCGGCAAAGCGAACAAACGACGCGAATTGAAAGGGATTTTCCACTTTCGAGGCTATTCCGGCCAGTACTTTTCCATACTCCGCCAGATAAACGGCATCCTGCCGAATGTAGAATATGAATTTTTCATACGCTAATGTCCCGTTCATCAATTCGTTTATGAACGGCAACTCAACTATTCTTTTATAAACGGGCTTTGCTGAAAGCCACGCTTGTTCACTCCATTTCATGGTTGTTGTTTTGTTTGGTTTATTATTTCTGATAGCCGGAAAGCCGCGCATTTGGGGTCGGGCGCCGACATGATTGCGGAAACGACAGAAATACCATCCGCTCCGGCACGAATGATTTCTTTGGCGTTCGATTCGTTAATCCCGCCGATACCGACACTGGGATGTTTTGAGATTTCCGTGATTTCCCGAACGCCAGGCAAGCCCAAAGCCTGAGCAGCGTCTGTTTTAGTCGGCGTACTAAAAACCGGTGATATTCCGATATAATCGACATCACATTGATTTGCTTCAACAACGTCCTGCCTATTTTCGACCGACAACCCGATTATTTTATCCTTCCCTAAAAGTTTTCGGGCAATCACATAAGGAATATCATTTTGTCCGATGTGTAACCCGTCGGCATTACAAGCCAAAGCAATATCCAACCGGTCATTAATGATAAGGGGCACGCCGTATGGTTGAAGACATTGTTTCAATTGAACAGCCAACTCATGAAATTCTTTCGACGAACACGTCTTTTCGCGAAGTTGTACCATTGTAACCCCGCCTTTTACTGCTTCTTCCACAATGTATTTCAAAGGCCGGCCTAACGATAAAGAACGATCCGTCACTAAATATAAACTTAAATCAAACGTCTTCATAACCGGATTTGCTTTCTTATCATCGTTTCATCAAGATTGAACAGCGTATCGAGAAAATGCGCCTGCAGACTTCCGTTTCCTTTTGAAACGGCTGCAGCAATTTCTCCGGTAATACTCATAACAGCCATGGCATGAGTGGCCGCTTCAAGACAATTCTTATTTACGGCAGAGAATGCGCCGACAATCGCTGTTGCGGTACATCCCATTCCAGTAACCTTTGCCATCATCGGATGACCATTCTTTACGGTTTCGACCGTTGTTCCATCCGTAATATAATCCGTCTCACCACTGATCACCACTACCGCCCGGGTTTGGACTGCTAAAATTTGAGCAGAATTTAATGCGGCCTCGGAAGTATTGGTACTATCCACTCCTTTCGTTTGCGCCTGCGTATCCAGCAAAGCCATTATCTCCGAAGCATTTCCTCTAATAATTGCCGGTTTGCATTCCGCGATAAGTTGTTTGCAAACTTCCGAACGATAAGCGGTGGCTCCTACCCCAACGGGATCTAAAACTACGGGGATCGACTTTTCTTTGGCCGTTCTGCCCGCAATGCGCATCGATTCTACCCATGCAGCATCCAAAGTCCCGATATTCAACACCAGCGCAGACGCAATCGTTACCATATCCGCCACCTCTTCCTTTGCATGCGCCATCACCGGCGAAGCTCCGATAGCAAGCAACGCATTCGCCGTATTATTCATCACTACATAATTCGTTATATTATGTATAAGTGGAGATTGTTCCCGGATTACTTCCAAATCACGGATCAGATCATCGACATTTATCATGTTTTTCAAAATTATATTTTAAAATAAAAAAAAATCGTTTCCAGTATTGGAAACGACTTAATAAAAATTCATACCTTAACTATATTTATCTTCTTATTATTCCATTTCCCTACGATGTCAATTACAACATATCAGGTTTGAGGGTTTGATCTCAGCTCTTTTACAAGAGCACCCCTAACAGATTCGGAACAAACTTACACATTAAATAATGAACCGAAAAGCAATATTCAAAGAATTTATCATAATTGAAAGTATATCACATAAGGGAGATTACAATTTTATGAAAAAGAGATTGTTAAAACTTTTCTATAACCTCTTTCCAATTAAAAACCCTTTCAAGTGTCTCATCATGAATAAACATATTATGAGGCTGAGTAAATAAAATTCGCCTTCCGTCAAATACGGAAAGATTTTTGAAATGGTCATCAATCATAATATCTCCTTTAATATGCTCTTTATTTCCACAAAAAATCATTTGTTTCCAGGATATAAACGGAAAATATTCTGTCAACCAATTCCGTTTATCATTTAGACAGTTATCAAATTCTGTAGCCGAAGAAACTATCAAGACCTTATATTTTTCATTCAAATAGTTTAATCCCTCTACGCTATCCTTGACTAATGGGGCTGTTCTGAAAAAACCTAAGCTATTTAAATGTTCTTTGAGGGATGTAAAAATTACGTCTTCAGCTTTACCATATAAATCCTCTTCTGAAAATGTTTTTCCCGATTTTTTATATTCCCAACTCATAAGCTGAGTATAAATATCAGCTAATACTCCGTCCATATCTACCAAAATTGTCTTTCCCATTTCTTATATTATTTAAGTATTTAATTCCAATTATTTTTAATGTCATTTTTATCAATTCCTGATTTCTCCATTTAAAGGCTCACCCGTCACTCACTTTTCAGATCCTGTCTTCATTTGTATTTTCTTTTTATAATTGTTAAACTTTATTTATTTATAAGAACTGATTCCTAGTTGGCCTTTTTACAAAATGCGGTTTTTATGGTATCCTCTTTATATCCTTCTTTGAATAATCCAAATTCCGCATATAGTTGCATTTATTGATGTTTTACCGCATAAAATACTTTGATTTTTCCCTGAATATATATAATATTGCGGTATTATGCAACATTAAATAAGCGGTATTATGCTAAAAGAAGAAAGACAAGAATATATACTGGGTAGAATAAGCAAGAATAATAGAATATATATCACTGAACTGATTACAGAGCTTGGTGTTTCTGATGATACACTCAGAAGAGATTTAGCAGAATTAGATAAAAAAGGATTGTTAACCAAAGTTCATGGAGGAGCGATAACTAAATCAGGTATATCTATAGAATTTTCTGAAAGATTGAATACAGCAACTCGTATAAAACAGGAGATGGCATCCAAATTAGTCCCATTATTTAAAGAAGGGGATATTATATTAATGGATGCAGGAACTTCTAATTTAGAAGTAGTTCGTCAGATTCCTAAAAATATGAATTTAACGATATATACGAATTGCTTCCCTATAGCAAACGAGCTTTTTAATTACCCTAAAGTTGATTTAATTTTTTTAGGAGGTAAAGTATTCCCTTCCTCTCAGATTACATTAGGCGTATCTGTTTACCAAATGTTACAAACAATTCGAGCTGATTGGGCGATCATTGGTATTAGCGATATTCATCCGAAGGAAGGCTTAACGACATCAGACCGAGAAGAAGCCATCATAAAACGAACAATGATAGAGCAAGGAATAAAGCGAGTAGTCATTGCTGATGGTCATAAATTGGACACGGCAAGAAATTTTCATGTAGCTTCCTTAAGAGAGATAGACTATATAGTGACAGAAGACAACAAGGTTGAATATATCAAAAAAAATTGGCCAAAATATTCCTATGAAGTATTATAATCGTTTTCAACTTCCCTGCAGAAGTAAAACCGGTTTTGGATAAAGGGGTTACCCCTAATAAAATTGCGCATAATTATAGAATCCGAAAAGGGAAATATTTAATGTTTTTACTCAGGCTCTTTTAACTCAGGAAAAGGGATATTGAAATGTCCGGTAATAGCTGCTAAAAGAAAATAATAATTGTCAGCCAAATAATTGTATCCCGTTGGTTCGCCTCCTTTTGTCCGCCAGTCCACACTTCTCAAATAACCCGGAAAGACCCCAGAGTGCGTATATTCCTTTTCAAAAGTATTTAGCATTGTAAATAGAATTGTATCAGCTTCATCACGCATACCGATTTTATAGAGTGCTTGAATAAAGTGATAAGCTGTTTGCCCACAAAGTCCTCCGTTCTCATATCTGCCCCAGCGGGACATTTCTTCCCAAGTCCCCTTATCTTTCGGATCAACAGGCACTAATGGACCTGGAATTCCATATTTATAGTCATATCCTTCTTGTTTCATCTTCTTCAGCATCTTCTTCATAATCTTAAAAGATAGTTTATGGGGCACTAAACCAAGATTAATGGCTGTAGAACTAATAAATGTAAACTGATAGTCATGTATTTCTCCATCTCTACTAATCCAACCTGCGTACATCCCCGTTACAGGATTAAAGAATGTGTTGTGGAAATTTTTTTTGAATAAATCCAAATGCGCTTGGATACTATCTGCTTCTGCTTTTAATCCGAGTTTGAAAAATATTTTATGCATACAAGTCAGCCCACGATAAGCCATTAAATTTGTATAAGCGTCTTTATACCCAAAAGCAAAATCATCCCACCAATTCCAACTCGACCGCGTAGAGCTGTATTGATTGCCAGAAAAGGGCGATTCGATAATACCGTCGTGATCAATATCGGCGTTCAATGTACCATTAACCAGTTGCTTTATTTGAGGAAGATATTGTTTTATAAATTGCCAATTGTTGGTACTGATCAAATAATCATAAATAGCTATTTGAGTTGTTTCTGTACATTCCCAGCCAAAATCTATGATCCGCCCATCCGCGCCAATTCGTTCTTGCAATGCAATTTCTATGGAACGTTTAAGAGCTTCGCGCATAGTGAAACTTCCTGTCAGTTCAGGTGTGAAAGGCAATAAGTCGGCTTTATAGGGTAATGACAAATGCCCTACACCCTCCAGCAGGATATTGTCACCCATTGTCTGATTATTGGGGTTAAGCGTAAAGACATTCTGCCAGCAACGTTTCAATCCGTTATATTTCTTGTCCGACAAGTCACACCCTGCTAGATGAGGGTAATTTTCGTCCAGAACAGTAAAATGAAGATGTGCTTCCTTGATTGATTCTTTAGTATGAAATGAAAGCATAATGGAACCATGATGAATCGCCTTTCTGATCGTATGCCCGCTTCGATTGTATGGCCCTAAAGAAAGTCCGGTATTCGTCTCGTCGGGGACAATATGTTCCTGCAAATAGACTTCATTTTCATTAGCCTCAATTTGTATTAGTCCATAATCTGGAAAATGTAAAACGGCAGGAAGTTTATAAGACGCTTTCACTATCGCCGGAGTATAAAAACTATTGACCCTATCATACTCATTTGATGGATTGATTTTATTTTTTTCAGCCCAAACAGAAACCGGAGAAATATCGGGTGCTGTTGCTATGCGAAAGAACTCTCCTTCAATAAAATTTTCTTCGCTCTCTACGTTAAGCATAAAATGATGAGAATCCTCCATAACAAAGCTGTAACTATGTAGCTTTTTCTTCGTTGAAGTATTGGGAATATAAGATAGGGACTTCTCATCATATATTGTTCGATAGAGCGATTGTATCCCATTTATATTATTCGGGAGCGTACCTCCAATTCCGGGACGCAGCAAAGAGCGATCCATGTAATGATGAGTACGACCACCAGATTCTATTCCGAGGTAGGATAACATCGGCTTTTCTTTGGCAAAAGCAAGGGCATAGAACGGAGATTTATAGACAACAAATTCTCCATCGTTGTTAACCTCTACAGAGTCATTTCGTTTAGCTAATTTGATCTCTGTTTGTTTTTGAGTATTGGATAGATAATTCAAAACTTCACTGAATGTAGCAATCCATATTTCGTTTTTGCGTTTTTTCAAATAAGCAATCAATTGCTGATGATCTTCTGCACTAATTGATAAATAATCACCTCCAACTCCATGAAATACAAACACACATAAGCCTCCCTTTTCTACAGTTTCGTTCACTATCGATATTATTTCATCGACTTTCATTCCTGTGTGAAATGCATAAGCCGGGATATGAGTATAATCCAAGTTTGTAGTATTTGTAATGATTGTATTTCCTGTTCCTCTTGCATAACGAGCCATCCCTGAGTCCAATAACGGTCTGCCATAATCTCCGTCTGAGACGCAACTTTGTCCGCATGGATATGCATAGGAATGTTCTACTTTTCCATCAATAAGAGAAAGCATTGAATTCATGATACTTATTTCGCTCAACATATCTTTAATTGTGTAACAATCTAATGAGTAACATCGTGCAGATATAGAATCTTTATTCTCGGATCGGCAAGGATGAAACAAACTATGATTACCTATTTCATGACCGCGTGCAGCTGCTTGCTGCCATAAAAGCATTTCTTCAGCTTTAAGCGTAAGCCCATAAAGGAAAAAAGTTCCATTAAATCCGGCTGATTCTAATTGTGGCATAGCATATTTTTGCTGCGAAGCCAGTCCGTCATCGTAGGTGAGTACGATCGCTGCTTTTTTGTTGTTCAGCCATTGGATTTGTGCTGTTATTGGTAAAATATATATTAATCCTAAAATGATAATTGTCAAACGATTGATCTTCATTCTTTGAAACTATAAATAAACCAGAAGGATGATATTAATCCGTTAAGATCTTTATTATTCCTTCTGGTTTTAAGTGTATAATTTGTTTGGAAAGTTTTAATAATTACCAGCCTGTATTTTGTGTCAAGCTTGAATTTTTTTCAATTTCTGTTTCAGGAATAGGCCATAGATAAAACTTGTCACTTGCGCTTTTTGTCGAGATTGTATTGCCAAACAGATCATTTTGAGCCTGTCCGTCAACTGTCTCAACTAAAATACCCCAACGCTTCAAATCACTATAACGAATCCCTTCTGCTGCAAATTCAATTGCACGTTCATGTTTGATCCGTTCAAATATTTCTTCCTGCGTAGTCGCAGATAGATAGGAAGGGCCGCTGTTTAACCCCGGCATTTCTGCACGATTCCGAACCTGATTGATCAAACTGACAGCTTCGGACTGTTTGCCTAATTGATTGTCACACTCAGCTAACATCAGCAGAATATCGGCATAGCGAATCAAAGGGAAATTGGTGGGAGAATGGAAACGGGAAGAAATTAAACCATCCATATCATACTCCGGAACAAATTTACGATATAAATAGGAATTGTATCCAAATGCATTACGTACATATCCATTGGTTTCGTTCCCACACGGCAATACAAATTCGCAATCGGCCTTGGCATTATTCACCCACCCTTTGTAAAGGGTGTAAGGCATGATAATTGTTTCCGCCATACGCGAATCACGTTTTTCGTACATCGCCAACAGTTGATCTTTATACTCCGGATAAGTAGCTACATATTTCCCGTTTTCATCGAAAGTGCAACGAAAAACTTTTTCTTTTACTCCATTGTCTGCTGTGAAACCTGGAAATATATCATCCCAGTTGAATGGACGGCCATCCTTGTATTCATACATATCGGCCAACTCGTTAGATGGAACCAAGCAGTTAATACAACCCCCATAAGAAGCACGATTCGCAATATAATGAACAGGAAATCCATATTGCGTACTTGATCCACTCAAATTCTGAATCGCAAAAATCATTTCAGAACTTTCATCTCCACCCGGTTTAAACAAGTTTGCATAATTATCATACAAGGAATATTCACCGCTATTCATTACTTTCTCAAATTCAATGGCAGCTTCATTATACTGTTTATTATAAAGCAACACCTTCCCTTTCAAAGATTGAGCAGCACCTTGTGTAGCACGGCCCATATTATCACTATCCCATGAAACAGGCAGATAAGTACATGCATTCTCTAAATCGTTCAATATAAAACTTCTAATTTCGTCTGCACTACTACGAGGATTTAACATATTGGCATAGTCTTTATCTATTACCGTTGATTCATCATACAAGGGGACACCTCCAAACAAGTTCAGTAGTTCGTTATAAAATAACGCTCTCATAAAATAAGCTTCTGCTTTATATTGAACTTTGGTATTATCATCCATGGAAACATCGTCAATGTGTTGTAGGAAGGTGTTCGCACGAGCAACGCCTTCGTACAATGCAGACCATACTCCGGAATAAACACTGCTACTCGCATTACTGGATGCTTGCGCTACTTCAATAAATCCATAGACACCCCAGTTAAACCCTACGCCGATATCACTTAAGCAATCTCTTGTATAATAAACGGCAAAAGCATTATCGTTCTTCATGGCATTATAAACTCCCATCATTCCCTCGTGAGCGTCTTCTTCATCCTGCCAGAATGTCCCGGCAGTAATAGAATCGGCAGGATATTGATCTAAATCATAACATCCATTCAATATTAATAGTATAAACCAAAGAAATCCTCCGATATATAGTTTATAATTTTTCATATTAGCTTTCATTTATTAAAATTAAAATTCAATGTTAACACCGATTACTGCTTGACGCATAGTTGGATAACTCAGATTGTCTAACTCTGGGTCAATGCCTTTATATTTAGTGAATGTGAAGAAATTTTCCAAACTGCCGTACACGCGACATTTTGATACAGACAACTTATCAAACCATGAACGCGGGAGTGTGTAACCCAGCTGTATGTTACGAATCTTTAAGAATCCTTTGTTTTGTACCCACAAAGAATTACTCGTAGTATTTATTACATTCATACGAGTCAATTTCGGATACAAAGCATCCGTCACACCTTCACGCCAACAGTTGTCTGTAATCTCTTTAGAAAGTTGATAGCCTTTTGTTACATTCGATGTAAAATATGATTCATTTAAATAACCGTCTACACCTACAATTCCTTGCATAAAAATTGAGAAATCAATTCCTAAATAACCTGCAGATAAATTTAATCCAAACATATGCTTCGGTACTGTATTACCAACCACATCGCGATCTTTTGTATCAATAAAACCATCGTTGTTTAAATCCTTGAATAAGATATCTCCTTTCTCAGGAACAGCTCCGATTGCCTTAAATGCATCCGGGTTCTTATCTATCATTTGATTAACAATCGCTAAATCTGCATCAGTCTGTATAATACGATCTTTTACGTAGGTGTATATCGAATTGATTGGCAAACCTTCCTTAATCATATAAACGCCACTCAAGCTATATTCATCTCCTTTAAACTTGTCAACATTATTCTTTACATAAGTATAATTCGCGTTGATTTCATATGAAACATCTCCGACTTTGTCTCTCCAGCCTAAAGTCAATTCTACCCCTTTATTGGAAACTTGAGCACTATTAGAGGTTGGAACAGAGGATGTACCATGAACAGCTGGAGCAGGCAGATCAATTAATATATCTTTAGTCTTTTTATTGAAATAATCAAAGGTTCCATATAGCCTGTTGTTTAACAGACTAAAATCTATCCCTAAATCAACAACTTGAGTCTTCTCCCATTTTAAATTAGCATTGGCAAGATTTGTCATCGCCAGACCCGTTGCAACATTATTGCCCAATACATAATTAGCAAATGAATATCTGGATACGGATGCGTAATTGCCGACAGCATTATTGCCTAATGTTCCATAAGATGCACGAACTTTAAGATTGTCAAGCCATGAAATATTTTTCATGAAGTCTTCCTGGTTTATTCTCCAGGCAACAGATCCCGAAGGAAAGTATCCCCAACGGTTATCTGACTGGAAGCGGGATGAACCGTCACGGCGAAGATTAAATTCAATTAGATATTTATTATCCCAACCGAAATTGATACGCCCAAAGAAAGAACGCATTGCCCATGCCGTCTGATTACCCGTGACAGAAACCTCTCCTGTTGCTGCATCAAAAACTGACAATTGGCTTGAGGTTAAGTCTTTACGTTGAGCGGACATCCATTCATAATGGTACTGTTCCTGACTGGCTCCTATCATTGCCCCAATATCTAACCGTTCGTCTACTAATTTTGTGTTATATTTGGCAACAGCATCCATATAATTGCGTTCTCTCTTATAGTCTTTTTGTGTAATATATGTTTGCCCTTCGCCTTTCGTTATTATCTGTTCAGTACCAAAGTTCCATGTATCGTTAAAAACGGGCATAGTCTTAATCCCCTGATTCGTGTATTCGTATGAATATGATCCTGTAATTGACAAACCTTTCAACGGCTCAATACTTATGTAAAAACGAGGCTTAACATTCCTAGTCGTGTTATTTCCTTTTGTTGAATTTAAGGCAAGTAAAATATTATTTCCGGATTCAGAAATATCATCTTCTGAATTTTGGATTCCGCCGTAACGACCGTCATGCTTTAAGATCATAGCTGGAGTAGTTGCCCATCCCCAAGTGAATGCTCCCACTGATGCTGCTTCTCCCGCCTCAGTTGCAGATTGTCCAGCATTGCCCGGTTCTGCATTTCCAACATAACCACTTACATTCATTCCCATGCTTAACCAATCGGTTAGTTGAGCGTTAATGTTTACACGAGCATTATATTTGCTATATCCTGCATTCTCTAATATACCGGGGTTGTCAAAGTATCCAAAAGCTCCGTAGAATTGTATCTTTTCGCTACCACCACTCATAGAAACATTGTGATTCGTGCCAACACCTGTCGAAAAGGCTTCGTTAATCCAATTTGTATTCGGATACATTAACGGATTTTGCCCATTATCATTACGCCAGGCATTGATGGTTTCTTCTGAAAAGATAGCTAACTGGGCACTATTGGTATAGGCTTCATTCATCAAATCCATATAGTTGGCATAATTGCTGACCGAGGCTAAAACATTCGGACGAATGGTTTGAAAGGAGACGTAACCGTTATAAGCTACTTTCAAACTACCGGCCTTACCTGTTTTTGTAGTAATTAAAATAACACCGTTGGCCGCCCTTGAGCCATAGATTGCAGCTGAAGATGCATCTTTCAAGACAGATATATTATCAACATCTTGCACGTTTACTGAACTGATGTCGCCCTCCATTCCATCAATAATAACAAGTGGAGCAGCATTATTTAAAGTCCCTTTTCCCCGAATAAGAATTGTGGCATTATCATCTCCTGGACGGTTAGATGTTGAAGAGACTTGAAGACCAGCTGTCGTACCGGCTAATGCACTTGATATATTAGTGATTGGTCGGCTTTCGGATAGTTTGTCCATATCGATGGATGCAACAGAGCCTGATAGATTAATTTTCTTCTGTGTACCGAAACCTACCACCACCACTTCGTCCAACGCTTTTGTGTTTTCTTTTAATTGGATGTTTATCGTTGATGCGTTACGCGTACTGATTTCCTGACTGATATAGCCGATATAAGAAACATACAGTAGACTACCTTCATCTATGCTTAAACTGAAGGCTCCATCGATGTCGGTGATTGTTCCGTTGTTGGAACCTTTTTCTATAATATTAGCACCAATAATTGGTTCACCATATTCATCCGTAACAAGACCTTTTACGATTTTCTGTTTTTTTGCCTGCTGTTTTTCTATCGTTGCATTTAGTAAGCCTTTACGAGCGATCACGATGTGATTGCCTACCAACGTGAAATCTACATCCTGATTTTTAAGAATTTCAGATAAAACGTAGTTAACCTTTTTTTCTTTTGCGTTGATGGAAACGTGCTCATCTTCATTTACGTCTTGGGTGTCGTACCAGAAAGAATAATCTGTTTGAGCCTTAATTTCAGAGAAGACCTCTTTGACTGTCTTGTCGTTTATGGATATGGATACTTTTTCTTCTTGAGAATAAGCGGTTGCAGAGACTGTTAGAATATTCACAAGAAGAAGTGCGGATATGATTTTCATAATACGCTTTACTTTTTTAGGTTTTTTTCCTATATACAAGGATCCTTGATCCTGAAAATTATTATACATTTGTTTCAGATTTAAAAGTTAATAGGGATTTTTAAGTCAATTTAGGGGCTGAGAAATATGACGGTATTTCTCGGCTCTTTTTTATGTTTTTGTTTATCTCGTTTTATTCCATAAGCATTATTCGTTTTAGAATTAAATATTTAATATAAATCAACTATATTTCCTTTTATTTTATATTGAAAATTTTTACTGGTTGACATGACATTGAGAATCTGCTCTATCGTCTCATTATTTACGAAGTCTCCTGTAAATTTTCTATTTTTAATCTGTTCGTTGTGTATGTTTATTTTCACATTATAAATACGTTCTAAAGTGCGAACGATCTGTTCAAATGTCTCACTCTGGAACGTTATTTTATCTTGTGTCCAATCAATAGCAGATTTAGTATCTTCTTGCGTTACGCTAATTACTCCATTTAACAAATTGCAGTTTACACGTTCGTTAGGTTTCATTATCAATGTATCTTTCTGCGTATCTAATTCGACTGACCCTTGCAACAAAGCAACAGTTACTTCCGGATCTTCAACGTAAGCTCTAATGTTGAATTTCGTACCTAATACTTTTACATTTATTTTGTTAGTTGTTACGATAAAAGGACATTCTTTATTGTGAGCAACTTCAAAATATGCTTCGCCATTCAGTATGATCTTCCTATTCATTCCCCCAAAATCAGATGGATATTCAATAGTTGATCCTGCATTAAGCCAAACGATAGTGCCATCAACCAAAGTCAGGCAAGTTTTTGATCCTTTAGGAGCTTCAATCTTTGTAATCTGCACAGACAGCGTTGGCTTTATCTTCGATTGAAAGTAGAGAAAAGAATAATAACTCAAAAAAACAAAGGGAATTACTACAGCAACATATTTTAGCATTGTTAATCGTAAAACGAACGGACGTTTGGAGATCGAAGATTCTCGTATGCATTGACAAAAATGAATATAAGGTTTATGCCAGTCAAACTTTTTGTTTAGAGTAGAAACTTCTGAGGCATCCCATATAGCAGCAATCTCTTGAAAGTATTTTTCATTTTCAGGTGAAATATTTCTCCATTCCAAAAAACGGCGTTTGTCGTTTTCTGAAATGTTCCCGGTCAAATAATCCATGATTTGATCGTTCCATTTGCTGTTAGATAGAATATCCTTATTCATTTTCCCTTTTTATATTAAGACAAACGAAAAATGAATTTGGGTAAATGAAAAACGAAAAAAATTACTGGCACATAAAAAAGAACAGAATAATCCATTCCGTCATAAAGTCTTTCAAATCGTTTCTAAGACGCTTCAAAGCTGATTTAATGTGATATTTCACAACATCCGGCGAAATATTAAGTAGTTCGGCAATTTCATTGTATTTTAAATTATTAAATCTACTCAAACAGAAAACTTGTTTAGTTATTGGTGGCATCATTCCAATGCATTCGTTCAGTTTCGATTCCATCTCTTCCATCATTAACTTGGAAAGAGGTGTTTCTATTCCATTTTCTTCTTGAAATTCTTTATAAATATTGTCTTTTAGCAGATCTTGTCTTTTTTGATAATCAATATAGTTTAGGCATCGGTTATAAACCGCTTTCAACAGATAGCTACGTAATGATTGTTGTATATTGAGTTTGTCACGTTGTTGCCATACAGACAAATAGACATCGCCCACGATTGTTTCTGCAATGTAGTCATCTTTTGCCCATTTGACCGCAAAAACACAAAGTATTTTATATAAATGCTCATATAAATATCGATATGCTTTTTCGTCGCCGCGCTTCAATCCCGAAATAATGTCTTCGTCATTTAAATACATAATAGTACAAAGATATAATATATTGGACGTAATCGATTTGTATTAGGCAATATCTGTAACGTGCACCTTCTTGTACCGTTTGAATTCATTCGCAGTTAGT
>JAQVZS010000064.1 GCA_028708075.1 Massilibacteroides sp.
CCATGCAACGAAGCTACATTTACATCTATCGATACTGCTCCTGTCGAAAAATCTACGCCCTGCACTTTCATATAGTCTCCATTGTGGATAGAAGTTACATATAATCTGTCAGCGATCTTTTTCCCTTTGTCCCATGATATGTTTCGTTCCCATTCAGTTGTAGTTGTTGTTTTCAACCCTTCGCTGTAAGCCATTGTTTCAGCTTCGATTCGTCTATATGGATTTAGCGTACCAACTTGAGCAGCATTTTTAGACCAAAAAGGTAGTTTTTGAATGCTGCCATCTGTATTGAAGGTTAAGTTTTCTAAACAAATCGAACGTCTTTCGTAATGTTTGGACATGGTTTGTTTCAGGATTGCATAATTAAATCCAAATACATACGAGTTTCCCTTATAATCAATAATACCCGGGTGGTTTCCACTCGAACGCTGATCTCCATCCATTATCATCCCTTTGTATTCCCAGGGGCCGGTTGGCGAATTACTCATGGCATAACCTATACCCTCGGGGCAACAAGTGGAAGCATACGAAAGGTAATAATGTTTATTGTGCTTCCACACCCAGGGACCTTCCTGGTAATTAGTAGGTTTTGTAGGTTCTTTGATAATTTCGCCCGAAAAAGAAATCATATTCTCGTTTAGCTTTACGTAATAAAGATTTGGGTTTCCCCAATAAAGATAGGCCTGTCCATCGTCATCGATAAAAACAGTTGGGTCAATATCGTGGGGACTGTTTTTAATTAGCGGCTTGCCTAGTGGGTCTTTAAAAGGTCCATAAGGACTGTCGGCAACTAATACCCCAATTCCCATCCCGTTGGGTACTGGACAGTACATGTAAAATTTATTGTTACGGCTGACGCATTGAGGGGCCCAGGCGCCATTATCTGTATTTATCCATTTGAAATTTTTAAGAGAAGCTACAACACCATGGTCAGTCCAATTCACCATGTCGGTAGAGGTATACAATAACCAATTCTGCATTTTAAAACCAAAGGCATCGTCTTCATCGTGACCGGTATAAAGAAATACTGTGTCGTTGTAAACCAACGGAGCTGGATCTGCAGTGTATTTAGTTTGGATGATCGGATTTTGCATATGACTTGTAAAAGGAAGGTTTAGCATAATCGCAAAAACAGAACTAATAAATACATTTTTTTTCATAAAATATTTTCTTGTTTAACAACTTGTGCAATTACGTAAGTAAACGAAGTAAGTTCAGTAAGAGCCATAAGTAGGGATGTTTTTTCTTTTATTTAATGTTAACTGTAATGCTTTTTAAATCTTTGGTATCCGAACTATTTCCGTAAGATATTTCATATTCTCCTGGAGCGGTCATCATTTTTCGTTCAGCCCAGTCATAGAATTCGAAGGTAGAAGGTGCTAATACAAAGATTGCTTGTTCTGATTTGCCAGCGGCCAGTTCTATTCGCTGGAATCCACGCAAAGTTTTTATAGGACCTTCAACGTCATTAACCTTACGAATATATACTTGTAGTATTTCTATTCCGGTTCTTTTTCCTGTATTGCTTACTGGAATTGTTAGTGTGATGTTTTCATTAGGTTTAATTTGAGACTTGTCAATAGTGGCGTTGCCAATTTTGAAACTGGTGTAGCTCAATCCGAAACCAAAGGGGAACAGTGCATCGGTCATATAGCGATATGTGCGTCCTTTCATGGAATAATCTTCAAAATCTTTCAATTGATCAGAATTTTTATAGAAAGTGATTGGAAGTTTTCCTCCGGGATTATAATCTCCAAAAAGCACGTCGGCAACTGCTTGACCTCCTGATTCGCCCGGATACCAGGCTTGAAGGATAGCATCACATGATTCTGTTTCAGGTGTTAGTGCAATAGCAGAACCGGAACAATTGACGAAAATAACTTTTTTCCCTGCTTTTTTTAATGCTCTCAAACAGTTACGCTGAACGGATGGTAAGTCTATATTTGTTCGGTCGCCACCCTTAAAACCGGGGTAATTGACCGGCATCTCTTCGCCTTCGAGGCTTCCAGAAAGTCCTCCTGCAAATATAACCGTTTCAATCCCTTTCAATTTCTCAAGCAGCTTGGTGTAATCGATATCTACTTCTTTCCCAAAATCAAATTCAATGTTTGCTTGCCAATCGTTTTTCTGCGCGTAGCGGATTTCAATCTTATATTTTTGTCCGGCTTCGACCTTGAAAGGAATGCTTGAAGGTAAGGTACGCCAGTTGTTATAAGTTTGTATTATTTTACCATTTACAGTCAGCTCGAAATAGCCTGTTGCTCCGCTCTTAAAAACCAATTCTTCTGATACTTTAGGAGTAAATTCAGCCTCAAATAAGGCGGAAAATCCTTCAAGTCTTACACCAGATGCAAATTCGTGCTGACCTGCAGTAGTCATTTTTATCGGATTAACAATCTGTACTGTTGTAACTACGTTTCCTGTTCTATTGGGTGTATTCCAATAAGTGACTTTAAATCCTCTTTTATTATCAAAAGAAAGCTGATTAAAATAGCTTTGAGTCACTTTATCTTCAACGAGATCACATCCTTTGTCATAGTATATTTTCTTGTCGGAAATTTTGGTTTTAATACCATCAAGGATTGAAATGGTGTGTATTGGAATCCCGTTATAATTTCCCCACAGCATCGGTTTATCATTAGCATTGGGGCCAATCACCGCGATTCGTTTTGTTGATTTCGATAAGGGTAATACATTTTCTTTATTCTGAAGCAGAGTCATGGTTTCACGAGCCATATCCAAAGCCAATCGGCGATGTTTCTCATTATTCAGCACTGATGGAGGTATTTGTGCCCAGGGCACAATTGTATCATCGTCGAAATCACCTAAGTCAAAGCGCCCAGTCAGAACACGCATCAAACTTTTGTCTATATCTTCTTCGTTAATTAATCCCTTTTCCACAGCAGTGGGAAGGTCTTTAAATGGATAGTTTTCCCAAATACATTCCACATCAGTTCCGGCTAAAACGGCTTTTGACGCTGCATGAACTGCATCTGATGAAACTTTGTGAGTAGTGAAAAAGTCAGTTACCGCACCGCAATCAGATACCACAAGATATTTAAAGCCCCACTCATCGCGAAGAATCCTTTGTAATAGGCGCGTATTGCCACAGCAAGGTTCATCATCCAAACGCTGATACGCACACATTACTTGTCGAACATCAGCGTCTTGCACCAATGCTTTAAATGCAGGCAAATATGTTTCGTTCAATTCTCGGGGATCGATATTGTTCAGATTTAGTTCATGACGGCTCCATTCCGGTCCCGAATGCACGGCATAATGCTTGGCGCAAGCTAGTAACTTACGGTATTTTTCATTGTCAGGTCCTTGTAGTCCTTTTACAACTTGTACCCCCATACGGGATGTGAGATAAGGATCTTCTCCATAGGTTTCCTGACCGCGTCCCCAACGAGGATCTCGGAAAATATTTACGTTAGGTGTCCAAACTGATAAGCTCAAAAAACGTTTATTTTCGTTTCCACGCTTTGTCCAAAGATTATATTTGGCACGTGCTTCATCGGATATTGCATCATATATTTTGAAGAGTAATGTATCATCAAAAGAAGCAGCCATGCCTATGGGTTCAGGAAATACGGTTACGCTATCGTTGTTGGCATACCCATGCAAAGCCTCGCTCCACCAGTTGAATTTTTTGATTCCCAAACGTGGTATTGCGTCCGACTGGTCACACATTAGTGACACCTTTTCTGCAAGCGTCAATCTTGAGATGAGATCTCGCGCTCGTACTTCCGAACTTAAATTGTGATTTTTGTACGGTAATTGCTGACTCATAGAGTCGACTGAGAACAATAACAAAGATAAGATACTCCCTAGAACAAGCTTTTTGAATTGTGTATTTCTCATAATATGAAATTTATTAATATAATCAATGGAACTAAAACAGTCTACTCTTCATGCGTCTAATAGAGAATGTTTTTGTACTTTTAATACAAGTACAAATTTATATTTCTATTTTAAATTGGATTAAAACGTATGTTGTAAATATTATCGTTCACGTTGAATTACCAATAACGGAGTCGACAGGATGAGACATTAATTCCAAATTTTATTTATATTTGGTACAAAGTCCTATTTTAATGAAAAAAACTTTGATAATTATATTTCTTTTGATTTGTGTTTGCGTAGCTGCTCAAGAGAATTATGTTTTTTCGCCTATAAATAGTAGTGATGGGCTTTCGGATAACCGAGTGCGAAATATTGTGCAACTGCCTGATGGGCGTATGGCCATTATTACAGAAGGATTGGTGAATATTTACGACGGAGTCAATTTTCGTTATATACACTTTGATGATCGAAAGACCTATTTTTTAGAAGATTATTTTGCCTGGCATCGGGTTTATATCGACAACGATAAGCGTTTATGGCTTAAAGTTCAGCATAAACTCTTTCTTTTTGATCTTAGTATGGAACAGTTTATCCCGAATGTCGACATAATTTTAAAGAATCAGGGAATAAATGGTGACGTGAAAAACTTGTTTATGACAGCGGATCATAGCTTCTGGTATATTACAGAAAGAGATGAACTGATGTGCCGGAAATTAGGGGATGACAAAGTCAGCTTGTTCATAAACCATGTTTCGCACCAGACAGGAATGAATGACTTGCTCTATGATGTTGCCGTTTATGGCAAACAATTGTTTTTGTTTTATAAGTCTGGAACTATGATTTGCTATGATCTGCCAACACGAAAGAGAATGTATATTGAGAACCCCTTTAATGGGAATAATAACTATTCGAGTACGTTGGCTGTTACTCCATATAAAAACTATTTGTATCAAGTACGAAATGGGAATGGGATTGGGTTGTTAGTGAGGTTTAATGTTTCAAACAGAAGGTGGGAACGGATTCTGGAAACCAATTATTGGCTGAACACATTGACATTAGATGATAGGGGAAATTGTTGGATTAGTTCATTCGCGGGACTTTGGGCGATTGATCAAAACCTCGAAAACAAGCGATTGATATCTCCTTTACATCTACTTGACGGACGTGTATTTGAAACTGAAATAAGTACGCAGTATAACGATGATAAGGGAGGGTTGTGGTTGGGTTCGGTTGACAGGGGAATATTGTATTATCATCCTGACAGGTTTAAGTTTCGAAACTTTGGACATTCGTCGTTTAATCTTTCTGATACAAAAAAAATAAGCGTTCGCTGTTTTGCCGAAAAAGATGAATCTATATTGGTGGGTACCCAGAATGGTTTGTTTCGTAAGGGGGAAAAAGCAAATTCATTGGAACTTTTCGCTGGGATTCCTTCAAATTCTATATGCGAAATGCTGATGAAGGATAGCAAGAACCGCATTTGGTTGTGTACGCAAAACAACGGACTGTTTTGTTTCGAAAATAATAAAATACGGCATTTCAGGACTCCTGCCTGTTGCTTTTCTATTTTTGAAGATTTTGTTGGTCAGTTATATTTGTGTACTAATGATGCCGTTGGTATTTTTAATCCACAAACCGGGGATTTTAAAAAAGCATCTATGTCGTTGGAACGAAGTATTGGCGATATTTATCAATTAACTCCTTTCAAAAAGGATGTGCTACTTGGATATTCCTACGAAGGTTTGTTCCTTTATAATATCCGCAGGAACTCAGTTGTAATTCCCGATAAACGGAGCGGATTGCAACAACACAGCTGCCATCATTATCATTGTTTGTTCACTGATAGTCGTGGGTTAATATGGCTTGGAACAATGGATGGACTCAATGTGTTTAATCCGGTCAACAATACCACCGAAAGTTTTTTTGAAAAAGAAGGTTTGATAAACAATAGCATTCGTTCTATAACAGAAGATGCTTTAGGCCGATTATGGGTTTCTACTTCTAATGGAATTTCAAGGATAGATGTAAACACAAAAGGGGGATCTTTCGATTATTCATTTTTTAATTACAATAGTTTTGATGGTGTGATCGCTACCGAATTTTTGCCGCGTTCTGTTTTTAAAACTTCTTATAACACCTTATTGTGGGGCGGCCTTGATGGCTTTAATGAGATAAATCTTGATAAAATAAATCTTCCAGATAAGCCACTCGCTGTTCCATTATTGACAAAATTGTTACTCTCTGGTTCTGAAGTTAGAGCAAACGAACTTTATGACGGAAACAAGATTTTGCAACAGCCAATCAGTTCTACACAGGAAATCAAATTAAAATATTCTCAAAATTTTTTAGGATTTGAATTTTCCGCTCTCAATTACGTCAATCCTACGCAAACTTATTATCGGTATGAATTGGAAGGAGCAGATAATGAATGGAATGAAATAAAAACAACTGATGGTGTTGGCCATGCCTATTATACGAATTTATCGCCTGGCACTTACCATCTCAAAGTGTTTGCAGCCAATAATGACCGACAGTGGGGTAAGCAGTATGCTTTGCTTACGGTAATTATTACCCCTCCGTTCTGGAAAACAGCTTATGCGTACGCTTTCTACTTGTTGCTGATATTGAGTATGTTATATTTCTCAATCTCTTACTATATAAGATTGAAAAAGCAGAAAATGGAGCAACAGCAACAAGCGGATCTGGATCAAATGAAGTATTCGTTTTTTACCAATATCAGTCATGAATTGCGAACTCCCTTGACTCTTATTATAACCCCGCTGGATTCTATCTTGGCTAAGATTGATAATGACCTTTTAAAAAAACAACTTACCGGGATACAGAAAAATGCCAATGAACTATTAAAACTGGTCAACCAACTTCTGGATTTTCGCAAACTTGAGATCAAAGGCGAGACTCTTGAGCTCGGTTATTGTAATATTAGTGATTTTGTGGATGTCATTGCGTTTTCATTTAAAGAGATAGCTGCGAACAATGGCATTGAATTCATTTCAGAATACTCGAGTGAGGACATTTTTGCTTATGTGGATAAGGATAAAATGCAAAAGATAATTAATAACTTACTCTCTAATGCAATAAAATTCACTCCTTCGGGAGGAAGAATATCTCTGAAAGTGCATAAAAATCCAACAGAATCTATCATTGTCATTGATGTGGCCGACAATGGAGTTGGTATCTCCGAAGTTGACATTAACCAAATATTTGATCGTTTTTATCAGGTGAAAAATCAAGGAGTAACTAACACGGGTAGTGGTATTGGGTTGCATTTAGTAAAAGAATATGTCCAGTTGCATAATGGTTCAATTGAAGTTCAAAGTAAAATAAACGAGGGAAGCAAATTCAGCGTACGTATCCCATCTGATCTTAAACCTGAAGAGAACGCCGACTTCAAAGTTGGAATGGGTGGCGAAAACCACCCTATAAAATTACTTGTAGTCGAGGATAATATTGAATTTAGAGTGTTTTTGCAAGATGAACTTTCTGAAATGTATAGCATAATTGTCGCGAATAACGGAAAGGAAGGATTTGAAAAAGCATTAAGCCATCAACCGGATCTGGTGATAACGGATGTTATTATGCCAGAAATATCGGGAACAGAACTTTGCTCTCTCTTGAAAAAGAATATACAAACATCCCATATCCCGGTAATAATGCTTACGGCCAAAACCTCCGACAAGGCGCAGATTGAAGGTTTTGAAGCTGGTGCGGATGCCTATATTTCTAAACCGTTCAATATGCATCTTCTGCTACTCCAGATTCAACATCTAATTGAACAGCAAGAACAGCGAAAAAAGATATTTAAAAATGCGATTACGATAAATGCCGAAGTTTTAACATCCTCCAAAATAGACAAAGGGCTGATAAACGATGCTCTTCGGCATATCGAAAAAAACATAGATAATACTGCATACTCGGTAGAACAACTCAGCAAAGACTTGTGTATGGACCGAACAGGTTTATATAGAAAACTATTGGCTGTTGCTGGGCAGACACCCAGTGAATTTATAAGGTCTATTCGCCTGAAAAAGGCGGCAGGACTGCTTGATAAAGGATTGTCTGTGTCCGAAGTTGCCGGGTTGGTCGGTTTCGGGACCACGAGCTATTTCACCAAATGTTTTCAAGATGAATTTAGAGTAAAGCCATCTCAATATAAAAAATGATTAATGCGGCCAGTGAATTTTTTACTACATTTTTTGTTCACTCTACCTGTTAATTAGTCATCAGATAACAATTGTTGGGCTGCTAATACTAAGAACATATAATGTGACGAACCTCCGCCCATTACATATTCTACTTGTTGCCAGAGATAAGGAAATTCAAGTAATTCCGGGAAATCTGGACGAATTAAAGCTGTACCGGAGACTACTCCACCGGGAATGTACGACCAATCAGCCCGGTTTAGCCCATAACCAATGGTGGCTGATCTGGCACCTATGCCGGAAGCAAAAGAAGATGTGTTAGAACCCGGATGACAACCTAAAATGAAGTTTAACGCATTATAAATATACTCCGCCCCAAAAATATCGGGGTAAGCCTTGTGCAGAAAATAATGCCGAAACCCAAACGCCTGAATATCCCAACCGGCTCCCCAGATATGTGGACGATAGGGTATCCCATAAGGGGTTTCCGCCCCTAGTTCTTCTAATTGTGAGACTAGGCTTAACATCGCGTTATGGATGGTTTGTGAAAATGAACGGTCATTCATTTTTTTATCTGCCCGACCAATAAACCAGCCTATGCGTCCTATATTTTCAGCGATATATGTTGATTCTGAAAGCAGATAATCTTTGTATTCTTTTTCTCCGGTTGTGAGAAACAATTCAACGGCTGCATGTATTTTAGCCGATTTAGCCCAAGAAGTTCCATCCGTTATTTTGTAGATCTCACGGGCCGCGTCTAATGATTGTATACTTAACGTGTCGTTAAAGCCTTTGAGCACACGGGAGGCGGCAGCTAAGTGGGCGGCAGAAGTCAACTCCCTGATAGGGTTTTCTTCTGTAAAGACCCAACGGTCATCATCATTGCCGATCACATTATCGGTCATGGTCATGGCATCTCCCAGCAATACATATTGACGCAGGTCATTACAAATGATTCCACGGTAAAGTCGTCCTAACGCCCGATAGGCACCGATAACACTTAAGGTACCGTGTTCTATCTGTTGCAACAGGTCGGCTTTACCATCTGGTTGGTGGATCTCAGTAATACGCATATTCTGATCTATTGAAGTCGCATCGTAGTCTACATTAAAAGCTTCGTATGCTAATGTTAGGATATAAGTTTCACCAGCTTGCGATTCAATGCGAAGATCAAAATCACCTGCATCATGCCACCCACCGATGTTTATTCCCGACACGATATCGCCCGATTGGTAAGCCGTTAGAGTGGAAGGGCCTTGCACATATCCGTCTATATGATTAAAGTTTACCGGAGCCATACGGGCATCGTCTAAATGGCAACAGCCATGCCAAACGCGGTACTTCTCGTTGACACGCATGTGGCACATTTGTATCGGAAGGAAATATTCTAATACGGGTTGCCATGCCCCCCGGTCATATATATCTTTTGCAATGCGAAAAACGGATGAGCATGAATTGCCATATTTTATCTGATAAAGGCCTTCTTGTTTTATGTTGGTGAAATCAAACTTTAGATAGTTATAACGTAGGAATTGTCCCCATTCGCTTGCTTGTCCTGCTTTTACTTCTTTTTCCCCGGTATCTGTGATTTGGAATAGTTTCGGAATTTCTTTCCGGTTATCCCGTTTATCCAATTCAATTACAGCTACTTTAGGTTGAGCAGGATGATATCCCAACTGGGAAATCTGAATGACCGGGTTATAGATCCAATCATTTACTACATTGGGGGTAATTATCCATTGAATGGCTCCTTTAGTTATTCCTGCAGGAACTTCGCTCCTGACCACAAACCAACCGTTGTTATGGTTCATCCTGCCATCGAAAAGTTTTAGCTCAGCTCCTCGGGATTCTATGGTAAAACGATTATAAGGATCGTCGGGGCGAACGGTGAACCGTCTTCCGACAGCATACGGTTCTGCTATGATATCGTCTGCTATGATTGGGCTATATCCATGTCCAATTAATTGATCGATGCTTGCTTGCCCATCGGGATTGAAATTACCCGTATGTGCAATGTTGGCTTGCTCCGCTAAAGTGGGGCCATTGGGCTGCTGGGGAAAGATTCCTGACTTACCGTCCATGATCCACGGTTTGCCGAATAAGGCACCAGGAAATAGTTCGAAGTTAAACCCTACTTTTCCAATAAGCTCAGTGGGGATAGGACGGTTCAGATCGACAGTGACTATAACCGATCTTCCTTCTCCTTTGACAGTTACCACGTAATCCAATGTAAGATCGGGATAAATCATTGGATTAAATCCGGTCAGATGCCTAGACGAATCCGGGAAGCTCAGCCAGGCCGTAATCGTGTTGGCAGCATGATCCAACTTCCGGTTCCTTTGTTTTGGGACTGGTTGCCATTGTCCGGGAGTAGGTTCCAGTCGGATATTGCCGTTGGTAGCCACGCGGTTTCCATGCATGATTAATGATACACCCCCTTGGTGACCTTCAGGATAGATGTCGTCGAAAGCCATTACCTCAACACCTCTGTCCTGAAAATAGCCCGATGAAGACAAATCGAACTGCTGGGCAGAGAGCGTTTGTGATAAGAAAAATAAACATCCTGTAATAGGAATTATAAGATTCTGCATTTTCATGGTTTGATAGTCTTTATATTTCTATTAAATGATATATCTACTTTCTTCTCTTTCGGATTATTTGGTGTGATAAAGATAACAGATATATTGGATTCTCAAGCAATTCCGGTATATTTTCCTTTCTTTAATATCCGCTGACATTACTGTCCTGTAAAAGTGGATAAATAGTTCTTTGAAATAATTGAAATACAGTTTATTAGATGCTATCTTCTGTGCGCGACGATTTGAAATCCTAACTTTGAGGTCGATAAAAACGATCTCAAATGAACCAAGATAAATACGTTTTCGCTCAGTTAGTAGAATTCTTGAACAATGATAAGTTCAGAAGACTCGTAAACAAGTACGATGGGAACCGATATGTGAAACAGTTCACTTGCTGGAACCAGTTACTTGCAATGATATTCGGTCAACTCAGCAATCGTGAAAGTCTCCGTGACTTGATTGTAGCTTTGGAAGCTCATCAAGGAAAGCGTTATCATTTGGGACTGGGTCGTGAACCCATTACCAAAACTACGCTTGCGTCAGCCAATCAGAATCGGGATTACAGAATCTTCGAAGACTTTGCTTTCTACATGATGAAGGAAGCATGCGAAAAACGAGCTACTAATACCTTGGATATTCCAGAAAGAAAATATGCTTTTGATTCCACCACGATTCCTTTATGTTTGGCTACATTTCCTTGGGCGAAGTTCCGTAAGAAAAAAAGGTGGGGGTTAAAGCTCATGTCCTTTATGACATAGAAGCACAAGTCCCAGCCTTTTATATAGTCACTACAGCGTCCAAACATGATTCAACTGCAATGTCTACAATTAATTATGAACCAAATGCCTATTATATATTAGACAGAGCATATGACTCGTTTAAGGAACGTTATCGGATTCATCTTACAGGTTCTTTCTTTGTAGTCAGAGCGAAGTCAAATCTAAAGTGCAAGTTCTGTAAATGGAAACGCAGAATGCCCAAGCATATCCTTTCAGATGCGGAAGAGAAACTGATTGGATACATTACACGACTCTTATGGCGAAATCTATTTGACGAAACCCCGCTTTGCCTTTGACGAAACAGCATTTTGGCTTCATTTAAAAACCTGTACCTTTGTCAGACGGAAGAACTTCATAGGTTAAGTATAAAAATATTTTCATTTTTATCAATTGTATTTGATGAATTACTTTATTTGCATAAATTCATCAATTATGATAGACGAAATATTAAAAACAAGACCATTTATTCCGCGCACGGTTTATACCGAGCGGATAAAGCCGTTCATCGACAAGGAAATCATCAAGGTTATCACGGGACAACGGCGTGTCGGGAAGAGTTATATCCTTTTCCAGTTTTTACCAGCAACTTCTCTTTCAACCGTCTTTTGAAATACTTCCTCCAATTCCTTATTGGCTGGTTTTACAAATCCATCTTTCTCTTCTCCTGAAGTTGGCAACCAACCGTCGGGAATCTGGATTTTGCCTTTGCGGCTTTCTGTTTGTTTAGCACTCATAGTATACTGTGTTTAGAAAATTAATAGTATGGTTTTCCATGATATAGAAAACCTGTCATCGACAGCAAATAAACGGTTATTAATCAACAGACTGAACGTAGAGAGTCTGGATGAAATAATTTGCAATGACTTTCTACTTAGTTTATTAGACAGGCGGTTCTAATTGCACCGATTTTCCTATTTAACTATGGTATCTCGACAAAGCCTTTTTATTTTAGAATGTGAATAATAGACTTTGAAGCAACAAGCGTATGCCAACTGCTGAACATCTCGAAGCGGACACTCCAAACACTTCGGGATAATGAAACACTGGCTTACACGCAAATTAGCCATAAAATTTTCTATAAACCAGAAGACGTACAAAAAATACTCCCGTTAATTGAAAAGAAGCACAGACAAGCCAAACACAGTGGAAAACGACTATGAAAGAAAGAATAAACATAGGGCCAATCATTAAAACAAAAATATATGAGCAATCAGTTAATTACAGAGAATAATGAAAGGATAAAGGCATTTTTTCTTTCATTGGATAAGCTCTCATCAGCTTTAGAACATATGTTTTCCTCACGGAAACCAACGCTGAATGGAGAGAACTTTTACACGGATGAGGAGTTATCGAAAAAGTTAAAAATTAGTAGGCGAAGTTTGCAGAACTACCGCAACGAAGGGCGTATCCCATACATCAAACTAGGAGGGAAAATACTGTACCGTTCCTCAGATGTTGGCGTTTTATTCCCTTCTTTTTTCTTTGTGTTCAGATGAAAAAGGACAATGAAAAACGGCAGACTTCAAATATGAAAAGTCTGCCGCCGGTTTTATGAATTTACAATCATTTCAAGAATTTACGATTATCCACTTCATGTAATACCCGCATTTGTTGGATGGCTATCTGGTTAAGCTTTAGTAAACGGTCGGATTGTGGCACTTGCTCATTTATCAAAACGGCATTTATATTTTCCATGTTTGATAAACAAATAAGTTCATTGATAGTAGCATAATCACGGATATTTCCTTTTCTATCCGGATTTGCATCACGCCACTGCTTGGCTGTAACACCGAAAAGAGCCATATTAAGCACATCCGCTTCGCTGGCATACACGATTGATATTTGTTGAGCCGTGAAGTTCTTCCGGTATGAGGTTGTGCTTTACTGCATCGGTATGGATATGATAGTTGATTTTCGACAACTCTCGTTTGACAGACCAACCGAGTTGCTGCTGTTCATGCTTTTTGAGCCGTTGGAATTCGGTAATCAGGTATAACTTAAATTCCGTATTAACCCATGAGGCAAATTCAAAAGCTATATCTCTATGCGCATACGTTCCGCCTTTAGCTCCGTTTTTGGTTACAATTCCAATCGCATTCGTCAATTCAACCCAGCGTGTAGGACTCATCGTAAACGCATTTGTGCCGGCTTCGTACATAAGGGGGTCGAATTCGACCCCCTTAAAGGTCGGGTTGTTTAATTTCTCCCATAAGCCCAGGAACATCAGCGTATTTTTGCTACGCATCCAGTTCTTTACTACATCCTTTGGTTCTATCGGATTGCGTATTTTTGCTATGTCGGTAATTGATATGTAATCTGCATTATTGATATACAACATCTTAACCTGAGTGCCCTGTACATATAAATTATTCTTTGCCATTATATTTCTATTTTTCACTGTGTCTCATTCGCCACAGTTTGGTTCTACAAATTTAATTTAAATTATTGATATCCATTATATGTAAGGGGAGTGTCAACCTTGTTGTATTCTCTTTTCTAAAGAACTTTTCAATTATAAATCTCCGAAACACCTCCGAATTTCTTGACTTGATTCGAAATGAAACAGCAATAATCATTTCCAGATTATACTGCTCCACGAAATTGCCGTTCTTATAGTGGTAGATTCGGCAGACTTCCGATTCACATAACACTCCGCTCTTGAGTATCGATAGGATGTTACATCTCACTTTGGAAACAAAAACCTCGAAAAGGTCAGCAATTTGATGTTTGGTCATCCATACCGTATCATTCACAGGAGTGATCTTAATCCTGATAGAACTTATCTTTATACTTCCCGCATCCATTATCCTGTAATTTTGAATGTTAATCTATTGTTGGTAGATAGCAATTTCTCTACACCTTCCATATCCTTCATAATAGAACTATCCAGTACCTGCGCATAGTGCTGCGTCATCTTTGTATCGGAGTGTCCAAGCATTTTTGCAACATTTTCCAGGATATTTTATGCTTCTTCTCTAAAAACTCCTTTACATACTTGGCTGTAGTCTCATAGCGTTGTACAGTCTTGGCTACAAAATCCTTTCCTATCAGTTGGCGGCATTGGTTATTATGCTCTTCAAAGAGTTGGAGTAATGTTTTCTTCGATTCGTCATTACCATTATGGATGTCCTTAATCCGGTCTGCGGTAATATTCTTACCGCTTTCTTCCAACTCCCAATGTATTTGGTAGAGCCGTACCCTGATAGAGGATATATAATTATTCAACTCTTCTACCATGCGACCACTACCTTTGACGTATTCTTTCGCTTGATTCCATTGCGTTACGGGTACACTACGCTTGATTTGGACA
>JAQVZS010000065.1 GCA_028708075.1 Massilibacteroides sp.
CCATAATTTTAACTATTTATTGTTAGTTATCGCAAAGGTATGTACTGAACGAATGCTTCGATAGCTTCGTATGAAGCTAAACCTAAGTCCCGGTAGAGATTGGCTGTTGCCCGGTTGCGGTCTTCCGCACGTTGCCAGAAAAGACGTTCGTCGTCGCCAAGGAACGGAGCGCTTTCCGCTTGAGATTGATGCTTTAAGATCGCGATACGTTTCAGACGTAATTCTTCGGGACTGATCGGAACGGCCATTTCGATATGGTCCATTTCCCATTCAGCCCAAGCGCCGCGATACATCCAGATACGGCATTCTTTCATCCACTCGTCATCCTTCATTTCATCAATGGATGCAAGGATTGCATCCAGACAAACTTTATGTGTTCCATGTGGATCAGCTAAATCGCCGGCTACAAATATCTGATGCGGTTTAACTTCCTCAATAAATTTTTTGATGATATCTTTATCAGCCTCACTGATGTCTTTCTTTTTTACCATTCCGGTTTCATAGAACGGAAGATCTAGGAAGCGGATATGATCGTCTTTGGTAATGCCGCAATGCCGAGATCCCGCACGGGCTTCTTCGCGGCGAATCGTTCCTTTCATAAATAATACATCTTTATGTTCGGGCACACCTTCTATTTTTTCATGACGGAGATAGTGCAATATTTCTTCAGCTTTTTGTGCAACAGGACTCTTTTCCAGCGCATATTTGGCACATACATCTCTCAGATATTCACAATAACGGATCACTTCTTCATCGCCTACGGCAATATTACCGGAGGTTTGGTAAGCGACATACACATCGTGTTTCTGATCGCATAAGCGGCGGAACGTTCCTCCCATGGAAATCACATCGTCGTCCGGGTGCGGACTGAAAATGATCACACGTTTGGGGTAGGGTACGGCGCGTTCCGGACGATTGAAATCATCTGCATTGGGCTTTCCACCCGGCCATCCCGTAATGGTGTGCTGAATATCGTTAAATATCTTGATGTTTACATTATAGGCGGATCCGTAAAGGGCTAATAATTCTCCAAGTCCGTGTTCGCTATAATCTTTGTTTGTTAACTTGAGAATCGGTTTCCCGGTTAGCTGACAAAGCCAAACGATTGCCCGACGAATCAATTTGTTATCCCATTCACAACTTGTAACCAACCAGGGGTGACTGATTCGCGTCAGTTGAGACGCGGCAGATAAGTCGATCACCACTTTTGCTTTGGGAACGACGGTTTGTAAGAAGGAGGCTGGGAAACCATCGCTGACTTTTCCTTCAATAGTTTGCTGGATCAAATAAGATTTGCTTTCCCCCCAAGCCATCAAAATAATGTTTTTGGCGGCGAAAATAGTCGACATACCCATTGTTATTACACTTGCCGGAACATTTTCGATAGATTTAAATGTGTTGGCGGCTTCTTTGCGTGCATCGTTATCTAATAAAACCAAACGAGTACGAAGTGAAGGTGTGGAACCGGGGCTATTAAATCCAACATTTCCCGCATGCCCTACACCTAAAAGTATGTAGTCAATACCTCCGACTGTTGTTATCAGTTCCTCGTATTTATTACAGAATTCGTAAGTAGCGTCTTTAGACATGAATCCGTCTGGAGAATAAATGTTTTCCGGATCGATATCGATATGATCCAGCAACGCATCTTTTAGAAACCCAATATTGCTGTTTGCTTCCGAAGTGATGGGATAAAACTCGTATATATTAAATACGATTACGTTTTTAAAACTGAGATTTTCTTCCTTGTGCAGGCGAATCAATTCTTTGAAAATAGTTTGAGGAGAACGTCCTCCGGGCAAAGCCAGAACAAATTTTTCCCCGGCTTCTTGCTTTTTCTTAATCGCGGTTGCAATTTCTTTAGCGATAGCAATTGATCCCTCATCGGCCGACTCATAAATAGAGGTGGGGATCTTTTCAAAACGTGTCAAAACGGAATACTCATATGCATTTTCCGGACGATAATACCGTGTCGGGATACGCGTTAAAGTGATCTGTGAACTAAGGTTCGTTTTCATTATCCTGTGTTTTAGTTACAACATATTATTTAAAAGACCGAATTGCAAAGGTAACTATTTATCGTGTATAAACAGGTTCTCTAAATGTTTAAAACTTCTAATTCTAGGGTTAACTCCGTCCATTTTTCCATGGATTCCGCCAGTTTTTTCTTTAAAGCGTCATATTCTGTATATAAATTGGGATCTGCAGCTCCTTCGGGTGTCGCAAGTTTTGTTTCTATTTCTGCAAGTTTTGTTTCAGTTGTTTCTATTTTTTCTTCACATTCGCTGATGTTTTTTTCTATTTTCCGGACCATTTTACTTTGTTCTTTTCGGGCTTCGTAAGATAGTTTGTTTTCTGTTGTTTTTATCTCTTCCAGCGATTCTCCTGTTGTTTGTGTGGTTCTTTCCAGCTCACGCAAACTTTCGACTTTTTTTCGTTCCAAAAATTCGTATATGCCACCTAAGTGTTCTACTACGCGTTTATTTCCGAACTCGTAGACTTTATCCACTAATCCATCCAGAAATTCGCGATCGTGCGATACAACGATAACGGTTCCGTCGAATGCCTTCAATGCGTTTTTCAATACATCTTTGGTGCGCATATCCAAGTGGTTGGTTGGTTCGTCTAGAATCAGCAGGTTGACGGGTTCTAATAGAAGGCGGATCATGGCTAACCGGCTTTTTTCACCGCCCGAAAGGACACCAACTTTCTTATCCGAAGCTTCGCCTCCGAACATGAAGGCGCCAAGAATATCCCGGATTTTTGTACGTATGTCGCCTTGCGCCACGTAGTCGATCGTTTCGAAGACGGTCAAGTTTTCGTTCAGTAATTGGGCTTGGTTCTGCGCAAAATAGCCAATTTTAACATTATGTCCGAGTTGCAGTTTCCCTTCATAGTCGATTTCATTCATGATACATTTCACGAGGGTTGATTTTCCTTCCCCATTTTTGCCCACAAAGGCGACTTTGTCTCCTCGGTTAAGAGTAAAGGTTACCTGTTCGAAAACTAAATGTACTCCATAACGTTTGGCTAAATTCTCAAAGATTACGGGATAAGAACCCGAACGGGGAGCGGGGGGAAACTTCAGATTCAGTGTCGCCGTATCGACGTCGTCCACTTCAATGCGTTCTACTTTATCTAATTGCTTGATTCTGGATTGTACCTGTACGGCTTTAGTCGCTTTGAAGCGGAAACGTTCGATGAAAGCTTCCGTTTCGGCAATTTTTTTCTGTTGGTTTTCGAATGCGCGGAATTGTTGTTCCCGTCTTTCTCTTCTTAATTCGACATAGTCGGAATATCTGGCCTTATAATCATAAATATGTCCAAGTTCGATTTCGATTGTTCGAAACGTTGTATTGTCGATGAATGCGCGGTCGTGCGAAACGAGAATCACGGCGTTGGCACGGGTTGAAATGAAATTTTCCAGCCATTGGATCGATTCTATATCCAAGTGGTTCGTCGGTTCGTCTAATAATAACACATCCGGTTTTTTTAATAACAGTTTCGCTAATTCGATACGCATACGCCATCCACCGCTAAATTCGGAAGTAGAACGGTCGAAGTCTTCGCGGACGAATCCCAATCCGATCAATGTCCGTTCCAGTTCAGCTTGGAAATTGCTGCCTCCTTCCATTTGAAACAGTTCGGAGAGGTGTGTCACTTTTTCGATCAGTGCATGGTAAGATTCTGATTCGTAATCAATACGGTTAGCCAGTTCGATGTTCAGGCGTTCTATTTCCTGGTCCATCCGGTGGATGTGTTCGAACGCCAGTTCAGCCTCTTCACGGACAGTATGCGCGTCTGATAATTGCATTTGCTGCGGAAGATAACCGATTGTGATATCTTTAGGCAAATTGACCGTTCCCGAACTCGGCGATTGTAAACCTGCAAATATTTTAAGCATGGTAGACTTTCCCGCACCATTTTTACCCACCAAAGCTATTCTGTCTTTTTTATTGACTACAAATGATATATCATCAAAAAGCGTAAATCCGCCAAACTCTACCGTTAATCCTTCAACCGAGATCATGTTTTTAATTCTCTTTGTTTTTGTTGTGCAAAGATATAAGGATAAAATGAATAATAGATGTCCGGATAATTTTGTCGGTCTTTTTAATTGGCAGCAAATGTAGAAGTTGTCCGGATATTGTTATAATCTTTCAGCGATAGCTTTAAAATAGGAATTATTGACTAATTTTGCCTATTCAACTATACTATATATATTTAAAAATAAACAATGGAGTTCAAACAATATAAAGACAGTTGTGGCATGAGTGCGAAAGGATGCTGCAAAAAGCAAGATCACAAATTAAATACTTACGATTGGTTGTGCGATGTCCCGGATGCGGATAATGCGACAGATTTCGTTGAAGTTCAATTTAAAAACACAAGAAAAGGATATTATCTGAACAGTTCAAAAATACCTTTGGTGAAAGGCGATATAGTGGCTGTGGAAGCTAGCCCCGGTCATGATATCGGAACGGTGACGCTTACCGGTAAATTAGTACTGTTGCAGATGAAAAAAAATAATGTTCGTATGTCCGAAGAAGCTGAACCCAAGAAAATTTACCGGTTGGCGAAACCGGTGGATATGGAGAAATATGCTGAAGCGAAGGCGAAAGAGGACGAGACGATGATTCGTTCACGCCAGATTGCTGTGAATTTGGGCTTGAACATGAAAATAGGTGATGTGGAATATCAGGGAGACGGCAATAAAGCAATCTTTTATTATATAGCGGATGAACGGGTGGACTTTCGCCAGTTGATTAAAGTCTTAGCTGAGAATTTCAAGGTACGTATCGAAATGAAACAGATCGGTGCGCGCCAGGAAGCTGGTAGAATAGGGGGGATCGGGCCTTGCGGACGGGAATTGTGCTGTTCGAAATGGATGACGAGTTTTGTCTCTGTTGCGACGGGTGCTGCCCGTTATCAGGATATATCTATGAATCCACAAAAATTGGCTGGTCAGTGTGCTAAACTGAAATGTTGCCTGAACTACGAAGTAGACGCTTATGTGGAGGCACAAAAACGTTTACCTTCGCGTGAAATGCTGCTGGAGACAAAGGATAATACGTATTATCATTTTAAAACAGACATCTTTAAGCGGGAGATCACCTATTCTACGGACAAATCCTTTGCGGCGAATTTAGTGACCATTACGGCCAGCCGCGCTTTTGATGTGATCAATATGAATAAGAAGGGAAACAAGCCAGATTCTTTAGTAGCGGATGTCAAACCGCAAGCACCAAAGCGGGATGCGTTGGATATCTTAGGACAGGACAGTGTTTCTCGCTTTGATTCGGCCACGTCAAAAAAGAAAAAGAAGAAAAATAAGAATAAATCATTCGCCGAAAATAAAGATGCCAAAGAGATGAGAGTCGCATCACCTGAAAAGAACCCGAAGCAGCCGGAACAATACAAAGATGCTGCGGACGATGTGACCAAGAACATAGAAAATGCGCATGCTAAACGTTCTTTTTCTAATCGGAACAACCGTTCAAAAAGAAAGGAGAATTCAAGGAAAGGAGGAGACTCTGATGTGTCAAAAAATCAATCGGGAAATGCGTCTTCAACATCCAATCAAAAAAATTGACCGGTGGATATGTTTATTGCTTTTTTTTAGCATAGCCACTTCCTGCCATTACGATGCGCTCTATGATCAATACCAGATTATAGAGAACACCGTATGGGAAAAAGAGAAAGAGTATTTTTTTACATTTCGGGTAGAGGATATTAGTATTCCTTATGATTTGACTTTGGAAGTGAGAAACAATAACTTATATCCATATCAGAACCTCTGGCTTTTTTGCGCCGAAGAACGACCCGTGGGTGGTTTAGTCAGGGATACAATAGAATGTGTCCTCGCTGATGAGTTTGGAAAATGGTATGGAAAAGGGATTTCATTGTTTCAGTTGAGTATCCCATTGAAAAAAAACCATTATTTTTCTCACAAAGGACAGTATACTTTCAGCTTTCGGCAAGGTATGCGGATAGATTATTTGAAGGGTATTCAGGAATTGGGATTTCGCGTGGTACGTTCGACTGCTTCTACCGGAAATACTTCTCGTTGATTTCGGATCATTTCGGGTGGAAAAAGAAATAACGCTTTTTCCTATCTCCTGATAATTGGCTAAAATTTATATTAATGCAAAAAAATGGATTTAATTTCTGATTTTCAACGTTATAGAAGGGCTGAAAAAACAATCAAAAAGGATAAAAAGGCTGTTTTTTATTGTCAGCATTGTTTACCGTTCTTTACGTAAAGAATCCAGTCTCAGGAAGATAAATAGTAAAAAGGTAAACCCCCACAAGGAAGAACCTCCGTAGCTGAAGAAGGGTAAAGGAATGCCGATTACAGGTGTGAGTCCCAATACCATTCCGATATTAATGATGAGATGGAAAAGAAAGATAGAAGCGACGCTGTAACCGTAAATCCGCGCGAAATCGGTTTCCTGACGTTCGGCTAACAGGATTAACCGGACAATAAAGGCGCCGAAAAGAATAATCACTAAAGAGGAGCCGATAAATCCCTGTTCTTCTCCTACGGTACAAAAGATAAAGTCGGTGTCCTGTTCGGGAACGTATTTCAGTTTGGTTTGCGTGCCGTTAAGAAACCCTTTGCCTGTCATCCCGCCTGATCCGATGGCTATTTTGGATTGATTTACGTTGTACCCGGCTCCGCTGGGATCGTCTTCGAGTCCGAGAGAAACTTTTATCCGAACTTGTTGATGGGGTTCTAATACATTATTAAATACATATTCTATGGAAAAAAGAAAAAGTAATGAAGAAAGCGCAAAAAAGGCGATTAACGCGTATTTCATTGTCCATGAATGGATGGCTTCATAGAACAGGTAACAACAAAGTAAGAGTATAATTCCCATGCCTATCCAAAAAAAGTTTACGGGTATAAGTAGAGAAATCAGATAACCGGAAAGAAAAGCAAAAGCTGTTATGCCACATATACTATACATGAAATATTTCTTTGCACCGGCACTGAGCGTTAAAAGTGTGGTGATGACTAATATCATAATTGTGACTAGTAGTTCTCCTATTGGCGTAATGCCTACCGTTGCTTCCGAAAATTTCATGTTTGTCACAAAAAAAAGAACGGCACAGAAGCCAATCAACAAAACTTTACCGGACATTCCTTCGCGGTAAAGTACCAGAAAAAAGGCCAGATAAACCAAAGCGGAACCAGTCTCTTTTTGCAGTAAGATGCAAATCACAGGTAAAAAGATCAGTAATAGCGTGATAATGAAGTTTTTGAATGTGTTTAATTTAAAATTATACTGGCTCATAAATTTCGCCACAGCTAAAGCAGTCGCGAATTTGGCAAATTCTGCTGGTTGCAAACGGATGGGGCCGAGAACGAGCCAAGAACGGGATCCTTTGATTTCTGGTGCCAGAAAAATGGTGGCAATCAGTAGCAGGATAATGATGAAATAGATTAAATAGGCGAAAATGTCGAAAAAATCTTTGTCCAACATCATGATGATAAAGATGAGCCCAACGGATAGGCCGATCCATAATAGTTGCAACCCGGGACGGGCTGCCAAATTGAACAGATTCGTATTGTCGAATTCATAACTGGCACCGCAGATACTGAACCACCCGGCGATAACCATCATGGCATAGAATAGAATAGTAATCCAGTCTATCGATTTCCATAAGTTTCTTTTTCTAGTATACATTGGTCGGCGTTATTATCGTATTTATGATGTAATCTTCGGTATATTTATTGGTTTCGGAAATCGTTCCGGTCAGGTATTTTTCCAACATCAGTTTTCCTATAGGTACGGCGTACGTAGCACCGAATCCGGCATTTTCCACAAAAACGGAAATGGCTACTTTGGGATTGTCGTAAGGTGCGAATCCCATGAAAACGGAATGATCTTTTCCCCTTGGATTTTCGACTGTTCCGGTTTTCCCACAAACTTCGATATTGAGTAAGGCGGCAGCATGGCAGGTACCTGAAGTGACTGCTGCCCGCATGCCTTCAGCTATTATATCGTAATATCCCAAATCGATAGTTGTGCGTCTTTTTCTTATGTATAAGCTGTCTATGGTCAGATCTTGTATCTTTTTCACCACGTGAGGGGTGATAAAATATCCTCTATTGGCAACGGTTGCTGCCAAATTGCAGATTTGTAACGGGCTGGTCAGTATTTCTCCTTGTCCGATCGATATAGAAATAATGGTATTTGAATTCCATCTTTTCCCGTATACTTTGTCGTATGTTTTGCTGTTTGGAATAAAACCTCTGTTTTCTCCGGGAAGGTCTATGCCGAGTTTGTGTCCGTATCCCATGCTGACAATATGGTTTTTCCACACTTCGAAGGCGGTCTGTACGTTAGGATAACGTTTCCGGCTATCCAGCATGTCGTGTAATCCCCAACAGAAATAAGAGTTGCATGATGTCGCCAGAGCAGAAATGAGATTAAGTGGTGAAGGATGCCAGTGACAGCCCGGCTTGCCGTTACGAAGCGGGTATCCATGTACACATGTATACATCGTTTGCGGGGTGATTACCTTTTCTTGAAGGAAAACAAGTCCCTGTGCTGGCTTAAACGTCGATCCTGGGGGGTATGAGGCCATGAAAGCCCGGCCGTACAATGGCTTGTTCGGGTCTTTCTCAAGTATGTTATGATTCTTTCCCCGTTGACGACCAACTAAAATGCCGGGGTCGAATGTTGGCGATGAAACTATACAAAGAACTTCTCCCGTGGAGGGTTCGATCATAACAATACCACCTATTTTGTTTTTCATAAGCTGTTCGCCGTATGCCTGAAGATCTATGTCGATCGATAAGGTTAGGTTCTTGCCCGATACGGGTGCCTGATCGTGCCTGCCATCTTCGTATCGTCCTTTCACCCTTCCATGAGCATCACGCAATAAAATTTCAACGCCTTTTTTCCCGCGCAATATTTTTTCATAGGATCGTTCTATTCCCGTACGACCGGAATTGTCGCCCTGAACGTAATATTTGTCTTTTTCCATATCCTTGCGGTTTACCTGCCCCACACCTCCCAATACGTGGGCGGCATAAGGGTATTCGTATTCGCGAATGGTACGGTTTTGTATATAAAACCCCGGAAATTTGTATAGTTTTTCCTGTAAAGCACCGTATTCTTGAGCGGATAGCTGGTTCATGAATACTTGCGGTACATAAGACGAATAACCCGGATTTAATCGTCTGTCTTTTATCTCTTCTATTCGTCTAAGGAAAATTTCTTTAGTTATGCCTAATACATTGCAAAAATCGAGCGTGTCGAATGTTTCTACTTCTCGCATGATAAGCATGACATCATAGGCGGGTTGATTATATACTAATAATTTTCCGTTCCGGTCGTAGATTAATCCACGGGAAGGATATAACGTCTTGTTTAGAAACGCGTTGTTATCTGCCCAAACTTTATAATCGTTATCAATCACTTGTAAGTAAAATAAGCGAATGATAAAGATTAGCACAACTCCGACAATAGAAAAAATGAGAGTGAAATGTCTGTTTGAAAAATTATGTTTTGTGTTATTCTCCATTTTTGACGGCTTCCATGTTAAAAGCTTCAACAATCGCAATCAAAACAATACTAAGTAAAGTGCTGAAAAATATACGTAAGGCCAGAAAAAGCGGATCGAACAGCGTCAGAGATTCGATGAAAAATAAAAAAATATGATGTAAAAGGACAAACGAACTTACATATCTTAAGAAACTACTTATTCCTAAAAAAGCGTAGGAGGGGGAAACGCCTTCCGGTAAGTCTTTACCCCAAAAAAGACGAATGAGGTCTGATCTGTAAAAACCGACAAAGGTACAGGCTGCTGCGTGCATCCCTGGCGTGTTTGAAAAGAGATCAATTGTTAATCCTGTAACGAATGAAATGATTAATGTAACTGATTTGGAAATTCCAATCGGAAGTTTGATGAGAAAATAAAGGTAAATAAAAGGAGTCGCAATCCTTAAATAATGGATGTTGTTTAATACCAAAATTTGTACAGATACAAATATAATGAAATAGATGATTCCTTTAAAAATCGTATTAATCATTTTTCCGAACCTCCTCTAATTTTTGTTGTTCCTTTTGTCTGTAATTACGTAAGATACGAACATTATTTAATGAAGCAAAATCTGTTGAAAGCTTTACTTCTAACGAGAAAAAGTTGTCATCTTTTTCTTTTTCGAAAGAGGCTACTGTTCCGACAATAATTCCGGGAGGAAATATTGTTGAGAATCCGCTTGTGACAATCGTGTCTCCAATGACGAACTCCACATGACGGGGCAATTGTTCGAGATTTGCATAATAAATACTTCTGCCGTTCCATGTCATGGAACCAAAATAACGATTTCCTTTTACTTTACAACTTAGTTTGAATTTGGGATTTAATATGGGAATAACAACTGCCATATGGTCAGAAACTGTGGATACAACGCCTACAACGCCCTTGTCTGAGACAACCCCCATATCCGGCGCTATTCCGTCTTTTTCTCCTTTGTTTATGGTTATGTAGTTGGAGATGTAACTTATACTGTTATAAATTACTCTACTCATTACAAAATCATAAGGGTAAGATTGTTCTGTAGAATCTAAGGCAAATCCTTTAAATAAGGTTGTATCTGCTTTTAATGTTTCCAATTCTTCTTGCCTTTCAAGCAATTCCATTTCCAATTCTGCATTGCGTTCAGACAATTCCCGATTGATCTCCCGTAAGTTGATATAGGAAGTTATGGAACCTGACAGGGAAGCGATTTGTCCGGTTACAACATTGGCCGAACTAAAGATTATATTTCTTTGGTATGCATTATTTCTATAAATAAGGATAAAAGAAATAATCTCAAGTATAATAAATAAAAACCAGTGCCTTTTGCTGATTAAAAACTCGAGCAGTTTGCGCATAATACCCTATTTACAGATGAACAAAAATCTTTGATTGGTAAGTTGATTTACCAATCAAAGACGATCGACTTCTATTATCGAATTAAGAAGTTAAATTTGTCTATGTTTTTAAGTGCAACTCCGGTTCCTTTTGCAACAGCATGAAGTGGGTCTTCTGCTATATGAAACTGAATATTAATTTTGTCTGTCAGACGTTTGTCCAATCCGCGCATCAAGGCTCCGCCACCGGCGAGATAAATACCGTTCCGGACAATATCTGCATACAATTCGGGTGGAGTTTGTTCTAACGCACTTAATATGGCAGCTTCCATCTTAGATATTGATTTTTCAAGACAATGTGCTATTTCCTGATAGGAAACCGGAACTTCCATCGGTAAAGCTGTCATCTGGTTTGGCCCATGGACGATATAGTCTTCAGGTGGATTTTCCAAAGAGGTTAAAGCTGAACCTACATTTATTTTGATAAGTTCTGCTGTTCTTTCTCCTACTTTAACATTATGTTGCCTACGCATATATTCCATAATATCTGCTGTAAGATCATCCCCCGCTATTCGAATGGATTTGTTTGAAACAATCCCACCCAGTGAAATAACAGCAATTTCCGTTGTTCCTCCCCCTATATCTACAATCATATTACCTTCCGGCGCTTCGACATCAATTCCAATACCTATGGCCGCAGCCATAGGTTCATAAATCATATATACATCGCGGCCTCCAGCGTGTTCAGCCGAATCCCGTACAGCACGTAATTCTACTTCTGTACTGCCAGATGGAATGCATACTACAATTCTTAATGACGGTGAAAACCAGCGTCCCTTTGGATTAATCATTTTTATCATCCCCCGGATCATCTGTTCGGCAGCAAAGAAGTTGGCAATAACTCCATCTCTTAGTGGACGGATTGTCCGGATATTTTCATGCGTCTTGCCATGCATTTGTCTGGCTTTTTCTCCTACAGCCAGCACTTTATCGGTTCTTCTGTCTAATGCTACTACGGATGGTTCATCCACAACGATTTTCCCGTTTGCTATAATTATTGTGTTGGCTGTTCCTAAATCCATCGCAATCTCTTGCGTAAAAGAGAATAATCCCATGTTTCCTAACTTTTACAATATTAATGTTTAAAATGGCGTATACCAGTCTTGACCATGGCAACGTTATGTTTGTTGCAATAGTCAATTGATAAGGAATCGTTTACTGATCCCCCAGGTTGTATAACGGCTGTAATACCTGCTTTTGATGCGATTTCTACACAGTCCGGAAACGGGAAATACGCATCGGATGCCATTACGGCTCCTTGCAGATCAAATTTAAAAAAATTTGCTTTCTCTATCGCCTGTTTTAAAGCATCTACCCGCGATGTTTGTCCGATTCCACTGGCACATAATTGTTTGTTTTTTACTAGTGTGATTGCATTTGACTTACTATGTTTAACAATTTTATTAGCAAACAGTAAATCTTCTGTTTCTTTTATACTTAGTTTTTTTTCAGTTATCGGTTCAAGGTCATTTGCGGTTTGAATACTCAAGTCTTTGTCTTGTACCAGAACCCCGTTTAATAATGAACGAAATTGTATAGGACATGTTTTTGAAGGCTTACGTATTAATATAATACGGTTTTTCTTTTGCATCAGAACTTCTAATGCATCAGTATCGTAATCCGGAGCAATAATTACTTCAAAAAATATTTTGTTAATTTCTTCCGCTACTTCTTTATTAATAAAGGCATTGGATACTAGTATTCCTCCAAATGATGAGACCGGGTCACCAGCCAGCGCATCTTTCCACGCTTTAAGAACAGTTGGGCGGGAGGCAATTCCACATGCGTTGTTATGTTTTAGGATAGCGAATGTGGTCTCTTCGAATTCGTCGATTAAACCTAGAGCCGCGTCTATATCTAATAAATTATTATATGAAATTTCTTTGCCATGTATTTGATCGAACATAGCTTCGAATTTCCCGTAAAAGTCGGCTTTTTGATGCGGGTTTTCACCGTAGCGAAGATGTTTTTTCTCGTTTACCGCGATACGGAGTACAGAGCCATCTTTATCATCAAAGTAATTAAAAATAGCCGTGTCGTATTCGGATGAAACGGCAAAAGCCTCTTTTGCAAACCATTTACGGTCCACAATTGTTGTTTCGGCTCCTTTTTCTTCCAATAATTGTAACAATGGAGAATATTGATTTTTTGAAGCAACGATTACAACGTCTTTGAAGTTTTTCGCTGCTGCACGAATAAGCGAAATGCCACCGATATCAATCTTTTCAATAATTGCCTGTTCGTCTGCTTTGGAAGCAACTGTTTCTTGGAAAGGATACAGATCAACGATAACCAAATCAATTTCCGGGATTTTGTATTCAGTTAATTGTCTCTGATCCATTTCGTTTTCTCTCCGAGCCAGAATACCTCCAAAAATACTGGGATGCAATGTTTTAACGCGTCCCCCTAGTATAGATGGATAACCCGTCAAATCTTCAACTCCTTCACAAGGCAAACCTAACGATTCAATAAAATTTTTAGTTCCCCCGGTTGATATAAAACTAACACCTTCTGCATGTAGCTTTTTTAATATCTCATCAAGCCCTTCTTTATGAAATACAGAAATTAAGGCTCGTTTAATACGTTTTTTTTCAGCCATTTTTTGTTATTTTCTATTTCTAATTTATTTGGAATACAAAAATAGCGAATTATTTCTAATTACTTCAATGCCATGTGTAAAAAACGAAGATTAGCATTAGTGGAAAAGATAAAGCGTTTGTGTTGTTGTTTTTTAGATATAAATGTAACTTTTTATTAGGATTGTTTGTTATATACTTACACTGAATCAAAAGAAATTACGTTCTTTTATATGTGAGTTATATATTTTGTTTTTGAAAAGCATGAATTATTGAAGTTCAAAATGTATATTTGTAGTCGGTTATAAACTTTTGGAGGATGATGGATATAGTTGAAATTTGATAAGTGTTTATATATTTTTATTTTGAAGTTGAATGATTTTTTGTTTTTGTATTTAATATTTTTTATTGTGTTTTGAAATAATATATATGACGCTCATATTTTAACATGTGAGGATATTTTTTTGTTGAATATTATTAAATATTATTGTGTTTAACAAATTGTTTTGAATTAGTTAAAGAATAAAATATGTGTTATCAATATAATAATTTACTTATTTTTAAAGAATCAGATCATGAATAAAGCAGAGTTAACAAAAAGTTTAGCAGGTAGAATGTCTGTGACTCAATCCCAAGCTCAGAAGTTTTTGGATACGTTTCAAGAGATTTTGGGAGAAGAATTAAAGCAAGATAATAATTTGTCTTTGCTTGGATTTGGCGTTTTTTCACCTTGGAAGCAAACAGAACGTATAGGACGTAATCCTCGTACAGGGGTTGAATGTGTAATCAAGCCTCGTTTGAGTGTTAAATTTAAACCAGCTGCTCGTTTTTTGGAAATCCTTAATGGGGAACATAAAACAAAAAAAGGAAAAGTAAAAAGTAAAAAATAAATTTTAATTGCTTTTTTATCATTGTGTTATGTTGTAGATGTTTATTTTTCTTGTGATTTTATTTGGTTTATAAGAATTAAACATTTACTTTTGCACCCGCAATCGAGTAAAGCCGCAAGGCAAAAAAAGAGCGAGAGCGAGATCTTTGAAAGGATTACATAATCAACGAAAGTAGTACAGGGACTGTAAGGAAATAATTTTTT
>JAQVZS010000015.1 GCA_028708075.1 Massilibacteroides sp.
CTCTTCCCATACCGAACAGAGAAGTTAAGCCCAATCACGCCGATGGTACTGCGCAAGTGGGAGAGTAGGTAGTTGCCGTTTTAAGACGAGAGCCGATCTGGAATTTATTCCGGTCGGCTCTTTTTGTTCGCAGCATGGGTGATAACTTTAGGGTATTAGTTCAGAATGCACCTTGATAATGGCAAGCGTTGGCCTAAAAAGGGTGTCTACCGTGAGCTGGAATCTGAAGGAAGTTGTCGGTAAACTCTCGGTCTGACGAATAGAAACCGGATTTTCCTCTTGACCCCCTTTTTATTCGTCACTTAAGTCTATAGGAATTTGTCTTTTAAATGCTTCCTTGAACGAAATTAAAGATTCGGTACGAGCTAATCCTAACGGTTGAAGTTTGTTATGAATAACGCTTAATAAATGTTGATTGTTTTTTGCGTAAATTTTAATAAATAAATCATATTGTCCTGTTGTATAATGACATTCTACAACCTCTGGGATTTTTTTTAACGCTTCTGTTACTGCTGGAAATTGTCCTGGAGATTTTAAGAACAATCCAATATAGGCACATGTTTCATATCCGACTTTCGTGTTGTCAATGATAAATTCAGATCCCTTAATTACGCCCATATTGGTGAGCTTTTGAATACGTTGATGTATTGCGGCTCCGGAGACATTGCACTCTCTAGCTACTTCAAGAAAAGGCATTCTTGCATTCCCGATAATTAGCTTTAATATTTTTTCGTCAAGTGCATCTAATTGGTGATGTGCCATAATTGTTTATATTTGTATTAAATGGTTTTGTGTTCGTCGCTTTCGAATTTATGCAAAAGTAGTTATATTTCTATAAATAAGATATGAATTTGTTTTGTTTTGTTATGATTTAGGACGATATATGAAAGGAATGCAATGGAACAGTGTGGAAAAGTAACTCTGAAGAAGATTAAACGTTCTATAGAACCTACAATTCTAAAAGTACAAAATACGTATATTTCTTCATTCCCTTCTATTGAGAGAAGAGATTTTTTGCTGTTTTGCGATTTATTGGTTTATGAACAGAGGTTTAATTTGTTTGTAGTTTTAAATAATGATGAATATGTAGGGTTTATTTCTTATTGGTTGTTTCCTGATTTTATTTATATAGAGCATTTTGCGATAGATAGTAATAAACGAAGTGCTGGAATAGGTGTTTTAGCTATAAAATCTTTTTTGGCATTAATGAATAGACCTGTGATTTTAGAAGTAGAAAATGTTGTGGATGAACTAACAGCCCGGCGTGTTAGATTTTATGAAAGAATTGGTTTCTTTTTTCATTCTTGGGCATATAAGCAACCGTCTTACAGAAAAAGAGATTCCTGGTGTGATATGCGTTTGATGAGTTATAGGATGAAAGATATGGAGAATAAATTTGAAAGCATAAGAGATACTTTATATCGTAATGTCTATCAAAAATAGAAAAATATAAGTTACAGGACCTGGGTTTAAACCCGGATCCTGTTTTCAAATATAGAGAGAAATTGATTAAATTGAAGAAACACGAAGAGTATTTAATAACTCTTTATTAATAGGTTTATCATTTTTGATTGCTTTAGAGAATGGTACATAAACAATTTGATCGTTTTGGGTACCAATCATTACGTTTCTTTGATCATCCAATAATGCATCGATTGCTGCTACTCCCATTCTTGTTGCAAGAATACGATCTTGTGCACATGGTGATCCACCGCGTTGTAAATGTCCGAGGATTGTGACTCTTACGTCAAATTGAGGATACTCCTTTTTTGTCCTTTCCGCAATGCCCATGGCACCTCCGGTTATTTCGCTTTCAGCTACCAAAACAATACTGCTGTTTTTGGATTTTCGAAATCCATTCTCAATCATTTCAGCTAATTGGTCTTTTTCCAATGATGTTTCCGGAATGATTGCGGCTTCTGCACCAGATGCAATCGCACCGTTAAGGGCTAAAAAACCTGCGTCACGTCCCATAACCTCTATAAAAAAGAGACGATCATGGGATGTCGCCGTATCACGAATTTTATCCACACACTCCATGATTGTATTCAGAGCTGTATCATAACCAATAGTTACGTCTGTGCCAAATAGATCGTTATCGATTGTTCCAGGTAATCCTACGATTGGATAATTGAACTCTTGAGCAAAAATGCGTGCGCCTGTTAGTGTTCCATCTCCTCCAATGACGACTAATGCGTCTATTTCTTCCTCAATAAGCTTATTATAAGCTTGTTCACGTCCTTGGGGTGTTTTAAATTCCATACAACGGGCTGTTTTAAGAATTGTTCCTCCTCGTTGAATTATGTTACTGACATTTTGCGTCTTAAACTCCTGTATTTCGCCTGTGATAAGACCTTTATAACCCCTATAAATTCCTTTTACTGACATCCCATTATAAATGGCAGAACGAGTTACTGCACGAATAGCAGCATTCATCCCGGGAGCATCACCTCCAGATGTTAAAATGCCAATACATTTAATAGTAGACATTTGTCATTATTTTATGATTAGTTAATGTTGATGGCAAAAATAACATTATTTACGCAATAAATTTGTTCTTTGCTCTAAACTTACGTTTGTTTTTTTATCCGTTTTTATTTAGTTCGCGAATACGTTCTGCAACTGCTTCCATTTGCCATTTAGGGGTTGACGTTGCTCCGCATACTCCTACGCGTTTTATATCGGGGGGAAGGGCTTCTGTGATTTCGTCTGCGCTGGAAACAAAGAGCGTATTGGGATTTGCTCTTTTACATTCTTCAAAAAGAACTTTTCCATTTGAGCTTTTTTCCCCGGCAACAAAATAAATCCAATCATGATTAGATGCGAAATTTTTAATATTGGGCATTCTATTAGTTACCTGTCTGCAAATGGTATCATAGAAAGTAAACTTTACGTTGGGGCTAATTAACGAACGTATTGTCTCTATGATCCCATGGAAACCGTCTAAAGGTTTGGTCGTTTGAGAAAAAAGATAGATGTCTCTTAGGTAATCTAATGTTGACAGATCTTCAGTTCTTTCTACTACAATCGCATTACCTTCAGTCTGACCTACTAGACCATTTACTTCAGCATGTCCTTTTTTTCCGTAAATAACAATTTGAGCATTCTGAGAACGTGTTTCTTGATAACATTTATGAATACGTTGTTGCAATCTTAAAACAACAGGGCAAGTAGCGTCAATAATCGTGATATTGTTCTCTTTTGCTATTTGATAGGTGGAAGGAGGTTCTCCATGAGCACGCAAAAGCACTTTTTTCCCTTTTAATTTTGTCAAATCTTCATGGATGATGGAATGTAAACCCTCCACTTTTAATCTTTCAACTTCTTGATTATTATGTACTATATCTCCTAAACAATATAGATCATCTTTTGAGGTCTTTAGTTCTTTCTCTGCGCTCTCTATTGCGTTCACAACACCAAAACAAAACCCCGAATTTTTATCTATCTCTATCTCTACCATAGTTTTTTTGTTTGCTGTCAAATGAAACTATAAAAATTATTCTTTGACGGCCTTTTTGTATTGAACAAGAAGCCATGCTTTTTGTTCATCGATTGTCATTCGGGAATTGTCGAGCACAATTGCATCGGGGGCTTGTTTCAACGGACTTTCTTCGCGAGTTGAATCAATATGGTCTCTTTTTTTGATATTTTTTAATACTTCCGTATAAAAAACTTGTTCGCCTTTTGCTTGTAGTTCTTCCGCTCTTCTTTTTGCTCTAATTTCAGGACTGGCAGTAATAAAAATTTTTAATTCAGCTTGTGGGAAAACAACCGTTCCAATATCTCTGCCGTCCATTACAATTCCTTTACTTTCCCCCATTTTTTGCTGTAGAGCGACTAATGCTTTTCGCACAAATCCTATTGCAGCTATTGGACTTACCCAATTGGCTACATCCATTTTGCGTATTTCCGATTCTACATTAATACTGTTCAAATACGTTTCACGTTCTCCTGTTTGTTTATTGTTTTTAAACTGAATATGAATTTGTCCGATTTTTTCTTTCAATTGTTCCAGATCAATACCTTTTTCGGAAATGATGTTATTATTTAGGCAATATAAAGTTACAGCCCGATACATTGCGCCAGTGTCTATATATATATACCCAATCTCTTTTGCAAGATCTTTTGCCATGGTACTTTTCCCACTAGAAGAGAACCCATCAATTGCTATGACTATTTTTTTCATGTTTTAAGTGTTATTTGAAATCAGAAAATGTCGTGGAAACGCCAAGCATGAGTGACGTCGCTGAAGGATGATATCTGGCAACAGATACGGTGATGTCGATTTTTTGAATATTAATCCCTGCACCTATTGAGAATCCACCCAATTTGTTGCCTGTTTGTAACGACATATCTTGATTAGCCTTCGGATTAAACCCGATGCCAATCCAGAAATTATCTGAAGGAATATAATCTATACCGAAAATAAAATGTTTGAAGAATGTTTTAAAGAATGATTCCTTGTTTTCAATATTTACCAAATCAATATCATTAATCTTCCATTTGTTTAGGTAGATTGCTGTAGCAGAAAATCGTATTGGATTATATTCCATTTTCTTGGATACCCCTAATTGGATATCCCAAGGCAAGTTCCCCCGTTCATCTTCATAACTTTTAAGTTGGGCGCCCATGTTTTTTAATGCCAAACCGAAAGATAATCCCTTTTCATCATTATAATAACTTAGTCCCACGTCGGCACAAAGCCCGATTGCCGAATAACGCTCAAAAGATGAATAGAGAAATTTAAACGCAATTCCACCCCTCCATTTGTCAGAAAGATCGTGCGCGTATAATGCTGTAATATTAATGTCTTTCGCAGAAAAAGAGCCTTCATCCACATTTTCTGTAGACCTTTGTTTGAAGTTTCCGTAGCTGATAAAACTAGCCCCGACGCCCCAAGCTCCCCGTTCTCCTTTCGCTTTTGAGAAAACTACGCTTCCTAAATTGATATCGGAAATGAAGTTCATGTAGTTAAGGTTGATCATTCCATCCATTTCTGCGCCCAGTAACCCCGGATTATGCAACGCTAAAGATGGATCTCTTTCAATTAAAGAAACCGACTGTCCCCCTAAAGCATTTATTCTGGTAGATGCCGGATAATGTAAAAAGGAGAAGACTTCACTCCCTTCCTGCGCAAAAACAGAAAAAGAACGGCAGAAAAATACGAATAGTACGAATAATAGCTGTTTCATATTTTGAAAAACGATCCAAAGGTAGTTAATATAAAAGACATATATTATAAACTAATCCTTCGCATATTAAATATGTATATTGTTTAAAAAAAACATCATAAATGATAGCGTCATTACTGAAAAATATTTTACTTTGCAGCCCGAAATTTGGGACACAAAAATTGATCTTCATTTAGTAAACGAAAAAATAAGAGAAAAGGTATATTTATAGGCTTGTTTTTTGAGAACCAGATTAAAAAATCAAAAAAGTGTAAGTATTTTTCTTTTTGTAAAGGTAGATATAAAATAATTTGTATTTTTGTCTCATTGGGAAACACATAAAACAGTTATAATTGTATGGAAATCAAAAAATCAAAAAAGGCGAGTTTGGAAAATGGCAAGACCTTTAGCCTTCTGATGGGGCTTGTGATTGCTGTTGCTGTAATGTTCGTCGGGTTTGAATGGGGAACCAGTGACATCCAAGCTGTGAAGGTAGAAGGTGTCGCCGACGTAATCGCCGAAGAAGAGATTGAGATCACAAGGCCGGAAGAAGTGCCACCACCACCACCACCTCCTCCTCCTGCTCCTGTCGCAACGGAAGTGTTGGAAGTTGTTGAAGACGATGTCGAACTGGAACAGCAAGAAATTTTGACTTCTGAAGATGATGCAAACCAGGCTCAGGTACAGACGTATGTGGCTCCGGTAGAAGTGGAGGAAGAAGAAGAGTCAGCACAACAAATTTTCACAGTAGTAGAAGAGATGCCTAAATTTCCTGGAGGTGATGCTGAATTGCTTCAATTTATTGCAAAGTCGATAAAATATCCTGTAATTGCTCAGGAAAACGGAATACAGGGACGTGTTATTTGTTCATTCGTGGTGAATCGTGATGGTTCTGTTGTAGATGCTCAGATCGTCAGAGGGGTAGATTCTTCGTTGGATAAGGAAGCTTTGCGTGTAATTGGAACTATGCCTAAATGGAGTCCAGGTAAGCAAAGAGGTAAGCCCGTTCGTGTTAAATATACCGTGCCTATTACCTTTAGATTGCAATAATCTTAAAAAATATAAAGGCTGCGAAAAGCAGCCTTTTTTCGTGTATATTTTCTGGTGTTTATAAATGATGAATTCTTTAGACAGTATATTGAAAAGGACTGAAGCCGAGTTGTCTTCTATTTCTTTCACCGATGAGCCTGTGAGCTTGTACGATCCGATAACGTATATTTTATCATTAGGAGGAAAGCGGATTCGTCCGGCCTTAACGCTTATCGGGTGTAATATTTATTCGGAGAATATCGATGCGGCTGTTAAACCGGCATTAGGAATAGAGGTTTTTCATAATTTCACCTTGCTTCATGATGATTTAATGGATGGCGCTGACAGGCGGAGAAATAGAAAAACTGTTCATAAAGTTTGGAGCCCTAATGTGGCCATTCTTTCCGGGGATGCAATGTTAATAGCGTCCTATCGTTTGATTGGAAAAACACCAGCTCCTTACTTATCTGTCGTCTTAGATTTGTTTACAAAGACAGCGTTGGATATCTGTGGGGGACAACAGTACGACATGGAATTTGAGCAACGTATGGATGTGACCGAACAGGAATACATCCGAATGATCGAAATGAAAACCGCTGTTCTATTGGCGTGCGCGCTTAAAATAGGCGCTTTGATCGGTGGTGCATCCTTGCATGATGCCGATTTGTTATATAATTATGGTATAGATTTAGGATTAGCTTTTCAGTTACAAGACGATTTATTGGATGTGTATGGAGATCCTGAGTCTTTTGGAAAGAATATTGGAGGAGATATTATAAGTAATAAGAAAACCTTTCTCTTGTTGAATGCCTTACGTATGGTAGAGGGAGAAGAAAGAGATAGAGTATTGGGTTGGTTATGTCGGATCGATTGTGATCCGGAGAGAAAGATCGCTTATTTTACAGAATTATATTCTAAATTGGGGATTAAAGAATTAACGGAACAACGAATTGCTTATTTTTACACAGAGGCAAAACACAATTTATCAGCCTTACAAATAGCAGATGAAAGATTATGTGTGCTTAAAGAAATAAGTGAAAAATTGATGTACCGCCAAGTATAATATGCATTTGATAGATACACATTCTCATTTATATCTTGAAGAGTTTGATCCCGACCGCGAGGAGCTTGTTCATTTGGCGAAAGAAAATGGGATCGTCAGTCTTCTTTTTCCTAATATTGACCGGGAATCTGTTTCTCGGTTGCATAAAATTTGCGATTATTATCCGGATTTTTGTTATCCCATGATGGGGTTGCATCCAACAAGTGTAAGCGCGAATTATGTTTCTGAACTGATCTATTTGGAATCTTTGTTGTCAAAGCGAATGTATTGTGGCATTGGGGAAATCGGAATAGATTTATATTGGGATAAAACCTTTTTGAAAGAACAGAAACTTGTTTTCGAAGAGCAATTGCGCTGGAGTATAGAAATGAAACTGCCTGTGTCTATCCATACCCGGAATGCTTTTCCCGAAGTTTTTGATTCTATATTCAAGGTTGGAGCGGATAAATTGAGTGGAGTTTTTCATAGTTTTTCCGGAACAGAAGATGAACTTAGAATAGTGTTGTCATTAAAAAACTTCAAATTGGGAATTAATGGAATCGTGACGTATAAAAATTCGGATTTACCGATTATACTGAAACAGACGACAATGAAGAATATTGTTTTAGAAACGGATGCTCCTTATTTACCGCCTGTTCCTTTCCGTGGTCGGCGCAATGTTCCGGTCTATATGCTTGAAACACTAAAGAAAGTTGCAGAAATATTTGAAATTCCTTTGGAAAAGGCTGCATCCATTATTGAGAAAAACACGAAAGAGATTTTTGCTTTTGTGAGATAGAATAAGAAAATGCGATAGAATTTAATATCTTAATAAATTAAATCCGAACAGAAGGGGTGATATATGGATCAAAAAACATAGATTTGTAGTCTGAAAAACTTGGAAGTGGTTTTTTTTTCGTATTTTGCGCTCGTTTTGGAGAGATGCTCGAGTGGTTGAAGAGGCACGCCTGGAAAGCGTGTATACGCCTAAAGCGTATCGCGGGTTCGAATCCCGCTTTCTCCGCAAAAATCATGAATCATTAAAAACTGAAAAATAAAAAATTATTAATCTTAAAATTAAACACACGATGAGAAATTTATTTTCAAAAGTAACCTTAGGGCTTTTCGCCCTCGGAACTTCTACAGTAGCGTTTGCGCAAGATGCAGTTGTTGAAGGAGGTATGCACCAGGCTCTTAAAATCAAGTTTATCGAAGGTAGTGCCGACTTTATGAGCTTAGTTGCTATTACTTTGGTTCTTGGTTTAGCTTTTTGCCTGGAAAGAATCATTTACCTGAATCTGGCGGACACTAATGCGGATAAATTATTACAAGGAATTGAGGATGCCCTTGACAAAGGTGATGTTGAAGGAGCAAAAGCAATTGCTCGTGATACCAGAGGCCCTATCGCTTCTATCGCTTATCAAGGTTTGATGAGAATAGATCAAGGAATCGATATTGTTGAAAAATCTATCGTTTCTTATGGTGGTGTTCAAAGTGGATTGTTGGAGAAAAACCTTTCTTGGGTGACTCTTTTCATCGCAATGTCTCCTTCTTTGGGATTTTTGGGAACAGTGGTTGGTATGGTTATGGCGTTCGATAAGATTGAACAAGTTGGTGATATCAGTCCGACAGTTGTTGCCGGTGGTATGAAAGTGGCTTTGATCACAACAATTTTTGGTCTTATTGTAGCTTTGATACTTCAGGTGTTTTACAACTATTTGTTAAGTAAATTGGAAGGCATCTTGAACAAGATGGAAGATGCGTCTATCACATTGGTTGATATGGTTCTGAAGTACAACGTGAAATTTAAAAAATAATTACAGACTATGGCTGTTACTAAAATAAGAAAAGTATCAAGTTGGATTTTATTGGCTTCCACTTTTGTCACTTTGGTGATATTAGGGTTGTTCTTCTTCGGAGGAAGCGACGAGCCATATAAAGGCGAATATTGGGCTCCTACATACTTAGGGTTATTATTGAATTGGATGTATATTTTGTTTGCCGTATGTGCAGGCGCAACATTAATTTTTGCTGTATGGCAGTTTATTTCCAATTTGAAGATTAATCCAAGAGGGGCGATTGGCGGATTGGTTGTTATTCTGGCGTTTTTTGCGCTATTGTTTATCACCTATACAATCGGTAGCGATGCAAAAGTGAATGTGTTGAACTCTGAAGCTCAGGCTTATAATGTTCCATTCTGGTTGAAAGTAACGGATATGTGGTTGTATTCTACCTATACATTGGTTGTATTGGTTGTTCTTGCTATATTCTCAGGAAGTTTAAAAAGAATGCTTAATAAATAAAGGAAAAAGATAAATGGCAAAAAAGAAAAGAAAAACACCAGGGATTAATGGTACTTCTTCAGCCGATATCGCATTCATGTTGCTTTTGTTTTTCCTTTTGACATCTTCTATGGATACAGATAAGGGATTACCGAGACGTTTACCGCCTCCTATTCCTAAAGACCAGAAAAATGAAGATGTAAAGATTAAAAAGAGAAACATATTGGTTGTACTTATTAACAGTAATAACCAACTCCTTTGCAACAACGAGTATATTGATATTAGTCAATTGAAAGATCAGGTTAAGGAGTTCGTTGAAAATCCTTACAACGATGAACATAAGCCTGAAAAAATACAGGTGGATGTGCCGTTCTTTGGGAATATGATGGTTACGAAAAATCATGTGATCTCTTTACAAAATGACCGTGGCACGGAATATCAGGCTTATATTGATGTTCAAAGTGAGTTGGCGGCTGCTTATACAGAATTAAGAAACAATGTCTCTCAGAAGAAATTCGGAAAAGATTTTGCAGATTTAGATGAAGAACAACAAAAGGCTGTTCAGATGATTTATCCGCAAAAGGTTTCAGAGGCTGAACCTAAGAATTATGGAGGTAAATAATGGGAAAATTTAATAAAACAGGTGGGCGTGAAATGCCCGAATTGAATACCTCGTCTTTACCGGACTTAGTGTTTGCTTTCTTGTTCTTTATCATGATGGTAACGTCAATGCGCGAAGTAACACTAAAAGTGCAGTTCAGAGCTCCGCAAGCAACTGAACTCCAAAAATTGGAGAAAAAATCATTGGTGACATTTATTTATGTTGGTGAGCCAATGCCGGAGTTCAGGGAAAAAATGGGGACGGAAACCCGTCTTCAGTTAAATGATCAATTTGCTGAAGTGTCTGAAATAGAGGATTATATTGCACAGGAGAAATCAAGTATGAAAGAGGAAGATGCTCCGTTTATGACTGTATCCATTAAAGCAGATAGAGAAACAAAGATGGGGGTTATCTCGGATGTTAAGCAGGCGCTTCGTGAAGCTTATGCTTTGAAGATCAGTTATTCTGCAACACAAAAAGTGAAATGATATCATTCTTGAAGTTTAAAAATAATTATTGAATTATTTTACTATAAAAAAAGACCGATAGAGAACACTCTACCGGTCTTTTTTATACTTATTTATGTCGTTTGCGATTTAAAAAATAAATAGATATTCCTGGAATGACTATACAAAATGCGATAAAAAGTAATGCCGTTTTGATGGAGTAATAATCGCTGATCCATCCGGCAATGGGCGAGATAAACGCAAACAGAAGTCGAATAATAAAATTCCGGATAGACAATACTGTAGTGCGCATTTCTGAAAGCGTTAATTGATTGATATAGCCTTTTAGTATGGGTGTCGCAAATCCTCGCACCAGATAAAACAGGAGAAGAATCACCAATAGACTGTACGACATTAAATTAAAAGCCAATAATATATATCCTCCTGATATAAAAAGAAGAATTAACATATTCATCTTAGTTTCGCCGAAATAATTTTCAATTTTTTCCGAATAAAATGCTGAAATTCCAACGGCTAAATTTAATACAGTCCAGATTATGCCAAAATAAGATACCGGCGTTTCCAATTGTATTAAAACAGGTTGTACAAACCAAGCCATAGTAAGCGTAGCTGCACCGATTATGCCTGAAAAGACTATATTATAAGCCAACTGTTTATTTGTGAAAAGGGAATATTTTATAATTCGGACAACTTCCGATAGTGCGTTGGTTTGAGCTGTTTTTCCTCCATATTCAGTTAAAGCAAGTGCTGCAGGGATGCCTGAAAAGGCAATTACCGCTTGAGCATAGAATGGCAAACGTAGCGAATAAAAAGCAAGTAAGCCACCCAAAACACCTGCAATGGCTTCGGAGAAATTTCCAATCATTGTTAATTTCCCTTCATAATGAAGATAAAGCTCGTTTTTTTTGTAATTTGCAACAGTGTTGTATAATAAGGCAGAGTCCGCTCCATTTACAAAGGTTTGCCCGATGCTTAACAATACTTCTGCGAAAACAAATGTCAAGAAAGTTTCCGTAAACGAGTAGGTCAGGTATCCCCCGAAAAAAAGGATGCTTCCTAATATCAGGCAGTTCTTTTTCCCCCATGTGTCTGCTAAGTAACCCGAAGGAATTTCAAATGCAACTGCGACGATCGAATATATACTTTTGAGTATAAATATGTCTTGTAAGCTTAATCCATTTTTTTCGTAAAAAAGGACAATAACAGGCATTACAAATGAGAACCATTTAGAGAATTTGATAATGTAGAGTGCAAGTAAATTTTTTTTCATGCCGAGAGAATTGTACCTATTGGTATCATTATTTGTGCAACGAAAGTATAAAAGCTATTCGAGTAGGGCAATTATTTGGATGGAAATGATTTCTTTTGTCCGATTGAATAATAGACAAGGTTTATGGAAAGATTAATACAGTTAACGGAAGATGGCAGCTACACTCTATTTATTCCCGAAATGGACGAACATTATCATTCCGTTCACGGAGCGATACAGGAGTCTCTTCATGTGTTTATAAATGCTGGATTTAGGCAATTGGAGAAAAAAAATTATGCATTTTGGAGATCGGTTTTGGTACCGGTTTAAATGCTTTTCTCACTCTTCTTGAAACGCTTGATGAACCTTTACTTACCGTCACGTATTATGCAATTGAGCGTTTCCCTTTGGAATTGGACTTGGTTCGTCGGTTAAATTATGGGAAAGATAAGCGAGATCTTTTTTTGAAATTACATAAACTTCCGTGGAATACGATGCTGCCTGTTACGACTCGTTTTAATATATATAAGGCGCAAGGAGATAGCAATACCGTTCTGTTGCCTGATAATCTTGATCTGACTTACTTTGATGCTTTTGCGCCCGACAAGCAGCCGGAAATGTGGAATCAGGATATCTTTGATAAACTATATGTTCATACATCTCCAGGTGGAATTTTGACGACTTATTGTGCGAAAGGTTCGGTTAGGAGGATGATGCAAAAGGCCGGATATTCCGTAGAAAGAATACCCGGCCCTCCAGGAAAGCGCGAAATGCTCCGCGCTAAAAAATAATTTCGTTTATTTTAGTAAAGCTTCTACTTTGGCCGTCAAAGTTGCTTTGTTCGTTGCGCCTACCTGTTTGTCGACCACTTGTCCGTTTTTAATAAACAGAACGGTTGGAATATTGCGAATTCCGTATCTTGTCACCACCTCATCGTTGTTATCAACGTCTATTTTACCAATGGTAACTTTTCCATCATACTCTTGTGCCAGTTCTTCAATGATCGGGCCGATCATACGACAGGGGCCGCACCATTCCGCCCAAAAATCAATTACCAGTGGTTTGCCGGTACTGATTATTTCTTCGAAATTCGTATCTGTAATTTCTAGTGCCATACTTTTCTGTTTTAATTATCTAATCTATATTTTTATGGAATCAAAAGTACAAAATGTTTCTTAACGCCAATATTAACCATTGACTTTAAAATCGATGTTTTCGTTTTCTTTTAGAAAATCAATCAATTCACGTGTTACATTTAATCGAATACTCTGAGAAAACAGATTCAGGCTGATGTTATGTTCGCCGTCAACCACTTTGAAATATAACAGACTCTGTCCTGGGTTATTTTTGATCAACACAGACAATTCGTTAATTATGGCTTCATTAAGGTAGTGGATAGGAAGCGTGATGCTGATTTTTTCGATCAGTTTATCTTTTTCGTCTTGAAGCAAACGTATACCGCCTATTTTAAAATCTACGATCGATTCATTATACTGTCTTGACTCAACACGACCCGAAATTAACAAGTACATCCCTATACGTCCAAATTTTCCATATTCGATGTAATCATTGCCAAATAAAGGAATTTCTGCACTTCCGGTAAAATCTTCTATTTTTAAAATTCCGTAAGGCTTTCCTGTTTTTGTTAATCCTTCCCGGAACCCAGTGACAATTCCTCCCATCAGAATTTCTCTTCCTTTTAGAGTCTCTTTGTCATTTAGTTCGATTGCTCCCGTGTTGCAGACATATGTGAGGATAATACGGTATTCGTCCAAAGGATGGGCGGAGAGATAAATCCCGACCAGTTCTTTTTCTTTGTTCAGTCTTTCCAAGTCACTCCATGGTTCGGCTTGCGGTATTTCCGGTTTCGCGATTTCAATCAGATTGTCATCTCCGAACAACGAGTTTGCCGTTGTCATTTTATCGAATTGGTATTTATTACCGTAACGTACGAGCACATCCAGAACCGGTTCGTCCCTGCTGGTCGCGAAGAATTGTTCGCGCCGGATACCGAAATTGTCGAATGCTCCACCTAGTGCAAGACATTCTAAGTTTTTCTTATTGCAGGCAGTCAGGTTGACTCTTTCCACAAAGTCGAAAATGGAGATGTAAGGTCCTTTTTTTCGTTCTTCTATAATATTCTGTACCGCCGACTCTCCGACTCCTTTTATAGCACCCAGCCCGAAACGGATATTCCCGTTTTTGTTCACACTGAATTTAAGAATGGATTCATTCACATCCGGTCCAAGTACCTGGATATTCATCGCCCGGCATTCATCCATAAATTTTGTGATGTCGGTAATGTTAGAGAGACTTCGACTGAGGACAGCCGCCATGTATTCGGACGGGTAGTTCGCTTTCAGATAGGCTGTTTGATAAGCAACCCACGAATAGCAGGTTGCGTGACTTTTGTTGAATGCATATGAGGCAAATTTTTCCCAATCCGCCCAGATTTTTTCTAGGACATTCTCGTCATGCCCATTCGCTTTTCCGCCACTGAGGAACTTTGCTTTCAGTTCGTTCATTTTGTCGATCAACTTCTTCCCCATCGCTTTTCTCAAAGCGTCACTTTCCCCACGGCTGAAATTGGCTAAAAGACGAGACAGAAGCATGACTTGTTCTTGATAAACTGTAATACCGTATGTGTCTTCCAGGTACCGCTCCATGATCGGGATATCGTATTTAATCTCTTCCCGACCATGCTTACGGGCAATAAACGATGGAATATAATCCATGGGTCCCGGGCGGTAAAGCGCATTCATTGCGATGAGATCCTCGAATTTGGAAGGTTGCAGTTCTCTTAAATATTTCTGCATTCCAGCCGATTCAAATTGAAATGTGCCGGTCGTTTTCCCCTGACAATATAATTCAAATGTCTTCGGATCTTCCAGGCTAACGTGGTCGATATCTATTTTCTCTCCTCTCGTAAGCTGGATATTCTCTACGGCTTCTTTGATGATAGAGAGTGTTTTTAGTCCCAGAAAGTCCATTTTGATCAGGCCGGTCTCCTCAATTACAGAACCTTCGTATTGCGTCACTAACATTTCTTCACCAGTGTCTTTGTCTTTTGCCGTACTGACTGGTACAATGTCGGAAATATCGTATTTACCGATGATAACGCCACAGGCATGCACCCCCGTGTTGCGCACATTACCTTCCAGCATTTGCGCGTATTTCAGGGTGTCTCGCGCTAAAGGATTCGAACCGTTTGCCGCTTCTTTTAATTCCGGAACATACTGTATGGCATCTTTTAACTTAAACTTCTTAAGATCGGGTATTTTGTCCGGCACTAATTTAGCCAGGCGGCTCGACTCGGCTAAAGGGAGTTTTTGTACGCGCGCCACATCTTTAATAGCCGACTTAGTGGCCATCGTGCCATAGGTAATGATATGCGCTACCTTTTCTTTTCCGTATTTTTCCGTTACCCACCGCAACACTTCCCCTCGGCCATCGTCATCAAAATCTGTATCGATATCGGGTAATGAAATACGGTCCGGGTTCAGAAAACGCTCAAACAGCAAATCATATTTGATCGGATCAATATCCGTGATATCTAAGCAATAGGCAACCGCCGATCCGGCAGCGGAACCACGTCCCGGTCCTACCGATACACCCATGTTTTTGGCAGCTCGGATAAAATCCTGTACAATCAGAAAGTATCCAGGGAACCCCATTCCCCTAATTGTGTTTAATTCAAAATCAAGTCTTTCTGTCACTTCATCCGAGAGTGATTTGCCGTATTTCTTTTTAGCACCTTCGTAAGTTAGGTACCGTAAGTAATCGTCTTCACTGTCAAACCCTTCCGGCAGCGGGAAGTCCGGCATGAGTGGGTCATGGTCGATTGAATAAAACTCCACTTTTTCTGCCACTTCCAATGTATTCCTTAACGCTTCAGGGACATCCGCGAAAATCGTATTCATTTCCGCCGTCGACTTCATCCATTCCTGTTTCGAATATCGCATCCGGGTTGGGTCGTCCAAATCTTTACCCGTACTCAGACAGATCAGACGGTCGTGTGCTTCCGCGTCTTCCTCGTTGGCAAAATGCACATCATTTGTCGCCAGAAGTTTGACCTCAAATTTACGGGCAAGCTCGATCAACACTTTGTTGACTTCCTGTTGTTTCTGAAACGTTGTCTGGTCGGCATTCGGCGCATGCGTTTCGTGCCGTTGCATTTCTAAATAATAATCCTCCCCAAACAGATTTTTGAACCATAACACAGATTTTTCGGCTTCGTCTATCCGGTTTTTCATGATGTATTGAGGGATTTCCCCCCCCAGGCATGCCGAACTGATGATCAACCCCTCATGATATTTTTCTAACAATTCCTTGTCGATTCGCGGACGGCCGTAAAATCCTTCCGTCCAGGAGATCGATACTATTTTTATCAGGTTCTTATATCCTTTCAGGTTTTTAGCCAGCACGATCAAATGCCATCCGCTCAAATCTTCTTTCGTCGTTTTGTTATGTCTTCCATTCCGGGCACAATAACATTCGCATCCGATAATGGGCTTGAACAACTGTTTCTTATGTCCTTTAATTTCTGTTTCCAGTTGAGGGATCTTATCCAGTGCATCTGGATCTCCCAGCTTTTGTAATTCGGCAATCTTTTTCTCGCACGTTTTTATTGCATTTAACGGTTTGCTGTTTTTCTTTTTTACTTTATTGTAAAATTCTTTTATTCCGAACATGTTGCCGTGATCGGTTACCGCAACAGCCGGCATTTTGTCTTTGACTGCTTTGTCTAATAACGTATCGATGGACGTTTGTCCGTCCAACAAAGAATATTGAGTATGAAGATGTAAATGTATAAATGGTTCCATTTCTCGATTAGCGTGTACTGTAATTTGTTTATAAAGGTACGAAAAAGACGGCTATCTTGTCGGGAGTACGAATGAAAAACGTATATTTGTCTGGTATAAAAAATGCGATTTATGACATTGTTCCGAAAAATGACACTTTCTTTGTGCCTTCTTTTTCCCCTTTTTTCTCCGGTTTGGTCGCAAATAACATATGGTGTACGAGGGGGGCTTTCGTATTCTGCCCTGATACAGAATATGGAGAATAAGAATAAAGTTGGATCCCGTGCCGGATTTAGTATCGGTGGTTTGATCGATATCCCCTTTTATCGTCGCTTTTCCCTTCGCCCCGAGCTTTCATTCGTCAATCAAGGAGGATCGTTTTATTCTCGGATAGACAATGAAATGTCTGCCATAAAAAATAAGTACAATTATTATTCAATCCAGTTACCGGTTAACATAGTTTATAATATCCCTATTTCTGGGGTAAAGATGAGTGTTTTTATGGGTCCGGCGGTCGATTATTCTTTATTTGGGAGCCGTACTTCCGAGGGGGTAGAGGAAGATTTGGTATTTGGAGATGATGAAGTTGGCGATTTGAAAAAATGGGATGTCGGTGTCAATATGGGATTATGTGTGAAATACCAACAAGTTTTCTTTTCTATTAATGCGCTTTGTGGCGGTTTGGATCGACGAAGTGTAAAGCATGAAGGAGAATCGCGTTTGTATCAGAATAATGTAACATTCTCATTCGGATATATTTTCCCTCAAAAAGTTACTGAGCGTTCAGCAACCAAATAAAAAGCGCCAAGGCTGCGATTCCTGCTATGATAGCAAAAGCAATCTTTGCCGTACTGTATGGTCTGTCGCCCGTGATACGTCCGGTGCGGGCATTCAGGAAGAAATGATATAGTTTGTTTTTGTACAGGTAAGCCGACATATAAACCGGCAATAAAATCAATTTGAATTTAATCTCACTGACTTCCGTCTTTTGGGCTGTGATTCGTTGATGATCGCCACCGATATCCTTGCGGATTGCGTAATCTATCTCTTGGTTCATGATCTGTTTGGCTTTTTTGTAGCCGTCGTTCATGTTCATAACGTATTTTTCCGTCAGAAAGCCACTCAGAAAACGATTGTCTGTCTCAACCATATTCATAGTGTCCCAATTATTTATCTTATACATGACATCAGACGCGATCATACCTGAAGCCGGAACCATTACATCATCGAAAAAGAGAGAAACATGTCCGTCGCAATAATACCACCGGGTTCTCGTAACAGTACGCCGGTTTTTTCCGCTTCCGATCGTTGTCGTGTAGTTAATCCCTTTCTGCCCCGAGTAATCCGTTTCTGTTTGGGCATCATACGTCCAGCAGGGAATATAGACTCCCTGCAATTGGTTTGTCAGCAAAGCCTGTTTCTTTAATTTGTTTGGAGCGAACCATAGCCTTTTAATCCAGGTCTTCAGATATTTTGGGGTGTCTCTTCCTTCAATTTTGAATGGTAATAGATAGGAAGGTTGGATTAAACGCTCCTCACGTGCATCGGATTCGATCAACGGGGTTGTACAATACGGACAAATCGCCGATTTGACACTCTCATTAAATGTCGATTCCGCACCGCATTTCCGGCAACTAATTATTTTTGTCGCCTTTGTATTTAGTTTTTCAAAATTTTGCGCATATTTTTCGAAGTCCAGTTCTTGCACTTCCTCTACCTTTTTTACCTGAATCGGTGTGTCCGTCCCGCAATAATCACAATGAAGGAAATTTGTTCCTGGCTTATATTTGAGGGCAGCGCCACAATTCATGCACTGATATGTTTCGCTGCCCGAGCGTTTTTCTTCTATTTCTTTTTCCATTTTGTTAATCTTGTTTAGGAAGTGGAGGAGGAGTGCTTGCGAATAAATCCTGTAAGTCTGCTTGGCCGCCTGCCTGTACCCATCCGGCCAGTCCCTGTTTCCAGACGAGTGTATCCTGCTTGAGCTGTTGCGTGGCAACTAATTCCGCTAATGTTTTCTGGTCTAACGGACCGTGTTGTTTCCCGTTGATGGCTACATAATACGTTGTTGCGCCAGGAATCGGAGGAGGTGTCGCTTGTGTGGTTGGGTTGCTTTGCACCTGATTAGTCATCGCTTGTGTCATTTGACTGGCCATCGCTATTCCGGCGCCGAGTCCGATCCCCATTCCTGCCGTACCTGATGGATTTGCTGCCGCTGTTTCCATGGCTTTAGCAGCTTTCAGTTTTGTTAGTTTGTCCAAATCGATTTTTTCGAGTCGGCTGAGTTCGAAAATCTCTTTCTTTACTTCTTCCGGCATGGAAATATTCTCGATCAGGAATTTAGTCACATTCATTCCATACGCAGAGAAGTCGTCCTTCATAAAACCGAAGATTCCTTCCGATAATTCATTCAGATTGGATGCGTAATTTTCGATTGGCAAATTCGTTTCGCCCACGGTGTCGGAGAAACGGGTAACGATAATGCTTTTGAGTTGTTCCTGAATATTTGCCGTCGTAAAGGCCTGATTGGTGCCGACAATTTGACGAATGAAAACCGGCGCGTCTGTTACTTTAAACGAATAAATACCGAAAGCCCGTATTTCGACCATTCCGAAACGCTCGTCACTCAGTATAATGGCATTTTTGGTCCCCCATTTCTGATCGAGGAAATTACGAGTGCTTACAAAGTATACTTCCGCTTTGAACGGACTGTTGAATCCGTATTTCCATCCTTTTAGTGTGCTGAGAATCGGTAGGTTTTGTGTGTTTAGGGTATACGTCCCCGGTGTAAAGGTATCGGCGATCTGTCCTTCATTCACAAAGACCGCGATCTGTCCTTCGCGAACTACAAGTTTCGCGTTATTCTTTATTTCATTATTATGTCTCTCGAAACGGTATACAATCGTATCCTGCGTATTGTCTAGAAATTCGACAATATCGATAAATTCACCGCGCAGCTTATCCCAAATACCCATACTTTTTATGTTTTGTAGTTATAATTGTTTGTTCAAATATACTTATTCTCGTGAAAAAACCAATTTCAGGTCTTTAATTAAAAGTAAAAAAAAGGACTTATCGAAGGAGGGTCAAAAAAAAGGCCTCATCCCGATGGCAAAAATTAAAATAAACCCTTTGAAAAACAAGCTTATATACGGTCTTAAAAAATCATAGGTAACTTTTTAAAAAAAGATCCCGAAGTTTTTTAAAAAGTTACCTATGATTTTTTAAAAAGATAGTGATGAGTTAATATTTTGATTATTAGAATAATAACCTCCACTATCCCCCTTTTTTGGAGCAATTTGTTTTATTCCGGTAATTTGCGTTACTTTGCAACTTGAATACTAAGGGGTGCTTGAGTGAACGTTTCCGGGGGGAACGTTTGTCAGGCTGAGATGATACCCACATTACCTGATGCGGATAATGCCGCCGAAGGGAAAAAATGAAATGCGGCCGCTTTCGTTTTTCGGTATACTCTTCTTTACAACACTCCTATCCTATTCACAAGTAAAATTTAGAATTTTAAAATTTAAAGTCGAAAGGATGAAAAGTGTCTTTTTTTTTGCTGCTCTTTGGGGAGTAGCAATTATGGCGAGCGCGGAACCTGTGGATTCGCTGTTGGTCTCAAAAAATGTATCGTTGGATGAGGTGGTGGTTTCCGCCACGAAAGTGACAAAGGCTACGCCTGTAGCTTATTCTGAATTATCCAAACAGGAATTAGTTAAACGGAATGATGGGCAGGGTATCCCTTTTCTGATTTCGCAGTCACCGTCGGTCATTATGACATCCGATGCCGGTAATGGTGTGGGATATAGTGGCTTTCGTATCCGCGGAACGGATGCAAACCGGATTAATATTACTTTAAACGGGGTACCGGTAAACGATTCCGAGTCGCAAGGTGCTTTTTGGGTGAACATGCCGGATATTGCTTCTTCCGTCGAAAACGTGCAGATACAACGGGGTGCTGGAACGTCTATGAATGGTGGAGCCGCTTTCGGGGCTACCGTGGCATTGCAAACGCAAAATCCAGCTTTGGAATCGTATATGGATTATTCAATTTCTGCGGGGTCGTTTGGTACGGTTCGCAACACGGTGCGGGGTGGAACGGGTTTACTTAAGGAGCATTTCGTTTTTGACGCGCGCTATTCTAATGTGCGGAGTGATGGATTTATTTCCCGGGCGAGTGCGAATATGAGTTCTTATTTCGTTTCGGGCGCGTATTATGGCGAGAATACCTTGATTAAGTTTCAAACTTTCGGAAGCGCGGAAAAAACATATCAGGCATGGAACGGGGTGCCGTCTTCTCTGCTTAAAACGAATCGTAAATATAATTCCTGTGGTGAATACGTGGATGAAAACGGGGAGACGAAGTATTACGACAATCAGACGGATAATTACTGGCAACGTCATTATCATTTGACGGGGTCGCAACGTTTGAACGTGTTATGGAATATGAACCTGACTTTGCATTATACCCATGGAAAAGGGTATTACGAGGATTACAAGGCTGGTGCAAAATATGCCTCTTACAAATTACCGGTTTATGTCGATTTGGAAGGTAAAGAAGTGCTGAAAACGGACTTAGTGCGCCGTAAATGGTTGGATAATGATTTTTACGGGGCGATTTACAATCTTAACTACAAAGGCGAAAATCTATTGTTTACCTTTGGTGCAGCAGCTAATCGTTACGACGGGGACCATTTCGGACGGGTGATGTGGGTGAAATCGACGAATGTGTTGCCGGCGCCGGACTACGAATATTACTTGAACACCGGAAAAAAGACCGACTATAACACGTTTGTGAAACTGAATTATCAATTTTTGCCGGTATTGATCGGTTTTCTTGATTTGCAATATCGTGGAATCGATTATTCGATAAAGGGAAGTGACGATAAAGCAGGCGATCATGTGGATATTTCCAAACACTGGAATTTTTTTAACCCCAAAGTGGGCGTGAACTTCCATAAGGAAGCGCATTCTGCGTTTGCCTCTTTTTCGGTGGCGAACCGCGAACCCAATAGGGATAATTTTACGGAAGCAGGCGCAAACGAGCGTCCGGTTCATGAAACACTCTATGATTATGAATTGGGCTACACATACGAACATCCTGTTTTTAATGCCGGAATAAACTTGTATTACATGGATTATAACAATCAGCTGATTTTGTCCGGAAAGATTAGTGAAATAGGAGGGGCGTTAACGACCAATATCAAGGATAGCTATCGTGCCGGAATCGAATTGACTGCGGGTTTGAAACCTTTTACTTTTTTAACCTGGAATGGAAATCTTACCCTCAGCCGGAATAAAATTAAGGACTTTACCGAGTATGTGGATGATTGGGACACGGGTGATCAACGAAACGAGGACCTGGGTACGACCGACATTTCCTTCTCGCCGGATGTGATTGCTAATAGTATGTTCGACTTTTCCTGGAAAAACTTTAGTGCAAGTTTTAATTCGCAGTATGTTGGGCATCAATACATGGACAACTCTTCTTCCAAAGAACGTTCGATAGATGCTTATTTTATAAATAGCCTGCGCGTGGGATATGTCTTCAAACTCCGCTTTGTAAAAGAACTGAGTGTCGATGTAACTGTCAACAACCTTTTCAATGAAGAATACGAAACGAATGGTTGGGTATATTCATATTATAGTGAAGGACAACGCAGAAAAAAAGATGGCTACTTTACACAAGCTGGCTCCAATGCCATGGCAAGAGTAAGCATCCGGTTTTAGCCCATTTTTTCTTCTCTATAGAACATCTTAGAAAAAGAGATTGCGCGGAAAATAGACTTTTCTGTGTAATCTCTTTTTCATTTTCACGCAATATCCTCCCCCTATCTTTGTCTGCCGAAAAAGGAGCCTCTTTTTTTAATCCAGTCTCTGTTATTTAGCATAAAACAGGAGAATAATGTCAGTATTCCCCTGTTTTTCATAAATTCTTTATTAAGTATCTAAAACAAAGATTTTATTATTCAAAAGTATGAAAAAGAAGAAGAAAAAGCTAATAAAAGCTAGTTATTTAAAATTCCTAACATTTAGCTTAGGGTTAAGCTGTGTATCGATTTGTCCAACAGCTGGAGCTGCCAGGTCAATTGTGCTATCAGAAATTGTAGATGAAGGGAATTCTAATTTGGAACGCATCCAAAATCAAACTCAAAAAGGGAAAATCATCACTGGGAATGTTCTGGATGATACTGGAATGCCTATTATTGGAGCAAGCGTCTTGATAAAAGGGACAACAAACGGAACGGTATCAGACATTGATGGTAATTTCTCTATTGCTGTTGATAAAACTGAGGCTGTGTTGCAGGTTTCTTATATTGGCTATCTAAAACAAGAAATAAGCATTAAAGGCAATCAACCTTTACAAATTGTACTCTCAACTGATAGTCAGAACTTGGACGAAATCGTTGTCGTTGGCTATCAGACAATGAGAAAAACAGATGTAACAAGTGCAATAGCCAGTATTAAAGCAAAAGAATTGAATCTTACGACACCTTCTATCGGGCAAAGCCTTGTCGGGAAAGTTGCAGGCGTACAAATTTCACAAGTAAGCGGAGCACCTTATAATAGTACAAAAATTCGCGTGCGTGGAACTGTTTCTGTCAATTCAAGTTCAGACCCCCTTTACGTTATTGATGGTTACCCTTCTAATGAAGATCTTTTTTTGAATCCGGAAGACATCGAATCCATTGAAGTCTTAAAAGATGCCGCTTCAGCAGCTATTTATGGATCAAGAGCTGCGGGAGGTGTTATACTTATCACGACTAAAAGAGGAAAAGAGGGAAAAGCTAAAGTTGATTACGGATACCAATTCAGCATCAACCAACTTAGCAAAAAAGTAGATATGTTAAACGCTCAGGAATTTACAGAGCTACATGTCGAAGGACACAATACCGCTTATAAAAATCTATTGTTAAGCAAAGGCATTGAATGGAACGATCAGATGTTCAGTGACACAAACGAGAAACGTAAAGAACGTTTGGGTTCATATAATAGCGCTGCAATGGTTCCGGAATTTATGTATGATTTTGCCAATCAAAAAGTTATAAGCCCTCAATACGATACAGATTGGCAGGATGAATTATATCGTAACGCGTCAGGTCATCGGCACACGATCTCAATAAATGGAGGGAGCAAGGGGATCCGTTACAATGTAAGTGCTAATTATCAATTATTAGATGGAATTATTCTTTCTACCAAGCAGGATCGCCTTAACCTAAGGAGTAATATTGATATTGATGTATCATCTAGATTTAAAATAAGTGCAAATTTCGCGACAACTTATACCTGGAGCCGCGAAGTTCGTGAAGGACGTTTTAATCAAGGGCCAATATTAGGTGCTTTAGTATACGCTCCAATATTCAGAGCCTATGATGACGATGGGAAAATAATTAAGAACGAAATGGCGTCATATGCTGCGGACCATGCATTCCAATCTATTGAGAACCCTGTTGCATTAGCGACCGAAACAAAAATCAGTCGCAATAAAACGCATAATACATATAATATCAATGGTTCGTATGAATTAATAAAAGATTTTTTTATTAATGCGAATTTAGGGATGTTCAATTCTGCTGAAAAATACGAATTTTATTTACCGACAAGTCTTAGTAGTGGAAATAACCCGCCGTATTCGGATGCTGCAAAAGCCGCAGCGTATGCATTGGCTAAAAACACTAATCAGCAAAACTACCTTGGTGAATTTACTACAAATTATGCAAAAAAATGGGATGTTCATTCACTTCAGGGAGTTGCCGGATTTTCGCTCCAAAAAGACAAACTCGATATTCTTGAAGTGAAAGGGACGGGCTATGAAGATGATCACATACAAGAAGTAACTGGGCATGGCGCTGATCCAGCCGACATTTCATTAACGAGTAACACCGCAAAGTCAAACTGGTCAATGGTTTCTTACTTCGCGCGTCTGAATTATAATTACAACGATTTATACTTCTTTACTGCATCTTTCCGTGGAGACGGCTCATCTCTGTTTGGCCCTTTGAATCGTTGGGGATACTTCCCTTCTGTATCAGGAGGATGGGCCATTTCTAATGAAAAATTCTTTCAGGAGAAAGTTGGAGAATCTACTTCACTCAAATTAAGAGCGAGTTGGGGACTTAGTGGAAATAATAATATCGGAAATTATAAATACGCTCAGGTAATGAGTTCTCCTACAGGAACAGTAATAGGAGGTAGTGTCGTTTCGTCTATGTATTCCGGAGGATTTATGGATCCGGCTTTAGGTTGGGAAACAACTTCACAGATGAACATCGGTTTTGATCTTGGGTTATTCAAACATCGCTTAGATTTATCGGTTAATTTTTATAATAGTTTGACAAAAGACTTGCTATTTAATCAAACAATAACGGCATCTTCAGGTTCTACGTCTTATTTAACAAATCTTCCCAATTCTAAAATAAGAAACAGGGGTTTAGATCTTCAGGCTGATGTGAGAGTGATTGCGAAAAAAGATTTTGATTTGAACTTTAGTGGAAATATATCATTTAACAGAAACAAAATATTGGACCTTGGAGGTGCAAGCACGATTATTACTAACGGAGCAGAACGCTCATACAAAACTCACATAACGCAAGAAGGTTCTCCCATAGGTATGTTCTATGGCTTTAAAGTTAAAGGGATGGTTCGTGAAGCGGATATGACAAATATCGAAATGGATAATCAATATTATAATTCTGCAAGCCAGTCGTTCCCTGATGGATACAACCTTAAGGGGCCGGCAAGATCTACGTCGCAAACTACTCCATTAGCTCCTGGTGATTTATATTTTGAGGATCTTAATGGTGATGGAGTTGTCAATGACGATGACAAACAAATCATAGGTTCTCCTCATCCTGATTTTACCTTCGGGTTTAATGTGAATGGAAATCTCCGGAGCTTTGATTTTACGGCATCTTTTAATGGCTCTTATGGAAATGACGTACTGGATGGTCAAGACTATTATATTTTTAATATGGAAGGTTCTGGGAATCAATACAAAGAAGTTGTACAGCGTTATCGTAATGAAGAAAATCCAGGCAATGGGAAAATATATCGTGCATCTAGAGGAGGAACCCAAAGTAACAGTACGCGTTTATCTACTTTTTATTTGCAGGATGGTTCTTTCTTAAGATGTACAAATATTACAATTGGTTATTCTATACCTCATATTGCTAAGCTTACAAATGGAAATGTTAGCAATCTGAGAGTTTATGCCGCTGTAGATAATGCATTTACCATATCGGCATATAAAGGCTATAACCCTGAAGTTGATTACAATGACGGAGCAAACCTAACACCAGGGGTGGATTATGGAAAGTATCCATTAGTAAGAGCATATAATTTAGGTGTTCAATTGTCTTTTTAATGAATAAAAATAAATGAAGATGAAAAAGAGATTATTTACAATAATAACTATCCTTTCGTGTTTGTATACCTTTATTTCTTGTGATAATTTTATTGATGAAACAAACCCGAATAAGATCCCCGTTGAGAGCTATTTCCAAACGGAAAATGACGTAGAAAGAGCTGTAAACGCAATTTATCTTGCCATAAGAAGTAATAGCTGCTTGGGAGAAACGAGTTATCTTTATACAGAGGAACGATCAGACAATATGGGTCGGCTAGATAATCAATCTTCGGCAGGTGAACCTTTCCAATTTACTGATTTCTCTTTATTACCAAGTAATACTTATCTAAGATCTCATTGGAACAGCTTGTATACAGCAATTACACGTAGTAATTTTGTGCTGACATATATCGATGATGTTGAATTCGAAAATGAAACAGATAAAACCAATATTTCGGCTGAAGCCAAATTCTTACGTGCGTTAGTTTATTTTCATCTGGTTCGAAAATGGGGTGATGTACCCTTGGTAACAAAATTTCTGTCCACTCAAGACGAGATCAAAGAAATTACGTTCAGAGAAAAACAAGAAACAGTCTATGCTCAAATCATAGCAGATCTGAGTGATGGAATGCAATCTTCATTACCCAATATACAACCAGCTTCAGGTAAAGGCCGGACATGTAAGGCGGCAATTAGCGCTCTTTTAGGACAAGTATATCTTACCATGGCAACCTCCCAAATTGGAGATGAGAACTCAAATCTTAATGCAGCGAAGCAATATCTTGAAGAAGCCTACAAAATGAGAACTTTCGGAGATTTGAGTGAGATACCTTATTCGGATGTTTTCAACGTAGAAAAAAAGAATTCATGTCCCGAGATTATCTTTCAAATCCAATATATACAAGGAGATAAAGATTATTCATCTGTTATTGCAACAAAAAACCAACCAAAAGGGGAATATATCAACTCTCAAAAAGTTTCAACAGGTACAGGGAATTTTGTTAATCCAGATATTGTTAATGAATTTGAAGAGAATGATATACGCAAAGAGTGGTCAATACAATATTCGTCATACTCAAATGCCTATTTTATCACTAAGTTTAGAGATGCGAGTGACGCTGCTGGGACTTTAGGTTACGGAGGTAATGACTGGATATTAATGCGCTATGCAGATGTTATTCTAATGCTTGCTGAAGTGAATCAGCTATTAAATAATGAAACAGATGCTATTGGTTATTTGAATCAGGTGCGAAACCGTGCGGGACTCTCCTCTTATGAAGAATCTATTAAAGATGTCCAATACAAATCGAATTATCCAAATCTGAAACTTGCTATATTACATGAACGTCGTTTGGAACTGGCTTTCGAAAATCATAGATGGTTTGATCTGCTTCGTTTTTTTAATACGGATGAATTGGTTACGTATATCCACGCTAAAAAGCAAGAAGATTATGGTATCTCAAACATCAAGAATTTTGGGACAAAGGATCGATACTATCCAATTCCTTTCGACGAAAACAAGCTTGACCCTGAAAAAATGTATCAGAATCCAGGTTATTAATCCTTCTAATAATACTGAACAGGTCTTATACGACAGGTTATATTTATTGATAACTAAAAAGGTTGTGAACCGATTCCTCGGTCATAACCTTTTTTCGATTTTACAATTAAAGCTTTATACTAACCAGAATATTGAAACAGCAAACTTCTTTTGCAAAGCTCTGTTATTTTTCTTTTCTTTGAGTTCTGAATACTAGGGGTGCTTGATTTTTCAGAACTCATTTGCTGATTAATCCGGCTGAGAGAATACCCATTTAACCTGATGCGGATAATGCTGCCGAAGGGAGGACGAGCGGATTGTCCAGGTATATTTTTTCTAACAAACTCCTTGTTTACTGTTGAAATTTATTTATCTAAGGATAGAGCCAACGATTGTTGATGTGAATATATGGGACAAGGGTTAGAATATTTGGGCGTAATTACCGGGTTGCTTTATCTCTGGCTGGAGATAAAGCAACATAAAACGATGTGGATTGTCGGTTTTATCTCGTCGTTAGCTTATGTTTTTATCTTTTTTTTTTCGAAGTTTTATGCCGTGATGGGGCTGAATCTGTATTACGTTTTGATGAGTGTGTACGGGTTTATTCTTTGGTCTCGGAAAAAGAAGACCACGAATGAAGAAGATATTGTGGGTGAACCGGATGTTTCAATCATTTATCATTCGTTGAAATGGGCGGTTGGTTTGGCTTGTTTATTGGCGATTTCCGCGCTTTGGGCGGCAATCTATTTTGTGCTATACGATTATACCGATTCGCCGGTTGCGACGGGAGATGCGTTTGTAACAGCATTGAGTATTGTTGGAACTTGGCTTTTGGCACGGCAAATCCTCGAACACTGGTATTGTTGGATTGTGGTGAATGGGGTTTCAGTATTTCTTTATTATTCGCAGGAGCTTTATCCGACGATGTTTCTCTATATTTGTTATACGCTTTTATCGATCTATGGTATTTATAACTGGAAAAAGAATGGACAAAAACAAGGAAAAAGCAGACTTTGATTGTGTTGTGGTTGCGAACGGCTTATTTCCGGAGAAGGAGGAAGTGTTGGCTTGGTTAAAAGTTGTTCCTAAGATTATAGCTTGTGACGGTGCTGCGCGCAAACTGCTTGTGGGCGGATACCATGTGGATGCGATTGTCGGCGACTTGGATAGTTTGCCGGAAGAGTTAAAACGCGAGTATGCTACTTTTGTCCACCATTCTGCAGAGCAAATGTCGAACGACCTGACGAAAGCGATGCGTTTCGCATGTAAAAGAGGGTTTCGGAAGGTATTGATCTTGGGTGCTACAGGTTTGCGCGAAGATCACACGTTGGGAAATATCAGTTTGCTTACTCAATATATGGACTGGTTTGATAAAGTAGAGATGAGGTCGGATTTTGGTGTTTTCATTCCATTAAAAGAAACGACTATATTGCCTTCTGCTCCTGGACAACAAGTGTCTATATTTTCCATCACGCCACAGACGGAGATAACGGCTACAGGGCTTCGCTGGGAAGTTAAAGACCGGCCTTTTGATTGCTGGTGGCAGGGGACATTGAATGAGTCTCTGGAAGATGAATTTACAATCGCGTTTAGCGGAGACGCTAAAATCGTAATCTATCAGGCTTATATAGATAATAAAAAACGAAAAGAGGAATGCCCGGTCTTATAGCACCCCTCTTTCCATATTTCAAAAATCAATTATAAAACTTCCTGTTTAAGTTGTTCGATCCAGGTATTCATCCGTCCTTCGGTTTCTCCGTCCTCATTTAGTTCGTCAAGAGCTAATCCGACAAATTTGCCGTTTACCACTGCCGTAGAATCATCGAATGTATACCCATCTGTCGGTACAGCACCGGCAAACGTACAGCCCGTTCCTTGTAATTCTTGATAAATTGTTCCGATGGCATCGCAGAAAGTATCGCTGAAAGACGCAGAATCACCTGCACCGAACAAAGCGACTGTTTTCCCGGATAAATCTGTTTTTTTAAGTTTTTTCAAGAAATCTTCCCAATCGTCCTGTAAGTCACCGGCACCCCAAGTAGAAGATCCTAAAAGCAACACGTCGTATGGTACAACCGTATCGACGTCGATTTCGCTCACATTAAAAATATCCGATGAGTCAACACCTAATTTACTTGCAATACGTTGAGCCAGGTCTTCAACCGTGCCTGTTGAAGAACCATAAAATATACCTGTCTTTTTCATAAACTAATTTAATTACTAATTCAATAAATCAACAATCAATAATCGAACAAAGTTCAAATAATCTTGTTAGCCTGACAATACCTACAAATGCGTATTTTGTGAGGGTTAAATTACACGAATAGGTAGTTCTTTTTAATAAAAGACGTAATTCTGCTTGTCAGTTCTGCTGTAAATGATATTTTTGAATCAAGGTTTGAACTGGCGTTGGAAAAACAGATAGAATTAGGTGTTATTATGAATGAATTTATTAAAATACATCCTGCGGATAATGTATGTGTTGCTTTATTCCCTTTGGAAAAAGGAACGGAGATTCGGGTGGATGATCAATTGATCGTTTTGCGAGATTCTGTGGTAACGGGACATAAGTTTGCAATTCGACGTATTAGGAAAAGTGAAAATGTGATTAAATACGGTTATCCAATCGGACATGTGACTTGCGATATTGAGCCAGGGACTCATGTGCATACCCATAATTTGAAAACGAATTTAAAAGACGATTTGAGTTATGCGTATATTCCTGTAAAAACGACATCGGCTTACGTGAAAAGCGGATGGACGATTAATGGATATCGGCGTTATAATGGAGAAATGGGAATCCGGAACGAACTGTGGATTGTCCCTACGGTAGGGTGTGTGAATGGGCAGGCGCAGGCGATCGTTGACCGGGTTAAAAAAGAACTTGACGTTAGCCATATTGATGATATCCGGGTGTATACACATAATTACGGTTGTTCGCAGTTGGGTGATGATCATGAGAATACGAAAAAAGCGTTAGCCGCTTTAGCCAAACATCCGAACGCTGGTGGGGTACTCGTACTTAGTTTGGGTTGTGAAAATAACCAGCAATCGGCTTTCAAGGAGGCAATGGGGACGTGGGACGATGAGCGTGTCTGTTTTCTGATCGCGCAGGAAGTAGAAGATGAAGTGGAAGCTGGTTTCCAGATGATGAAGTCTCTTGTTGAACGAATGAAAAAAGATCATCGAGAAGCATTGCCTTTGTCTAAACTAAAAGTGGGATTAAAATGCGGAGGAAGTGACGGCTTCTCGGGTATTACGGCGAATCCGTTGGTCGGACAATTTTCAGATTGGCTGGTCACACAGGGTGGAACCACGATTTTAACGGAGGTTCCTGAAATGTTTGGAGCGGAAACAATTCTAATGAATAGAGCACATGACAAAGAAGTTTTTCAAAAGACGGTATCTCTAATCAATAACTTCAAACACTATTTCAGACGCTATGAACAACCCATTTATGAGAATCCTTCTCCAGGGAATAAAGCGGGCGGAATAAGTACGTTGGAAGATAAATCTTTGGGCTGTACGCAGAAAGGCGGGACGTCGGAAGTTGTTGATGTCTTGGATTATGCAGAATCTGTGGTGAAACATGGATTAAATCTGTTGAATGCACCGGGGAATGATTTGGTTGCGGCATCGGCATTGGCTCTGTCGGGTTGTCAGTTAGTGTTGTTTACGACCGGTAGAGGAACGCCTTTCGGTAGTTTTGTTCCGACAATGAAAATATCGACGAATACAAAATTATATGAATTTAAAAGGAATTGGATCGATTTTAATGCCGGAACGCTTTTAGAAGGAGATCTCATGGAAACGGTATTGAACCGCTTTATTGATTATGTACTTTTGGTGGTAAATGGAGAACAGCTCAACCACGAAAAAACAGGCTTTAAAGAATTGGCGATATTTAAGTCGGGCGTGACGCTTTGACCGAGCAGTCTATTTTTTAGGGATGAGGGTTTTGATTTTCTTCCGAAAAAATAGGAGAAACTATATCATGGAAGAATTAGCGTCAGTTTGCTTAGATTGATTTCTTTTGCATTTTATTTGTATATTATACCAGTTCACTATTTATGAAGCTGCAATTTTGATTCATAAACCTTAGACGAGGATAAAGGCCCGGTAATGAGTCTGTTCGGAAACCGAACATAACGATACATATCCCTTGACGATTTTTCCATCCCGGAGTTCTGGCGAATATTCGGACAGAAGCTGCTGATGTTCTTTTTCTGCTTCACCTTTTTCTTTATGGTAAGTGATGTAGAACTTGCCTTCGGCTTCTGGGTGTACGAAGCGTTCAGTAAGACGAAGGGCGACTAATCCCATTGTAAAACGCATGTTTACTTCTACACAAGGATGAAGGTGCGTTTTTCTGTTTTTTTGATATAGAAGCATGTCGACCCCTAAGTAGCCACGATATTCCCTGCCATAAACATTTTCTAATACTTGAGATACGGTTTCCCGAATGGGTTGGAGTGTCTTTTCTGCCTGCTCCTCTATTTCTTTTTGTAATACGATTTGAGAGGCTAGCTTGTTTCCGGTATAAGCTCCTTTTTCGGTGTTAAAGACGGATAACCCTTCATATTGTATTTGTCCTTTCCCATCAGAATAAAATTCCATGGCGAAATCCATGGTTTTCTCCAAGCCTTTTTCAATGCTGACAAATCTTTGTCGCTGAATAGTTCCCTTTATCCAATTTTTTTCGGATGTGGAAAGAAAAGGCTTACGTAACCAAAGGAGGCCTTTTCCGGAAGAAGAATACGGAGCTTTGACTATGACTGGTAACGTGGCTTTTGAGATATAGTCTTCAATCTCAGAGCCGGAATGAAAAAGTAGTGGGATTGCTGGAATTTCAACGTCGGAGCATAATTCCATTATTTGCCGGTGGCATAGTACCGTGGTTTTCCTACCGATTAATGTCGTATACCGTTCTTTCCATTCGGGAATAACCAAATTGATTATTGTTTCTTTTTTTATTTGTTGAAACTGATGCAAGACGTGAGGACTAATACCCCAGGGACACGCGGTATAAATCGTCGATTTGTTTATATCAGTGCAGAATTCGGAAGGAAATAATGAGGTGTCGAAAGGAATAGTCTGAACAAACCTTGTATTTGCGGTTTTTCGGGTGTAAACGAGATCTCCCGGATTTGCGTACCATAAAGGAAGACAGCCCAAATCTTGCGTCATAATGACGACATTTCTAGGGGGAGTATAGAAAGGCGTTCCCAATAATACGGCCGTTTCGTGTCCCGGATTAAATAGATGTAGAGCAGGCATAAGAATCAAAAAAATAAAGCCGTCTGCGTTAAAAATAGACGGCTTTATTAATTGTATAGATTAAATGTTTATTCCAGATTTTCGTCTATTGCATCAATCTTTTTAACGATAAGTTCCATTTCTTCTTTTAGTTTGTCAATCTTACGTTCCATGTCTTTTAGTAAACCACCTCCGCCTTTAGAAGAAATACTTAAAAAGCCCATGTTGTTCTCATAGGTTTGTAATTCGTTTTTCATGCGCTCATAAATTCTCATCAACCGGTCTCTTTCGTTGTAAAGTCGTCCCTTTCCATGCTCACTGCTGGCAATGTCGGATAGGTTTTCTTTAAACGATTGCATTCTGCGGTCGTTCTTGTCAATGTTGAGACGGTCGAATTGGCTATCCACAGTTGTATGATATTCTTTATATATTTTATCCTTATCCCTGAACGGAACAAATCCGATGGAGCCCCACTCAGCCATTAAACTTTTTAATTGTGTCAGGGCTTCGTCGTGTGACAGGGTTTCGTCTATACTCTTGATCTTTTCAATAATCTCTTTTTTAGCAACCAGATTTTCCTGTTCAACAGTTTTCTGAGAAGAAACATTTTTGTTTTTCTGTTCGAAATAATGATCACAAGCTGCGATAAAGCGTTTCCATACAGCATCTGAATGCTTTCTGGCAACCGGGCCGATAGTCTTCCATTCTTTTTGAAGCGCGATCATTATTTCCGTTGTGTTTTTCCAATCCTGACTTTCTTTCAATGCTTCGGCTTTTTCACATAAGGCCTTTTTCAATTCGAGATTTTTTTCCATCTCTTCCTTGATCCCTTTGTAAAATTCGCTTTTCTTTTTGAAATAGTTATCACAAGCCGCCCGGAAGCGCTCGAATATCTTTATATTGTATTTTTTAGGTGCGAATCCAATTGTCTTCCATTGTTCCTGTAAAGCGATGATTTCTTTGTTCTTTTCTTCCCAATCTCTGAAGGTTAACAATTTCCCGAAGTCAATGCTTTCTATTTCTTCACAAATCGCCGTTTTTGAAGCAAGATTGTCCTGCTCTTTCCCCTTTAGTTCTTCGAAATGTTGCTGATGACGTTTGTTGATAACGGTTGATGCTACTTTAAATCGTTCCCAGATCTCGTCTCTGTATTCTCTTGCTACAGGCCCTATTTCACGCCATTGTTGGTGGAGTTTTTGTAGTTGATGGAAGGCGGATACGACATCCGGTTCATCTTCCAGTTTCTCTACGGTTTCACACAGGGCTGTTTTTAATTCCAGATTTTTTTTGAAATCGTAATCCCTGAATTGGTTGTTTATTTTGATAATGTCGTAAAATTTTTCGCAATACGTTTGGTAGTTGCGCCAAAGTTCAGTAGCAACCTCTTGGGGTACGGCTTTAATTTCTTTCCATCTTTGTTGTATTTCCTTGAACTCATTGTATAGTTTATTGAAATCGTCCTGACTCTCGGTAAGGTCTTTCAATCGGTCGATCAGTTGAAGTTTAAGCGCATGATTAGCTCCTTTCTGTCTTTCTTCTTCGGCTAATATAGTGGCTCTTTTTTCTTTATATTGGGATAAAAGCTCTTTGAGTTTGTTCTCTGACTCATCTTCAGGCGCCACGAAATCTTTTTCTTCCCCTCCCTCTTTAATAAACGCGCTTTTCAGTTCTTCTATTTCCCCTCGCCGGATTTTATAATAGGTTTGTTTCAGCGAGTCAACTTCATTTCGTGTGGCTTCTTCTGCCTTTCCTATCAACTCACCTAATTTAGCAATAATTTCATCCTTGTTCGGTTTTCCTGCCGCGGCATGTGGTGGTTCTTCCGGAGTGGCGTTCTCTTTAACAGGGTCGATATTTTCCGTTATCGGATTTTCCGGAGTGATTTCCGGCGTTTTTGTTTCTTCCAATTTCTTGTCGTCATTTGGCAGATTGGTCTCAAGAGTGTCCTTCATATTCGTTCACGTTTAATAAGGAGATGTTTGTTCTCCGCAATTATTTGACACAAATTAAGCTAATTATTTTTGTTTTACATCGTTTGGACGAAAATATTTATTAAAAATGGGCTGTTTCAACGTGAATTTTTATTTTATCGTCCCCAAAAAGAAAGGGTGAATCACTATTTTGATTCACCCTTTCCCTCTTATTGTATATTGCTTAGTCTACATTCAAAGAAACACGTTTGAAAGCGACGACGGTCAGATCTTTACTCTGTTTTTGTAAATACTGTTCGATCGTCATTTTGGCATCTTTAATGAATTCCTGTTGAAGCAGGGTGTTTTCTTTAAAGTATTTTTGAAGTGCACCTTGTGCAATACGATCGAGTAAATTTTCTGCTTTTCCGGCTTCGCGAGCTTTGTCACGTGCAATTTCCAATTCCTGATCGATTGTTTTTTGACAAACTTCGTCGGGTCGTACTGCTATAGGATTCATTGCAGCAACTTGCATCGCAATATCACGTGCTACCTGATGATCTGTTGTTTGATTAAATGCAATAATAGTTGCCAATTTATTCCCCGGGTGGATATAGGATACTGTAGATACACCTGTCGTATATTCGTAAAATCCCAACTCCATTTTTTCGCCTGTTACCCCAATGCGGTCGGTAATGTGTTCCTGAATGCTGCGTCCGTCAGCGAACGGCGAAGCAAGAAGTTCTTCCCGTGAAGCCGGTTTTTTTGCAATGGCCACGTTAAGAATATCTTGTGTTAATTCAATGAATTGTTCATTCTTGGCAACAAAATCTGTTTCGCATTTCAAGGCTACAATAGCTGCAAATTCTCCGTCTTCTTTCGCCAATACACAACCTTCTACGGCTTCACGATCAGAGCGTTTTGCCGCTACAGCTTGTCCTTTTTTACGAATGATTTCCATTGCTTTGTCAAAATCGCCATTTGCTTCTTCCAAAGCTTTTTTACAATCCATCATACCCGCTCCGCTCATTTTACGCAGATGGGAGATATCAGCCATAGTAACTGCCATAATGTTTTATCTTTTTTAATAATTATTCTTCTTGTATTTCCTAAATAAAACGATGTGCCAACTTGTCGCTTAACGATTAATCATTAATTGCAACGTTGACACACCGCATTTACATTAGAATATGTTTATTCTTCGATTTCTTTAGCTACTTTTCCAATAACCTGTGCGTTCAACGCTTCGCTGTCTTCTTTTTTCGTACGTTCTTTTCTAACTGTCGCTTTGGTTTTGCGCTCTCTTTTAGGCGCTTCTTCCGAAGCTTCAGTATCGACCTTTTCCGCTTTACGTTCTTGCAAACCTTCATTCATTGCTTCCGTAATAGCTGAAAGAATTACTTCTACTGATTTAGTGGCATCGTCGTTTGCTGGAATTACGTAATCAATGTTGTCCGGGTTGGAATTCGTGTCAACTATCCCGAATACCGGTATTCCCAAACGTTTTGCTTCACGCACGGCGATATGTTCTTTCATTACGTCGACGACGAACAGGGCAGAAGGCAAACGAGTCAGATCAATGATCGAACCTAAGGTCTTTTCTAATTTTGCACGTTGACGTGTAATTTGTAATTTTTCTCTTTTTGAAAGATTATCGAATGTTCCGTCTTTTGTCATTTTGTCAATCGTCGTCATCTTTTTGATGGCTTTACGAATGGTCGGGAAGTTCGTTAACATTCCGCCCGGCCAACGTTCGATTACGTATGGCATGCCGATTGCGCTTGCTTTATCGGCTATTATTTGTTTAGCTTGTTTTTTAGTTGCTACGAAGAGAATTTTTTTCCCTGATTTAGCAAATTGTTTCAGGATTTCAGCCGCCTCGTCGACTTTTGCAACTGTTTTGTGTAGGTCTATGATATGAATACCATTGCGCTCCATGAAAATATAAGGAGCCATTGCGGGGTTCCACTTTCTTTTTAAGTGTCCGAAGTGTACGCCTGCTTCTAATAACTGATCAAAATTAACTCTTGACATTTTTTGCTTTTTAATTCGTTTACATTCTGTGTTTAACATTCAATCATTGGGTAGTTCCCCGGCATGAACGCATGCAAAAGAAATCCCACTAATTTAGATACTAAACGCTCTTAAAAAAAACAAGTCGAAAACTTGTATTAACGTTTGCTGAACTGGAATCTCTTACGTGCTTTTGGACGTCCCGGCTTTTTACGTTCTACAACGCGCGGATCACGGGTAACGAAGCCTTCAGCTCTTAATGCCGGCTTGTCTTCAGGATTGATTTTAATCAATGCACGGGTGATAGCCAGACGAGCTGCTTCGGACTGACCTTTGAATCCACCGCCACCAAGATTGATTTTTATATCATATTTCTCAGTCGCTTCAAGTTTTGCCAAAGGTTGCTTTACAATAAATTGAAGAATGGTAGAAGGAAAGTAATTAGCAAGATCACGTTTGTTGATAGTTATCTTTCCCGTACCTTCGCTTACGAACACGCGTGCCACTGCGGCCTTACGTCTTCCTATTGCATTTACTACTTCCATTGTTGTTATTTAAGTGAATTTATATCGATTAACTTCGGTTGCTGAGCCTCATGCAAATGTTCGTTTCCGGCGTATACATAAAGGTTTTTAAGCAATTTTGCGCCCAGACGATTCTTGGGTAACATTCCTTTCACTACTTTCAGGAATAAACGGTCTTCACCTTTCTTCATTAACGAAGCAGGCGTGTGTTGACGTTGTCCTCCCGGGTATCCCGTATATCTCAAATAAATACGATCGTTCCATTTGTTTCCTGTCAGAACGACTTTGTCTGCATTGATAATAATTACATTATCACCACAATCAACGTGAGGAGTGAAGTTCGGTTTGTATTTTCCACGCAAAAGTTTTGCTACTTTCGAACCGATCCGACCCAAAGACTGACCTGTCGCATCGACAATCACCCATTCTTTGTTTACAGTTGCTTTGTTTGCAGAAATGGTCTTATAACTTAAAGTATCCACTGCTAAAAAATAATTTAATTAATAACTAAAAAACAATTTCAGCCCATTGCACCTAAGGACACAAATATACAATGTGCTAAAAACTAAACTCTTAGACTAAACTTAGATAATATTCGGCTTGCAAAGGTACTGGTTTTATTCAAAATACAAAAGAAAACACGCGTAATTTTGTGATTTACAGCTCTTCTTTTATTGAATAATGAGTGTGTTGCTATATATTTGCATTCATAGTCAAAAAGAACAATTGTTATAAAAAAGCGATGAAGTTTTTGTTTTTTCATAGAATTTCATGTATTTTGTTTTTATTTCTGTCGTTGCCATGTAATAAAATTTATGCCCAATTTATTAATTTCGGAACCGATCCGTCTTCGTTTAAATGGCACCAGGTAAATACCTCGCGTTATACTTTAATTTTCCCCGAAGGAGTCGATTCGATAGCGCGTAATTATGCCCAATATCTGGAATTGGTTTTCCCACATGAAACGAAAACGATTGGTCATATCATTAAACGGCGTTTCCCGGTTATTATTCATCCTGGCAATATGCTTTCTAATGGTCTGGTTGCTTATGCGCCTCGGCGGATGGAACTGCTTTCTACCCCGTCTTCTTCTTATGCACAACGCTGGGACAGGCAACTGGCTATTCATGAATCGCGCCATGTGCTTCAAACGGACAAATTGATGCAGGGCTTGTTTAACCCTTTTTATTATTTATTCGGCGAACAGGTTTCGGGTGTCTCTTCTTTTGCTGTACCTTCTTGGTTCTTTGAAGGAGATGCCGTTGCCACGGAGACGGCTATGTCGAAAAGCGGACGAGGCCGGTTGCCGGAATTTCATATGCCGTTCCGGGCACAGATGGTGGCAGGGAATTTCTTTTCTTTGGATAAATGGTACATGGGGTCATACAAAGATTATACGTCTACTTATTATGCGTTGGGGTATCATATGACGGCTTATGCCCGTTTGACTTACGGTGCGGATATATGGGATAAGGTAACTTATCGGTTTCCCCGTCGTTTTTTTTCAATTCCTCCCTTTTCGAATGCGTTAAAACATTTCACGGGGATTAATACCAAACGTTTGTTTAAGGATACATATACTTATTTAAGTCAAGAATGGATGAGACAAGACAGCCTCTACCGTCTTTCCGGCTTTAATCTTCTTCAGAAGCCGTTATCTCCTTCTAACCGTTATTATACCTCTTATCAATATCCATTGGCATTGGACGAGGAAACGGTGGTGGCTTTTAAATCAGGATTGGCGGATATCAAGGCGCTGGTGCGGATAAAAAACGGGATGGAGGAACGTTTGGCTTATGTGGGGGCGGTTAATAGCCGTCTCATATCTTCCGGAAATAAATTATATTGGGCTGAATATGTCTCTGGTTTGCGCTGGACGCATCAGAATTATTCGGTGCTGAAATGTTTGGATTTAAATACCCGAAAGATCATGACATTGACAGCTAAAGGGCGATTGCTTACGCCGGCCATTGATCCTGCTGGTCAAAAAATAGCTTTTTCACGTCCACTTATGAATGGGCGGAATGAACTGGTGCTCATGAATATGGACGATCGGAATACTGAATTTTCAATACCGGTTCCGGAAAATGCATACGTCAAGGATCTTGTTTTTATGGGAAGTGACCGCTTGGCAGCAATCGTAGTAGAGGATAAGGGTATTCGTTTGCTTTCTTTCGATTGTTTAGACTCCGGCTGGCACGAGCTTTTGAAGCCAGTATCGGTCAATATTGCATCATTGTTTTGGCAGGATAGTTGTCTGTATTTTGAATCAGGCGCCGATGGAACGAATAATATTTACCGGATGGATGTGATATCGGGTAAGATCGAAAAAATGACGCATGTTCGTTTTGGAGCTTTTACACCTTCGGTTTCAAATGGCAAGTTGCTTTTTGCCGATTATCAGCCTCAAGGATATCAGGTTGTTGCTGTTCCGCTGGAAAAACTGACGCCTGTTCCTGCGGATTTGAATGCGCCATACAGCTTTGAATTGGCGGAGACGGTGGCGTCTCAGGAAGCGTTTAATCTGGACACCGTAGAAAGGAAATATTTTGAATTTGAATCGAAACCTTATTCTAAAACGACGCATTTGTTTCATATTCACAGTTGGTCGCCTTTCTATTATGATGCGATGGACATAATCAGTATGCAAGGAGATGATTTGACGTCGGTAGTCGAGCCCGGAGCGATGGTCTTGTCTCAGAACGCACTGAATACGCTACTTATGCAGGCGGGCTGGTATTATAAAGACCGCGAACATCACGGAAAACTCGCTTTTACCTATATGGGGCTGTTTCCTGTATTCGATTTTTCTTTTGATTATGGTGGGAGCACGTTCGATCTGCTCTGGGGGAAAAATGAAGAAGATAAGGTCTATGCGGAAATAAGATCGGCAGACAGGCGCCGGATGGAGGCTGAAATGCGTATGTATGTCCCGTTTAATTTTACGCAGGACCATCGGATAAAAGGTTTTCAGCCTTCGGTGACCTACTATTATACGAATGATAAATATCAACAAATTAAAAGCGGAAAATTCGGAAACTTCCAATACGTGTTATCCGAATTGCGCTATTATAATTATCGAAAGATGGCTGTGCGCGACATTTATCCCCGTTCCGGCTATCAAATCCGTTTGCAGCATTTATTCAGTCCCTTCAATTCGGAAAATTACGGGAATATGTATGCCGTTCGTTTGACGACTTATTTGCCTGGCTTAAAGAAGAATGACGGTTTGATGCTTCGTCTGGCTTACCAATTTCAGGATACGGAAGGGAAAGCCTTTTATTTTCCGAAACGATTGTTGGAAGAACCTCGGGGGTACGATTATCTTTATTCGACAAGGCAGATGTTTGCGGCGAAAGCCGATTATGCGTTTAGCCTTTTTTGCCCGGACGTAAGTCTTGGGAATCTAACCTATATCAAACGATTCAGGAGTAATTTGTTTTATGATTTTACGGCAAATCAAATGAATAAAACCCAGAAACGATGGGATACCTATAATGCTGTGGGGGCGGACTTGCTTGTGGATTGCACTTTTTTTCGTCTGAATTTCCCGGTTTCAGTGGGTGTTCGTCTGATTCAACCGCTCGACTATGGATCGTTCCAGGTTGAGAGTTTATTTACAATGTCATTTTGACTTTTGGCAGATTCTAAAATAATAATTTCCTTTGTTGATGTGTAAAAGTGATGTCTGAATGGATTTTAAAAGTTTTTATACGACTTGGTATTCGCGAGTGAAGAATTTTGCTTTTGAATATGTTCTTTGTGAAGAAGATGCGGAAAATATTACTCAGGATGTTTTTGCGGATTTTTATCAGAAACGAATTCTAAATGATGATCAGATAAACTTCGTGGCTTATTTGTTTACCTCTGTGAAAAATAGATGTGTGGATCATCTGCGTCGCAAGTTGTTGGAACAGGAAGCTAAAAAGAATTTACAAAAAGATTTTGATTTGTCTCTTCGGATGAAATATGATTCATTGGAGGCTTTTGATATGAATTGGAAGTCTGAACAGCAAATTGAATTCTTGATTAAGAAAGCTTTGGATACATTGCCGGAACGTTGCCGGGAGATTATCGTAAAGAGCAAAATTGAAGGTAAAAAACAAAAGGAGATCGCTGAGGAACTTGGAATTTCTATTAAAACAGTCGAGAATCAGATTACCATTGGATATAAGAAAATGAAAGACGCTTTAAAGACTTGTTTACCTCTTTTTTGTTTTCTTTTTCCGTTTTAACGAAAAAAAGCTGATTGGCTTTAGGGGGATTTTCCGTTTGGTTCGTTAACAAATAAAAAGAGAGAAAGTGGACGGACGTATCATTAAATATTGTCAGCGGACTTTGAGTCCGGAAGAGGAAGCAGAGTTGTTGAGAGAAGCTTATCGCGATCCGGAATTAAAATCACAAATTATCGAATATCAACAGGTTTATAGTTTGGTTGGATTAAGTACTTCTTTTATGAACAAGCCGTTGGGCGAAGCCAAATATAAGCTATTTGAACAACAGATGAATCGGAAGAAACGTCGGCAAGCTGTTTTCAAATGGGGACAGTACGCTGCTGTGTTGGCTTTCGCTATTTTGTCGTCTTGGATTTTGTCTTTTTTCTATTATCAATCGGATCAATCTGGGACACTGGCTATGTCGCAAGAATTGAATGTTCCTGCCGGACAAAGAGCTGAGTTGACCTTGCCAGACGGAACAAGAGTTTGGCTGAATGCTTCTTCGCGACTTGTTTATCCTTCTGTTTTTACCGGTGAAAGAAAGGTCTTTCTGGAAGGAGAAGGCTTTTTTAGTGTGGCCAAGAACGCTGAGATGCCTTTTATCGTTTCGACAAAAACGATAGCTATTCAAGCTTTAGGAACTAAATTTAATGTAAATAGTTATCAGAAAACCGGAAGTGTGGAGGTGTATTTACAAGAAGGTTCCGTGAAAACGTATTTCCCTAAATCGGAGTCAACAAGTTTAGTTTTGTCTCCCGGTCAGCTTTTGGTACAGCAGGGCAGTTCGTTCGAGCTAAAAAAAATGGATGAAGAAGAACTCCTTTGGAAAGAAGGAATCTATGTTTTCAAGAAACAAAAACTGGAGAATATCATCAAAAAACTGGAATTATATTTCGATGTAAATATTTTAGTTCGTGATCCAGAGATCTTAAACTATGAATATGTAGGAAAGTTTCGCCAACGAGATGGTATTTTGACTATTCTACGGGTGATTCAACGGATTCACAAATTTAAAATTGAAAAAAATGATGAATTAAACGAGATTGTATTGTCGAAATAAAAACGTTAACTTTTAATAAAGATACCTATATGAGTCCATGAAAAGTCAAAAAGAATCGGCAGATGCTGCAATCATCTGCCGATTGAGAAAGTAAACCCATTGAATAAACTATAGTATTTACTTTATAAAACGAAGATATGAAAATAAATTCTTTGTTAACCCATAGGTTATGCCCCAAATTAATAAATAAAGCATTCAGGATTATGAAGATCACCTTCCTATGTATGTTTGTTTTCGTTTCACAACTGTTTGCTTTTACAGGTGAAGCACAGAATGCAGTAGTCGAGCTCCGGTCTGAAAACCTTTCGATAGAAGAATTTTTCAAGGAGATCGAAACTCAGACGAATTACCTGATTGTGTATAGTACGAGTGAAATCAAATCGAATTTTGACATTTCGCTAAGTAAAAAAAAGGCGAAGGTTTCCGAACTCCTAGACGAAGCCTTGAAAGATAGAGGTTTGCAATATGAGTTGTCGGATAATTATATCGTGTTATCTCCTTCTACCAGAAAGGAAACGGCTCAACAAACAGGGAAAAAAATAGTGGGTGTAGTCACGGATATAAAGGGCGAATCTGTGATCGGTGCTAATGTCGTGGAAAAAGGAACGACAAATGGTATTATTACAGATATGGACGGCCGGTTCTCCTTGACTGTCTCTCCGGATGCTGTGTTGTCCATTTCTTATATTGGTTACCAACAGGCAGAGATAAAAGTAGGGAATCAGCAATCATTCGCTATAACATTGCGTGAAGATACAGAAGTGTTGGAAGAAGTTGTTGTGGTCGGTTATGGATCGCAGCTCAAGAAGACAATTACCGGTGCTATTTCTTCTGTGAAAGCAAAAGATATTGAAGCACCAAATGCTGTTAGTGCCGATAATTTGCTACAAGGGAAAGTCGCTGGTTTGATTATTTCTCAGAATTCCGCACAGCCCGGAACGTCTCTTTCTGTCAATATCCGCGGAAAACTCTCTCCCAATGGCTCAAACAGTCCTCTTTATGTGATTGACGGGATGATTGTCAGTTCAGAATCGAATAAGGCGGCTAAAGTCGGTCCTTCCGGATTGCTTAACTCAGGGCTGAGAGATGGATCAGATCGGAGTCCGTTGGCAACATTGAATCCGAATGATATTGCTTCTATCGATGTGCTTAAAGATGCGAGTGCGACAGCAATTTATGGTTCATCTGCAGCAAATGGCGTGATTTTGATTACCACAAAGAAAGGACAAAGCGGAAGACCGAAAGTTACGTATAGCGGTTCGTTTTCGATGCAAGGAGTAAAAAAATATTATGATATGCTGAACGCTCAAGATTTTATGAATCTGGCGAATTTAGGGATGAAAGAGCAATGGTTATACATTAATCGTTATGCTCCGTACGGAAAGACACCTGCCCCGGCCTCCGGCTGGACAGTATTGTATGACGAAGATCAATTGGCGCAGACCGAATCGTACGATCATTTTAAAGATGTAACTCGAACAGGCCTGATAAATAATCATAATGTGTCGTTCAATGCGGGGAGTGAGAATTTTAAAATCTATGCATCTTTTAATTATTTCGATCAAAAATCGTTGATGAAGATTAGTGATCTTGAACGATTTAGCGGTCGTATTAACATGGAGGCGAATCTGTCAAAATGGTTGAAATTGAATCTGTCAAGTATGTATTCGTTGTTGAATGCGAACAATCCTTCTTCGGGTATGTGGCGGGGGAATGCCAATGAAGCGAATCAAACCAATGCCGCGCTTTATTTTTCTCCCCGTTTACCGTTGCAAGATGAATATGGAAATCTTACATCTCCGGAGAATGCTATGACCGCAAATCCTTTGGCTTGGAGTTATATGAAAGATAAAACGACGACAAAGCGTATTATGTTTGCACCGAATCTGGAGATTAAGATTCTTCCGGAATTAAAAGCGAACGTACAATTATCGATTGATAAAACGGATGAAAACCGGGATGTGTTTTCTCCTTCCAAATCAATTCTTCCACAACAAACACAACAAAATTTTGGAGGTTATGCGAATGCTTATAATAATAATTATGGCATTGAGGAGTATTTAACTTATGATAAGCTATTCGGATTAGATCACCGTTTGAATGTTGTATTAGGTACAGGATATTATGTAACATCCGGCAATAATTATTCGGTTGCGGTATTTAATTTCCCGTCGGATGCACTTGAGAATAATTATCTGGAATTGTCTTCCGATGTGGACGAAACGACCTACAGCTCCAGTCGGTGGGAACGTAATAAATTATCTTATTTTGGCCGCTTTAATTATACCTTTAAAGATCGATATACCCTTGGTACTACTTTACGTAATGATGGCTCTTCTGTTTTTGCCGCCAATCATAAGTGGGGATGGTTTCCCGGAGTTTCTGCGGCATGGACGATCTCTGAAGAAAGTTTCATGAAGAATCTGAAGGCTTTAAATTACCTGAAATTAAGAGCCGGTATCGGGACTTCAGGTAATGAAAGTATTTTGGCTGGTGGAAATTATAGCTTGACGACCTATGGTATGGCTACTGGGGCATTCTATTATTTCGATGGCTTGTTGAATAAAGGAATTATCCAGAAGCAGAAGGGGAATAAAAATTTGAAATGGGAGACGGATATTACGATCAATGCCGGTCTGGATTTCTCCTTCTTTAATGATCGTCTGACGGGTAGTTTTGACTATTATGTACGTACGGCAAAAGATTTGTTGGACTTTGCTTCTTTACCGGCTACCGACATGGTGGCTACGTTGGCGAAAAATGTAGGTTCGACACGGAGTACTGGTTATGAGATTGCACTAAAAGGCTTACTCATGGAGAAAAAAGATTTCGATTGGAATGCCTATTTGAATCTGAGTCATAATCATTCTTATTGGGTTGAACGAAATCCGGAAGTCGATTTAGCTTCCTGGATCAAAGAACAAGATGACTTAAGTCCGATTTATGGATGGAAAACGAATGGAATTTTTCAATCGTTGGAAGAGGTACAGGAATATACCTCTAATGGGAAAGTACTTCAACCGGACTCTTATCCCGGAAATAAAAAGTTTGTCGATATGAATGGAGATGGGGTGTTAGATGAGAATGATATTGTCAAATTAGGAAATAGTGAACCCAAACTTTATTTTGGACTTGGAACGGGAGTCCGGATTAAGAATATACAGATTGATATCGATACCTATGGTGTGTTGGGTAAGAAGTCGTACGACCAATGGATGTATCGAGGTTTGACCAGTGATAGATTGAATACCAGTTATCGCTACAAAGATGTCTGGACCTCATTCAATCCGACTGGATGGTTTACGGGTATTGCCCCGAATGCGGCAGCGAATAGTAATAAATCCGGCACGGATGATTTTACCTTGAAAGATGTCAATTATTTGCGTTTCAAGGATATTAAGGTGACCTATACATTCCCTAAAAGCTGGCTGCAAGGTAGTAAGATCGCATCGAATGCTGCCGTATATGTTGATTTGCAGAATACGTTGTTGTTGTCTAATTACGACGGATTGGATCCGGAAATGGAACAGAACGCAGCTCCTTTCCCAATCCCGTTTACGGTTGTTATGGGTGTTGATATTACTTTTTAAATTTAATTTGAACGAATCATGAAAACGAAAATAAGATATGCATTATTAGTTTTTTGTACAACCGTTTCCTTCCACTCGTGTGATTTGGACTCGAAGGTTTATTCTTCTTTCGCAGAGACAAATTTTCCTCAGACAGAAGAAGATGCGCGATCTTTATTAACGGGACTGTACGCTTACTTTAAATGTAATTCGGGTGCGGTAAACGATAATAGTAACGGGGTTTGGTGCTGGCCTATTTTTACGACAGGTTATGGTGGCTGGCTTGGTCTTTCGGAAATGACCACGGATGAGATCTATAATATCGAACATCAAGAGATTTTCTTCAATTGGGGAAGTGCTTTTGATACTTACTCAACTTATACGGTAAGCCGGAATATTACGCGAGCTACGTATATTTTAGATGTGATCGATCAATCGACAGATATAGCTGAAGACGCAAAAAAGGGATTGATGGCGGAAACAAAATGTTTGAGGGCTTGGTTGATGTTTTGCTTTTATGATTTATACGGACCGATTCCGGTGGTTACTGATCCGACTAAACTGGATGAGATAAAGTATGAATCGAGACCTACTAAGGAAGTGTATTTTAATCAAATGGTGAAAGATTTAACAGAAGCGATCCCTTATTTGTACGATAAAACTAATAATACGGAAAATTGGGGCCGGGTAAATAAGGGGCTTGCTACTCTTTTGATGATGAAGCTTTATATGAACGATCATCAATATGAAAAGGCTTTACCTTATGCCGAAAGTTTGACGCAAATGGGTTATTCTTTGGCTGACGATTACAGTGAGGTCTTTACAGACGAATATAATAATGAAAATATATGGTCTGTCCCAAGTGGACAACAAATGGGCAATGAGTGGTTCTTTTATATGATCCCTCCGACTTGCGCAGAAGTTTGTGGAATTAAAGTGGCCCCTTATTGGGGCGTAACGATGATGCCGTGGGATTTTTATGACTCTTATGCAAAAGACGATAAACGTTTGGTGGGTATCGCTGATCATTATACCGGACCTGATGGGACTTTGTATTCGCGCGAGGGGAACCAAGGTGACCGATTGCCTTATGGTGCAATTATGGTTAAATATCTATTGCCGAAGGAACAAACAAGTGCCGGTAAAATTCCTTTGGTCGTTTGTCGGTATGCGGATGTCCTTTTGTCTTTGGCAGAGATCGAAAATGAATTAAACGGTCCGACGGATAAGGCGTTGAGCTATCTGAAACAAATTACGGATCGATCTGGTGTTACCTATACAATCCCTTCGGATATTCAAACAAGCAAAGAAAAGTTCAAAGACTTTTTGTTGGCAGAGCGAGGGCGCGAACTTTATTTCGAGGGTTGGAGAAGACAGGATATGATCCGTTTTGGCAAGTATATTGAATACGGTCAGAAGATGGGATATCCTGCAAAAGACCATATGGTGTTATTCCCGATACCTCCTAAAGTAATTATCGAATCGGGGGGTATAGTCGAAAATAATCCGGGGTATTAAATGACCGAATAGTCAATGGATCTAAAGAGATATAGGGAATAGATAAACCGAAGTGTTTTTTGTTTTCTATATCTCTTTTTAAATTTGTGTTTAATATAAAATCTATCTACGATGATCAATCGAGTTTTTTTGTCTTGTTTCTCTGTTTTTCTTCTTTGTTGTTTTTCTGTCTCTGCCTTTGGCTCGGAATATGGGCACGAAGAATCTGATATTATTTCTGTAACGAAATTCAAAGTCAAAAATGACGGATCGGTTATTGGTGCGGAATTAAATGATTTGGTAAAGCAAAGTTATGGGAAAACACTTTATTTTCAGGCAGGAACGTATAATCTTTCGGAACCAATTGTCTTACCGTTTGATTATACCAAAAATGTGAATATTGTGTTTGATAAAAATGCGCGGATCAAGACCGATCTGCCATTGGAAGCGTTATTGAAGATCGGTTATTCCGAAATGTCTACGCCCGATGTGACGCATCGGCGTTTTTCCTATATTGAAGGAGGCATGTTCGATTGTTCTAATGTGGATAACGGAATCATGGTCAACGGACTCAAGCAATTGGTTTCACTGAGAGCGATCAGTCTATTCAAAGGACGTAAAATACATATTCGAATACAAGTTACCGATGATTTTAGGGGTACAGGGAGTTGTGACACCAAAATAGATAACATAACGATACAAGGCATTTCTTCGAATGAAGAAGTCTACGGTATTTATATTGATCATTCCTGTTGCGATACGAAGATTTCCAATACGTTTATTTATGCGACGAAGTATGGGCTCGTTACAAAGTCGGCCGGTCTTATTCTCAATAATGTACATATTCTTTCAATGAATACGACGGGAGGGTTGGATTTAGGCGCGGAAAATTTCTGTTCAACCGAAGGAATCTGTCTGGAAACCGGAGGTTTTTTTATCTTTAATGAAATTTATTTTGATACCGTAGATAAAGCTATCGTATTGGCAGAAGATGTGAATCCGACATTAATCTTGGATAAAAATATCTTTTTCTCTTATTTGAAAAATTTCGGAACTTCTTTTATTTATAAAGAGCATGAGAAAACCGCTCCGTTTCAGGTGAAAATGTCGAACTGCATAATTGAGGTAGCAAAACAAGGATATCAAATATTCGATATAAATCCGGAATTAATAGGGAGGGATGTAGAGGGTAATTTTTCGTTTGTAAACGCAGCGATGCGGAGCCCTCAGTTATTAAGTCCTTTTGACTTATCTTTGTTGCAACGGGTAAAAGGAACACGTAGTGATGCCGTGCTGGCGTCCGGGCAAGACGTGATAAGGAACGAATGGACAGCATTAGGCGCTTTGATTTCTTCTCCTGTTAAAAGTTCGTTAAGAGTAGATTTGTCCGATGATTGCTCTGTTGAGTTAGCTGTTCGATTTGAAAAAGGCAAAACACCCCGTATAAAGAGTAAAATAATCGGGGATTCGAAATCGCTTTCTTTTCAGATCGGGTATGCGCTTAAAGATGAGTATTGCGTATTATTTCTCAAATCCGAACGAGGTGTGATCTATCCCGTGATTAGTGATTTAATCGGTAATGGTGCTTTTCTGTCAACTCCCTCTAAAAACCGGAGTTATGTTTTGAGGGATTATGAAATAGAAGAAGAACCGGTATCAATTGTAAAAAGATAAAGAATTAAATTTTGAATCAACCTAATAGATCTCTGTTTTTATGAAATTTTTGAATCTTGTATTGCTTTCTTTTATCTATTTGTTACTTGTCGGCTGTAGCCAGTCTGCAACGAAACAAGAGAAGAGTTATGTCAATCCGCTGATGACGGTTGACAGTACGGTTCTGTCGGTGGCGGATCCGTTTGTTTATCAATATGATAATACGTATTATCTGACCGGGACAACGGTTTTGCCGGAAGGTGAAGGCTTTGCCTATTATACGTCAACAGACTTGATTACCTGGGATTATCACGGTGTCCTGTATCGAAAACCGGAGAATCATATCGGAACATTTGGCTTTTGGGCTCCGGAAGTGAAGTATTACAATGGGAAATTTTATCTGACTTATAGTTGTTATGTCAAAGAGCGGAATCTGATGCTGACTTGTCTGGCCGTTAGCGAAAGACCTGACGGACCGTTTACGGATCTTTACACACCTTGGTTCGACTTAGACTATTCAGCGATCGATGCCGATATCTTTGTGGATGAGGATGCTACTCCGTATGTTTATTTCAGCAAAAATGGAATGCAAGGTGATACCTTGGCTACCGGCGAATTGTATGTCGCGAAACTGAAAAAAGATCTTTCGGGGTTGGAGGGTGATCCGGTCTTTGTCTCAGCAGCTTCGCAACCGTGGGAAAAAGTAAACTGGAATAGAAACCGATGCAACGAAGGTGCATTCGTTTTTAAAAAGGGCGGAACCTATTATATGACTTATTCGGCAAACGACACGGGTTATGAGTTTTATGGAATTGGAGTTTCCTATGCAGATAATCCGTTAGGGCCTTGGGAGAAGAGCGTAGATAATCCGTTGATGACCACAGATCTTTCCCAAAAGATTTCTTCACCAGGGCATAATTCAATCGTTGAGGCGCCTGATGGAAATCTTTATTTGATTTATCATCGACATGCCGATGCTTTTTGTCAGAAACCGAATTGGGATCGTGTGGTTTGTATGGATCGGCTCTATTTTGATGAAAACGGGAAAATAAAGATGGTTGGTCCTACCAATACGCCTCAGGCTGTTGGTTGGTGATTTTTTGAGAATATAGAAAAGAATGAAACAAGAAAGAATGAGAAAAATAATTGGTTTATTCGGGTTGTTGTCCTGTTCAGTCGCTTTTTCCCAATCACCGGTTGACTGCTCTTTTCCGAAAGAAGATCTTTTTGCTTTGGGATCGTATTATTATCCCGAGCAATGGGATGCTTCCCAATGGGAAAGAGACTTGAAGAAAATGTCCGAAATGGGGATTCAATTTACCCATTTTGCCGAATTTGCCTGGGGTATGTTGGAGCCGGAAGAAGGCGTTTACCATTTTGACTGGTTAGATCGTGCCGTATCTTTGGCAGACAAGTATGGGTTGAAAGTGATTCTATGTACACCGAGTCCGACCCCTCCGGTCTGGTTGTCAAAAAAATATCCGGATGTTCTGATTCAACGTGACAACGGAATAAAGATCCAGCATGGTCGCCGTCAACATGCCTCTTGGAGCAGTGACCGTTATAGGCAATATGTCGAAACCATCGTTTCCAAATTAGGAGAACGTTACGGGAATCATCCTGCGGTCATCGGCTGGCAGATCGATAATGAGCCCGGACATTATGGTTTAGTTGATTATAGTCCTAACGCGCAAATGAAGTTCCGGATTTGGTTAAAAAAGAAGTACGGAACGATTGAAAAGCTAAATGAAACTTGGGGAACTTCTTTTTGGAGCGAAACTTATCAAACCTTTGATCAAATATGTCTTCCCAATGCGCAGGAGTTGCCCGAGAAACCCAATCCACATGCTATGCTCGATTTGAATCGATTTATGGCAGATGAATTGGCGAGCTTTGTCAATATGCAGGCCGACGTGTTACGCCGTCACATTGATAAGACGCAGTGGGTTACGACCAATTTAATCCCGATTTTTAATCCTGTAGATCCCGTTCGGATCGACCAGCTCGATTTTTTGACCTATACGCGTTATTTGGTGACGGGTCATAAGTCGGGTATCGGAGATCAGGGATTTCGTTTGGGAATACCCGAGGATATTGGCTTTTCGAACGATCAATTCCGCAATTTTGTAGGGAAGGCTTACGGGGTGATGGAATTGCAACCGGGACAAGTAAACTGGGGTGTTTATAACCCCCAACCCATGCCCGGAGCTGTACGTATGTGGGTGTATCATGTCTTTGCCGGTGGAGGTAAATTTGTTTGCAATTATCGTTTTCGCCAGCCTCTGAAGGGAAGTGAGCAATATCATTACGGCATGGTGATGACCGATGGTGTGACGATATCCCCCGGAGGTGAAGAATATGTCCAGATCGCACAGGAGATGAAGAAATTACGATTGGCTTACGATCTGACGGACCGTATCCCCCAATCTTTGTCCTCACGTCGTGTCGGAATGTTGTTTGATATGAATAGTTATTGGGAAACGGAATTTCAAAAACAAACAGACCAATGGAGCATGATGTCGCATATTCATAAATATTATAATTTATTGAAAAGCTTTGTTGCGCCTGTAGATGTAATTTCGGAAAAAGACGATTTCTCCGCTTATCCTTTTCTGATCGCTCCGGCATACCAATTGTTGGACAGCGGTTTGGTGGAACGTTGGACTCATTATGTAAAACAGGGTGGACATTTGATCTTAACGTGTCGTACAGCTCAGAAAGACCGGGATGCAAAACTTTGGGAAGCACCTTTGGCTGCACCGATTCATGCGTTGATCGGAATAGATAATTTGTTTTATGATCATATGCCTTGGAATTTATTCGGAAACGTTGTTTTTAACGGCCAAAAATATGCCTGGAACAATTGGGCGGATGTGCTAACACCAAAAAACGATACCGAAGTATGGGCAACCTATGCCGACCAGTTTTACCAAGGCGCAGCGTCTGTTATCCATCGTAAATCCGGTAAGGGTTCGGTTACGTATATCGGTACGGATACCGACGACGGGAAATTAGAAGCGGCGGTTATGCGTCGTGTTTATGCTGAGGCAGAGGTGTCGATCGAAAATTTACCGTATGGCGTTGTGAAGGAATGGCGTGACGGGTTCTATATTGCGTTAAATTACACCTCGGATATCCAACAGATTGCTATCCCCGAAACAGCAGAAGTGCTAATTGGAAGCGCCCAACTTAAACCGGCAGGTGTTGTCGTCTGGAAAGAAAAGGAATCAAAGAGAAAATAACGCTTTCGACTAAGGTTCATCAAGTGATTGTGCTTTTCCGGATCTTATTCTGGTTTTGTCAGGCGCAATCACTTGATGATTTATTCTTTATTTAGATCGGCTTAACTCATTTAGGAGTTGTTTACCGTGCTGAATCAATTGTTCGCAGGGTGTGTCCGGTTTCTCAAAAGAATTGAAAAGAGTTAGCTCAGCATCCAGCTTCTGTAACTTTTCAGTGTCGGAGGCGGCCGTAAATTTTTCTCGGAGGATTCGGATCTTTTCTGCATCCTGAATCCCTTCCACCAATCGTTCGAATCGAATCGAACTACGGCCTTGGGGATAGATCAGATAGGTATCTCCCGCCGGCCAGGTACGAAAACGTGAATCGATCAATGGATTTTCCACCCAGGAATTATAGGACCAATGCAGAAAACCGTCTAATCCGGCGGCTATGGTGTACCAGCCAATAAAGGCGGCATCGGCCGGATCGGAAAAGGTGAAAAGTCCAGGGAATTCATGCGAACAACAGACATAATATGTGCTGACTAGTCCATTTTTCTTTCTGAAACTCAGATCGGCCTCTTCAAACCCACTTCCGTAAGAAATACAAATATCTTTCAACATAGGATATTCCTTATAACTTTTATGGTTGTCGGCTAATGCGATGCCTAACTCTGGGGCAACTCGCTTTAATAAGGCTACTGTTTCTTTCATGTCTTTTGGAGAACGTTCATCCATAGCAATATTGGTTATTTCCAGCCATCCTTTTTCTTTTAAATGTGCCCGGAACGATTTAAGAAACGGTGTCCATAGACTCTTGAACTCTTTGGAACCCGGTTCTGCACTTACATGAATGATTTCACCGGTTTTCTCGTCTTTATAATGAATCTCATTATTCCAGGGTATCATCGAATAACAATTGATTGCTTTGTCCACACCTAATTCCATCATGAAATAAACCCACTTGTCGAAAATCGTATAATCATAATCCCAATTTCCATTGGCTCTTTTCGTCCAAAAAATCATATCTTCATAAGGATCATAACATTGGTTATTCCATGGATCCTTATTTAATGTAGCAGTAATTACTTTTTGACCAGCTTCGGCCAGCATACGCATCGGATCTTCCAGTAAATTCCAATGTTCTTCCGACCAGTGAGCAACCTGATTAATCCGGGCTACAGCTGATGGATGTTGCCATAAGTCCAGGTGAAAAGCCCATTCTTTGGCCGGAGGAAGTGTTTGAGGTAAAACTTCTATCGTTAATTTTATCTTTTTCTTCTTTTCTTCTTGAGCATAGACCGTCATGACTCCTGTATAAAGTCCGGGAGTTGCTGTGGAAGGGATGTTAAATGTGAACTACACGGGTTGTGTTGTGCAGGCTTTCATCTCTAAACACTCTGTATTGTCTAGTACGTCAGCGACTAAAGAGACTGCTAAGTTTTCCGGTTTGCGATAACCACAACCTGCTGCAAATTCGTCTGTTAATACGTAACGGACAAATCGTGTGCGCAGGATGCATCCATAATGCTGCCATGGGCAGATTGGAAAGATGAAAAATCAAACTCGATTTGCGACACCTCCTTATCCGCCCATAAAACGAATTGTGCCGATAAACGTTCTCCTCGCCAACCGACTCCAGCCCATTCGGTCTCTTCTGAGTTTGGCGGAGTAGCTCTTTTAGCATATCGTTTGTCAATAGAGCCGACAGCGCAATGAAAGCCATCCACGCCGCTCCAGTCTAAATAGTCGTCCCTTATAAAGTATTTATCTGCTGATATACAATCAAATAAGTTCATTTTTGTTTTGCAGAAACCCCAAGATTTCTTATCTTTATGGTGTAATCCTTGCAGATATTGTCATGTTAAATCAGAAAGAAAATAACAATCAGTATAGCTTTTTCTCATCATTGAGTGATCAGCTTGATTCTCGTCATCCACTTTATCGTTTAGCCGACAAAATAGAATGGAGTAGGTTTCAGCAGGCATTTTGTGACCTTTACAGTGCAGATAACGGTCGTCCGGCTAAACCTATCCGTCTGATGTGCGGCTTGCTTATTCTCAAACATTTACGTAATTTGTCAGATGAGTCTGTAGTTGAACAATGGAGTGAAAATGCTTACTATCAATACTTCTGCGGTTGCCAACATT
>JAQVZS010000066.1:0-7327 GCA_028708075.1 Massilibacteroides sp.
GTCGTAACTGTTACGGTTATAACAAAAAATGAACATGAAGTTTTATAACGAAATAAGTGAGTTGGCAGAGTTAAAAAAAACTATATTTTTGTTTTACAGCAATATATTGAATTTGAAACCGATAAATATGGGCAAACAAAGTAACGATTCACGATTCAACAAAAACTTTCAAAGGAATACTATTTAATCCCTTCTTGTTAAAGTAATCACGGCATTTTCTCAAATAACTCATTGCAAATATCGGTCTTTTTATTCATTGCTGGAAACTACACTTGAAAACCGAAGGTGGCAACTTCTTAATTCTTCGTTAAATTAATCCAGAAATGATGCATTAGAAATTCGCCTTCTTGATTAAGATAGTTGTGAGTTGATGTATATTCATTCTCAAAATTGGTTGGGACAAGCAATGAATCATTGGGATATTCACTTGTTATTTTGTCGTTTATATTCAAAATCCATTCTTCAATAGATTTATTCTCAACATAAGCAATGATGCCATTATGCCGTAAACTGTAATCACCATGATTCCCCAATTTATAACGTTGGATTCCACCCGAAGGTTTTGAACTTTCGCCGATAACGTATTCTTCTTCACCTGTTGAATCATACTTGGGTAATCTTTTGGCTTCAACAAAAAATATACGTGTATAGTTATCATCATTCAGGTAAAAATAAATATCTTCTCTCCCTTTATTGTCTTCTCTTTCATGTTCTTTCTGAACACCTATCCAAGTTTTAGAAACAGCATATGTTGTTCCAATAGCATTAAAAGAATCAACTAAGGGTTGAGAATTTAATCCTTCCCGTCTATTTTTATTTAATACCGCCTGTTTTTGTAAAATGCCCTTTCTAATGATGCAAAGAATATCTTCAAGGTATTTATGGGAGTAGTCTATATGGTCAAAGTGCATAACTTAATATCCGTTTTTAAACATATCACTTTTGACATTTTCCGCATCCCGATAAGCAATAGTACGCATCCAATATTTAAGTTTATTAGGTTTGATAAAACTTATCTGATTATTCTTTCCATAATAAGTGATAACCTTATTTATTGTTAGCGCATTGTTAGTAATGTCGTCAAAAAGAATTTCTTTAAATTCCTTTTCACTCTGAATTGTATATTTATTTTCTATATCAATATTTTGATTTGTATGTTCAAAAGTAACCCATACATAATCGTCACTTATTATTTGCCTGATGGGCTTAAATTCATATTCATCTTTTTGATATGCTAGATTAAGAATTTCACAGAATGCCGCAGAATATTCAGATAAGACCTTTTTGTTAATAGCGTTAAAAATCAAGCTATTTGTCTTGTTCAAGTCTTCCGCTATAAATTCTGTATCAGAAACAACAATATTATCAAGATGGCTTGTTAATACAAAGGGAGAAATATTCCCGTTGTCATCTACATCAATAGGTAAATTTAAGATGTCTTGACGGTTTATACTATATCCGCCTCCTTGTTGCACAAACGTTTTTGGCGACAGGGCTTTGATTAAAAATATATATAAACTTCTATTTTCCTTGAACGCGGAAATAAAATGTTGCATTTTGGAAGTATTATTTCCTTTGATGAAGAGTATTCCATTGGGTATTGCTAATTGTCGGGTATTATAAACAATTGGTAAATTTACATTGATGTTCAGTCGAATTAATATATTGGGGGGATTAAATCCTTGTTTCGGCACTCTTACCCAATCATCATTAGAGATAGCCTTAATTGCTTTTTTAGGAAGAATATCTGAATCAAAAATTTCTGCATCAACGACATTCTGACCCTTCAAATTTATCACTTGTTCTCCTAAATCCCTTTTCTTCGAATCTTGAATAACATACTTATCACGGGTATATCCAATATTTGCAACAAAATCGTTCTGTTTAAAATAATCGGAAATTTTAAGGTGTTGAGTGAACTTTTCAACGAATAGTCGAAGTCTTCCTCCTCCCAATAGATTTATTTTCCAAATAAAACTCTTTGAGAAGACGAAATCAACAGGTACGCTAAATTTATCGTATTTATCTATCTGGAATCGAATAGCTCCTTTTTCATTTGCAGATGAATTTCGGATGATAATATGCTCAATTGCTTTTGAGGATAATTCTCCATTGGAGATTTTTACCGCTATAGTGGCAATTTTCGTTTTGCCCCAGAGGTGTTCTCTCAAAGGAGTAAAGTCATATATACGTTCAATATTCCAGCGCGAAACTAAACTCTTTTTATACTCAAAAGATTTGGTCGTATATAAAAATCGTGCCGCAGGCATTACTAAGAAAAGTAATCCCGTAGACGGCTTTAGCAGTTTTTCGACAGACCGATGTAGAAATATAAGTGCAGGGTTGTTATCCGGAAAAGCTTGCGTTTTTCCTTTGTAATCTATATATCTTTCCTCTGAAAAATCATCATCCTTTTCTAACTTAACATTCTTACGTTGTTCTTCACTTGATATGTTAAAAGGCGGATTTCCTGCTATAACATCAAATTTTAAAACAGTTGATTTATACCATTTAAAGAAACCTTGATTAGTAAGATTCCCTTGCTTTTCCAAGTTGTCAAAAGTTAACTTCTCCCAAATTTCTTTAGGTCGGATATGGCTGGAAAGTTCTATCTGTAAAGAAGTTGCAGTAATAGATAGTGCATCTTCATTTATGTCAACTCCATATATGCAATCGGAAAGTATCTTTTTTATATTTCTGATATCTTCTTCGCCTTTTATGATTTGCTTATTATTTTTCAGCATCCATAAAGTGATTAACCTTTTGTAAGCAAGCACCAAAAATATTCCAGAACCGCATGATGGGTCTAAAATTTTAAAATTATCAAAGTTAACCTCCTTGTTGAAAGGCAATAATTCATCTATAAGCAGTCTTGCTAAATGAGGTGGGGTATAATATGCTCCTGTACTTTTTTGTTTTCCTTCGACCGAAGTAACAAAACGTTCATATAAACGACTAATAAATTCTATGGGTAATAAATTGAAATCGTAATACCGCCAGATAGACATTTGCCCCTCAATATCCTTATTCCCATCAAGAGCATCCGCTATAATGCTTAGATTTGCTACTTGTATTTCAGCTTCCTCTTGTTTGGAAACTTTAAATATTCCTCCGTTGAATTTTGTATTCAGGAATGTCAGAAGTCCTACTATGTCATTCCCTCTTAACACATCGCAAAATGTGTAGTTATTCTTGAAAATGGTTTTATTTTTTTTGTTTGTAATAAATTTTTCAAAGAAGCCATCCTCAAAAACACTATTCCCATCGTCATCAACCTGCTCTTCAAGATATTTAATTAAAATGAACTTGACAAGCAGTTTTTTTAAAAGATCTTGTCTACATCTTATTTCTTTGCTCTTATTGAGAATTTTTTTCTCAATATGGTCTAATAATTTCTGATATGGCGATACGCTAACATAATCAGCAGGTGATTCTTCAAGAATACGCCCTTCAAAAATTCTGCGTCTAAGACTTGAATCTATTTGTTTGATTGATTTTGACAGTCCGTCTAAGTAGGAAGGCTCCGATTCACTTTTTATCGGGTTTCGCGTATCTATTATTGTAAATCCATCATCATAAACAATAAGAGCTAATGCAATTTCTCCTAATGTCCATAATTGCTTATTTATTTCAACCAAGTTGATATCTTTTCCTTTGACATCTACACGTTGGTCGTATATGTATATAAACGGAATCGGTCGATTCTCAACTAAATTGTTGAAGCAATAAAAATAATCAGCATTAACAATTCCTGCTTGCATTTTATAATACTCCAATAATTTGTCTGCATATGAATCATTGGCAGAATATAAGTTGTGTTCATATTCTGCTAGACCTAAGACTTGAAATATAGAGTTCGCATTCATACAGGCATACAACATCAACAATTTAACACCGAAGATACGGATTTTTTGTTTTCGCTCCAATGGATGACTGGTCTTATTTCTTGTCTTGTCGTCAGTATCATGAAGAAATATGCAAGCGGTTTGCCGCCTTCGTTAATGAAAAGTCAGAATCAATTCATTCTTGTTGTCTGTAACAATATGCTCTTGTTTCACATTATAGACCTCAATAAATGCTAACCTTGTTCATTCTTTTTTTCCTCCGTGACAAATCTTTTTTTTCTCCGTGACAAATCTTTTTTTCGTTCGATAGGAATCCTTATTTTGACAATTGTAAAAATATATTACCACAGTTGTCGAAATATATTACTACGGTTGTCAAAATATATTACCACAGTTATCGAAAAAGTGTTTGATCATTGTGTAGAAGAAAACAGATCGTGAAGACAAAAAAGTTTTGACCCTATGGGAAAAAAGAATTCTCGTGAAGTGAATTATCATCGAAAGGGGAATATTAACAAAGCAGTCACATTATTGTAACTGCTTGATAAAAAGTGAGCCGAAAGCCGGACTCGAACCGGCGACCTATTCATTACGAATGAATTGCTCTACCAACTGAGCTATTTCGGCGGATTTTGTTTTATTTCGGGCACAAAGGTAAAAAGTTATTCGATATCTGAAAGTAGTTTATCCAAAAAATCATCCAAATCTGCATCTAAATCTTTTAAAAGGGGGTCGTCTAATCGTAAAATCTCGTCGTCAATGAATAATAATTCTTCGATGATCGCAAAATCTTCGTCCGAGAGATTAACGGAAAATGGTTTTACAATACAGGGTTGTTCGAAGGCTTCTTTAGACGCTAGGGAGACTAATGCCGATTTGATGATCGCTGTTGTATGCTTTAGGAAAACCTCTTCCGGTTGTTTGTTATTTACCCAATCGAAAATAATCGTTTTTTCAATTAACGATTCATTATCGTCGTAAATCGACAGGTCTCCGATTTCACGGTCGGCTTGTACGTATAAATCGCTAATCGCATGAATGGAACCGTCGTTATTCAGCTTTTCTAAAGCTGAGGTAAATGTGGATTCAATGATTTCCTGTACCTTCGTGTTTGCTGCGCTCATCTTGATTCGATTCTATTATGCTCACAAAAGTAGTAATAATATCGATGAATAACTCGTTAGATATTGCCAAATTGAATATTTAGTTTTTGGTTCTCGCGAATCCGCTCCTGCAGGACGAGCATATATTGGCTTAAGAGCTTATAGTCCCGACCCTCTTCGTCTGTTTTTTGAAAGAGCGAATGTCCTTTTTCTGCCCATTCGAGCGCTTTTTCATAATTCCCCTGCATTTCCTGTACGAAAGCAATATTGGATGCAATTTTTGCCTGACTGTTTTTATTTGCGCTCTGTTTGAATAACGATTCCCAAAGGGCTCCGGCTTCTTTCCATCGTTGTACGGCGGCATAAGCGGAAGCCTGTTTCCAAGTGGCGCTTGCTCCGGTGTAATACCAGCGTAATTCATTTTGCCAATGGGGCGCAAAGTAAGGCGCGGCTTGCTTGCCGATGTATTTAGCCGCTTCGCGTAACGCATCGCTCGGCGAAGGAAGATAAGCTTCCAATTCTTCCATTGTTTCTCCCTGTTCTGTCCAAAAAATACTGTCGGAAAGCAAGACGGTAGCCAACGGATTTTCCCGCCCGGGCAGATAAGTTCGTAAGACTCCGGATATTTTTACATTGATGGCACCGAAAAAGAATCCGCCACCCATAGCGATCACATTCTTATTCGTATCGAATAACAGACGATCTAAAGAAATGATTGCGCCGGTACCGGTCTCGTCGCAAAGCGACTGAACGGTTTCTTGCGTCAGTTTCTTGTCGTAAAGTGATTGGTCGTCGTCGCGAGTCGCCTCTTGAAAAAGAAGTACATCGTTGAAATAATCCGTTTCCAGAATAGCCAGCCCCAAAGCCTTGCAAGCGTCGTACAAGGCACTGTCCGCCTGAGCGCGGGCAGTATCTTGTATGGCTCCCATTAATTTGTATTCATAGCCGGCGTTATCCGGCTGGGGTACGGCGTTGTTAACAATTAAGACTTTATTCACTAAAGCCGGGAACGTGATCTCCGCCGGTTTCGTCGTCTCGATATTTACATACCGGATAGAACTGCAAGCCGAAAACAGCAGAGACACAACTCCTATTAACAACGCGTTTTTCATTCAATTGTCCGTTTTAAAAATTCAAATCGCTTATTGCCTTAAAATAACCGATGGATTCCGCGATTCCCAGGAAAGGATCTTTCATATCCTTTTCATATTCCAGACTGCACTTCCCGGTATAGTTTACTTCGCGCAATGTTTTGATCAGTGCGGGGAAATCTATTTTTCCACGGCCTATCTCGATTCCTTTTCCGGCTTTGGATGAATCCGTCACATCTTTAATGTGCATATCGAATACACGGGTGTGGTATTTTTTCAAATCAGCCGCCGGGTCGCATCCGTTCCTCAGATCGTGCCCTATATCCAAACACATGCCGATGCGCGCATCCAAGTCTTTTGTATGCTCCCACACATCCGTCGCATCCGGATATGTCTTGATGTCCGGCCCATGCAAATGGATCGCGTAATGGAAATCATACTCTTTCACTTTTTTGTCGACGTAAGGCAAAAGTTCATAGTTCGGAACTCCGACGATCAACTTAACCCCTACGCGTTTCGCATATTCAAAGCCTTTATCAATTTCTTCTTCCGTTTTCATGTAGATTGGCCCCACACCATAGCCCGTTACACCGTAAGAGGCACATTTTTCGTGGAACGCCTTGATCTGTTCATCCGTACTGTTGAAAGGCAAATGAAAGTCTTTGATGCAAAGATAATGGATATCTAGTCTTTGCAAAGTTTTTAGTGTAGTTTCTAAATCGAAATGCGCGAAAGTATATCCCGCCATCCCTAATTGAAAGGGATTGGTTGCTTTCTCGGCTTTTGGTTTTACCGGATCCGGCTGTCCGGCGGCACGTCCCAACGACGCCGTGCCTAAAAGCAGGGCGCCGGCAAGTCCTTGTTTGAAGAAAGTTCTTCTTGAGTGTCTCATCGTATTTTATATTACAGTTAATATTATTGTGTGCAAGATGTTCGCGTACACAATGTAAAAATACGGATTTATTTTTGAAAACCTTCTCTTCTTTTATTTTTTTAAGGCCGCAATACTTTCCTCGATGGTACTGATCTTGCTTTCTGCGTCTGCCTGTTTTTTTCGTTCGTTCTCTACGATTTCAGGTTTGGCATTAGCGGCAAATTTTGCATTTCCCAATTTTGCATTGACAGAACGCAGGAAGCCTTGCAGATAGATCAGCTCGTCGTTCAACTTTTTCAGTTCGGCTTCCACATCGATATTCTGACCAAGCGGTACGGCATATTCTGTGGTTCCGACCAAGAACGAGGCCGCTGTCGGATCTTTTTCCGTAACGGTTCGGATTTGTTCCAGATG
>JAQVZS010000066.1:7427-14525 GCA_028708075.1 Massilibacteroides sp.
GTGAAGTACACATTCCGGAAGGGTTTGTCCTTCTTGTACTCATACCCCGCCACGATCATGCGGGCAACCCAGAAGAAAATAATATCCGGGCCGGTAACCAGATCGGTTGTCGGGTAATAATAGTTTATGTCCTTATTTCCCGGATGGTTAATCCCGTCGAAAAGGGAAATAGGCCAAAGCCATGATGAAAACCACGTGTCCAAACAATCTTCATCCTGCCGCAGCTCGTCGATCGTCAGAGAAGTGTTTCCGGTTTTTTCTTTTGCTATTTTGAGGGCTTTCTCTACCGTTTCAGCAACCACAAACCCTCCTTCCGGTAAAAAGTAGGCTGGGATGCGATGTCCCCACCAGAGTTGACGTGAAATACACCAGTCTTTCACATTTTCCATCCAATAGCGGTACGTGTTTTTAAATTTCGCCGGATAAAAACGAATGTCGTCGTTCATGACGGCATCGAGTGCCGGTTTGGCAAGTCCCTCCATTTTGAGGAACCATTGCATGGACAGTTTCGGTTCGATCACCACGTTGGTTCGTTCCGAGTAGCCTACCTTGTTTTCGTAATTTTCGATTTTTTCCAACAATCCGCCCGCTTCCAGGTCGATTGTGATCTGTTTACGTACCGCGAAACGATCTTGTCCGATATATAAACCTCCGGCTTCACTGATTGTTCCGTTATCATTGAAAATGTCGATGGAAGGCAAATTGTATTTTTCGCCCAGCATATAGTCGTTTACATCGTGTGCCGGAGTAACTTTTAAACAACCCGTACCGAATTCCATATCCACATATTCGTCCATAATGATCGGCACGGCACGGTTCACGAGGGGCACAATCACTTTCTTTCCTTTCAGGAAGGCATACCGCGGATCGTTCGGATTAACGCATACAGCCGTATCGCCGAGGATGGTTTCGGGACGTGTCGTTGCGATCACAATATAGTTTTTACTGTCGTCTTCTATTTTGTAACGTAGATAATACAGTTTGCTGTGTTCTTCCTTGTAAATGACTTCTTCGTCCGACAAGGCCGTTAAGGCTTTCGGATCCCAGTTGACCATGCGTACACCGCGGTATATCAATCCCTTTTCGTAGAGGTCGACAAACACCTTGATCACGCTTTCCGAGCGGATGCCGTCCATGGTAAAGGCGGTGCGGTCCCAGTCGCATGACGCTCCCAGTTTGCGCAATTGTTGCAGGATAATACCTCCGTGCTCTTCCTTCCACGCCCAGGCATGCTTTAGAAAGTCCTGGCGATTCAAGTCCTTTTTGTTGATTCCCTGTTCTGCCAAGCGGGCGACAACCTTTGCTTCGGTAGCGATAGAGGCATGGTCTGTTCCCGGAACCCAACAGGCATTTTTCCCTTTCATGCGGGCACGGCGAATCAAAATATCCTGTATGGTATTGTTCAGCATGTGTCCCATGTGCAAGACTCCCGTGACGTTCGGTGGAGGAATGACAATGGTGTAAGGTTCGCGACCATCGGGTTTCGACTTAAAGTAACCGTTATCTAACCAATACGCATACCATTTCCCTTCTACATCTGCAGGGTTGTATTTGCTTGCTATTTCCATAGGATCTGTCAATTAATAAACTGTTATTTACTATCTGCGGGCGGAGTAATCCGCCCGCAGACTGCAAAAGTATAAAATATTTATGAACTTACTTATTCCAGACTCTCGGTGCCGGAACTTTTGGTAACGGTTTCCGGTTTTTCAACTCGTTCATTACCTCTTCGATGGCCCGGTTCAATTGTTGATCTTCGCCCTTCCATTCCTTCATCGGATCGTTGTCGACGTAAATATCCGGATCGACCCCGTGGTTTTCAATAATCCATTCTCCGGTTTTCGCGTCGTAGCTCGTAAAGAACGGTACGCGGATATCCGTTCCGTCCATATAGGGTAGCGGGCCGCTGATGCCGACAATGCCCCCCCACGTGCGTGTCCCGATCAGTTTACCTAATCCTAAGGCTCGAAATCCCCAAGGGAACAAGTCGCCGTCCGAAGCCGAGTATTTGTTGATCAGGCAGACTTTCGGCCCGACTTGCGTTCCGTCGGGTACAGTGCCTATACGGGTTGATCCGCGGTGCATAGTCAGGCGGTATGGTTCGCGCGACAGCCGTTCCAGAATCATTGGCGAAACGTTGCCTCCGCCGTTCGCGCGGTCGTCGATGATGAGTCCTTCTTTATCTAATTGCGGATAGAAATAGCGGGCGAATTCATTCAGCCCTTCCACCCCCATATCCGGGATATAGATATAGCCTACCTTTCCGTTCGAAGCCTCTTCCACCTTGCGAAGGTTTTCCTGTACCCAGTTGTAATGATAAAGCGAATATTCTTCTTCCAGCGGACGAATCACGATTTTTCGCGCTCCTGACGTTTGCGGTTTCGCGTTTAACATGATTTCCGTCGGGACATTCGCTTTGCCAACCAACAGAGAATACATATTTTTCACGGTGTTGGTCGGCACGCCGTCAATGGCGACGATATATTCTCCCGCTTTCGCTTCTATGCCGGGTTCCGTCAGCGGCGAACGTAAATCCCTGTTCCAGGATGCGCCGGGAATAATTTTCTCCAAACGGAAAAATCCGCTCTTGTCGCGCGAAATCTCGGCTCCCAGCAAACCTGTACTGATTCGTTCCGGACGGTCGGTCTCACCCGGATTCGCGTAGGCGTGGCCGCATTTCAGTTCACCGATCATCTCGCCAATCACATAATTCAAATCTAAGCGCGTTTTTACGTAGGGAAGCAGAACGGTGTATTTTGCCTTAATCGCTTTCCAGTCTACTCCGTGCATGTTGTCGACATAAAATCCGTCACGGAAAGCGCGCCACACTTCATCGAAAATTTGTGCCCATTCCTGTACGTAATCGACCGGGATCTTCATGTCCGACAGGTTCACCGGATCTTTCAGATCTGCTTTCCCACTGGGGATATCCGTGACATACAATTGATTTCTCATAAAGAACAAGGCTTTCTTTCCGCCCGGTTCGACGCCCATATTCGCTCCGTCTGCGACCATTTCTTCTTTTTGTTTTTTCAGGTCATAAACAAAGGTTCCGCCTTTTCCCGAATAATATACTTTTTTCCCGTCAGAATAAAAGTTTCCGTAACGTCCTCCGGGCAAAGGCAGTTTGACGATGCGTTCGTTCATTCCTTCCGGATCGATTTTCAGTTCCGGAACGGACGGTTTTTCCGAGCTTGCTTTACCGGCATTGTCTTTTTTCGGGTCTTCTTTCTTTTCCGCTTCCTCTTTTTCCGCTTTCAGTTCGGCGTCTTCTTCCAAGAAAGGAGAAGGAGTGTCTTTGGTAAGCAAGGCCAGATAGACCCCATTCGTGTTGTTATAAACATGGTTCCATTCCAAAGAACCGTACGTCGGGTTGAAATCGCGCGTTGATGAGAAAACTAAATATTTTCCATCGGTACTGAATACGGGCGAAAATGATTCATACCATTTGTCGGTGACCGGATATTCTTTTTTATCGGAAATATTATAAACATAAACGATATTGTAATCGTTTTCCGCCATTCGTGAATAGGTCAGCCATTTGCTGTCCGGCGAAAAATTGACGCCATAAATTTCACTGAACGGATCCTTCAACACCGTGGTCACTTGTTTGGCCGCTACGTTCAATAAATTGATCCGGTTAGCCCGATCGGTGTAAACGATTGTTTTTGCGTCCGGGCTCCATCCGAATGTACGGATGTAGGTGTCGTTGTTTTGGGTCAGTTGAATGCTCTCCCCCCCTTCGGCAGGCTGTATATATAATTCGGTTTCGCCGGTTTTGTCGGAGATATAAGCAATATATTTTTCGTCGGGCGACCATTGCGCCTCACGGTCGTGTGTGCCGGGCGAACGGGTGATGTTTTTGGTTACCCCTTTATCTGCCGGCAAATTGAATATTTCGCCGCGCGCCGTCACAACTAAGCGTTCGCCTCCGGGCGAAAGGCTGGCGTTGCGGATATATCCTGCCCCGTCTTTTAATTCTTTCCGGGCATAAATGTTATCCGAGGCAAGCGTGATCGTTACTTTTTCCTCTTTTTTCGTTGCTGCGTTCAGTTTATAAATATAGCCGCCATTTTCAAAAACGATCGTACTGCCGTTCGCACTCGGGAATTTGATGTCGTATTCCGTAAAGTTGGTCACTTTCGACGTTTGTTTTGTTTTTGTATCGTAAACAAATAGATTCATCGTCCGGTCGCGGTCGGAGAGGAAATAAATCTCATTGCCTATCCACATCGGGAAAATATCCTGCGCGTCGTTATTCGTGATATTTTCTACGGATTCTTTTGCCGGATCATAAACCCAGACATCGTCCGCCATACCCCCTTTATAATATTTCCAGGTACGGAACTCACGCATCACGCGATTGTAGGCCAATCGTTTGCCGTCCGGCGAATAACTGCAAAAGCCGCCTTCCGGCAAAGGAATAACCTCCGAAAGTCCGCCTTCTTTGTCCACCGTATACAATTTGCCGGCAAACCCATTGCTGATGCGGTTGCGATAGACGATGTGTTGTCCGTCCGGCGTCCAACCCATAACGATGTTGTTCGGTCCCATTCGGTCGCCCAGGTCGTCACGCTGGTTTGTGGCCGTATAGGTTACTCGCAAAGGTTCTCCTCCCGTAGACGGGATCGTAAATACTTCCGTATTGCCGTCGTATTGTCCGGTGAAAGCAATGGTTTTGCCGTCCGGAGAAAACCGGGGAAACATTTCATACCCCACATGCGAAGTCAGCCGTTGAGCCTCCCCTCCGTTAGCAGACACCTTATACAAATCGCCCGCATAAGAAAACACGATTTCGTTTCCATTGATCGATGGGAAACGTAAAAGCCGCGCCTCATCTGCCGCGAAGGCCAGAAAAGGGACGGCTGATAGAATAATCCAATTGATAAACCATTTTTTCGCCATAAAGCAACTATTTAGAGTTCATGCAAATATAAAAAAACGATGTTTTTATGGGGAATAATCTCCCGACTATTTTTAGGAAGAATTTTTCAGTATTAAAAAAGAGGTTGCTCAAAAAATGAAGCAACCTCTTTGACTACTTCTGTTTTTCACTCTTCACAGAGTTTATATAACAGTGAACTTATTAAAAATTAATATCCAATTCGCTTTTTCACCCGTCACGGAGTACTTTGATCCCGTTGTTTTTTCGGCATCGCACGAATTGTTTTCGTGGTAAAGATAAACATAAGTATGCTAAGGAGCTTTATTTTTGCGTTTTTTTCGCGTTTTGTCTCTTTCTTTTATCTCATAGTCTTTTCCTTTCCTTTTTATGTGGCTATATTACATTTGTGCTACATAAGTATGTTCTCAAACAGAAATCTTAAATTGTTATTCTCCCGTACAATCTATAATTTGCAGGCTCATGAAGAAAAGAAAATTCTAATTTTGTTAAACTCAATTAATATCTGATATCATGAAGGTATACCAAACGGATGAAATTAAGAACATTTCAATCTTGGGAAGTTCGGGCTCTGGGAAAACCACTCTCGCTGAAGCTATGCTTTACGAGGGTGGAGTTATAAAACGTCGCGGAACAGTGGAAGCCGGAAATACGGTGAGCGATTGTTTCCCGGTTGAGAAAGAGTATGGATACTCCGTTTTCTCAACCGTTTTTAGTGTTGAGTGGCAAGATCGGAAGTTGAATTTTATCGACTGTCCGGGGTCAGATGATTTTGTTGGTGGAGCTGTGTCGGCACTAAATGTGACGGATACGGCTTTAATGGTGCTGAATGCGCAATATGGCGTGGAAGTCGGCACCATCAATCAGTTCCGCTATACGGAGAAATTTCATAAACCGGTGATTTTTGTCGTCAATCAATTGGATAATGACAAAGCCGATTATGATAACACTCTCGCTCAATTAAAAGAACGGTATGGCGATAAAGTAGTGCCCGTACAGTATCCCGTAAATACAGGTGCGGCGTTTAATGCCGTGGTCGATGTGTTGAAGATGAAGATGTATCGTTGGAAGGCTGAAGGTGGGGTTCCGGAAGTGCTCGATATTCCCGCGGATGAAATAAATAAGGCGATGGAGTTGCATAAAACGCTGGTCGAAGCGGCTGCGGAGAATGATGATATGTTGATGGAAAAGTTTTTTGAAGAAGGGACGTTGAATGAAGACGATATGCGTGCCGGGATCCGCGCGGGGTTAGTGGCGCGCGGGATATTTCCGGTTTTCTGTGTCTCTGCCACAAAGGACATGTGTGTACGCCGAACGCTGGAGTTTTTGGGTAATGTTGTGCCTTGTACCGATAAGATGCCACGTTTGGTAACTACCGACGGCAAAGAAGTGACCCCCGATGTGTCGGCTCCAACCTGCTTGTTCTTCTTTAAAACGATGATAGAACCGCATATCGGCCAGGTATCCTATTTCAAAGTTCTTTCCGGGAAAGTCAAAGAAGGAGACGATTTGGTGAACGCGGATCGCGGCTCGAAAGAACGGATTGCCCAGTTGTTTGTGCCCGCCGGGCAAAACAGAACGCAGGTGCCGGAAATGGTCGCGGGAGATATCGGAGCAACCGTCAAACTGAAAGATGTTCGTCGCGGAAATACATTGAACGGCAAGGGAGTAAATTATCAATTAGACTTTGTTAAATATCCGAATTCCAAATATCGCCGTGCAATTAAGCCGGCGAATGAATCTGATTCAGAGAAATTGAGTGAAATATTGAATCGCATGCGTGAAGAAGATCCCACCTGGGTTGTGGAACAGTCGAAAGAATTGAAGCAGACGATTGTTTCCGGGCAGGGAGAATTTCATTTGCGTACCTTAAAATGGAGAATAGAAAACAACGAAAAATTGCCGATTGAATTTGTAGAACCCAAGATTCCGTATCGCGAAACCATCACTAAAGCTGCGCGTGCGGATTATCGTCATAAAAAGCAATCCGGAGGTGCCGGGCAGTTCGGTGAGGTGCATCTGATCGTTGAACCGTATTATGAAGGTATGCCGGCACCGGATGTTTATCGTTTCGGCGGACAGGAATATAAGATGAATGTACGCGACACGCAAGTGATCGACTTGGAATGGGGAGGTAAACTGGTCTTTGTCAATTGTATTGTTGGTGGTGCGATCGACGCTCGTTTTCTTCCGGC
>JAQVZS010000016.1:0-3951 GCA_028708075.1 Massilibacteroides sp.
AAAACCGGAGTTTTTTATTTGATGATTTTATTTTTTGCCATACGAACGGGCGATTCCCATTTCCAACCCACGCAATTCAGCTAATCCGCGCAAACGTCCGATGCAGGAATATCCCGGATTTGTTTTCTTTTTCAGGTCGTCAATCATCTGATGTCCGTGATCCGGACGCATAGCAATTGATTTTCCTCTTCGTTGTTGAAGTTCAAAAAGAGCTTTCATTACGCCGTACATGTCGACATCCCCTTCCAAATGGTTCGCTTCAAAGAAATTTCCTTCCGCGTCGCGCTGCGTACTGCGGAAATGCACAAAGTCGATTCGGTCTCCGAAACGTTCCATCATGCCCGCAAGGTCGTTATCACTACGTACGCCAAATGAGCCGGTACACAAACAGAGTCCGTTACTTTTGTTAGGAACTTCCTTAATTAAGTTCAGGAAATCTTGTTCCGTACTGAGTATTCTGGGTAATCCAAGAATAGAATAGGGGGGATCGTCGGGATGGATCACCATTCGAACATTCGCTTCGTCAGCAACAGGTGCTATTTCACGTAGAAAATAAATTAAATGCGAGCACAGCTTTTCTTTGTCTATATCTTTATACCGTTCAAGTTCCGCGCGGAATTGTTCGATTGTAAAGCTTTCTTCGGAACCTGGCAGACCAGCGATCATATTCCGGGTCAATGTTTTTATGTCTTCTTTACTCATGGAATTGAAGCGGGCACGTGCTTTCGCTTTCTCTTCTTCGGTATATTCTTGTTCCGCTGCCGGGCGTTTTAGAATGTATAAGTCGAAAGCCATAAAAGCGGCGCGTTCAAATCGCAGCGCTTTCGAACCGTCTGGCAACGTATAAGCAAGGTCAGTACGCGTCCAATCCAATACCGGCATAAAATTGTAGGTAACGGTATGAATGCCCAATGCTCCCAAATTGCGGATCGATGCCTTATATTTTTCGATATATTCTCGGAAATTACCGGTTTGTGTTTTGATATGTTCATGTACCGGAACACTTTCTACTACACTCCATTTAAGTCCGACAGTTTCGATCATCTCTTTTCTTTTCCGGATTTCCTCAATTGTCCAGACTTCGCCGTTAGGAATATGATGAAGAGCGGTTACGACCCCAGTGGCTCCTGCTTGGCGGATATCCCAAAGGCTGATGGGGTCATTCGGACCATACCATCGCCACGTTTGTTCACATAAATACATACGTTGTAGTTTTTAAGTTTGCGAATCAAATTGAAAAAGCATCGAATCCGCCATCGACAGGGATGACGGTGCCCGTTACAAACGCTGACGCGTCGCTGGCTAACCATTGCAAAGTACCTAACAATTCTTCCGGGTTACCCAAACGACGGAAAGGAGTATGCGCGATAACCGTTTCGCATCTGGGTGACGGCGTTCCGTCCGGATTGGTCATTAATGCCCGATTTTGCTCGGTCAGGAAAAATCCCGGAGCCATTGCATTGATACGCAAACCCTCTCCGAATTTTATAGCTAGCTCACCCGCCATGTATTGCGTGAAGTTGCTGACCGCAGCTTTGGCGCAACCGTAACCAACCACTCGTGTCAAAGGTCTCAGCGCAGATTCCGAAGAGATGTTGATAATGCTTCCTTTTTTTTGTTTAACCATAACGTCCGCAAAAACAATGGTCGGCAATACAGTCCCAAATAAATTCAGATCTACTACCCCCCGGAAAGCGTCGATGTTTAAGTCGAAAATTGTTTTGTCCGGCGGAATTGTCGCTCCGGCCTGATTTCCGCCAGCCAAATTGACTAGCACATCTATCCGGTCGTATATTTTCAGGATTTCTTCCTTATTCTCTTCCAGAATTTCTTTTTTCAGAACATCAGTTTTCAGGAATAGCGCTTTTCCTCCGTCCGAAATGATTTCATCCATCAAATCTTTACCTTTTTCCGAATCACGATCCAGAATAACAACGATGGCCCCTTCTTTTGCCAGGTGCTTTGCCATGCAAGCGCCTAGAATTCCACATCCTCCTGTCAAAAGAATGACTTTTTCTTCTACACTGAACAGTTTATTCATGATATCAAATATAATTATTATAGTATTGAATGTTTTCTTTCATTAAAATATCTATGGGCATGTGGTTAATCAACTCGTTCTTTTCTTTTAATACCAAATGACGAAATAAAGCTTTTATACAGTTTAATCCTTGTACTTCAGGTCTTTGGGCAATTAAGTGGGTTATGCGTCCGTTTTTTAAGTAATGAATGTTCGCCTTAATTGCATCGTATCCGACAATTTTGAAAAGCTTATTTGACGGATAATTTGCGAGGTAATCTCCCAGTAAATGCGCTTTGGAATTAAAAATGATTCCCATACGTACTTCCGGATGCTTTTTTATGAATTCATCGACGATCTGTTTATTTTTTACATCGTCTTCGGCATGGATATGTATCTGATGAATTCGCCCTTGATAGTTTCTCTCCGAAAGATAGGAACGAAAGCCTGATTCCCGTATTTGCACCTGCGTGCTGATCTGGTTTCCTATGCGGGAAAATTTAAAAATTACGATGTCTTCATCCGATGTGATCTGATTGTATACTAAGCGTCCGGCAATGTATCCCGAATCAAAAGATGGTGTTCCGTAATAGGCAATGGAATGTGTGCCTTCAAAATAGGCATCTATCAATACATAAGGAATTTCTTTTTCGTCCAGTTTTTGGGTAAGTTGTAAGACACTTTCTTTAAATAAAGTCGCAATTACGACACCCTGACAATCTGCGCTCATTACTTTTGGAATCAAGCTGTCAAAACTGTTTCGGTCATACTGATCAAAATACAGCCGCTCGACCTTAACATTATAGCTGAATAACTCTTTTTCGGCAGCTTCTATGCCTGAACATAATTGATCCCAATATTCACCGTTATGCACAACTGGCGTAAGAACGATGATGTTATATTGTTTTTTTAGGGCAAGTGAGCGGGCAATTAGGTTGGGGTGATAGTCTATTTCTTTAAGTACTTTTTCTACTTTTTCACGTGCTTCTGTCGAAACTTTTCCTCGTTTATGCAGAATACGGTCCACCGTCCCGGTGGAAACTCCGGATAATTCGGCAATATCTTTAATTCTGTAGTTTTTTTTCATACGCTGTCCCTGTTTCTTTAGTTTGTGTTCGAACACAAGGCAAATATATATTAAATAAATCAGTAGCCCAAAAGTTCTGTATAAATATTCTTTCAAGTTGTTTTATAAACAAAAACAACTCGGTAAAAACACAAAGTGAACCCCAAAGTTTTTTGTCCAAACTTTGGGGTTCACTTCAAAAACACTTATCAGGTGTTACTGTTTTTAAGATTTTTTATGTTTGTTCTACTATTTCAACTTCTTCTAGGACTTTCAATGGCGAATTCAAATTCCGGTAGGCGATCGCATACATCGCATACGTAATGGGTATGGTAATAAATATTCCTACACCTAAGAGTATAAATCCTAACAACGAGATTCCGATCATGGATAAAAACAATAAGAGTAATGGAATAACTTGTCCTTTTGTTATTTCCCAACTACGTTTCAATGATTCGATGGCACCACAATCTTCGTCGATAATAAACGTGGCATAAAATTGTAAACGGATAGCCAGATAAATTCCTGGAATAAGTAAAAATACTATTCCTATGCTTACAATTAATAAAAATAGAACATAGGCAGCAAAGAACTTCAATACTTTACGGCTTTCCTGTCCATAGGCGGAAAATTGAGGTTCTTCCCCGTCGAGCGCTTGAAATATATTTCTTAAGTAACCCATGAAAAATATGCAGGAAATAAGTGTGGAAACAATAAGAACGATGATTCCTAAAAACGATAAAGAAGTAAATAGGCTCAACGTGAAATTAATAATTGTATAACCGATAAGAAGCCCGACTAACACCCAAATTTGCGATTTGACTGTTGTCCATGCTAAAGAGAGCGTCTCTTTAATAGTAAATGT
>JAQVZS010000016.1:4051-48893 GCA_028708075.1 Massilibacteroides sp.
ACGAACCAACGGAATCATGGTCGTGTCGCCATGTCCACCAATCACAAGGCCTTCAACTTCGGTTGCATTACAACCTAATGCCTGAGAGAGATAATATTTAAACCGTGAGCTGTCTAACGCGCCACCCATACCGATAATCCGGTTTTTAGGCAAACCTAAGGATTTAAGTGCAAGATAAGTCATCGTATCCATCGGGTTGGAGATAACGACAATGATTGCATTGGGCGAATATTTCAGTGCGTTTTGAGCTACGGTTTTTACGATTCCTGCGTTTACACCGATTAATTCTTCGCGAGTCATACCCGGTTTACGGGGAATACCTGAAGTAATGACAATTACATCCGAGTTGGCCGTTTTGGCATAATCATTAGTGCAACCGATCAAAGTGGAATCAAATCCCAGCAATTGGGCAGTTTGCATCATATCCATTGCTTTACCTTCGGATACGCCTTCTTTCACATCCAGCATGACAACTTCGTCAGCCACTTCGTTAAACGCAAGAACATTTGCGCACGTAGCACCTACATTCCCGGCGCCTACAACTGTTACTTTAGACATACTAATTCGATTTATGTGTTACTTATTAATAAAACTTCTAACCTTTATTTATCCTCACAAAGGTACAATCCAATTATGGAATAAAGAAATTTTTCCGTAAATAAAACAGTTGTACAACTCTCCTCAATCGTTAAACTTTCTTTTCGGCACTATTCGATGTAAAGGACTAATCCTTTTAGGTATTCTCCTTCCGGATGATAAATGTTTATCGGATGATCTGCGGGTTGTGTCAACTGGTGCAATATCCGCACATTTCGTCCGGATTGAGCTGCTGCGCTGAATACGGCCAATCGGAAGTTTTCTTTACTGACGACTTGTGAACAGGAAAACGTAAAGAGAATACCTCCGGGTTTGATTTTTTCGAACGCCAGGGCATTCAGTTTTCGGTAACCTTGTAACGCGTTCCTCAATACGTTTTTATGTTTTGCAAATGCCGGGGGATCTAAGATTATCAAGTCGTAGTTATCTCCCATATTTCCAAGGAATTTGAACGCATCTTCTGCATAAGCTTCGTGGCGGGGATCACTTGGGAAATTTAACTCCACATTCTGTTTTGTCAATGCAATAGCTTTTGCGGAACTGTCCACCGAATGAACCAACCGCGCGTTTCCGCGCATAGCATAAAACGAAAAACCTCCAGTATAACAAAACATATTCAAGACCGAACGTCCGGCAGAATAATGCTCCAACAAAGAACGGTTTTCCCGTTGATCCACAAAGAATCCGGTTTTTTGACCTTTTATCCAGTCGACATTGAACGTCAGTCCGTTTTCTATTGCCGTTCCTATTTCTTTTCCTCCGAACAGATAACCGTCTTCGTTATTCAGATTAGCCTTGAAAGGAAGAGTCGTGTCTGATTTATAATAGATGTTTTTAATGTCCGGGATCGTTTTTTGTATTGCTCGTGCGACGTCATGGCGGGCATGATGCATTCCGACAGAATGAGCCTGTATAACGGCGGTATTGGCGTATATATCGACAATAAGTCCGGGAAGAGAATCACCTTCCCCATGGATCAGGCGGTATGTGTTATTTTCTGGTCTACATAATTTAAGCGAACAGCGTAATTGATAGGCAATACGTATTTTGTCTAACCAAAATAAATCATCGATTTCGCAAGGAACAAAAGATAAAATCCGTACGGCTATGCTTCCGATTTGATAGTGTCCGACTGCCAAAAACGTATTGTTTGCGCCGTATACATCCACTAAATCTCCCTCTTCCGGATTTCCTTCTATTTTTTGAATAGCACCGGAAAACACCCAGGGATGGAATCTTAATATTGATTCTTCTTTTTTAGGTTTAAGAAATATCTTGAATCTGTTCATTTGATTGTGTCAATAGATCATATATTTTAAGGCAAGCCCATGCATCAAGCGCGGCATAACGTTGTTGAGATTCGGTTAATGTTTCAGCTTCCCAATTGGTTAACCGCTGTCCTTTTGAAATTTTTTTACTAAATAATATCGCATATATTTTTTGCAAGCTGGCTTCTTTAATCCCGTATTTGCCTACTAAATTTTGAAGATCTACAAAATTACCCGGCTCAATATTGGTTCGTTTACGCATGGCACCGAAATCGTCTCTCAGCGACAGACCTATTTTTAATGTTTCATTACTCATCAAAAAGTTTTGTAACGCAGGTGGTATCCCTGTTTTATTCAGTCGAATCAGAAAGCAAACATCCTCGATTGCCAGTTGCATCAACGCTATTTTATAATTTTGTCCTTTCTTAAAACTGGGACGCGTTTCCGTGTCAAACCCGACTCTCGAAAAGTTGAGCAAATAATCGACAGCTTTTCTAACATCATCTTCTGTTTCGATTATGATAATCCGCTTGGAATATTCTTCAACAGGGAGATTGGTTATTTGCTCTTTTGTTATGGTTTGCAAATATGGCATCTATATTTCTTCTTTATCGTTATCCGGGTTCAAATCCACACTGTACCGAACGGCATGTAATGCTTTTAAGGCATTGAGCAGAGGTTGTCCCCAATATTCTTTAAAATTTTTTTTGCAAATTGCGACGGCTTCCCCCATAATTTCCTCTTGTCCTTGCCTAAATAGAGAAACGAAATTTCCGATATCCTGATATACGTCGGCTAAATTTTCGGAAATGAAGGCGGCGATAGGAGTGTCGCTGTATTGCATGTCTGGATGGAATGTTTCCAAATAAGCATCGTATCCGCCCAACAGGTTTGCTATATTTTCTCTCGCCGATCCATACATTTCTTCCGTAACCGTCAGTTCCAGTTCTATGTCTTCATCACTTTCCATTTCGGGCAACAAAGCGGCTTTTAGATATAGCAAGGGTAATAATTTGGTCGACTTATCAGTAAAATTAAAAAGGTTGTAGTCTTTTGTCTTTTCGATAAAAGAACAAAATTCTAAAGCGATTGTGACAAACTCCAACGTATTACGTTCATATATTGGGTTATTTTCTTTCATTTTGAACTTTATTGTCTTTTTTAAAGAAGCAAAAGTACAATATATTACGATTTACTGAAAATAAACTCGATTATAAATAGCTTCTCATGATTGGAGAATTTCGTTTTTCAGAAAAGAAGTCGATTAATAATATTTCCAGGCGGTGGCGTTTTTTCTGTTTTTTCTCTTTGCTCGTTCACTCGACCAGAAAACATAACGTAATAAATCTTCCATAGAAAAACTATACGCGATACCTGCTAATGCACCTCCTTTGGATTGTCCGTCTTTTACGATGGAATTAAGATCGCCTGTGACAGCGGTTAAATACAATCCGCCGGTTCCGATCGGGATCCGTTTCATGCTTATGTAGTCTTTTGGAGGAGCTACATAAACGAAACTTTTTCGACAGCCGCTGTCCGGGATCTCACGCAGGATAAAAATGGAAGACGGAACGGACTGAATTCCTGTAAATTCTTTTGTGATAGAATATTGGGAAGAAGATTCGCGTAATTGATTATTCGGTCTGTCTGTTCCTATCAACCGACCTTCCTCGATCGCTTTTAGCGTTTCCTGATTTAGTTCGATTTTGGTTTTCCCTGATTTTACGTCTTCCATCCATATGGAATCTTCTTTTGTCCACTGGGCGTACAGATGAGTTGCGATCGAAACGAAAACAACAAACATCAAAAGTTTCCGAAGATTCATGCTTATTCCTTTTTTATTTGCTCAAAAATAGGGGAATTGTCTTTGCTTTTTTTGTATTATTACTAATAACCCTAAAGTTTAACTGTTTTTGAATATTATTAGCGGAAATCAACGTTTCTATTAGAAATATGTGGAATGTTAAATAGGATGGCAAGCGCACCGCCGATTCCAAGTAGGTAGGGATAATATAGATAAGGCATGATTTAATGTGGAGATACATTTCCTAGGCTGGACGTCATTAACAGTTGTGTCCCGTAGATTGCTCCGGTAGCTTTGGCCGTTTCCGCAAAAGCACCTGCCAGAATGAAAATAACGATCGTTTATTGGATATTACGGTTGCCCGAACTTCGACAAAATTGTTCAATTCGTTGATTTAGTTTTCCTCCTTTGGAATTCCTACAGCAACGACCGAAGCGATGATAAACGCCACGGATATGGGCATTTTATAGAAGTCGCCGGCAACAATGGAGACAAAAAAATACAGAACGAAAAATACGCCGAGCGGCAATAAAGCCCAAGGATTCGGTGTTCTTTCGGAGGTGTTGTAATTAGGAAAGCTCATGATCGAATGATTTTAAAAGGAGAAACGTAATGCGATGCGTATTCCTCCTTTTTTAATATCCGTATGATTTAAATAATTTAATCGACGGTAATAATCTATTCGTAAAATTTTAAAGATATTTTCCAAGCCAAAGCTTACTTCCATGTAGGGTTGTTTTCCTATGGGTTGTGAGTCATCAGGGAAGAAGAACAGATTATCGCTGTATATCGGATTGTTCTTATGCGACAAGCTACCATATACTCCGTTGAAAGATACCACTTCGCGTAACCGCAGCCAATTAATGACGGGTATACGGTTCAAAATCCATCCTTTGAGGTAGTAGGTGAGGCTGAGAGAAGCATACTGATCCATCAAAAATTCCATTGGCGACATCATGTGGAAGGCTTCTGGTTGTATAGTGATAGATTGGTTGGTGTTGGGCATAATCAGCAGGGGAAAAGGTACTTTATCCCATACTTTACCGCCTTTTAACTGTGCGTCGATATGTCCGAAGGAGGATAACCAAATTCTTTTTTCCGCACTCGCTTCTGTATGGTTATAGGCATATTCTCCTCCGATAGCATTTATACCCAGCTGATGTGATATTTTGAATACAGGTGCATCTTTGGAGAGGTTGAATATGGATTCTTTCCCAGCGCGTCCGGCGTAGGCTCGTTCACCCGGCGCAAAGCGGAGTTGTAAACCAACTTCCGAAGTTGTTATGTCGTTCATGCGCAACCATGTGCCGTTTTCATCTTTTTGTATATAATTCAATGTTCCTGCAGGTTCGGTGTTTTGATTGCGGTACCAAGTGGTTAACGTTAGTCCGTTTAGCCATTCTTTCTGATACTGGATCATAGATTTACGGATATAATTCATTTTTGTGACCGGTGTTCCTACTTTCCAGGCGACAAATACATTATCTTTCGACGTGAATAGGAAGTCCTGGCCCGGTGTATACAGGTCGTATTCCTGGATGAGAGAAAGATTGTTGACTGGATTCTCCCCTTCGTGGTATTTCTTTTTATTGAAACTGTATGTCAGTTTCGTATTATATTTGAATTTACGGTCGTTCATTCCATAAGCTAGATAACCGGAGGCGAACCAATGAGGATTGAGGTTGGCCGTAGTCATCCCGCCGATGCGTACCCGGAATCCTTCCAGTTTGTTAGAACTTAACAAGGTATTCATCGGCCCAAAATCGAAATAGCTGGTACTTCGATCTTTTCCAGTGGGTATATAACCGGAAATGAGGATTTCCGCTGTTTTGATTAATACATTGAATATAGGCACTTTTCGTAATTCGTCGAGCAGGTCGTCCAAAGCGTTTTCCTTTTCTTTCAGTGGTACGTGGCGATGGCTTATCCAGAAACTGTCCGGGCGTACTTCAGCCATTTCTTCAAAATGTAAAGGGCCCAATTGGTTGAAAACCGAGTCAGCCTTTGCGATTTCGAAGGAATAGTTTTCATATGTCCTTAATTGGTGGGCATAGAATTGTTGCGAACCTTTTACGATATAGAAATTAATGAAGGTATTTTCTTTATTAACAACCCATGTGCTGTCCGGCATACGCTTAAATTCTTGTTCGATACGTAACCGATCGACGAAGTTGAGGTTAATATTATGCGGAACGTTCAACAAAAACTTTTTTAGAGAGTAGTTGCCATCCAGTGTGATATATAATCGTCCGGTGAACCCGTAACTTTGACTGTTTACCGGGACAAAGGCAAGATCAACACAGGGTTCCCCACCAATATTGAGGGTATCCATGATATAGTATTGGTAATAGCTGACGGCTAAGATTGATGACAAGGGGCTGACAAAGCGATTCAATAGTATTTTTATGTTGTTGTCGAAGATATTAATGCTTTGGAATATTTCTTCGAGATTGGAGGTGATACCTCCTTCGTCAATCGATTTGTCGATCCCCTGCAGTCTTTTTCCCCTGACGAATGTTTTGGTCGCTTTCGGATTTTTTCGGTAATATTTATCTGAGAGGGTTTCCCTAATAGATACGGTCAGTATTGGTTTGCCGTCGAATTCGGAAGTGTCCAAATAGTTTTTCACGAATTTGAACTTCTTCATCAGGGCATTTTTTTCAAAGTTTGGGTTGAAATTGTCTAATGAAATACTTAGTTTTTCATACACTTCGACTTGATATTCGTCTTTTACCTCTATTCTGTTTGCGTCTTTCCGTTCAATAACCTGTTTGATCAGGTCTACTGCTGGATTGTTCTTTCTGGAATAGCGCTCTCTTTTGGGCTTAACCACAACTTCCTTGATTTGAAAAGAGGTGGGGGCTAGCAATACCTCTATCGCGTCGTTTTTTTGCCCGGCTTTTAATGCGATTATTTTGGTGTCGTATCCAAGCGAACTAATTGCAAGCCGGACGAACCCTTTGTTGTTTTGCAGGGAAAACTTTCCGAAATCGTCTGTCATGGCGCCGATTGTTGAGTTCTCGAAGATGACAGAGACATATGACAGAGCTTCGCCTGTTATAGAGTCTTTTACGATTCCTGAGGCAGATATTACCGTTTGCCCATGGGATCGTAGCGAACCAATGATAACCAGGAAGAGGAACAGATAGATATAGCGGATTATTTTTGCCATTTAAACTGAAATGTCTTCTTACTTAGAAAATGTCGAGGCAAAGGTACGATTTTTCCTAAATCTCCATAGTGTGCGGTTCTTTAATATTCTTTAATCTATATTGTATCTCTTTTTTTCGCTTTGAGGATCAAAAATGAACCCTAAAAGTTTTTCGTCTAACTTTTAGGGTTCACATTATTTATCTTACTTTTTTTTTGTCAGTTACTTAATAAGCGTCGCTGATGCTGATGCTTTTTAGTTGTCGGTCGAATTCGGCTTTGTTGAGTTTGGTGGTAACGTGGATTGTGACGGGTTCGCCGGGAAGAAGGTCGAAATAATTGTCTGAGAAGAAATTGTCGATTCCTTCGATGCTTAAAAATACGCCGCGAGCGAACACGTCGCTTTCCACAGTTACGTCGTATCCGTTACCCACCGCAATGGATGTTGTCTTGATCGTTGTTTTCGGGAAGTCGATTTCCTTGTAACGCGTCAGGAAATAGTTGTTTGCGATTATGTCTCCTTTTTCCGGAAAGAAACGGACGTTTACGACGACTTCGTTTGTTTTTTTATTTCCTAATAATTTATCGATCGATTCGCTGAATTGTACACGGCTTGTGTTTGCGGGTAGGGTTACTTGAACTTGTTTTTCGGCTACGATATTTCCTTTCAAATCCATCACCCGGATATCTAACTTGCCTTTTACTGATTTTAATTGGTCGGATACAATATAAACGTTGAGTTTTCCATCTTCTGCTAAAGGCGATACTAACAGGCTAGCGAAGGCTTTTTTGGCGAAATAATGCTGTGCTTTCCAGCGTCCGTAATAATCACGGCTCGACCAGGAGGCTACCGGCCAGCAATCGTTATGTTGCCAATAAAGTGACCCCATGCAGTAGGGCATATCCCTTCGATGGGCTTCGATGGCTGTTTTGATGGCGTCTCCTTGTAATAATTGTCCCATGTAAAGGAAGTTTTGGAAGTCTTTTGGTTTTTGGTATTCGTTCAACAAATACCATTCGATCAGTCCGTTTGCATGACTTCCTCCGCGTTGGTGTGCCATCATGACCTCCGAAAAAATATCGTGGTCTCGTTTTTCCGGTGCGTATTTAAGTACGGATTGATATTCCGGGAAGGATTGGAATCCGTATTCCGAAAAGAAACGTGCACGAATTTTATTATAGTTGGCAATTGAGTCTTTTCCGTGCCAAACTCCCCAGTAATGACCGTCTCCGTCCGGGTTCCAATTTTCTTTTCCCGACTCACATTTGGCATCGGGGTTTCCTCCGTAGGGGGAAGACGGCCAGTAGAACGCGGTTTCGTCGTATTTACTTACGGCTTCCGGCAGGAGGCCGTGGAAAACGTCTTTGTAATCTTTTCGCATGACGTCCAATACCCCTAATTCTTGGAATTTAGGGATCCAGCCCCAGTTAAACCAGGCGGTATGATTTTCATTATTGCCGCACCAAATAGCCAAACAGGGGTGATTGCGCAGACGGATGATATTGTCTTTGGCTTCTTGACGGATATTTTCCAGCATGTCCGGATTCATCGGATAGGTGCTGCAGGCAAACATGAAGTCTTGCCAAATCAGGATACCATATTTGTCGCAAAGGTCGTAAAAGAGGTCTTCTTCATAAATACCGCCTCCCCATACGCGTAGCATGTTCATGTTGGCATAGACGGCATCAAGGATTGTACGCTCATACCGTTCCGGCGTAACGCGTGGCAGAAAGTTGTCTTGAGGAATGTAGTTGGCGCCTTTGGCGAAGACATTAACGCCATTCAGACGGAAATAAAACGTATGTCCAAATTTGTCTTTTTCGCGGATTACTTTCAGTTCACGAACGCCGATGTTTGTCGTCTGATTATCTGCTTCCTTACCGTTGAATGCGAGAGTTGTTGTGAACGCGTAGAGGTGTGGTTCTCCCAGACCATTGCTCCACCACAATTTCGGTTTATTAATGACGATGTCTGTTTCAATTGGATTGATCCCTTTAACTAAGAATATCTTTTTCGTCCAATCGTTTTTTAAGCCTTCCGCATGGATCGTCCATACGGCTTCTCCGGCCATATCCGACCGTATTTCAGCGTGTACTTTTATATTTGCCTGTTTCGCGGATACTTGCTCCTGTATGTAATGTACGTTATCGATTCTCGCGTTGTTCCATCCTTCCAGATAAACAGGCCGCCAGATACCGCTGGTCACTAATCGAGGCCCCCAGTCCCAGCCGTAATGGTAGCCAGCCTTTCGAACGAATACGCTGACTTTTTTGTCGAATACGCCACCATTTTGCGATTGGTCGTTTCCGGCTTCATTCACGTAGTTTAATTCGTCGAATTTGGGTATATCTATTTTTAACGGGGAATGGAAATAAACGCGCAACTCGTTGTCTGATTTTTTCAACAAGCCCTTTACTTCAATTCGCCATTCGCGAAACATATTATCGGCGCGAAGAATGCAAGAATCATTCAGGTATACGTCGGCATACGTGTCCAGTCCTTTAAAATAAAGTTCGATATTGTCTTTCCCAAAAAGTTCGGGCAAAATATTTAACTGAGTCTTGTAGATCCAGTCTTCTTTATCCACCCACTGTACGCCTCGTTCGTTCAGCCGGGAAAAAGGGTCTTCAATAATTTTATTGTCCATTAGGTCGGTATGGACGACTCCCGGGACGGTTGCAGGATACCAGTTGTTTCCACGTTCCTGTTTGAACGTCCAACCCTTGTCGATCTTTTGTTTTATTACGCCATCTGCCCATGCCGGTTGCGACATCAGACAGATTACGCCAATGAGGATAGCTTCTGCAAATTTTTTGTAATTCATGATTGAACTTTGGTTTATTCGTGGTATTATAAATTTGTTATACATTATAATGATTGTTTGTTAACTGTGTTAACCGGATCTTTTCCTTCCGGGGTATACAAATGCTCAATCCTGTCCGCATAAGCTTTCTCGACCTTTCCGCGCACAATCTTCATGGTACTGTTGACCATTCCGTTCTGTTCTGTGAAGGGCTCGGGCAAAACAGCGAAAGAAGTAGGCAGCCAACGTTCAGGAAACATGCTGTACAATTCACCGCCTTTTTTAAATTTTCGGATGTCTTTCTCGAGTAGACGTATCGCGGCTTTTTTCCCTTCTTCGGATTCCGGATCGATTTTCATCGTTGCCAATTCTTTTTTCAGATAGTCTTTGTTCGGGACCAACAGAGCTACAGTATATGGATTCTGATTGTTGTACAGGATGAGCTGGTCGATCGAAGGTGAATGCTCTACCAGTGCTTCTTCGATGCCTTCCGGACTGTATTTTTCTCCGTCGCCGGCGATTAATAAACTTTTAAAACGCCCTAATACATAGAGTAATCCGTCCTTGCTTATGTAACCCATATCGCCGGTATACAACCATCCGTTTTTGATGGTTTCGGAGGTCGAACCCGGATTTTTCCAATAACCGGCCATGACGTTTTCGCCACGGATGACAATTTCTCCTTTCTCCCCAGTAGGTAGTTCTTTGCCCTCGCTGTCGCATATTTTCAGATCGAGCGGTTGAACCAAAACTCCGCTGCTGCCGAATTTATGCCGTTTCGGTCCGTTCGTCGAAATAACCGGTGTCGCTTCGCTAAGCCCGTATCCCTGATACATCGGCAGACCGATTGCGTAATAGAATTTTTGTAAGTCTTTGTCTAATAAGGCGCCTCCTCCAATAAAAAATTTTAATTCGCCACCGAAGTTTTCGCGTACTTTCGAAAATACGATTTTATCGAAAAGCACGGCTAATGGCCTAAGAATAAAACGCCAACTTTTTCCTTTATCGTCTCCTCCGTCTCCGTTGTAAAGATAAGCTATTTTTAAGCCGGCATTGAATAGTTTTTGGACCTTGTCTCCTTTAGCCTGAATGCCCTGTTCGATGTTTTTCTTGAAGTTTTTTGCCAGTGCCGGCACACTTAGGATTAGGTGGGGCCTTGTTTCTTTTATGTTGATGGGAATGTTTCTGAGCGTCTCCATACCTGTTTGTCCAACCTGTACCGTGGCGACCGAGGCTCCCTGCGACATAAAAATATAAAATCCTACCACATGTGCGAAACAGTGATCGAGCGGAAGTATGACCAATGTACGCCAGGTACTGTCAATATCTACGCGAGTAAGCGATTGTTCGACGTTTGCCGTGTAATTTCGATGCGTAAGAATGACGCCTTTCGGATCGGCAGTTGTACCGGATGTATAGGTAATCGTTGCGTAATCGTCGTTGGTCAGCGATTGGCCGACGGAAAGAAATTCTTCCATTGTATTTTCTTTCATCCAAGCTTTTCCGGCTTCGATCACTTTTGATAAAGCGATTTCCTTTTCATTATACGCCGGTTGTTCGTCGAAAACGATAATTTTTTCAACCAGTGGTAATTTGTCGATGAGAACTCGTATCTTTTTTAGTTGATTTCCCGAAACCAGAATGAACCGGACATCGGCATGTTGCAGACGAAATAGCAAATCGTTAGCTTCTTCCAGCTTGATCGATAGCGGAACATTCGTTGCCCCTGCGTAAAACATAGCTAGTTCGCTAATAATCCAGGCATTTCTACCTTCGCTCAACAACGCGATATGATTCCCTTTTTTTATGCCTGTTGCAATTAGTCCGGCGGCAAGTGTATATACTTGTTCCCTTACTTCCACATAGGTTGTCGGTTCGAACTTATTCTTTTTTTTCTCCCAAAGAAATGTGTTGTTGGGATATTTTTTTACAGAACCTTCAAAAAGATCAACAATTGTCTTTTTCATGTTAACAATTTGTTTAATTAAGTTCTATTTTATCAATCTCTTCAATAATGACACAAGCGGTTTCTACTGTCGGAACATGCTTGATAAGAATACTGCGTTTGCCATTTTGCTCTCTTAGATTACAGGCTCTCGGGTTCCACTGGATATACCGAAGCAACTTGTCGAACGCTTCGCTTTGATAATACGAGCTATCCGGATCGGGAACAAGGAAAAGACTCATCTGCCCTTTTTTCAGGATGACTTTTTCCATACCCAACTTTTTCGCGAGTCGCCGTAGGCGGACGATACGAATTAATTCTTTTCCTTCTTTGGGAATCCGGCCGAAACGGTCTTTCAAACGCTCCGCGAATAATTGGATGTCCCGCTCTTCCTGCATATTGTCTAATTCACGGTATAAAGATATACGTTCTGAATCATTTGGGATATAGGTTGGTGGAAACATTAACTCTAAATCACTTTCGATATAAGTTTCCTTGACGTATTCGCTACCGCTGGTACGTTTGCCGTCTGCCTGTGCCTCATATAATCCGGCGAATTCTTCACTTTTTAATTCGTCGACGGCTTCTTCCAGAATTTTTTGATAAGTTTCGTACCCCAGATCCGCAATAAATCCGCTTTGTTCCGCTCCCAACAGGTTGCCGGCGCCGCGTATATCCAAATCTTGCATGGCAATATGGATGCCGCTGCCCAATTCGGAAAAATTTTCGATCGCCTGCAAACGGCGTCTTGCTTCAGGTGTTAGAGTAGAGAGCGGTGGAGATAGTAAATAACAGAAGGCTTTCCGGTTGCTTCGTCCAACCCGTCCGCGCAATTGATGCAAATCAGAGAGTCCGAATTGCTGCGCGTTATTGATAATAATCGTGTTCGCGTTGGCTACGTCGATTCCACTTTCGACGATGCTGGTTGCGATTAATACATCGTATTCGTAGTTGATAAAATCCAAAATAATCTCTTCAAGCTTTTCCGGATCCATCTGTCCATGTCCGATCCCGATGCGGGCGTCGGGCACTTCACGTTGCACCAAGGCGGCGATTTCATGAATGTTCTGTATCCGGTTATTGATAAAAAACACTTGGCCGTTCCGGCTCATTTCGAAATTGATAGCTTCCCGTATAATATCTGTATTAAAACGCTGTACTTCCGTTTGCACGGGGTAGCGGTTAGGCGGTGGAGTTGTTATGTTGCTCAGGTCTCGTGCACCCATCAAGGAGAACTGTAACGTCCGAGGAATGGGTGTTGCTGTCATGGTCAACGTATCGACATTGCTTTTTATTTGGCGCAGCTTTTCCTTGACCGATACGCCGAACTTTTGCTCTTCGTCCACGATAAACAACCCCAGGTTTTTGAATACAACATCTTTTCCGACTAAACGGTGTGTACCGATGATAATGTCGATGTCGCCGTTTTTCAGTGCGACGAGTGTCTTTTTGATGGTGGCAGACGATTTCGCCCGACTGATATAGTCGACTTTGCACGGGAAATTTTTGAGTCGTTCCCGGAATGTCTGGTAATGTTGAAAAGCAAGAACTGTTGTCGGCACTAAGACGGCTACCTGCTTGTTGTCCGACACCGCTTTGAAGGCGGCCCGGATGGCGACCTCCGTTTTGCCGAAACCCACATCACCGCAGATCAGGCGGTCCATCGGACGGTCGCTTTCCATATCCGCTTTGATATCGGCTGTTGTTTTTTCCTGATCTGGTGTGTCTTCGTAAATAAAACTTGCTTCCAGTTCGTGCTGCATAAAACTGTCGGGCGAATAGGCGAAGCCCTGTTCCTGCATCCGTTTGGAATACAAGAGAATCAGGTCGCGGGCAATATCTTTTACTTTGTTTTTGGTTTTTTCTTTGACTCGCTCCCAAGCGCCCGTTCCTAGTTTATTTAATTTAGGAGGTTCTCCGCTTTCTTTTCCTTTATATTTTGACAGTTTGTGTAGAGAATGGATGCTGACGAAAATAATGTCGTTGTTTTGATAGATTAGTTTAATTACTTCCTGGATATTACCGTTTACTTCTGTGCGCACCAATCCGCCGAATTGTCCTACGCCATGGTCGATATGGACAACATAATCTCCGATCGAAAACTGATTGAGTTCTTTCAGAGAAAGCGATATTTTTCCGCTTCGTGCTTTATCGCTTTTTAAACTGAATTTGTGGAAGCGGTCGAAAATCTGATGGTCAGTAAAAAAACAAGCTTTGAGTGTTGCATCTGCGAATCCCGCGTGAATGGTTTTATTCACAGGCGTAAATTCAACAGCGTCTCCGCGATCTTCAAAAATCGCTTTTATACGTGTTGTTTGCTTTTCAACATCACTCAGAATATAAATATGATAGTCTTTTTCCAAATATTCTTTGAACGACGTGCTGACCAGATCAAAATTCTTATGATATATGGGCTGAGTTTCGGTAGAGAAGGAGAGGGTCACGTCGGGCACTCCGACCGGTCGTGTACCGAAATGAATCCTTTTGAAATTGAGTATGCCGCGTATAATTTCACTTTCGGTTACTAATTTAGCCTGCATCTGTTCTTTTCCTGAAAAAGAATCTTCGTCTCCTATTACAGGCTCTTCGTTATAGATACTACCTATCCGTTCTTTGCACCATTCCATGTCGTACATTGCAAAGATCGTGTTTTCCGGAAGAACATGGAGTAGTGACGTGTTGTTATTACTGCTTTTGCTGATTTCGGGTATGATATGAATCATTTCCAGTTTTTCTTTCGATAACTGGGTTTCAACATCGAACGTACGAATGGTTTCCACCTCCGGTCCAAAAAAATCGATTCGGAAAGGATATTCATTCGAAAAAGAAAAAATGTCCAAAATACTTCCTCTGACGGCGTACTGTCCGGGTTCATAAACATAATCTACCTGTTCAAATTTATATTGATCCAATACGTCCGAAACAAAGAGGCTATCCACTTTTTCTCCCGTATGGATACGCAATGTGTTTTGTTGCAACGCTTCTTTGGAGATGACTTTCTCCGCTAAAGCGTCCGGCGTGGTGATGATGATAAAAGAGACGGTATCCTCTTGTAGAAGACTGAGGACTTCTGTCCGCAGAATTTCGTTGGCAGGATCAATGTGTCCGTACTTTATCGCGCGCCGGTAAGCCGAAGGGAAAAAATAAACCGAATCATCTTCCATCAGTTGTTGCAAGTCGTGATAAAAATAACCTGCTTCTTCCTGATCATTTAGTATACACACATAGCTTCCCCTTCTTTTTGTAAAAAGAGAAGCTATCGTCATTGCTGCTCCGGAGCCGTTTAAGCCCTTCAAGAAAATATTTTGGCAAGTTTTATCTTTTAAAAGACTGTTCAGGGCTGTTACTTCCGGATGGGCAGCATATAATGCTAATAAGTTCTTTACCTCCACACAAATTCAAAATTTGCACAAAGGTAATTTTTTTCTGCAAGAGAACGATACTTGTCTCCTTTTCGATGTGAATTCTCGGAGTCTTTTTTATTTGAATAAAAAATGCCCGATATAGATTCATCCATATCGGGCAATATTGAAAATATTTTATCAGAATAATTTGTTGGGGTAATCTCCGGTATCGATCAGTTTCTGAATTTTGTCGACCACGCCCTGACGATCAGCGGCATAGGTCACTCCAAACCATTTTGAGGTGGTGTCGAGTACTTTAACCGAGGATGTGCCTGCTTTGATTAGTTCGTTTACTGTCAATGGGATGAAGAATTCTGCTTTCAGATTGTCCTTATTTTTTTGCAGGAAGTGTATGAATGATTTTTCCGAATGTTGGAAATAGTCGGGTGTAAATCCCCACATATTCATGGATACTGGTGTATTTTCTTTCAGAACTACCTTTTTCCCGTTTTCATCAATAAACTGGATTTCGCCTTGAATACGTTCGATTGCCGTACGCTCAACCACATCCGTCAGAAATCCTTCTGCGTTGGTCTCGCAAACGCCGCGGGCAACTGAACCGCTTTCACTCAACGTGTTTCCGACACGATAACCAACCATGCAGTACTTGTTTTCAGTACCTTCCATAGCCATCAATGCTTTTCCCAATACTGAGAAGCTATCCCTTCCGTAAAAGTCGTCCGCATTTATCGCGGCAAAAGGTTCTTTGATCACCTCTTTCCCCATTAATACGGCATGGTTAGTTCCCCAGGGTTTTTCACGTCCTTCCGGGCAGATAAAACCTTCCGGCAGTGTATTCAAATCCTGGAAAACAATTTCAACAGGAATGTGATTCTCGTATTTAGAAATAATTTTTTTGCGGAAATCCTGTTCGAACGATTTGCGAATAACGAAGACTAATTTTCCAAATCCGCCACGAATGGCGTCAAAAACTGAGTAATCCATAATCGTTTCCCCATTAGGACCTAAACCATCTAACTGTTTTAGTCCTCCGTAGCGACTGCCCATACCGGCAGCAAGAACGAATAAAGTAGGTTTCATAATTACTTTTTATATTTATTTACTGGCAAAAGTACAAAAACTTGTATTTTATGCTAATGTTGTTGTTGATTTGTTAACAGGTTATTGTTTGTTTGCCGCCTGTCAACGGGAAGGTTTTTCCTTTCCAGACGAATACACCCGATATTGATTCCGGCAGTGTTATTTCCGCCGTCAATACTCCTTTTTTATCGATTTTATAGGCAACTGAAATCTTTCCCTGTGGATGCGGGATGGAGCCTGACACTTCTTTTAATTCGCCCAGTGCCGGTGCGATCCGTACCTCTTGAAATCCTGGTGCCGCGGTATCAATACCCAATAATATCCGATAGAATTCAATGTTCGGGCTGGATCCCCAGGCGTGACAGTCGGAACGGGACGGTTCCGGCATTTCAGCCCAGGTTGTCAATCCCAGCGCCATCTGGTCTTTCCAGATGTTAAGATTATCCAACAATTGATCACCCATTCCTGCTTTACTTAAAGCTTGGTGTAAATAATAGCGGAAATAAATGGTAGCTTGTGTTAGTGACGGATCAGCTAACGTTTTCTTCATGATTGCTTTTGCCTCATCACCATGGACAATTTCCGCAAGAACGGCCAATGCGTTTACGTGTTGTGAAAAGTTTCTGTGATCGTGTGTGTCTGCGAAGAGCGCACGTTCAGCGTCCCAATATTTTTGTTTGATTGTTGCACGTATGTTTGATGCGATTGTTCGGTAATGCGTTGCCATCGCTGGCAAACCCATGGCTTGCTCCATTTCCGCCGCGGCATCTAAAGTTAGGATATACATCAAATCTTGAAAAGAAGAGTTCCCGTTTTTTTCACGAATCGGTTCGCCGTTTGCGAAACCTTCAGACCAATCGGCGAAAAACCAGTGAGGAACATAGTCTAAGCTATAATCCGGTTTAAGCCACTGTTCGTACCACGCCAATACTCCGCGGAAAGCAGGCAACAATGTTTTCATATAGGCTTCGTCGCCGCGATACATCCAATAATCATGTCCCATGCAAATCCACCAGAGCGAAAACGAGGAAATAAACTGGTGCAACCCCGATGGGTAACGACTCATGGTTATACCGTCTGCTACGATCGATTGGCGTCCCTGTTCAATGGCATTCCTGACCATGTATTTATCCGACGTGTTGTAAAGCGAGATCATTGCCTGAATGCGTGTGTCACCAAAATACTGTAACTGTTCATAATACGGACAATCCATATATGTTTCGTTGGCGCAAAGTCGGGCCGTTCGCCAACCGATTTCCAGCATCTTATTCAGATAATCTTGACCTGGTGCGGAAAAGGTCGTTTCGTTTCGGAAAGGATAAGCAGAATAAGTTCCGTAAATATCGTGAATCACCAAAGGACTGTCTTTCGTTTCCACGGTAAGGTTTACATACCGCCAAGTACGCCACCACAGAGAAGTAGACAATCGTTTGTTGCCTCCGTCAGCAATGATTTTATCCGCATAACCGATAAAACGTTTGTTTTTTACCTCATTCCGGTTCCCTTTTGAAAAGGAATTTGGAGCCCCTTCCTTATTATATAATGCTTCCGCGTACTCCATCATAATCTCCGAATCTTTTCCTTTGCTGAATGAAAGGGAAAGGTAACCGGTCATAAGCATGCTATTATCCAATAGAAGCCGGACTTTAGAATGGGGCGGAATGATAATCTCTTTCGGTTGAGCCGGGAATTCCAAGGGAACCTGGATTCCTTCCTGAATACGTACTGTCGAAAAACGCTGTATTTTGTTTTCCATCGGTGGAATAGGCGAGGGAACTAAAAGTCGACCGGGATAATCCCTTGCCCCCTTTATCGCTCCTTCAATTCCGGGCTGAGCTTTTTGCCATAACGAATCGTCAAAATCCATTTGTTCCCAGCCCCAGGGATAAAGCGATACTTTCATTTTTTCACCTGGCCCGGCGACATAGTATCCCGGCACCTGTACATTCAGCGGACTATAGGCCTTGTTCACAGAACAAAGCCAGCTGTTATTTGTATTGACAATTGCTTCTTTTTCTGTATTTCCTTGTACGATCAACCCTGTTTGATTGAAGCTAATCTGAGCAACCGGTTTTCTTTCGGCGTAGTTCCAAACGATTGCAGCAAGCGTGTTCTTTCCGTTTTGAAGCCACGGCGCAATGTCTACCGTTTCGAAATTCCAGTTGTAAATATCTCCGCGGGCAGGTCCAACGGATACTTCTTTTCCGTTTACATACAATTTGTATCGGTTATCCGCGGAGACATGAATCACAAAAGTGTCGGGCTTCGTACTTAATTCAAAACTTTTACGGAAGTGATAAACGCCGAAAGTATTTACCGGTTCACCTGGTACCGCTATCCATCGTGCTTTCCACCGCCCTTCGAACAGCGACTGGTCAATCAGTTTTTCGTTATACCCTTTCAACCGGATTTGCCCGAATCCACTTAGCGGTAAAAGCAACAATGACAAGCATAAGATCGTTGTTTTCATACGTATTTTGTTTAAGATTTAAATCGATCGGGTATTTCTATTTTTTTTGTATTTGGTTGGCTACTTCGTAACCAGCTTTCAACGCGTTCAAATTCATTTGAACAATCTCGTCCCCTTTTTTACTAAAGATACGACGGATACCGTCTTCAATCTTGTCATAATCGATCCCGATAAACGGACTTGCTGCACCCAGCATGACGATATTGGCCGCTCGTAGAGAGCCGACCTCTTTAGCGATCGTTTCTACATCCAGCGTTACTTTGTTTGGTAGTTTCCCCAATTCCTCGTTAATCTTTTCTATTTCCGGATAATTCGGAATATTGATAAAAGGACGTGAATTCGTTACCAACCATCCGTCTTCTTTCAGATAAAGCAAATAGCGCAAACTTTCCATTGGCTCAAGTGAAATAATCAAATCTGCTTTCCCTTTAGCAATCAAATCCGAAGCAATTGGTTTGTCCGAAATACGCAAATTGGATTGCACATCACCCCCGCGCTGACTCATGCCGTGCACTTCGGCTTGTTTCATAAATAAGCCCTCTTTCAATGCGGCTTCTCCGATAACGGCGGCAATCGATAAAATGCCTTGACCGCCGACTCCTGATAATATAATGTCCGTTTTCATTTCTTTGCAGCTTTTTTCTTTCGGGTTAATGTCTGTATGCATTCGCGACGGGGAATCAAAACAGAAAGACCTTGGTATTCGATCTCCTCGCGAATGATTTTTTTCATTTCTTCAAAGTTCTTTTTTAGTGGAACCATGCTCCGGATATGTGTCGGGTCGACTCCGATTCCCGCACAAATGGCTTCAAGTTTGCCCGTTCCCGCAGAATCCTGCCCTCCGGTCATTGCTGTTGTTTCATTATCCGAAATAACAATGGTAATGGGAGAGTTTTCGTTGACACAATCCAACAACCCGGTCATTCCCGAGTGTGTAAATGTCGAATCGCCAATGACAGCTACTGATGGGAATATACCTGCATCTGATGCACCTTTAGCCATGGTGATGGAAGCTCCCATGTCGATACAGGAATCGATTGCGTGGAAAGGAGGAAGGGCACCCAGAGTGTAGCAACCGATATCTCCGAAAACTTTTGCTTTTTCGTATTCTTTCAATACTTCGTTCAAGGCATCGTACATATCTCTGTGCGCACATCCCTGGCATAAAGCCGGCGGACGTTGTTCGACGATTTCGGGGATCGAATAAAAACTCTTTACCTCCTTGCCAAGTGCTAACGCAACGCAATCCGGCGTTAATTCACCCTCTCGAGGAATCGTTCCGTCTAATCGTCCATGTATTTTGACGCCTAATTCCAAATAGCCTTTTAGTTGTTCTTCCACAAAAGGGAATCCTTCTTCTAATACGAGTATTTCGTCGCATTCTTCTACGATCTTCGTCACTAATTTCCGAGGAAGCGGATATTGTGTTATCTTTAAAACCGGATGTTCAAATCCTTCCGGATAATTTTCGGACAAATAATTAAATGCAATACCGGTTGTAATGATTCCCAATTTCTTATTCGGCGCATCGAAATGCCGGTTGTATATTGAATTTTCTGAAGCTTTGACAAAATCCTCCTGTGCCGCGAGCAATGCCGTAAACCGCTTACGTGCCAGCGCCGGCAACAAGATAAACCGTTGACGTCCGTTTTCCGGACAATTCATTTGGTTTTCAGGTTGTAACGGACGTGTCTCGACTCCTGAACGTGAATGTGCCATTCGTGTAGTTATGCGTAACAGGATAGGATAACCTAGTTTTTCGGAAAGCGCAAAACCGTCATACACCATATCGTATGCTTCTTGCTGATTGGATGGTTCCAACATCGGAATCATGGCAAAATTACCGTAGAAACGGTTATCCTGTTCGTTTTGAGAAGAGTGCATAGAGGGATCGTCTGCCGTGACAATAATCAGTCCGCCATTAACCCCGCTCATTGCTGCATTCATGAAACAATCCGCTGCGACATTCAGTCCTACATGCTTCATGCAACACAACGCCCGTTTACCGGCGTAACACATACCCAGTGCAGTTTCCAGTGCCGTTTTTTCATTCGCGCTCCAGTTACTGTGAATGCCTCTTTCGCTTGCGAGTGGCGAATTTTGAATATACTCTGTGATTTCTGTTGATGGCGTTCCAGGATAAGCATACACACCAGACAATCCCGCGTCAATCGCTGCCTGTGCAATCGCTTCATCCCCTAAAAAAAGATGTTTTTCCATTTATGAGAGATTGTTTATTTATTGATTTTTTCTTTTTAATTGGAGTCAAAGATAACCCTTTTGCGATAAATAGTAATCTTGTTCTTATCGAATCTTTCTTCTGTTCAGTTCCGATTGATAACGTTTGGCGTTCCGGTTATGTTCTGTCAGCGTTATTGCAAAATTATGCCGTCCCGAGAAATCTTCTTTTGCGCACATATATAAATATCGGTGTTTCGTATGATTTAATACGGCATTTATTACCCGGATAGACGGCGTGCGAAGCGGCCCCGGGGGGAGTCCGGTGTATTTATAGGTATTATAAGGTGAATCTACTTCCAGATGTTCGTAAAGAATACGCTGCAGCGAAAAATCGCCGACAGCATATTTAACTGTCGGATCTGCCTGGAGAAGCATGCCACGTTGAAGTCGGTTAATATATAAACCAGCAACGACCGGGTACTCGTCAGCTACCGATGTTTCTTCTTCAACAATCGACGCCAGGATGCCGACTTCTACAGGTGTTAATCCTATTCCCTGTGCTTTTTCCTGGCGCTTTTGCGTCCAGAACACATCATATTCCTTTTTCATCCGCCGGAATAGTCCATCTGCCGAGATATTCCAATAGATTTCATACGTATTTGGAATAAACATGATGTTTATCGTTTCCGTATTGAATCCGAGCGAATCGCAGTAGGCAGAATCATTTAAAAGAGCTAAAATAGGTTGTTCACCGATCATTAATTGTTCCCCCAGTCGTTTCGCCAGATCTGTTTTGAAACGAATATTGTTAAATATTAGTCGAACAGCCGTTTGATGTCCGCTTCTTAACGTATTCAGTAAGCCCATCTGACTCATTCCGTTTTTGATACGATACTTCCCTGTCCGCATATTTTCGGGATAATTCAAATATTCGGCTAACCGTCGGAACGTTTTCAGATTCTGCGGAGAGGATATCTTCGATAATTGAGCACAGAGATTGTTGAAATCTTTTTTTTCGTCGATATATAGATATGTCGTTTCTTTTAATGAATAAGTGTTGCCATAAAGCGTTTGATATAAATAATAAAAAATGATTCCTCCAGACAGAGCGACGAAGAGGCAGATTAAAAAGATAAGTTTTCGTTTAGACATTCCGTTGTTTATTAGTTAGTAAGAAATAATCAATTGAGTATCAGAACCGGGTGTAAAAGTAGTATCTTTTTTCCTTAAAATGTAAGTAAAAGCTTTGTTAATTCGGAAATATACCGCTATCTTTGCATCGCATTTCTAAGGAAGTGTGGGTGAGTGGCTGAAACCAACAGTTTGCTAAACTGTCGTACGGGTAACCGTACCACGAGTTCGAATCTCGTCGCTTCCGCCAAAGACGTCCCGATATCGGGACGTCTTTTTTATTCCTATAATATATATATATTCTACCGTATTTCTTGTATTTTTGTTTCTGTTAATTTTAGCGTATGAATAGTTATGAATAAGCATTTTTTATTGGGGATTATCGTACTCGTTTTGTTGAGTGGTTGTGGTAGTGTCCCTTTTTGCCTGAAGCAAAGAAATACCTAAAAAAATAAACAGTCTGAAATATTTTAAAAACAGAAGTCAAAATGCAAGAGCTTAAATTGATAAAAAATGATCCCTGGTTAGTGCCGTATAAAAGAACCATACAGGGACGTTTCGACTATGCCCTCCAAAAAGAAAAATTGTTGACAGAAGAAAAGCAAAGCTTGACAGATTTGGCTTCCGGTTATTTGTATTTTGGTTTGCATCGTACGGCTTCCGGGTGGGTTTTTCGGGAATGGGCGCCTAATGCTACGGCCATTTATCTGATTGGTTCATTCAATAGTTGGCAGAAACAGGAAGATTATCGTTTGCTACCGGAAGAAAACGGAGTGTGGACAATCCAATTGACTGTCGACAAACTGAGTCATGGTGATTTGTTCAAACTGTGGATGGAATGGAATGGAGGAGCCGGAGAGCGTATACCGGCCTGGATTCGCCGTGTCGTTCAGGATGAACAAACAAAGGTTTTTAGTGCCCAGGTTTGGAACCCCGAACATCCATATGTATTTAAACATAAGAAGATAAAGCCTGATACAGATCCGTTGCTGATTTATGAATGTCATATTGGTATGGGAACAGCTGAAGAGAAAGTTGGAACTTATGATGAGTTTCGTCGCAATGTCCTTCCCCGTATTGCTAAAGGCGGGTATAACACCATTCAAATTATGGCAATACAGGAACATCCCTATTATGGCTCTTTCGGATATCATGTGAGCAGTTTTTTCGCTGCCTCTTCCCGCTTTGGAACGCCGGAAGAGCTGAAGCATTTAATTGATGACGCACATGGAATGGGGATTGCCGTGATTATGGATATTGTGCACAGTCATGCGGTGAAGAACGAGGTGGAAGGTCTCGCGCGTTTTGACGGTTCTTTCAATCAGTATTTTCTTACCGGAAGCCGGCGTGAACATCCGGCGTGGGATTCCCTTTGTTTTGATTATGGAAAAAACGAAGTTTTGCATTTTCTTCTGTCCAATTGTAAATTCTGGATGGAGGAATATGGTTTCGACGGGTATCGTTTTGATGGGGTAACGTCGATGTTATATTTCAGTCACGGATTGGGCGAAGCTTTTATGAGTTACGATGATTATTTTAACGGACATCAGGATGATGATGCTATTGCCTACTTGACATTGGCTAATAGATTGATTCATGAAGTTAATCCCGATGCGATAACCATTGCCGAAGAAGTCAGCGGCATGCCTGGATTGGCTGTCCCGGTAAAAGACGGAGGATACGGATTCGATTACCGCATGGCTATGAATATTCCGGATTATTGGATTAAAACCATTAAGGAGAAGAAAGATGAAGACTGGCATCCTTCCTCAATCTGGTGGGAGACGACAAACCGTCGTGTGGATGAAAAGACAATTAGTTACGCCGAAAGTCACGACCAAGCGTTGGTCGGTGACAAAACAATCATATTTCGCCTGATCGATTCCAATATGTATTGGCATATGCAAAAGAATGATCGGAATATGATAGTCGAACGAGGTATCGCTTTACATAAAATGATTCGTTTAGTGACCGCAACTACTATGAACGGTGGTTATTTAAATTTTATGGGTAATGAGTTCGGACATCCGGAATGGATCGATTTTCCGCGCGAAGGAAACGGCTGGTCGCATAAATACGCTCGTCGGCAGTGGCATTTGACGGATAATCAGGATTTGAAATATCATTACCTGAGTGATTTTGATGCTGAAATGATTCGAGTCATAAAATGTGTCGACAAATTTCAGTCTACGCCGGTTTGGAAAATTTGGGATAGTGATTCTGATCAGATTCTGGCGTATATGCGTGCGGATTTATTTTTTGTTTTCAACTTTAGCCCGTCGAAATCATTCGTTGATTATGGTTTTCTCACCCCTCCGGGAAAATACGAGGTAGTTTTGAATACGGATGCTGTTGAATTTGGTGGAAACGGACTATCTGACGATACGATTCCACATTTGACCCAGTTTGATCCTTTGTACGAAACGGAGAATAAAGGTTGGTTGAAGCTCTATATTCCGGCAAGAAGCGCTATTGTGTTGAAAAAAGTCAATTAATTTTAATTATCTATTTAAAACTAAACTATGTTATATCCATTTACATTTAAGCCGATTCTGAAATCTGTGATTTGGGGAGGAGCTGATATTTGTCCGTTTAAGGGAATTAATCCTGTTCAAAAAGGAATCGGGGAGAGTTGGGAAATATCGCATGTTGAGGGAAATGTTTCCGTGGTTGATAACGGTTTTCTGAGCGGTAAATCACTCGACGAACTGATTCATACGTATGGAGATGAATTGATGGGTAAAAAAGTTGTAGCTCGTTTTGGCAATACATTCCCCTTATTAATCAAATTCATTGACGCTTGCGATAATTTGTCTGTTCAGGTACACCCTAACGACGAATTGGCGCGCAAACGTCACAATTCGTTTGGTAAAACCGAAATGTGGTACGTTATAAAAGCTTCTTCCGAAGCTGCATTATATTCCGGATTTTCCCAGCAAATCGATGCGGAAGAATATGAGAAACGGGTAAAAAACAATACGATCATGGATGTGCTTCAACGGTACGCGGTAAAAGAAGGCGATGTATTTTTCCTTCCTGCCGGACGGGTACATGCGATCGGTGCCGGATGTTTTGTTGCCGAAATACAGCAGACCAGTAATATAACCTATCGTATTTATGATTACGATCGAAGAGACGCGAATGGAAACGGAAGAGAATTGCATACTGAATTGGCGAAGGAGGCCATTGATTATACCTTTTATCCGAATTATCGTACGCATTACGAGCGAAAGCCAAACGAAGAGGTAGCGTTGGTGAGTTGTCCTTATTTTACAACAAATCTGCTTGAATGTGACCAACCTTTCAAACGGGAATGCGCTGGTATCGACTCGTTTCTAATCTATATTTGCATGGCTGGCAAGGTGGTGATCAAAGATAACAACGGACAAGCAATAACCGTACATCAGGGACAAACAGTTCTTATTCCTGCCCAGGCCACGTCGGTAGAAATTTTCCCGGATCTTTCAGCCCGTTTAATGGAAACATATATTTTGTAAGAGGGTTTTGTTTTATTACGTAAGAGAAATAGTCTTAAAAATAAGAGATTGACTCCTTCAAGTTTCAACTAAAGGTGTTAATCTTTTATTTATTAGTTAATATTTATCATTAATGAATCAAATCAAAACCGGTATAAGGGATCAGCGCTTTTGGGATGCGGATGCCTTCAGGGGTTTGATTATTCTCTAAAAGCGCGGCGACAATGCGGGGTAACGCTAAGGCACTGCCGTTGAGGGTATGACAAAGTTGCGTTTTCTTATTCTCGTCACGGTAACGACATTTTAAACGATTCGCCTGATAACTTTCGAAATTAGATACCGAACTTACTTCCAACCAACGTTTTTGTGCGGCGGAAAAAACTTCAAAATCGAACGTTAGCGCCGAAGTAAAACTGATATCGCCTCCGCAAAGACGAAGAATCCGCCAAGGTAACTCCAGTTTTTCGACCAATGTCTGAACATAATCGACCATTTCTTTTAAGGAATTATACGAATGTTCAGGTTTGTCGATACGGACAATCTCTACTTTATCGAATTGATGTAAACGATTCAATCCGCGGACATCTTTTCCGTAAGACCCTGCTTCGCGCCGGAAACAGGCAGAATAAGCCGTGTTTTTGATGGGCAGGTCCGATTCATTGAGAATGACGTCACGATAAATGTTGGTTACCGGAACTTCTGCTGTCGGAATCAGGTATAGATCGTCGGCATTCGCATGATACATTTGTCCTTCCTTGTCAGGCAACTGGCCGGTTCCGTATCCTGAATCTGCATTAACGACATACGGGGGCTGTATTTCCAAATAACCAGCTTCACGCGCGTTATCCAGAAAGAAGTTGATCAATGCGCGTTGCAGTCTGCAGCCATATCCTTTGTAAACGGGGAATCCCGCCCCAGTAATCTTTACACCCAATTCGAAATCAATTAAATCATATTTTTTTGCCAATTCCCAGTGAGGAAGAGCGTTTTCCGGAAGTTTTGGAATCACACCTCCGTTTTTTTCCACAACATTATCCTCTGCCGTTTTCCCTTTTGGAACACTTTTATGAGGGAGGTTTGGTATCAAAACTAGGATATTTTGGATTTCCTGTTCCGCTTTTAATTTGGTTTCCTCGAGCGCCTTATTTCCTTCCTTCATCTCGCTCACTTTGAAACGGGCAGCTCCCGCTTCTTCTTTTTTACCTTCTTTCATCAATTGCCCGATGGTTTTCGATATTGTGTTCAGTTCTGCCAGATTAGCATCCAGCACCATCTGCGTATTACGTCTTGTTTTATCTAACTCGATAACTTTTGTTATTAATTCTTTGGCATCAAAATGTTTTTTTGCCAATTCCTCGATTACAGTTTCGGGGTTTTCCGTAATTACTTTAAGCGTCAGCATACGTTCAGTTCTCTAATGGTTATTTTAGTGAGGCAAAGATACGTAAAAAAAACTATTTCGCACGTCCACCGGTAATCCATGTTCTCATATAATAGGGTTCGTCCAACTGGCTTACCGTAACTCCGAGGGACGTACTCACATGAATGAAACGGCCGTTTTTCAGATAAATGCCGACATGGTTAGGGGTTCGTCGGTTTCCTTGTCCGGTCTGAAAGAATACCAAGTCTCCTTCTTTTAGTTGACCACGGCTTACTTTCCGGCAATTTCGTTTAAGTATGTCGGATGAAGAACGTGCCAATTTAATTCCGTAGACCTCTCTGTATAGAAGAACGACAAAACCGGAACAGTCAATACCCCGTTTTGTTGTTCCGCCCATATGATGCGGAACGCCCAGCCATTGAGCGCCGGCGTTGTACAAAAAAATGTTATTCTGTGGAGTGATCCGTATCCCGTATAAACGACTCAACTCCTTGGGGCCTATAAAATCAGGTGGGAGAACTATCTTTTCTCTGCTACTGCAGGAAAATAAAAACAACAGGATCAAAGAGAATCCAATCTCAAAACATATAACGCGTTTAAGCGACATACTGTGTTAATTTAATTTAGTACGTACGACAAAGATAGGTAATGCGTCTATAATATAAATATAAGATTGTACCTTTGAAACGACAAATAACTGATTTTTATGGATTATTTAGAAAAAAGGCTGGAAGAACGGGACATAAAGCCAACTTCCGTTCGGTTATTGATACTGAAAGAAATGCTTTCACACAAAGAGGCTTTTAGTTTGGGTAGTTTGGAAGATGCGCTGGATACGGTTGATAAATCGACACTTTCGCGCACGATTACTTTGTTTCATAATAAACGGTTGATACATAGTATTGACGATGGGTCTGGTTCGATGAAATATTCTGTATGCAGTTCGGATTGTACCTGCTCGTTGCAAGATTTACATGTGCATTTTTCTTGCAGGAGATGTGGAAATACGTTTTGTATGGAGAACCTGTCCATCCCTCCAGTTCAACTACCTAAAGGCTTTTTACTGGAAAGCATGAATTTTGTATTGAAAGGCCTTTGCGATTCTTGTTCAAAATATGCAACTTAGTTGCACACTTTTTTCTTGATCTTTGTTTCTATAAATAAAAAAAAATATGGAACATGCACATAAACAGAGAAGGGGATGGCTTGTTTATCTGCCGGCAAGTATAAGTTTTCTTTTTTTATTAGCCGGACTTTCATTCGATCATCTGTTTTCGGATTCTTTTTTTAAAGAATATGTACGTCTCGTTTGGTATATTTTTGCCTATCTTCCTGTTGGATTTCCGGTTTTGAGGGAATCTATGGAATTTATTCTGCAGAAAGATTTTTTCAATGAATTTACTTTGATGTCTATCGCGACTTTAGGCGCTTTTGCCATCGGAGAATATCCGGAGGCTGTTGCTGTTATGCTTTTTTACTATGTGGGAGAATTGTTTCAGGACGCGGCGGTGAATAAGGCGCAGAAAAATATAAAGGCATTATTGGATATACGTCCGGACTCAGCGTCAGTTTTTCGCGAGGGAGAATATTTTACGGTTTTTCCTGATCAGGTGAATATTGGAGAACGAATCCGGGTAAAGCCCGGAGAACGGGTGCCTTTGGATGGCAAACTATTGAAGTCGCAAAGCAGTTTTAACACGTCCGCGTTGACAGGAGAAAGTAAACCTAAACATCTCAGGGACGGAGAAACGGTGTTGGCAGGCATGGTTAATTTGGATCAAGTGATTGATATTGAAGTGGGGAAAACTTATTCAGACAGTTCTTTGGCTAAAATTTTGGATATGGTGCAACATGCATCCGCCCGAAAAGCAAAAACCGAATTACTTATCCGTCGTTTTGCCCGGATATACACTCCTCTTGTTTTTTTCCTGGCATTGAGCCTGACGCTTATTCCTTGGTTCATCGTTGAGGATTATGTATTTAGCGACTGGCTTTACCGTTCGTTGATCTTCTTAGTCATTTCTTGTCCTTGCGCTTTAGTTATTTCCGTTCCGTTAGGCTATTTTAGTGGAATCGGAGCGGCTTCTAAAAACGGTATTCTCTTTAAAGGAGCGAACTATTTAGATTCTATTGCGCGTGTAAATACTGTGGTGATGGATAAGACGGGGACTTTGACACGCGGTGTTTTTAAGGTACAGGAAGTACATGCTGTTTCGGGGAACGATGAGGAATTATTGGGCTGGGCGGCTGCCATCGAATCTTTTTCGAATCATCCGATTGCCAAGGCAATTACTAAATATACCGGGATGTCCAATTTAGGAATAGTCGTTGAGCAGGTAAAAGAAATACCTGGACATGGATTAACTGGTGAATTAAACGGTAAAAAGATTTTGGTTGGGAACACTAAACTGATGAAAAAGTTCTCGGTAGCCTATAATCCTGTTATTGACGAAATTGTCGAAACGAATGTGATTCTTGCCTACGATAATCGTTATGCGGGTTATATTACCATCGCAGATGAAGAAAAAGAAGACGCTGCCGAGGCTATCTATATGATGAAACAGTTAGGAATACGAAATACTGTGATCTTGAGCGGGGATAAATCGGCGATTACGGAAAAACTCGCGAAGAAACTTGGCATAACGGCCGCTTACGGCGATTTATTGCCCGACGAAAAAGTGCGGTATCTGGAAGAACTGAAATTAGATAAAAAGAATTGTGTCGCTTTTGTGGGGGATGGTATCAACGACGCTCCTTCTTTGGCGTTGTGTGACGTAGGAATTGCCATGGGAGGTATGGGCAGCGATGCGGCAATAGAAGTTGCAGATGTCGTCCTTCAAACGGATCAACCGTCAAAAATAGCGACGGCCATCCGCATTGCTAAATATACAAAACATATTGTGATGCAAAATATTATCATGGCAATTTCTGTGAAATTATTGGTGCTTTTGCTGGGCGTTTTTGGATTTGCTACAATGTGGGCTGCCGTTTTTGCGGATGTAGGAGTTGCTTTACTTGCGATTCTTAATTCTGTACGTATATTAGGGAAAAGGTTTTAAATTACTCTTTGGAAGAAAATATTTTTTGAAAGAAGGAAATGTTTTTTCCTTCCGTAGGTGGAATGAAGAAGTCTTGTTGTAATCGTTTTTTGTTTTCTTCAAAATATGCATGGGCTACTTCGTATCCTTTTTTATAAATATCTTTTCCCTTTCTTAAATCGAAAATAGGGTAATTGCCGATTTCGGTTGATTCGATTAGGTAGTCACAAATTTTCCGGTCAGGCATGGCATTTTCAACCATTAAATAATGCAGGGATCTTTCGATGATATATTTCAAAGAAGCACTGTATTTCATAGGGCAAAGAGGACTGATGTTTACCCCGATCACTTTTTCGCAATCTTTGCGCAGTGCAGAAGCCGGCAGATTCCGGAAAAGTCCGCCGTCTACGTAATACCGTTCTCCTATTTTAATTGGTTGGAATACGATAGGAAAAGCACAAGAGGCTAAAACAGCCGGAATCAGTTCGCCAGTGTCCAAAAGAATGCTTTCTCCGTTTTCGATGTCGGAAACCATCACTCGAAGCGGGGTTTTCAATTCTTCGAAAGTTCTGGCTTTCAAGTGTTTTTCCAAAAATTTAGCTAAACCGTCCATTTTGAAAAAGCCACTACGTGGCAAAGATGTTGTCGCTAATTCTCCGAATTTAATTCCTTTAAAAAAGGCGATAATTTCTTTAGTACTGTATCCATCTGCATAAAAAACACCAGCCAACGCTCCGGCGCTGCTTCCGGATAAAATATCCGGTTTCAATCCTCTTTCTTGTAAAGCGTCGAATACCCCCAGATGTGCAAATCCGCGCACTCCTCCGCCACCCAAGGCCAATCCTAATTTGTACGGATACGTTTTCGCCTTTTTTTTCATGTACTTTATTAATAGGTGGACAAATATTGATCTTGAAAGAGAAACGGATCGACAATACTGATCTGAATTCCTTTTTTATCGCGCAGACAATTGTAACATTCCTTTCGAAGTTTCTGTTTGCTGAAATCGTAGAATATCGCAGGATTGACCGGTTCGCCATTTATCCTCACTTCGAAATGAAGATGTTCGGTCGTTGCTCGCCCGGTACGTCCAGTCAGGGCTATTGGTTGCCCGGCGCGGACAAGTTGCCCAGGCTTAACTAAGTTTTTTGAATTATGGCTGTATACTGTTTCCAAGGCGTTGTAGTGGCGTATGACAACGACATTGCCGTAGGCAGCGTATGGGGCCGACATTCGGACAATCCCCTCGAATGCGGCCCTGATCGTGTCGTTAGAGCACGTTTTAATATCCACGCCCACATGTCTTCTCCGTCTACCACCGAAAGGTGAAATCACTTTTCCACCCGGCAACGGAAAAGCAAATTCCTCTTCTTCAAGATTTTTTAAATCTATGATTAGCATATTGCCGGAAGAGAAAAGCAGCGGGTCGGTCGTCCGGACGTTTTTGGTATCAAAACGGGAAAAATCTATTGTAACTGGTTTTCGGGCTGTTTTATATAATTTCTGTTTGGTAAAATTAGGAAAGGGATAAATTAATTCTGCCGGAGGTGTAGAAATAGTCAGCGACGGATAAATTATTGAAACAACATCTTCGCGATTGTTGTCGGATACAGCTACTTTTTGGTAAGGAATGCAGGTGGTAATCCCCACTAATATTCCTGCCAAAAACATAATGTTTCCTGTTTTTTTTATCACGTTCATTTTTTTTGTTTGATGAATACCCTCCTTTTTGTTTGGCTTACTTTGCAAACTTACATAAAAATTACTATAAGAAAAGCAATACGAAAAAAAACCTTGTCTTTTTCAACGATCTGCATTCGTGTGAAAAAACAAGGCTTTAATATATCGGAATAATTCAATCGGTCATATTTATCGTTTGAGGTTTAAGTACTGTCAGTTGAAAAATAATAGCAATAACGATAATTGCGGACAGCAGGGCGAAATCTTTCCCCAGATTACCCGCGTCCGCAGATTTTCCCATGAAATTCGTGATAAATGCTCCAGCAGAAATACCCGCCAGATTCATCAATCCGTAACCGGTAGCCCGGTAACGAGGCGATACGAACTGGCAAAGTATGGGCATATTATTCACGTCGAAGATTCCGAACCCTAATCCAAAACACAGGGCTCCGCAGAGAATGGTGACAAAACCCGAACCGTATCCCAATAGGAACAAGGCCGGAATGGTTAATGCCAATCCGATCACACCCGTATAAATGCGTCCCTTCAGATTCCGAATCACCCAGCGGTCGGAAACAATTCCGCCGATCAAAACCCCCGCAAAAGAAGCCATAGCAATTGTAATGGTTGCCAAAGGACCCGCTTGTGCCATATCCATCCGCAACGTTTCCGAGAATAAAGTTGGCGCCCAGTTTTTGGTTGCCCATCCCGGAAGACTGGGTGCTGAAAAATAGAACAACAATACCCAGAAGGAAATATTGCCCAATAGTATCCCTAATCCTTTAAAGGCGGCAGAAAACTCTTTTCTAATGGATAATTTTTCTTCGGACGTGATTGTATAGGCTTTGTTTTCTTTCAAAAAGAGAATTAAAAATGTTGCATAGATCATGCCGACTAATCCAAAAAAGTGGAATGTTAGTTGCCAGGAAAAATTGCTGGCGATGGTTGCGCCGAAGCCACCCAAGGCCTGTCCGAGATAAATACCCGTCGTATGTATTCCTATTGCTAACGAACGGGTTTTTCCCTGGTGATAATCAACTATAAGCGATAACGCTGCCGGTATGTAAAACGCTTCGCTGATTCCCATAATAGCACGAAGAGCATAGAGTTGGTTGAATGTAGTCGAGTAGCCCATTAACAAGGTTACGGATGACCAAATAAAAAGACTACCTACAATCAGCCATTTTCGGTTTAAACGGTCGGCGATAATGCCCGACAACGGACTCATGAAAGCGTATATCCATAAGAATATAGCCATTAGTCTTCCAAAATTGGCCGCCGAAACCAACTCCGTTATGTCTTCCATCATAGATGGTTTCATTGTTGCTAACATTTGCCTGTCTAAATAATTCAGCAAAGCAACGAGCCATAACATTCCGACAACGATCCAGGAATACGATTTCTGCTTCGTTTGCATTATCCCTTATTTATATAATGGACCATATGTTTGACAAGCCCGGTAATCGGAACCTTCTGCGTCTGAACCAAAGGCGGTCCAGGCGGACGGTCTCATTAACGTACTGTCATCTACATTATGCATACAGACCGGAATGCGTAGCATTGAAGCTAAGGTGATTAGATCGAGGCCGATATGTCCGTAGCTGATCGCTCCGTGATTAGCACCCCAGTAATTCATTACCGAATAAATATCTTTGAAGCGTCCTTCACCCGTGATTCGCGGAACAAAGAAGGTTGAAGGCCAAGTTTTGTCAGTCCGTTTGTCGATTAACTGAAATACATGGTCAGGAAAACGTGCCGTCCATCCTTCGGCAAGTTGCAATACCGGCCCTAAACCTTTGACTAAATTCAGTCGACACATAGTGACCGGCATTCCCGCTTTGGTCAGGAATTTGGATGAGTAGCCGCCGCCACGGAAATATTCTAAGTTGGCCGGGTGCCATTTTGTGACACTTAACATTTTATCGACTTCTTCTTCCGTTATTTCCCAAAACGGTTTCATGGCCGGTTTTCCGTCTTTTGTCTGTTGTCCGGTGCCGTCTAAAGTACACGAGCCGGAATTGATCAAATGAATTGCGCCATCCTTTAGTAGACCATCCGGTTTCCATCCGCTGATCCGCTCGATCGCTTCCGGACTCCAATAGGTGCGTACATCGGCAAACATTTGCGACGTGTTTGTCAGTAGTTGATTGAACAACATGCTGAGCCCGTTTAGGTGATCATTTTCCGTTGCAAACGTAAACGGACGCCGGATCCCATTCCAGTCGAAAGAAGAATTCAGGATCGCTTCCGAGAAATCGCCGTTCGGAAAAAAGTCAGTCCATTGTCTTTGGCCTTGAAACCCTCCGCAAATTGCATTATGTCCCATGGCTTCTTCTTCATATCCTATTGCTGCCAATTGCGGATTGTCAACCAGCAGGTCGCGCATAATGAGCGTCATCTTTACAATAAACTCCCAATCTTTATCTTTTTCCGCGCGACTTTTTTTATTGGTGTCGGTGTTATAATCTTCCCCTTCGTTTTTCATGCAGTACTTCCGTGTCCATTCCATGGCTTTCCGGAATTCCTCTTTATCGTAAATTTCCAGTTGCATACGGCGGTTGATCTCCGTGCAATCGACAGACTCGGCGCGCATACCTAAATATTCTTGCAAAAAATCCGGACTTACGATCGAGCCGGCGATCCCCATGGAAACCGAGCCGATAGCCAGATACGATTTGCCACGCATCAATGCGACAACCAACCCGGCTTTCGCAAAACGGAGCAGTTTTTCTTTAACATCTTCCGGGATTTCTTTGGAATTGATATCTTGCACATCTTTGCCGTAAATACCGAAACAGGGAAGTCCCTTTTGTGTATGAGCCGCTAATGCCGCCGCCAAATAGACTGCTCCCGGACGTTCTGTCCCGTTGAAACCCCAGATTGCTTTGGGAATAAATGGGTTCATGTCGATCGTTTCCGATCCGTAGCACCAGCAGGGGGTCACCGAAAGACTTAGTCCAACATTCGCCTTTTCGAATTTGGTGGCACAATCTGCTGCTTCTTTCACTCCTCCGATACATGTGTCGGCAATAATGCATTGAACAGATGTGCCATCTGGATATTTGATGGTCTCCGAATATAAGTTCGCTACACTTTTTGCCAAGTTCATGGTGGTTTCTTCCAAAGATTCCCGGATCCCTTTTCTGCGGCCGTCAATGATCGGACGGATGCCAATGGTAGGATAATTTGTGTTCATGGTTTATTCAATTTAAAGTTATTCTGTTAAATCTAATGTTTCGAGAATCTGTTTGATTTTCATGTATTGAATTTCTCCGAATTTATTGAACGGCGCGGCTAGAAAATCGTTGCAAATTCCCAGTATTGACAGGGTTGTTTTTACTCCTTTCAGATAACTGGAGCCAAAACTGCCGATACTGTATATGGATGAGCTGATTTGCATGACTTTGCTCTGTAACAGATGTACACGGTCTATTTCTTTGTTTCGTGCGGCGTTATACAGATTTACGTAAAGTCGCGGAAACATGTTTGCTCCTCCGTTTACCCCTCCATTTGCACCCAGCAAAACAACTTCCGCCATCATTTCTTCCGGTCCGACAAAAATAGAAAAATTTTCATGTTTTCTCATTTCATACATGACTGCTTGGAAATAAGCTCCGTTTGCCGAGCTGTCTTTGAATCCGATGACTTTGGAATTTTCGGCGATCCGTTTGACGGTAGATGGAGCGAACGATACCTTTGTATGGGTCGGCATATTGTATAGAAATACGGGCAGAGGCAACTGAGGAATTAAGTTTTCATAAAATTCTGCCAACTCCGGTTGTCCTGTAGCAAAATAATAGGGTGGTGCGGAGACTAAAGCGTTCGCGCCAAAGTCGGCTGCTATACGAGCTAAAAGGATACTGTCCACGATCGATGTGTCCGAAATGCCGACCAACAACGGAAGTCGCTCGTTTAGTATACGGCTGCTCTCCTTGATCATTTCGGTTCTGAGCGCGTAACTCAGGCTTTGAGCTTCGCCGGTAGTTCCTAATATAAAAATTCCATGTACTCCGCCTGCAATCACATGTTCGATCAGGCGTTCCAGTCCGTCAATATCCAAATGATCGTTGTCAATCAAAGGAGTGACCAATGGAGGAATAATGCCGTATAAGGGTGTTTTCATGATAATATGATATTTAAGACTTGTTCGACATAGAGGCAAACATTTCCATGGTAGTTGGAATCGCGGAAGACTGTTTGATCTGCTCCATTAAAATATCTACCGATTTCCGGCTCATCTCTTGGATAGGCTGTTGTACATAAGGAATTTGAAAAGGCATAAAGTCGAATGCTTCATTTTTATCGAAACAAACAACTTTTATGTCTTCCGGAATCCGAACATGCTGTTTCAATAATTCTTTAATGCCGATCGCCGAAATCGTGTTTGTCGCGAAGAAGATCCCGTCGACTTTCGGTTGTTCGAGTAACAAAGACTTTATGGCTGTCGATATATCCTCTTCGATGGTGTTGTAGGTGATTTTCTTAACCAGTTCGGGCTTATAATAATTCCTTTTGACTAAAGCCTCTCTATATCCTTTCTCTCGGTCTGTCATATGAGCCAGTTTGTTGTTGTAAATAAGAAGCGCGATATTCTGACATTCGGAGTCGAGTAACAGGTTCGTTGCTTCGAAGGAAGCATGGTAATTGTTGACAACAATGTGGCTGACCGGTAAATGGGGGAAATAACGATCTAAAAGAACAACTGGCGTTTTTTGATCGATTAATTCACGAATATCCTCTTCTCCGTCTTCTGTGGGTACAATGATGAATCCATCAACTTGATGACTTTTGAGAACGTTGATCATTTTCCCCATTTTGTCCCCTGATTCGTTGGTATTGGTGATGATCACTGAATATCCGTATTCGTCGGCATATTCTTGAATGTAAAAGGCAATATGGGCAAAAAAGCTGTTTGAGATATCCGCCAGGATTAACCCGATAGTGTTCGATCGTCCCATTCTTAATCCACGGGCAAAATTATTGGGCTCATAGTTCAACTCTTTTGCTGCCTGGAGTACTTTCGCGGCTACTTCTTTCCGAATTCGCCCTTCTTCTTCTTTACCGTTCAACACTAAAGAAACCGTCGCGTTAGAAACACCGACTTTTTGAGCAATATCTTTTATGGATACACGCTTTGTTTTCAATTTAATCGAATTTTAATTGTACATATTTGATTCGTTCACGTTTATAGGTATAAACGACATGAACCATTCCCGCTTTGTCCTGAATGATAGCTGGATAACTGTATTCACCTGTTGGTTGGTCTTCCAGATCTATCAGTTTTTCCCAAATCTTTCCGTCGAACGAGCCGGCAATTGCTAATTTGTTACGTCCTTCCACTATTGGATTGTATATGATAATCTGTAATTTGTTGGCTAATGTGACAGCATCTGTTCCTGAATTGTTATTTGGCAGTTCGGTCGCCATTAATTTAGACCAGCTTTCCCCGTTGTCGGCCGACCAAGATTCGACAATATGTTTGTTTTTCGACCTGCACAGGATTTGTAATGCTCCGTCTTTATAAAAGAGAACAGACGGTTGGATGGCATCAAAATGGTTATTGTCTATTTCGATCTTTTCCCAGTTCGTCAGGTCTTGATTCGACTTTTCCATATACACATTCCATTTTCCTACGATCTCAATACTGGTTGGATACAGAATTTTTCCTCCAGGGATAATTACCGGTTTGTTTTTGATAGGCCCCACACATGCGCGTGGAATAGTCGTCATTTCTGACCAGGTTTTTCCTTCATCGGTAGAGATTTTGTATTCTCCCCACCATGTACTTGGACTAGGTCCGACTTTGTAATACAGAATTAGATCTCCGTTGCCGCGTTTGAAAAGTACCGGATTCCAACAAGGATATCTTAAGGATCCATTTTGTACGCCATTCGTAAGCATCACCGGGTCACTCCATTCTCCGTTTTTGAAGCGGGAAGAATAAACGCTCACATCCGGATGCCTTTCATAGCTGCCCCCAAACCATGCCACCAAGAGGCCGTCGTTTGTTTCGACAATCGTAGATGCATGAGCGGAAGGAACCGAGGCCGGTGCTTTGATGATTTCGGAGTGAAGAACGACAGGCTTAATCGTGCGCAGTTTCTCTCTTTCCTTTTCTTCCAAGAATCGGATTAATTCTTCCGGATAATCGGTCTGGATGATATTCACGCACTTTAGATCATTTAGCATTTGGGTATAACCTTCCTTTTTGTTTTCGTAATTATCATATTTACCTAAAGCGTTTGCCCAGATGCGTGTTTGAGAAGCATACTTTTTTATGATTTTTTCTTTATAATAGGATGGATCGATATGAATAACGGGAATATTTCCCATTTTAATAATGCTTGACATATCTTTGAGATTGTAGGCCCGGGGCATGATAAGGGTAGATGGAGAAATCTTTTTTAGATCCGGTATTTGTTTATAATCATATAGGAAGAATAGAACTTGATTTTCCATTCCGGCTTGCTGAATGGCCTGGCTAGTTTGTTGTAAGAATTGCCTCTCTGCTTTGAAATCGACATCCAACATTATTTTCCCTTTTGTTAACTGTAATACTTCTTCGAAAGCCGGGATTAATTCCTCCGTTATTCTTCCCTGATGAACCAAACGAAGCCGACGTAATTCATCGAATGTCAAATCGCAGACATTACCTTTGCCGTTCGCTGTACGGTCTACTGTTTTATCGTGCATAATAACAAGTACACCATCTTTAGTTGCTCGTACATCCGTTTCAATGATATCCACACCAAGGCGTATTGCTTCACGATACGACGCAAGCGAGTTTTCCGGATAATCTTGATGAGCACCGCGATGCGCGGCGACTAATATGCGTTCCGGCATGTAATGAAACTTGTAGAGTACATCTCTCAAAACGGATTCACTCGCAAACATTTGTCCTGCCGAAAGTAGTGTGGCAGATAAAAAAAGGATAAGTTTATTCTTTGAAATCATAACGCTTTATATTAGTTTTCTGTCTGTCGGAAAAAGATACAATAATAGACAAAAGTATAAATAAAACGTTTAAGCAACTTTTTAATACTTATGTTTTATAATATATTTTACTTAAAAGGAGAATTCCAATCCGTTCAAATTAGAAGACTAAAATTTTAATAGATAGAAGTAATCGAGACTGAAAAAATAAATGTTTGGGGAAAGAAAATAAAATTGTCGTGAAGAATAAAAAAAATGTCTTCGGTAAACTTTTATTTTGACAGTAGTAGAAATAAATTATTACAGTTGTCAAAATAAATTATCATAAATGTGGTAATTATTTTCCACAGTTGTCAAAAAAAAGATGTTTCCCGAACGAAAAAAAGAATTATCCCTAAGGAAAAAAAGAATTACCCCAAAGGATAACAAAAAATAAGGTGTTACCTTTTGGCAACACCTTATCTGGTTTATTATTTATTCTTAGCTACATTAATTGTTTGCTCTCATGATAACCACACGGTTCCAGTTGTTTTCGCTGTACGGCTGTTCGTCAGAACCTTTCCATTCAATTGTAATTTGATTAGAAGAGATATTATATTTTTCAATTAATTCTTTTGCAACCGCTCTCGCACGTTTCTCTGAAAGACCCATGTTGTATTGAGCTGTACCAGTCTTCTTGTCAGCGTAACCAATTACTTTAATAGGAGCATTCTTTTCTTTCATGAATTCAGCTGTGTTGTAAATGTTGATTTGCTGGTTCTTATCAATCTTAGCACTGTTTAGACGGAAGTAAACCACATTTTCTGAATAGTTGTTGATGATTGTCGGAGCAACTTCTTCACATTCAGGACAAGAAACCGGACGTCTGCTTAGCTCGTCGTTTTCAGCACGCAGTGCATTGATTTGACTGTTCAAATCGTTCAACAAAGCGTAATCCATTGGCTGAAGAACTTCAAAATCAGTTTTACCAAGTTTAAAGTTCAATCCTGCAGTTACCTGCCCTACACGATCTGTCGTGTGAGCTTTTTCTACGCGGTTGAAATGTTCCTGCAATAATACATATTGGCCTTCAATGTTTAAGTCAACACGTTTGCTTAAGCGGAACGACATGATCGCTCCTAAATTGATCGATGGGGTTTCTGATCTACTATAATTTTTAGGAAGATCTGCCGACTTTCCTGATCTTATAGCATAACCAATACCCGCGAAAGGAATAAAACGGAACACTTTACTTTCTTTGTAAGGAGCCCAATAATTCGTAATATCCCACAAGAAATCTACATGCGGATTTAACCAATAAGCTTTTAATTCATTCGTCCCGTTTGGATCAACAAAACTTTTCATTGGACCACCATTTATTTGTAAACGGGCACCCCAATACGGATTATACCATTTTCCAAAAGAGATTTGAGGAGCAATATTTATTCTGTCACCGAAATCTGCCTCAGAGTTGTCATCCCCAAACAATACATTTCCTCCTACACCTAAAGTAATAAACCAATTATCTCCGGCTTTGTTTTTCTTAAAATTTGTTTTTGATCCATCTTCTGTACTGAATCCAACTTGCGGTTGATATTCTTGAGCTGAAATAGTAATTGCAAAAACAGATAACAAAGCTAACACTAAACTCTTTGTTTTCATATTCCTCACATTTTAATTAAACAATCTATGATTCCCTTATACCACGTAAAACAAAGCAAAATTAACGCTTTTTTTAATTAAAACAAATAAAAAACCTAAAATGTTTCTTTTCATTCAAAATAGTTCAGGATTTGATATCCCCCGTTTTTCAAAAAAGATTCTTTTTTCATTAGTTTTAAATCAGACGTAATCATATCGGAAACAAGTGCTGACAAATTGTATGTAGGTTTCCATCCTAATGCTTTTCTGGCCTTGCTGGCATCACCGATTAACAAGTCCACTTCGGTCGGCCTGAAATACTGTGGGTCAACGCCGACAACTTGTTTTCCTATTCTTCGGGAAATTGTTTCGAGAAATTCCGCACCGACCTTTTTATTGAACACTGTTTCATCAATGTCTTTTATAATTGCGATTTCGTCGATTCCTTCATTTTGAAATTCTACAGAGATCCCGATTTCTTTAAATGACAGGATAATGAAATCCCGGATTGTTGTCGTTTGTCCTGTAGCAATAACATAATCGTCCGGTTTATCCTGTTGTAATATTAAATACATCGCTTTGATATAATCTTTTGCGTGTCCCCAATCGCGTTTAGAGGAAAGATTACCCATATATAACACCTCCTGCATCCCGAGGGCAATGCGGGAAATGGCACGGGTGACTTTACGGGTAACAAATGTTTCTCCTCTCAGTGGCGATTCGTGGTTGAAAAGAATACCGTTTGACGCGTGCATTTTATATGCTTCACGATAATTTACGGTAATCCAATAACCATACAACTTTGCTACCGCATAAGGACTTCTGGGATAAAATGGGGTAGTTTCTTTTTGAGGTACTTCTTGAACGAGTCCGTATAATTCGGATGTAGAAGCTTGATAAATCCGGGTTTTGGGGATCAGATTTAATAAACGGACAGCTTCGAGAATCCGTAAAACGCCGAGGCCGTCGGCATTAGCGGTATATTCCGGGGTGTCGAAACTTACTTTTACATGACTCATCGCAGCTAAATTATATATCTCATCCGGCTGTGTTTCACCAATTATACGGGTAAGATTTAAACTATCGGTTAAGTCGCCGTAATGAAGGATAAGATTTCTGTTTTCCGTATGCGGATCTTGATATAAATGGTCAATGCGTTCTGTGTTGAATAAAGAGGATCTTCTTTTTATGCCATGTACCGTATATCCTTTTTTGATTAAATATTCGGCGAGATAAGCTCCGTCCTGTCCTGTTATTCCAGTAATTAATGCTGTTTTTCCCATTTTATTTCTTTTTTATTTCTGTATGTGTGTATACCAATTATATAAACGTTCTATCCCTTCCCGTATGTCAATACAATGATGCCAGCCCAATCGGTTAAGTTTTGTAACGTCCGTTAGTTTTCGCAATGTACCGTCGGGTTTATCCGGATTAAAGAGTATCTTTCCGTTATATCCGACTATTTCTTGCACAAGTGTCGCTGTTTCTTTGATTGAAATGTCTTTTCCCGTTCCAATATTGATATGCGTATTTCGTATTTCACCTTCAGCTGGACATAAATCCTTGAAATTTACGTTTTGCATGATAAATACGCATGCGTCCGCCATTTCTTCACTCCAAAGAAACTCGCGTAACGGTTTGCCTGTACCCCATAGTTCGACGTGTTGATCGGTTATTCCATATTTAAGCAATAAGTCGCAAATTGTTTTTTCTTTAGCCTTTCCATCGACACTTTCTACGGGCCGCGCTGAAAGGTCGGTTCTCAGTGCATCCCAATTTCCGGACTTAAGACAATGAGCCAGATGTATTTTCCGGATCATGGCCGGTAGAACATGCGAAGTTTCTAAATTGAAGTTATCATTCGGACCGTAAAGATTGGTCGGCATTACGGCAATATAGTTGGTTCCGTATTGTAAATTGTAGCTTTCGCACATTTTTATACCCGCTATCTTTGCAATAGCATAAGGTTCGTTTGTATATTCCAGAGGGGATGTCAGTAAACTGGATTCGACCATTGGTTGCGGCGCTTCGCGGGGATATATACAGGTGCTGCCTAAAAACAGTAATTTTTTTATGTTATTCACGTATGACGCATGAATGACATTATTCTGAATCATCAGATTTTGATAGATAAAGTCTCCACGGTATTTATTGTTGGCCATGATTCCTCCGACATGCGCGGCAGAAAGGAAAACATATTCAGGTTTTTCTTCTGCAAAAAAACGATTGACTGCAGTCTGATCAGTTAAATCCAATTCGGTATGGGTTTTCAGCACAAAATGATGATACCCTTTTTCTTTCAGGTTTTTCAATATTGCGGAGCCGACTAATCCCCGGTGTCCTGCAACAAAAATTTTACTTTCTTTATTCATGTTCTTTATTTTTGAGCAAGTGTATTAAATATTGACCGTATTGGTTTTTAGCCATTACAGCACCTAATTCTTTTAATTTTCGGTCGTCTATCCAGCCTTTATTATAGGCAATTTCTTCAAGGCAGGCAATTTTTAATCCTTGCCTTTTTTCGATAACTTCAATAAACGTAGATGCCTCGGACAAAGAATCATGTGTTCCGGTGTCCAACCAGGCGAACCCACGTCCCAAAACTTCCACTTTTAAATCGTTATTCTTTAAAAATTCCTGATTTACAGTAGTTATTTCCAATTCACCTCTTGCGGAGGGCTTTATTTGGCGGGCGATTTCGACGACTTTGTTTGGGTAAAAATAGAGACCAACCACGGCGTAATTTGATTTGGGGTTAGCTGGTTTTTCTTCAATACTTAAAACATTCCCATTTTTGTCGAATTCAGCCACGCCGTAGCGTTCCGGATCATTTACATAATAACCGAATACAGTAGCTTTGTTTTCTTTTTCCACATTTTTCACGGCTTTTTTTAAAGTTGTCGTGAAATTCTGTCCGTAAAAGATATTGTCTCCAAGCACTAAACAAGCCGAATCGTTACCAATAAAATTGGCGCCAATAATAAAGGCTTGAGCTAAACCATCCGGAGAAGGTTGCTCTGCGTATTCGAATTTTACACCATAATCCGAACCGTCTCCCAATAACCTGCGGAATCCTGGAAGATCGTAAGGAGTAGATATGATCAGTATTTCCCGGATTCCGGCTAACATCAGCACAGAAATGGGATAGTATACCATAGGTTTATCGTAAATGGGCAAAAGTTGTTTAGAAACTCCTTTTGTTATCGGGTATAAGCGGGTGCCCGATCCTCCAGCTAATACAATACCTTTCATAATTGTTTTATAATAAGTGAAATTTTATTTTTTCTTGTTTTTCCATACTTCCACAACGCCTGGAATAACGGAGATGATGATAATGAGTACAATCAGCAATTTTAGATTTTTCTGAACGATTTCCAACCCCCCAAAAAAATATCCGGCATACATAAATAATGATACCCAACAAATTCCGCCGATGATATTGTAAAAACCGAAATGGCGGTAAGTCATTTTTCCCATTCCTGCCACGAAAGGGGCGAAAGTCCGGATAATTGGGACGAAACGAGCTAAAATAATGGTTTTACCTCCGTGTTTTTCGTAGAAGTGATGGGTCTTTTCCAAATAACTTTGTTTGAATATTTTTGAACCGGGATTGCTGAACAGTTTTTCTCCGAAAAATTTTCCGATAAGGTAATTGGTCATGTCGCCTAATACAGCTGCGCAAATAAGTAATAAGACCATAAAATGAACACTGATGTTATTCTCCCCTAAAGCGGCTAATGTGCCGGCGACAAATAAAAGCGAATCTCCCGGTAAAAAGGGGGTGACTACTAGTCCTGTTTCAAGAAAAATAATGAAAAATAAAATAGCGTAAATCCACATTCCGTATTCAACAACTAGTTCCGCTAAATGAACATCGATATGAAGGATAAAATCAAAAAGGAATTGTATTACTTCCATAAACCTATTAATATATTGTATTCGTTGACATCTTACTTGTTAATGGGTATGTCATAAAAAGCTTGATGCAAACATAAGTAAAAATTGCAAAAAACAGGTTGTTTTTTTCTATAATAGATACGGAAAGAAATAGGAAAAATTGTAATTGACGAATCTTATTTTTTAAAAACAAGATAGACGGAAAGAATAAGCAAGATAAAAGCTAAATAGTGGTTCCATTTTAAAACTTCCGATTTAAAAAACAGGGTGGTAAAAATAATAAAAACGCTTAAACTGACAACTTCTTGAATTACTTTAAGCTGGATGAGTGAAAATGGTCCTCCGTTGCCTTGAAATCCGACACGATTGGCGGGAACTTGAAAACAATATTCAAAAAAAGCGATTCCCCAACTAAATAGGATAATTCCGATAAGCGGAAGGCTGGAAAACCAGGACATTTCTTTCAATTTTAAATGTCCATACCAGGCAAGTGTCATAAAAATATTTGAAATGACTAGCATGACAACAACATAAATCCCTGAGAGATTCATAAACTCGGCAATTATTAGTACTTTTTATCCGGTTTTTTTTACTAAAAAAGCGACCATATAACTGATCGCTTTTTGATACGGGGTGAATGATGGGATTCGAACCCACGACCCTTGGAACCACAATCCAATGCTCTAACCAGCTGAGCTACAATCACCATTTTGTCCTATTAGTTTTTCCTTTTTAAGACGGTGCAAAGATAGATGTTTTATTTAATAATACAAGCAAAAAAGGGACAAAAAGGATCCCTTATTTGTAAATTTCTTTTTTGCCAGCAAGAAGTGTATTTTTCATCAACGAAATAATCGTCATTGGGCCGACGCCACCTGGAACAGGGGTAATATAAGAACATTTTGGCGCTACTTCATCAAACTTAACGTCTCCGGTTAGCTTATATCCGCTTTTGGTTACGCTGCTCGGCATACGCGTTGTACCCACATCGATTACGACTGCACCGTCTTTAACCATATCCG
>JAQVZS010000016.1:48993-54399 GCA_028708075.1 Massilibacteroides sp.
GGCGGCTACAGCTTTTCCGTCCAATAATTGCGTTTGTCGTTGTTCTTCCATCATCGGTCTCTTATTTAATTAATATTATCTTTTAAACATTGGAAGTTTTTTGCCTCCTGGATTTTTGTTTGTCAGCATTCGCATCATTTTTCGTGTTTCGTCAAACTGTTTGATCAGTTTATTTACTTCCTGAACATTGGTACCACTTCCTTTGGCAATGCGTATACGGCGCGAACCGTTCAGTATTTCCGGATTGGAACGTTCCTTAGGAGTCATTGAACAAATGATCGCTTCAATGCTTTTAAAAGCATTATCATCTATATCAACGTCTTTTAAAGCTTTGCCTACCCCAGGTATCATGGAAGCTAAATCTTTCAGGTTTCCCATTTTCTTTATCTGTTGGATTTGGGAAATAAAATCGTTGAAGTCAAATTGATTTTTAGCGATTTTCTTTTGTAGTCGTTTGGCTTCTTCTTCATCGTATTGTTCTTGAGCACGTTCCACTAACGACACGATATCACCCATCCCTAAAATACGGTCAGCCATACGTCCGGGATGGAAAACATCCAAGGCATCCATTTTTTCTCCGGTTCCGACGAATTTAATGGGTTTGGTTACTACCGTACGAATGGATAAAGCAGCACCACCTCTTGTGTCCCCATCTAATTTAGTTAGAATCACACCGTCAAAACTCAGCCGGTCGTTAAATTCTTTAGCGGTATTTACGGCATCCTGTCCAGTCATTGCGTCGACGACGAACAGGGTTTCGGAAGGTTCGATGGCTTTTTTGATCGCCGCTATTTCCTTCATCATTTGTTCATCGACTGCCAAACGTCCTGCCGTATCGACAATGACGACGTCGTTACCTTTTGATTTGGCTTCTTTTATAGCGTTTAACGCGATTTCTACCGGATTATTATTCCCTGGTTCGGAGTAGACTGGGATTTCGATTTGTTCGCCCAAAATTCTTAACTGTTCAATTGCGGCAGGCCTATATACGTCGCAGGCAACTAAAAGCGGTTTTCTCGCTTTTTTTGTTTTCAACATATTGGCGAGTTTTCCGGAAAAAGTAGTTTTACCGGAACCTTGTAAACCTGACATTAAGATAATAGCGGGAGAGCCTGTCATATTTATATCAATGGCTTTTCCTCCCATTAGTTCTGCCAGTTCGTCATGGACGATTTTAATCATCAACTGCCCTGGTTTCACGGCTGTGAGTACATTTTGACCCAGCGCTTTTTCTTTTACCCTGTCAGTAAATTGTTTGGCTACTTTGTAGTTTACATCGGCATCAAGCAATGCTCTTCTCACGTCTTTCAGCGTTTCGGCAACATTGATTTCGGTAATTTTACCTTCGCCTTTCAGAAGTTTAAATGACCTATCTAATCTTTCACTGAGGTTCTCAAACATATTACGCTTATGTGTTTATTATTTTATCAGGCAACAAAGTTAAGAAAAAGGACGTAAACCTCTAATACCTGTGTCCTTTTTAGTTTTGTATTGGTATGTAGGTTAAATTTTTTTATGCTGCCATTTCCCTTTTTTTAAATAGATTGTGCTGAGAACAAGCAGACCGATAAAGTAAATAAATTCCGAAATGAAACAGATTTCTACCGGCATTCGCAGGTATACGGCGATAATTAATAAATAGATAATATAAAAGAATAAAGTGCTGATTTCTATAACCAGCGCTGACTTGGTATTTCCTGTCCCGGAAACTCCGCTAAAAACTATACTTCCTATCGAACATACCAGCATCGCTGCTGCAATGACATACAAAGAAGGAATAGAGGCTTTAATCAAGGTAATGTCGTTCGTGTAAACGGAAATTAATGTATTGGGAATTATGGATACAACCGCCGAGAAACAAGCCATTGTCAATATAGATAACTTGGAGATCCTTTTGATAATTCGAACAACCTGATCTGCGTTACCGGATCCGATCGCGTTGCTCACCAGCGTATTAGTGGCAGTAGAAAGTGAATTAATCGGGATAAACAATACCATATAAATACTGCGGACAATGTTTGCCACGGCTAATTCGCGTTGGCCTAATCTTTCCACGGCAACGAAAAACATGAACCACGTGCTCATGGATATGAAGTATTGTATCATTGTAAAAATGGATATGTTCAAAATTTTTTTGAGCAACCCAAAGTCGAACGAACGTATTTTATTCAACCCGTATTTTTCGATATTAACATTGAAATAGGTATATAATATAAAAAACAATATCGAAACAAATTCGGATATGACGGAACTGATAGCTGCTCCTTTTATTCCCATTTCGGGGAACCCCCATTTTCCGAAAATAAGTACATAATCGAGGATAACGTTTGTTACAGCCATGCAAATCGCATTTAACGTGAGCACTTTTGTTCGGGTAATGCCGACATACAGTGCCCTGAACATGACGTTGATAAAAGAAAAAAAGAATCCGAACACGCGCACGTCGATAAAATCCATCGTTTTTTCAAATAATAAATCGGATGAAATCATCAAGCGCATTAAATCGTCGGTAAACAGTTTAGACAGACTGAACAGGGTGGTAGCAAGTGCCAACATAAAGAATATTCCCTGCATCATTACGGGCCCAGTTTTTGCATATTCTTTTTCCCCATTCCGGCGGGCTATGACAATTTGCGAACCGGTACTAAACCCGAAGGCGATTGTAAATGCGCAAATATAAAAAAGTCCTCCCATTGCAGAAGCGCCTAACTCCACTTCTCCGACATGACCTAAAAAAGCCGTGTCGGTGACGTTGATAATGTTTTGAGCAAGTAAACTTAAAAGAATAGGATAACTGATGCTTCCTATTTGTTTGTATGTATACATGAATAGTTCCGTCTCTTGTTATAAGGATGGGATAGTTTCCCTTTGTCTGTTAAAAACTAAATTTTTCATATCACCTCATTGGAGATAAAGTCGAATATTTTTCAATGAGAGGATAGATTTTACAATATTATAATGATTTTATTTTATTTTTTTCTTTTGTAAAGAAAATGTTGCCATTTTTCTTCTGAATCGTTTTGTCGAAACATTTCATGGCGAGCCATTATAAAAAAGAGATCCGACAGACGATTGATAAACTGTAGGATGAGGGGAGGTAACGGATCTTCGCGATTTAAAGTCCATAGGCGTCGCTCGCTTCTGCGGGCAATCGTACGCGCCATGTGCAGATGAGAGGATATCAAGTTTCCACCAGGTAGAATAAAATAATCTTTTTCATTATTCATTTGCCTGCTAAAATCATCTATTTTGTTTTCGATAAATGAGACAATCGTCAGATTTAACTGATTGGGATTTTCATTTCTTATATTCGAAGGCGTTGCAACATGAGACATGACTACCATAATTTCGGATTGAATAACAAACAGCAAGTTTTGCCATTCATGTTCTGCCGGCAGAAAAGATCTTACAACTCCAATTATACTATTAAGTTCGTCGAGACACCCGTTTGCTTCGATTCGTATATTATCTTTCTCTACACGTTGTCCCCCATGTATTCCCGTTGTTCCTTTATCGCCACTTCGCGTATAAATCTTCATTTCCGATTTAATTAAAAACATCAAATAAATTATCCATTTCTGCCCAATACCAATGAGTATATCCGGCAATTGTATTTTTGTAACGTAATAATTTTGTATCAACAGGCCTATTCTTAGCATTATATATTTGAACAACACTATCCCAGTTACTGTCCGTCTGTGAATAATGAAATTCATGTCCTTTAATAGTAAGTCCGTTATATGTGAATATCCGGTATCCTAAATTTAGTTTCATATCTTTCATCGAAGCTCTTTGCGGAAATATTCCCACCATCGGATATTCCTGTCCGTATTTGTCTGTAATCGAAGAAGAAAGATACATCATTCCCCCACACTCTGCTAATATCCTACCGCCTTTATCAACATAATCTCTGATACTTTTATGCAGTTTGTTGTTTTTGCTGAGTTGCTCAAAAAATAGTTCAGGATATCCACCGGGGAAATAAACAAAGTCCGTTTCCGGTAAGCAAGAGTCTTTTAACGGACTGAAAAAAGAAATTTCTCCTCTTTGTTTTAAATATTCAATATTCGCGTGATATGTAAAATTGAATGCATCATCCAGCGCAATGGCTATTTTCATTTGGTACGGTAGGAGTGGGGAAGACGGTAAAACAAGCTTGTCGATGTAAGTCCGGGTAGCATCTAACAAGTCATCTAAATAAACATATTTTTCTATCAGTGAGGCCGCCTTATTTGCAAATTGTCCAAACATATATTCTTTTTCTAAACTTAAACCTAAATGTCGTGAAGGGATTTCGATTTCTTTGTCCTTCGGTAAATAACCAAAAGATTTAATGCCGATATCGTTGCACGCTTGCTTCAAAAGGTCATAATGGTTTGCTGAGCCTACGAAATTGAAAATAACTCCAATGATATTTACTTCTTTGTCAAAATTTTTGAATCCATATAATAATGGAGCAACAGAATAAGCCGTAGATTTAGCATTTACGACTAAAATAACCGGGATCTTCAATCGCTTTGCAATTTCCGCACTACTGCCTTTTGAGCCGTCGTAGCCGTCATATAAACCCATGACTCCTTCAACAATAGAAATGTCATTTTTGAACGCATATTTTGTGTAAATATCTTTAACGTGTTTTTCGGAAGATAAAAATAAATCCAGATTGACCGACCTATTTCCGGAAGCCAGATCATGATATTTCACGTCGATATAATCGGGCCCACATTTGAATGGTTGCATATGATAACCTCTCTTTTTTAAGGCTTGTAATAAACCTAACACTACAGTTGTTTTTCCCGAACCGGAAAACGGAGCAGCAATTAAAAAACTTGAGATTTCTTTCATCCGTTTTTTGTTAATAGATAGCAAATATACGAATATATCAAAGAATTTTTTTCATAACAATTAATTTAGAACTATTTTTGTGGCTGTTTTGGTGATGCAGACAGCTTTCGTTTGTATGCATAAAAGGGAATACGGTTAAAATCCGGAACAGTGCCCGCTACTGTAAACCCGATAACATTCTGCTAATTCTTTTGCCACTGTTCGTCAACCGACGGATGGGAAGGCCTGCAGGAATGAGAGGTAAGTCAGGAAACCTGCCAAACAATAGGTAATAAATATTCCCGGGGTCAGGAATATCGTTTATTAATTCTCATCCTGTATATTCAAATGAAAACGACTCAATTAAAACTAGCTGCGTCGAAAGTAAAAGTAAAAGGACTAGATGCAAATTTATATCAGTTTTTTGTGAAATATGGAAGATAAACAGAACAACAGGTTAATTGGGAAAATATTTGTTGCCGGAATTGGCCCCGGTTCGAAAGAAGATATTACTCCGGCTGTTTTACAGGCGGTAGGCGTTTCCGATGTCGTAGTTGGTTATAAGTATTATTTCCAGTTTAT
>JAQVZS010000067.1 GCA_028708075.1 Massilibacteroides sp.
AGACAGACCACAGATCTGCGCCAACAACATGCGCGACAAAGCCAAGCCATTATCCACTTTCGTCTGCGCCATTTCCGCCTCGTTCAAACGAACCTTCACAGACAAAGCATCCGCCTTTGTCGCTACACCTTCGTCGACCATTGCCGTAATATCCGAATCCATTTTTTGCAATAACTCCACGTAAGAATCCGCCAGTTTTTTCTTGTTAACCAACGAAATCACTTGCCAATATGTTTCGTCGGTTTTATAGATCACCTGCTGAAGTTTCAGGTTATTCATCGATTCGGCCAGTTCTTTCGCATACTTAGCAATCTGGTTATAGGTAACGATTTTTCCTCCCATAAAGACCGGTTGAACTAACGAAACACCACCGACCCATACATTTTCGATATCCAGATGGGCCATTTCCTGAGCTGCCGAAGGAAGTAACGCCGCCAAATCGCCCAATTGCGTAAAGTCCACCAAGTTCAAATCCTTTTCATTCCAAAGATACGAACCGGCAGCGGAAAGTTTCGGAAAATAATTCGTAAAAGCCGCCTTCTTTTCAAAAGAAGCCACTTTTATCCGTTCTGCAGCAATCCTCAGTTCCTTATTATTCTGGACAGCTAAGTGCCGGCATTCATCCAAGCTAAGTGCTTGTTGCGCATATATATTCAAACTCAAGAGCGGCAGGCATAACAGCAATAGCATTTTCATAATCCTATCAATCTTTTAATTATAACAATGAACGAAAAATGGAGATCATTTTTCCAAAACAAAGTTCTTTTTCCCGATCAGATTCCCATCCGCGAAAATATCCACCCGATAAGTTCCGGGCGAAAGAAATTCTTCAATATCCCAATACATCACAACAGGAAGTTCTTCTCCTTCGTATTCGATTATTTTCTTCATGGAATAATTAATCTCTTTACCTTCATATTCAAACACGTTCGTCCGATTCTTTACCAAAATATCATCGTCTGGTTTCATAATTCGCACATATACAGTCTTCTCGCCCACAGGCGCCGTAATGTTTTTCGTGATGGTAAATTTAACGACAAATTGTTCCATCTTTTTGATTCGGTCTACAGCCTTTCCCCGCGAGTTAACAGGCGTAACGGAGACTGCTGCTGCATCCAGCCGGCTCGCCAACGTTACCCGTTCGGTCAGTTTTTGCTTATCTTTCGTCAACTGGGCAGCTGTGGTAGAAACTTGTTGATATTTACGAACCACTTCTTTATTTTCCTTTTTCAACTGTTCGTTGGCCGCATTCAGGGAATCAATCTGGATCACATAATTACGCATGATATTGCGCAAGGTAGCCAATTCTTTTTTTAATTCACTGATTCGTTTGGCATTTGTTGCTTTCACCGTACGAAGTTCTTCCAACAAACGTTGAACTTTTGCCTGCTCCGTAGAAAGCAAAGCGACGATCGAATCGTTACTAACTTGAAATTTATAACCTTCGTATTGTAACGACAATTCGTTATACTCGTCTTCCAACGATTCTTTTTCCAAGTCAAAAGCTTGCGTGATACTCTCTATCTGTTCTTTTTGGTGGTAAATATAATACACCGATCCTGCAACAATCAGAATTAATACAACGATCGCTATAATAAGCATTGAAAGTTTGTTTATTTCCTTACTCTCGTTTTTCCCTGTACTCATACGGTTATTTATTCTGTTTTAAAGCACACAAAGGTAAACTTAATCGAACAATTAAGAAAGGCTATAACGTTTATTTGCATATTTTCTCCGGTATATTTTAAGGACAACCGTTTTTACCAGTTAAACGATATCGCTATCGGCAAAACTTAATGGCAATGCCCCCCAAAAAAACAAATTGTCAGTTTTTAAACACATATAAAAACAAATTGAAAAGCAAATTTTAGCCTATTTTTATCTGATTTTTAACATTTCAAAAAAGTATCGAGATCATTTGGGGTATTTTGCCAAATACCTCTCAAATCCTTCCCGATCTTTCAAAAAAATCATCGATATGCTTTTAAAAAAAGATCGGGAAGCTTTTTTTAAAAGATCGGGAAGCTTTTTTTGAACGGAAAATACGAAAAAAAATCATCCCGATGAGCGTTTTTTCGCCAAAACCGACCTCCCTGATTTGTCCCTTTTCCGCAAGTTTAAGACATACAAGATGCAAAACAAGTATACCTTCAAAAAAAACAAAAAAACGGCTTAAATCAAAACAGTTTTGTTTGTTTTATTTTATCACAAACTAAGCGTTTTTTACATCATTTTGATTAAAAACAACGGCTTAATTTAAGGTCTGATTCTTAATAAAAAAACATAATTAAATCGAAAGTATTTCGGGGATTCTTTCCTTTTATGTTTTTTTGCATCGAATTTGATAGTTGATTTATAAATTCAGACCGCTTTATATGTTAAATCTAAAATTCGCATTGCTGCTATTCTTCTTTACGTTTCTTAATGTGCTCTTTCATCAATTGTTTGCCCAAAGTCAACGAATCACGGTAGAAGGCGTGATTCTTGAAAAAGGATCGGAAGCACCTTTGCCCGGAGCCACATTATTTATTGAAGAAACCCGGCAGGGATATGTCTCGGATGAAGACGGACGTTTTTCTTTTTCCCTGAAAACCGGCGATTATACATTGGTCACCTCTTTCGTTGGCTACCAATCACGTAAAACAAAAATCAAGGCGACAGAGAATTTAATACTGGAAATACGAATGTCCGACCAGACGGCTCTGGACGAAGTTGTGGTAACAGCAAGGTCGAAAGAGGCGAATATCACCAACCTAACCATGGGTGTCGAACGCCTTTCCATCGGAGAAATAAAAAAACTGCCCGCCTTAATGGGCGAAGTGGATGTGATCAAAGCGATTCAACTACTTCCCGGTGTTCAGGCTACTTCGGAAGGGAGTTCGGGGTTCAGTGTTCGCGGAGGTTCACCAGATCAGAATTTAATTTTATTGGATAATACAACGGTCTATAATGCTTCGCATCTAATGGGATTTTTCTCGGTGTTCAACAACGATGTGATCAGCGACTTGGAATTATACAAAGGAGATATTCCGCTGAAACAGGGCGGCAGACTTGCTTCCCTGCTCGATATCAAAACCATCGATACCCAGCCGGAACGATTTTCCGGGACAGGAGGTGTAGGGCTGATATTCAGTCGTTTGGTTTTGCAGGGAAATGCGGGGAACAAAACAACTTGGATGATTGGCGGACGGCGAAGCTATGCCGATTTGTTCTTGAAATTATCAAACGACGAAGATCTCAGGGATTTATCGCTTTACTTCTACGATCTGAACGCAAAAATGACACACCGTCTCTCACAAAGAGATAATATTTCGTTGAACCTGTATTATGGACAAGATCATTTCGGAACTGCTTTATATGGATTTAACTATGGCAACATGGCGAATGCACTGACGTGGGGACATCTTTACAACGATCGGTTGTATTCACGGTTCGGAATGCATCAAAGTCGGTATAAATATTGGTTGAATTCGGAGATCGAAGGGGCAAAAATGACGTGGAAGTCAACAATAGAAGACTGGATGTTTCGGGCGGATTTTACATATAACGACAATCATTTATTCAATCTAAGTTTTGGAGGAACGACAACCTGGCATAATTTCAAACCGGGAATTGTGCAGTCCGAAGACTATGAAGACTTCAAAATAGACAATCTGTCTGCATTGGAAACAGCATTATATGCGTCAAACGAACAGCAATTGACTGATTTATTATCGGTCAAATACGGGCTGCGCTGGTCTATTTTCCAGAATCACCGGACCTACCACACCATCGAGCCGCGTGTCGGATTCGTTTACCGGCTAACAGATCATTCATCGTTAAAAGCAAACTACGCAAATAATACGCAATATATCCAGTTGGCCAACAGTTCCTCTTCCAGCTCACCCTTGGATATCTGGTTCCTTTCCGGACCGAATATCAAACCGCAAAAAGCTCATCTATGGTCAACCGGTTATTTTCATAATTTCGAAGAAAACAATTACGAGGCGTCGATGGAAATGTATTACAAAAATTTGCAAAATGTAATCGATTTCGCGGATCATGCCGATCTGATTCTAAATAAAGAACTTGAGACGGAAGTGAGAACGGGAAAAGGGAAAGCGTACGGAGTGGAATTTATGTTGCGAAAAAACAAGGGAAAGGTAAACGGTTTTGTGAATTATACCCTCTCACGCGCTGAACGAACGATTCCCGCAATCAATGAGGGGAAGACCTACCTTTCGCCTTATGATAAGACCAACACAATCAATGTGGTAGTAAATTACGAACTTTCCCGTAAAATAACGTTGTCGGGAACCTGGGTCTACGCAACCGGAACCCCCGCGACCTACCCTTCGGGACGTTTTGAAATCGACGGAGAATATTTCCCGATCTATTCGGGAAGAAACGAATACCGTAAACCGGACTATCACCGCCTCGATCTATCCTGCACATTCGTTCCAAATCCAGGCTCGAAAAAACGGTTCCGGAGCGAATGGAGTTTTTCGATTTACAATGCATACGGACGCAAAAATCCATATATGATCACGTTCAATCAAGAAGCGGACACCGGCGTACCTTACGCTGAAAGCGTCTATCTGTTCAATATGATTCCTTCGATTACATACAATTTTAAATTTTAAGACCAGATGAAAAAAACAAATAAAGTCCTTCTTTTGCTGCTTATTATAGTGGGAACAGCTTGCACCGAACGGATCGATCTGGATCTGAAAACAGGAGATCCTGCACTTGTAATTTACGGAAATATAACGGATACCCTATCCTACCAAAGCGTTTCCATCAGCCGTTCGGTTCCATATTTTGCCTCGCAGGAGAATTCGGCCGTTTCGGGAGCGAAAGTAACAATCACAACTTCGGACAATCAGATCTGGAGCCTGTACGAAGACGAACAATCCAAGGGCCTTTATCAAACAGAAGAGCTAAAAGCCGGAAAACCGGGAGAAACGTATCATTTGCGAGTTGAATATGACTTTGACGACGGCGGAGACCTCGAACTCTATGAAGCCACAACGACTATGCTTCCACCATTTACAATGGATTCCGTAAAAATAAAGACAATAGAAGATATGGGATTTAATGTGTTTACAGTCAATGTGTATGCCCAAGAACCGGAAGGGGAAGATTTTTACATCAGTAAATACTATGTAAAGGATACGTTGGCAACCAAGCTCAACTATTACGGACTGATGAAAGATCAGCTGATCGACGGACAGACCCTCAATGGTTTAATGGTCTATTATTTTGCGAACATGGCGGAAATAGAAGACTATCAGGAAGATGACAGGAAATACTACACCTTCATCACCTCCGGAGATGAAGTAACCATTGAATTTTGCCGGGTAGAAAAAGGCTTCTTTAATTTCGTCGAACAGGCACAAGATGTCAAATACGGAGAAAATCCGATGTTCGGCGGACCGCCCTCAAATATTCAGGGGAATATCAGTAACGGTGCCGTCGGCTATTTCACCGCATTCAGTCCGTCGCAGCTCAAAGCAATCGCCCCCTAAAAATTACTTGGATTGTTCAATCACTTTCTTCATGATGGTATATTTCGCTTTTACGGGGACGAATCAACAAGCGAAGAGAAACATCGTAATTGAAATAGTTCCAAGCCCAATCGACAAAGACAGCCACGCGGTTACGCATTCCAACAATCGACATGATATGAACAAAGAGCCAGAGCATCCATGCCAACGGCCCACCAAAATGGAATTTTCCTAAATCAGCCACAGCAGCATTCCGCCCGATAGTCGCCAGCGAACCTTTGTCTTTATACACGAAAGGTTCGGGCAGGCGACCGGTCGCTTTCGCATTTAGATTCTCCGCCAGACGACGAGCCATCTGTATGGCTACCTGAGCGACTTGCGGATGTCCTTTGGGCGTTACTGGCGAGAGAAACAAAGCCGTATCACCCAACGCAAAAAGATCTTTATAACCATTTACCTGATTAAATTCATTTACTAACAAACGATTTCGTTCGTATGCGTTTTCGGATAAGCCGGGAATAGGTTTCGGCGTAACTCCCGCTACCCAAAACACATTTCGAGAACGGATTTTTTGACCATTGGACAAGAGAATAAACGGTTTATCATATGCCTCGACATGGACTCCCTGATGCAAAATCACCCTTCTCTTCTGCAAAGTACGCGCTGCTTTCAGTGATGATTTTTCGGACATAGCTGCCAATAAACGCGGGGACGCATCGACCAAATGAATCTCCATTTTCCCAAAATCCAGCTCCGGATAATCTTTCGGCAAGATTCCTTTTTTCATATCCGCTAAAGCTCCAGCTAATTCAACACCGGTTGCTCCACCACCAATTACAACGAATGTAAACAATTCCTTAAACTCCTCTTCGTCTTTCGCGCTTAATACTTCCTCCAAACTCAGGAGTAAACGGTTCCGAATTAGTAAAGCTTCGGAAACAGATTTCAGGGCAAAAGTCGACTCCCTCAACGCATCGTTCCCGAAATAATTCGTATCGCAACCGGTTGCGATCACTAAATAATCGTAGGTCAGACAGCCAATATTCGTCTCCACCTGCTTTTCAGCAGGAACGAGACGAGTCGCTTCACACATCCGGACATGAAAATCTTTCTGGTTCTGAAACATTTTCCTTAACGGATAAGAGATCGAGCTCGGTTCTAATCCAGCCGTTGCTACCTGGTAAAACAACGGTTGAAACTGATAATAATTATTTTTGTCGATCAACACAACCTGATAATACTTTTTATCAATTCGCTTTGCCATTTCCAATCCGGCAAAACCTCCTCCAATAATAACGATCCGTTCTTTTCCTTTCGCTTCCGGGATATTTGCAATCTGTTCCATGTCCGATTTATTTTATTGTTCTGGTGTTTTCACACGTCCACCATGCCCATCATTCGCCCTGTGCCCGGCAATAATGAGTACCCCCTGTCTTTTCCTCCTACATTTTTTTATTTTCATATTCAATCCTCATATACTTCTGTTTAAGTAACAAACAAATCCCACACAGAGTTGCGTAAAACAGTTTTTGTTTACCTTTGCCGACATGGAAAAAAGAAAGCAATTTTACAAAAAAACATCCGAATCCTGTCAAAGACAGATTTCTCTGCTGTCCAAGCGCATCCATATATACGGCACGATACGCCTGATTTTGTTTTTAAGTTGGTTTATCACGCTTTATTGGTTCAGTGACAAAGGTTGGGCGGTTTGGGCATTAATTACATTGATGTTTGCCATACCCTTTATAATCTTGATGGTCAGCCATACCCGTTTATATGCGAAAAGAAAATGGAAGGAGACACTGATGCAACTTTGCGAAGACGAACTGAAAGGGTTAAATTACGATTTCAGCGCGTTCGATGGTGCTACTGAAAAACGCCAGGGAGGACATAGTTTTAGTGTCGATCTCGATTTATTTGGTGACCGTTCTTTTTTCCAGTCGATCAACCGGACGACAACATATAACGGCAGCGAACGATTGTCTGAATGGTTGTTGCAACCATTGACGGACAAGAAAACCATTTTATATCGGCAGGAAGCGGTAAAAGAATTGGCAAAACGGGTTTCGTTTCGCCAGGCGTTTTATGTAGAAGGGTCGTTGAAACCGGGGAAAAAAGAGGATTATAAACGGTTGGACGACTTAGTGGATACTCCGGCTTATTTTTCTAAAAGCCGGCTTTGGAAATTATTAATATGGGTATTTCCTATCGCCTGGACAGGCTTATTCCTAGGGGTATTTATCGGATTAATAGACGTAGCTATACTTTCCATTGCTGTTGTTGCCGCTATGGTAATCGCCTACAGTAAAGCGAAAAAAACAGTGGAGCTGCATAATCAAGTTAATAAATTAGAACATTTGCTTGCTACTTACGCGACATTAATCCAATTGATCGAAAACACGTCATTCGATAGTCTGCTATTAAAAACGCAGCAGGAACGGTTGCTTCAAACAGGGAAAACGTCGGTTGCAATCCGCCGACTTTCGCGGGCGATCGGCGCGTTAGATCAGCGTTTCAGTGCTGCCGGCTTATTGCTGCAAATTTTCACCTTGCGGGATGTACGTACGACGATACGAATTGAAAAATGGATGAAGATACATAAAACGGAAATGCCGGAATGGTTTGACTCGTTGGCGATTTTTGACGCATTGAACAGTATGGGGGGATTTTACTTCAATCACCCGGATTATATTTTCCCGGAAATCGCGGAGAATTATTTCATTCTGGAGGGAAAACAATTGGGACACCCGCTAATGAATCGGTCGACTTGTATTCGAAACGATATTTCTATTTCAAAAAGTCCCTGGTTTCTGATTGTTACGGGGGCAAATATGGCGGGGAAAAGCACCTACCTGAGAACCATAGGAGTAAATCACATACTTGCTTGTTGCGGTATGCCAGTCTGGGCAGATTCGCTTACTGTCTATCCGGCAGCTTTAGTAACCAGCCTGCGAACATCGGACGATCTGATGAACAATGAATCCTATTTCTTCGCGGAATTGAAACGACTTAAAATGATTATCGATCGACTTCAAGCGGGAGAAAAACTTTTTATTATTTTAGACGAAATTCTAAAAGGTACAAATTCGATAGACAAACAAAAAGGCTCGCTCGCTCTAATGAAACAGTTAGTCCGATTGAACAGTTGCGGAATCATCGCCACACACGATCTGGTATTAGGTAAGCTGGAACAAGAATTCCCGGAACAGATTCGCAATTTCCGTTTCGAAGCGGATATTACCGACAATGAATTGACGTTCTCTTACCGTCTGCGCCCTGGAATAGCACAGAACATGAACGCCTGCTTCTTAATGCAAAAAATGGGAATTACCGTAGATTCTACGGCTTCGCCTGAATCTTTTTCAAATCTGGTAGAAAAAAAGTAATCAACCCCAATAAAGGCATATATGCACATACATTATAGATAGCTTCAATACCGTATGTGTCAGCCAAATCTCCGAGAACAGCAGAAGCAATCCCCGCAATACCGAATGCCAACCCAAAAAAGAGTCCGGAGATTAATCCCAGCTTATACGGCAAAAGTTCCTGTGCATATAGTAGTATAGCCGGGAAAGCCGACGAAAGCACCAATCCAACGCAAAAACTTAGCACAATCGTCCACAACAAGCCAACATGAGGCATCAACATCGAAAAAGGGGCGGCGCCAAGAATAGATATCCAAATCACATATCGGCGACCGATACGATCGCCCAGCGGACCTCCCATCAACGTTCCCGCAGCCGTAGCAAACAGAAATATAAAGAGGTAGAATTGCGAATCCTGAACACTTACGCCGAATTTATGAATCAGATAAAATGTGTAATAACTCGTCAGACTCGCCATGTAGACATATTTTGAAAAAATCAGAATCAACAAAATAGCGATTGCGAAAACCGTTGTTTTTTTAGACAACGGCATTTTCACATGTTTCGGTGCAGCCTTTTCTTCCAAACGAATGAACTGCAACCGCCGTTTATACCACAAACAGGCGGGAATCATGATTATAATAGCAATAAAAGCAATGATCGAAAAAAAAGCAATATTTTGTCGCCCGTAAGGTGCAACAAGTAAAGCAACAATTAACGGCCCCAACGAGCCACCCAAATTACCTCCTACCTGAAACAGGGATTGCGCCAACCCACGACGTCCGCCTGATGCCAAAGAAGTAAGGCGCGACGCTTCCGGATGCAAGATAGAAGAACCGAAGCCAATCAAAGAAACCGAAATTAGCACCCAAGGCAACGTATGGGAAAAAGCTAAAGAGAGCATCCCAAGCAACGTCGAACTCATTCCAATCGGCAACGACCAAGGCGAAGGACGTCTATCAAAATAAAGTCCCATAATCGGCTGAAAGACCGAAGCGGACATTTGGTACACTAATGTAATTAAACCAATCTGCGCAAAACTAAGTACAAGATCATCCTTGAATAAAGGATATGTAGCTGAGATAACCGATTGAAGCAAATCGTTTAAACAATGGGATATACTCAAAATCAATAAAACTCGAAAAGCAGTTCCGCTGAGCTGCGGTGTTGGTATTTCTTTTTTCATTCGTCTTCCGGGTTGTCTCCTGCTTCATGTAAAATAAATGTCGTCGCACCGATCGAAATAACGGTCCCCCCTTCAACCCGCGCCTGTTCATTCTTCCTCAAACAATAGTTTCCAACAAAAGTACCTGTCAGGCTGGGAAAATCTCTTAACGTATAAGTATACGAATCGTCCCCGTTCTTTTGGACATCGATAATGCAATGCTTGCGCCCCATACTGGGATCGGATGTGATGATTGGAATGTCGACTCCTTCTGTGTCTTTGTTTCGACGACCGATCACATTCTCCCCGAGAAACAAAGGAAAGTCTTGTTTGAATCCAAACGTATTTTCAATAACACGAATATAACCACACGTATAATCCGTTTCGTTCTTCTGCTTCAGACGAATTTTGAATTGACGTCCACAAGCGGGGCAGACAAAAGCTAAAGCCTTCGCTTCCGGATATTTCTTTTCATCGAAAGTCAGCTGATGGTCGCATTTCGGACAAAATATTCTCTTCATAACCTATTAAGACTCGTTTTAAGCGGCTACAAAGGTACGATTTTTTTCTATTTAAGCGAATAAAAAAAACGAAAGCCGCGAGATTCACATCAGGCGACTTTCTACACTAACCCTTAACTTTAACCAATGAAAAACAATAATCTACATTGTTTTACTTAAGTGACGCTAACGCAGCGTCGTAATTGGGTTCCGTAGTTGTCTCGGAAACCAATTCCTTATATAGGATCTTGCCATCTTCTCCGACAACAATTACCGCACGAGCTAAAAGCCCTTTCAGCGGACCGTCTTCGAACAGCAAACCATATTTATCTTCAAAACAAGAACAACGAAACGCAGAAAGGGGTACCACCTTGTCTATACCTTCCGTTGTACAGAAACGCGCGTGAGCAAACGGCAAATCCTTGGACAAAGCCAAAACCACGGTATTGTGAAGCGATGCCGCTTCTTTGTTAAATCGCCTGACCGAAGCCGCGCAAACAGAAGTATCCAGACTCGGAAAGACATTTATAACCACTTTCTTTCCTTTTAAATCGCTTAACGATAATTCGGACAAATCCGTTTTTACACCCGTAAAATCGGGCGCTAAAACTCCTACCGCAGGCACTTCACCATTTGTGTGTACGTCGTTTCCTTTAAATTTTACTGTTGCCATTGTATATAATATCTTTTAAATGCTTAATATTAATTCAAATATGTATTTTTTCTTTTATAAATAAAACAAGAGCTATCCGATAATGTTCCGTTTTTAACTCTTTTTAATCACTGTTACCCAAAGGTGTTTTTCTATCTTTGAACCTAAATAGAGCAATACGCATATGGAAGAGTGGATTATCGGTGGATTAATGGCTATAATTCTTTTGCAGGGGACGTTCTTTTGGTTTGTCAGACAGCGGCAGAAGAAAGAAAATGACATCACCAGCGAAATAGGAAAAACATTCGAGCATATTGAACGAAATTTCCGAGAAGAGTTTCATCTCAATCGGGAAGAAAGCCGGAAAATGGCGCACGAAAACCGAGAGGAATTAGCCCGTTCACTCCGGGAATTCCAGAACACATTGGAACGTAACATCGACTCGTTTAATACTCTCCAAAAAGAAAAGTTTGCAGCTATGGGGATGCAACAACAGCACTTGGTCGAACAGACCGAAAAACGCTTGGAAGAAATTCGCCGTACGGTCGACGAAAAACTACAAAAGACCTTGAACGAACGGATCAGCCAATCATTCCGATTAGTCACCGAACAATTGGAAAGCGTGCAAAAGGGTTTGGGCGAAATGCAATCGCTCGCGCAGGATGTCGGCGGACTTAAACGGGTTTTGAGTAACGTTAAAACACGTGGTAACATTGGTGAAATACAACTTAGTATGTTACTCGAGCAAATTTTAGCCCCCGAACAGTACGAAGCCAATGTACGCACAAAAAAGGGTTCGGATACCGTCGTCGAATTCGCGGTTAAACTGCCGGGTAAAGACGATATGCGGGAGTATGTCTATCTTCCGGTGGACGCAAAATTTCCTAAAGAAGTATATGAACAACTGTTGGATGCCTACGACAAAGCTGATCCGCAAGCTATCGACGCTGCGGGAAAGACACTTGAAGCCACTATACGCCGTATGGCGAAAGATATTTCCGACAAATACCTTTCGCCACCTGCCACAACGGATTTCGGAATCATGTTCCTTCCTTTTGAAGGCATATACGCGGAAGTTGTGCGCCGATCCGCGCTGCTGGAAGATTTACAACGGCAATATAAAGTGGTCGTTACCGGTCCGACAACATTGGCAGCCATATTGAACAGTCTTCAGATGGGATTCCGTACCTTAGCCATCCAAAAACACTCCGGTGAAGTCTGGACCATTCTGGGTGCTGTAAAAAAAGAATTTGAAAAAGTAGGAGGTATGCTGGAGAAAGCACAAAAAAATATCCAAACGGCAAGCGGACAGATCGAAGAAGTATTGGGTACCCGCACTCGTGCCATCCAACGGAAACTTAAAGACGTCGACACGTTGAGTGATAAAGATGCACGCAACATACTCTCCGAAATCGGACAATTGGAAAATGATGACGACAATGGATAATTACACGATCCTCATAATTATCGGGATTTATTTTGGTATTTTATTGCTTATCTCTTATTTCACAGGACGGAAAAGTTCGGACAATGACGCATTTTTCAGGGGGAACCGTCAATCACCCTGGTATATTGTTTCGATCGGCATGGTAGGAGCTTCACTTTCGGGCGTAACGTTTGTTTCTGTCCCGGGTATGGTACGCAATATCGATATGACCTACATGCAGACGGTCTTTGGATTCATTTTCGGCTACATTGTTGTAGCTAAAATTTTATTACCACTTTATTATAAATTAGGACTTACCTCTATATATACTTATTTAGAAGATAGAATTGGCAAGCAAACGTATAAAACAGGAGCCTCTTTTTTCCTTTTGTCCAAAATCACAGGTGCAGCCGCTCGACTCTATTTAGTAGTATTGATTCTGCAGACTTATGTTTTTGACACTTGGCATATTCCTTTTGCGGCAACCGCCCTGTTAAGCGTTTTTTTAGTCTGGCTATATACTTTTCGAAGTGGAGTAAAAACGATCATCTGGACCGACACGATTCAGGCAATCGCCTTAGTCGCCATGCTAATTGTACTTATATGGCAAGTGACCGACAAAATGAATTTGGATTTCGCTGGTACAGTACAAACAATTACGAAAAGTCCGCATTTTAAAATTTTCGAATTTAAAGATTGGCACAGTACGCAGCATTTCGTGAAACAATTCTTCAGTGGAATTTTTATTGTCATTGTCATGACCGGACTCGATCAGGACATGATGCAAAAAAACCTAACTTGTCGCAATTTAAGGGATGCACAAAAAAACATGTACACTTACGGATTTGCGTTTACGCCGGTTAATTTCTTGTTTCTCTCCCTCGGAATTTTGCTCATTGTACTGTCAATGAAAGAAAACATCGCGTTACCGGCGCTGAACGACGAGATTTTGCCGATGTTTTGTACTTCCGGATTGTTGGGACATTCCATTTTAGTATTTTTCACCATCGGAATCATTGCCGCGGCATTCAGTAGCGCCGATTCGGCACTAACGGCACTAACAACTTCTTTTTGTGTGGATATTCTCGGCATTGAAAAACGTGCGGCAGAAAAGGCGAAACGAACTCGCATGAAAGTACATTTACTAATTTCCGTGTTATTCGTCGTGCTTATTTTATTGTTTAAGGCGGTCAATAACCGGAGTGTGATCGACGCGATTTATCTGATCGCTTCGTATACGTACGGTCCATTATTGGGATTATTTACGTTCGGCCTGTTTACCCAACGCAAGCCGAAAGATCGTTTCGTGCCGTTCATTTGCATCGCCTCTCCCCTGCTTTGCTTCGCACTCGGCTATTCCGTAAAAGAAATAACGGGATATACTTTCGGCTATGAGATGTTGATGCTAAACGGAGGACTGACCTTCGCGGGACTTTTCCTTGCTTC
>JAQVZS010000109.1 GCA_028708075.1 Massilibacteroides sp.
CTTTTTTCGGCGAAGTAAACGGGTGGTGCATCGCGTAAAAACGCTGGTCTTCTTCGCTCCATTCAAATAACGGAAAATCGACGACCCACAAACAAGCGAACGTATTCTTATCGCGTAAACCTAACTGCGAAGCGACTTCCAAACGAAGCTCGCACAATTGCTTTCTCGTCTTCATCGCATCTTCGCCCGAAAGAATCAGAATCAAATCGCCCGGTTTCGCGTCAAAAGCCCTCTTCATTTGCTGAAGCACTTCCTGCGTATAAAACTTATCTACGCTCGATTTTACAATACCGTCACTTTCCACACGGGCATAAACCATCCCTTTTGCGCCAATCTGCGGACGTTTTACAAATTCCGTCAGGGCATCCAATTGCTTGCGGGTATAATTTGCCGCTCCTTCTGCACAAATACCGCCAATATACGCCGCTTCATCAAAAACAGAAAAACCGTATCCTTTCAATACATCCATCAATTCGACAAACACCATACCGAAACGCAAATCAGGTTTGTCACTACCGTAATATTTCATAGCCTCGTGCCATGTCATTCGTTTAAAAGGAACTTCCAGTTGAACACCACGGATCGTTTTAAACAAATGTTTCGTCATTCCTTCGAATGTCGTCAACACATCTTCCTGATCGACAAAACTCATTTCACAGTCGATCTGTGTAAACTCCGGCTGACGGTCTGCACGCAAATCCTCATCCCGAAAACACTTCACAATCTGAAAATACCGATCGAAACCCGAAACCATCAATAATTGTTTAAACGTCTGCGGCGATTGCGGCAACGCATAAAACTGTCCCGGATTCATACGGGAAGGCACCAAAAAATCCCTTGCACCTTCAGGCGTAGAACTGATCAGTACAGGCGTTTCCACTTCCAGGAAGTTTAACGAATCCAGATAACGCCGCACTTCCAGCGTCATCTTATGGCGTAATTCTAGATTTCGGCGAACCACATTCCGACGAAGATCCAAATAACGAAACTTCATCCGCAGATCATCGCCGCCATCTGTTTCATCCTCGATCGTAAACGGAGGCGTAGCCGCTACATTCAACACCTCAAGCGCCGACGCAATCACTTCAATCTCGCCCGTAGCGATGTTTTTATTTATACTGGAACGCGCCATAACAACCCCCGTAACGAGAACAACATATTCGCGTCCCAGCTTATTCGCTTCCTCACATAAAGCTGCATTCACCTCCTGATTAAAGACAACTTGGGTAATTCCATAACGGTCGCGAACATCCACAAAAGTCATCCCTCCCATTTTACGCGCTTTCTGTACCCATCCGGTCAGCGTCACCACTTCACCTACATGTTGAAGGCGCAGTTCGCCGCAAGTTTTCGTTCTATACATACTATCTATTTGATTTACTATACTATTCCAAAAACAATAAGACCCAAATGCAAAGGTACAAGAAAAGTAACAAGCAAAAATCTTTTTTTTAATCCTTTTTCTACCCTTTACCCAACAAGCTCATCTATCTCTACTCAAGGTTAAGAAAGAACACTTCAAAAAAGTCACAGAACAGTTTTCCAAACAATCGCTTAGCATCTTTTTTATTATAGGGACAATAAATAAAAAAATTCCCGATAAATCTTTCGTTCCACAACTGTGGAAATATATTACCACAATTGTAGAAATATATTTTGACAACTGTAATAATATATTTCTACAATTGTCAAAATAAGGATGCTCCCCGAACAAAAAAAAAGTTTATCCTCATGATTATATTAATTGATCGGTACGGGGAAAAAGATATGACTCGGAAGTGTTCTTGTCGAATTATGGTCTCGCATCCAAGCCTACTTTTTCACGCAACGGACACTAAACCGTGAATCTTTCGATCTAAAACTCACATCCCCATCCATATCATACATATCAATGCAGTATGCAGCATCGGGATATTGATTAAACTGAGTGCTACCCCAGTAATAACCAGCAAAATTCTTGTCGCCAATTTTGTTGTTATATTGCTCCCCCCCGAAAGGAAGGAACACGGTATTAAATCCAGAACCGAACTCGATTCCATCATTACTATTTATTGTTTCAACATCGTTCCATGCATTAAGAAGAGATTCCAATTCTTCTTTTGTAGGCAGCCGCCAACCTTTTGGACAGGCGCGTTGCGCTTCTTCCCACGTGTAATAATCGCCGTAATCTTCCGGGCTTACTGCACCCACATTTCTTGTCGCCCACGTAACGCCGCCAATTGTAACTCCTTCATCACCCTGCGCTTGTTTTATACCAACCGGTTCGGAAGAGTTATCAGCTTTCGGGGTTTTTAATAGATGTTCATCAATGGCATTCCGAAAAATGTCTTTGGATTTGTTCCCTACTATGGTTGACGGCGTTTCGCCGAGCGGAATCAGCAATGACACAGGTACTGAATTTCCTAAACCATAGACTTCTGCTATACCATTTTTTTTGTCATCCGAATAACTAAAATCGGTTTCGACCATATAAAACAACACTTTACCCACATATTCAGCGGCCAATTCCCCAATGGTTTTTTGAAACAGATTGCAAGGACCACACCATTTAGCAGTTGGGGTAAAAACCACCACTGCGGGCTTGTTGCCCAAATACTTTAATTCGGTCTTGTCTTTTTCGAAATTGTGAATTTTCGTCAAATACTCGGCTTTTGTCAGCCAAACAACGCCGCCAATTGTAACTCTTTCATCACCCTGTTGCGCATTCGCGCTAAGTCCCAAGCCTATCAAAGCTGCTAAAATAAATGCTAACTTTTTCATTTGTATTGATAGTTTTAAGATATATAATTTTTTAAAGCTTTCTTATTTTTTAATATATTGGGCAGACTCCCCAAAAGACGACAAAAAAGATAATCCAACCTACAGGAAACCCCAATAATAAACCCCGTTCATATCTCGATTATTAATAATTATCACTTTCTGTCCATCACTCAATTTTTCGTAGACGAAATACTATTCCCTCATTTTATCACCGTACAGGTTTCATAAAAAACTGCTTCGTCGGGAATAAATTTTTTTCCCAAAACAAAATCAACGCTGTTACTCACAAAGAAGTCGCATTGCATAGTCACCCTGAATGTAAACATATCTTGGTCATACGAGCAAAGGTGACCTTCACCATCGACACCACTTTTTTCACGAACAAACCAAGCTGCAACTAAGCCTATTCCAATTGGACATAGCGTAAAAAAACAAACAGAACTGTGCACAAACATATCGTATAGTTTATTTTTTCACGCAACGGACATTTAAGCACTGAGACGGCCATTCATAAGAAACGCCATGATAATCTTCATGAAAAGAGAATGTGAAGGGATTGACATATCGTCCCCGATCTTTGGTCCAATACTTACCTA
>JAQVZS010000068.1 GCA_028708075.1 Massilibacteroides sp.
TATATACACCAAACAAAACAAAAGTGTTTAGATCAATTATCCTTTTTCTCAAAAAAAACGTACTATTATATCACAATAAGAACAAAACAAACAACAAAAACACATCATATTAGAACAAGAGCATTACATCAACGCATAAGTCATAAAATGAATATTCATTTTATGACTTACGATTCTCACTATATTCGATTTGTAAAAAGATAAATTAATCGGAAGGTATGTTAAAAAAGACAAGGAATAAAGGATAAAAATTTTTAAGCGTTTCTCTAAGTTTTGATAAAGCAGTCCTCACTTGAACACGCACTGTACTAGGTGAAATGTTATAGAGTGAGGCTATTTCCTCATAAGATTTGTGTTGATATAGATATTCCATAAAAATAGCACGGCATTTATCCGGAAGATTTTGTATTGCATCAGCTACTATTTTCTCAAATTCTATATTTTCAAGATAAGTTAAAGGTTCCAAACCTAAATTGATTTGTTCTTCATGAAAGCGTATGATATAGTCGTCCAACTCAGACAAAGAAAATTCACTTCTGGATTTATCCCTCATATAATTTAGACTTCTGTTTTGAACTGAACGAATTAAATAGGTTTTAATAGGATAGACAAGCGTTTCTCTTTTATTCCAAACAGCTAAAAAAACATCATTTACAATTTCTTTCGCAACTTCATAGTTATACACATATTTGGTAGAAACAGCGCAAAGATAGACATAATAAGTTGTGTAAAGCAACTTAAAGGCATCCACATCTCCCCAATTTAGTTTTAGAATAATATCTTTATCAACTACAGCCACATAAACATCTTTACGCAATTTATTATCTCTTCGCAAATTTAAAGAAAACATCAAGTTTTACAAACACAATGTAAGAAGATAATACGCTGCATTTATATTATGCGTATATTTGAAATGCAAAACAAGAAGAACAAATCTAAAACAAGGAATTATTATGTTTTCAGGAATTGTAGAAGAAGCGGCACAAGTCGTCGCACTAGACACGGATAAGGGAAATCTTCATCTTACCATGAAATGTTCGTTTGTGAATGAGCTGAAAATAGATCAAAGTATTGCGCATAACGGAGTTTGTCTAACTGTTGTCAAAAAAACAGCGGATACCTATACGGTTACGGCAATTAAGGAAACGCTGGAACGGTCGAATCTGGGATTGTTAAAAATCGGCGATAAAGTAAATTTGGAACGCAGCATGTTGATGAACGGTCGCTTAGACGGTCATATCGTGCAAGGGCATGTCGATCAAACCGCTGTATGTAAAGAAGTGCGAGAAGCCGACGGCAGTTGGTATTATACGTTTGAATATGCGTTTAATAACGAGATGGCCCGGCAAGGATACATGACAGTCGAGAAAGGTTCTGTTTGTGTAAATGGTGTGAGCCTAACGGTTTGCAACTCCCAAAACAATAGTTTTGAAGTAGCAATCATTCCGTATACGCACGACTTTACCAATTTCGGGCAGATAGAAAGAGGAACAGTCGTCAATCTTGAGTTCGATATTGTCGGGAAATATATCACCAAAATGATGTCTTTTAAATAAAATACGAATGAAAGATTTTCTAACACTGGCTTCAGCCAGACAAAGCGACCGGGCGTATGATCCGGAACGTCCGGTTGAAAGAGAAAAGCTGGAACGGATTCTTCAGGCTGCCTGCATCGCTCCTTCGGCATGTAATGCTCAGCCGTGGAAATTTATTATTGTAGACGATCCGGAACTAAAAAACAAAATAGCCGACGCAACGTCCAACCGAATTCTAGGTTTAAACCATTTTACGAAACAGGCGCCGGTACATATTCTTGTCGTGGAAGAAAAGGTTAATCTTTCTTCCGGATTTGGTGGCTGGGTAAAAGATAAAACCTTTTCCATGATCGACATTGGAATTGCTGCCGCTCATATTTGCTTAGCCGCTGAAGACGAAGGCTTAGGCAGTTGTATCCTCGGTTGGTTCAACGAAGAGAAAATAAAAAATCTGTTGAACATTCCCGCCGGGAAAAGAGTCATACTCGACATTATCCTCGGCTACTCTACTCAACCGAAACGTACGAAAAAACGCAAAGAATCAGACAAAGTCATTGCATACAATAACTATAACGGTTAAACTTTTTCTATTCATAGTCCTGTTTTATAACTCCGCATTTATTATTTCTAAACGACACAATAAAAAAGGCTTTGATCATATTTCAAAGCCTTTTCTTTTGAGCGGTAGGCGAGAGTCGAACTCGTGACCCTCAGCTTGGGAAGCTGATGCTCTACCAACTGAGCTACTACCGCGATTGGTGATGCAAAAGTAAATAATTCTTTCATTTTTTAGTAATTTTGCAAGAAAAAAGTACACTTAAAAATGAACAAAGAGAAATTAACGCTGATAAAAGTCGGCGGTAAAATCGTTGAAGAGGAGAAATCATTAAAAATACTGTTAACCGATTTTTCACAAATCCGGGGTCATAAAGTTTTGGTACACGGCGGAGGACGTTCGGCAACAAAACTGGCGGAACAATTGGGCATAGAAACAAAGATGATCAACGGACGAAGAATAACCGACGAAGCCACGCTAAAAGTAGTAACCATGGTCTACGGTGGATTGGTTAATAAAAACATCGTCGCCGGGCTTCAGGCATTAAGCATACAGGCTCTGGGGTTAACCGGCGCTGATCTTAATTTTATGTTGTCTGAAAAACGTAAAGTTGTAGATATCGACTACGGTTTTGCGGGAGACGTAAAAAACGTAAACGCCGGCTTACTCGCAAAATTGATTGAACAAGATATTGTTCCGGTTCTGGCGCCGCTTACACACGACGGACAGGGACATCTGCTTAACACGAATGCAGACACGATAGCAGCCGAAGCCGCCAAAGCACTGGCAGCCTATTTTGACGTGACCCTAATCTATTGTTTTGAAAAAAAAGGAGTACTTCTTTCTGAATCGGATGACGACAGCGTCATTCCTTTGTTGAACGAACCCTTATTTCATGAGTACGTCGAAAACGGAATTATTCAGGGCGGAATGATCCCTAAATTAACCAACGCATTCGAAGCAATAAAGGCCGGCGTAAAGGAAGTAATCATTACGCAAGCTTCCGAAATGCATACCGGAACGGGTACCCGTATACAATAAACTAATGATCCGCCGGATAAACAATACCCTGTTGCCGGCGGATTTCATCGATTATCTCGATCGTGGCCAAGGAATTCGTCCAACTGTTGACCGCAGACTCCGGTCTGTTTTGTTCAATCAGATTAATAAATTCCTCGACTTCATAAAAATATTCATCTTTATCTGTTGGATAGCTAATATCTTCCGGCGCAGCAGAAACACCTTTCCCGGACGATGCTCGCACACGGGGCGAATAAGTCACCGAACGAATAATATTGATTCGGTCTAACAAAATATTTCCGTCTTCTCCCTGAATTTCCGTAGGCAAAACAGAATCTACAATCTTTGAATAGAGAATTGTCGCGTTCATTCCGTCGTATAGCAGGTTAACGGCACCCTGTCCATCCACTCCCGAAGAGAGCAGAATACCGGACGCCTCGACATGTTTCGGCTTTCCGAATAAAACAATCAAAGGATATAACGTATAAATCCCTATATCCATCATCGCGCCGTTAGACATTTTGGGGTCAAACGCATTCAAAATAATTCCCTGCTTATACTTATCGTAACGGGACGAATACTGGCAATAACACGAAAAATAACGTCTTACGTCCCCCAGCCGATGCAGGTTCTCCCTAACCGAACGAAAGTTTGGTGTCAGCGTAGGCTTCATCGCTTCCATTAGCGTCACCTTGTTTTCCGAAGCAGTAGCAATCATCTCCCTCACTTCCCGCGCATTCGAAGCCAAAGGCTTTTCACACAACACATGCTTCCCATGACGCATACATAAAATGCTTTGCCGGGCGTGCAAAAAATTTGGTGACGCGATATAAACCGCGTCAATCAACGGGCTGGAGGCCATTTCTTCCAAGTCTGTAAACGTATGCGGAATCGCATGTTTCCGGGCGAAAGCATCGGCAGTCTCCTGCGTCCGGGAATAAACAGCCGTCAATTCAAAACGGTCGTCCTGGCGGGCACCCGCTATCACCCAATCCGTAATGAAATTGGTGCCCACCACGCCGAATCTGATTTTTGTTGTCTTCATTATTGAGAAACTCCAAATACAACTTTATTTGCGAAAAGGAGGTTTCACCACCTGGGCTTTCAAGGCTTTATTCCGAACTTGAATAAAGAATTCCGTTCCCGGCTTTGCCCATTCCGGCTTCACATATCCCATGCCGATTCCTTTTTTCAACACAGGCGACATGGTTCCGGAAGTAACCACGCCAATCGGCCGATTCGTATCGTCCACGATCTCATAACCATGACGCGGAATTCCTTTTTCCACCAATTCGAAAGCACAAAGTTTGCGGTTTACACCTTCATTTTTTTGTCGTTCCAATACGGCTTTAGAAGGAAATTGTTTACCATCGACAAACTTGGTGATCCATCCCAAGCCCGCTTCGATGGGCGACGTGGTGTCGTCCAAATCGTTACCATAGAGGCAAAACCCCATTTCCAAACGAAGCGTATCACGCGCTCCAAGTCCGATGGGTTTGATCCCTTCCGGGTTACCTGCTTCGAACACCGCGTTCCAAATCTTCATTGCATCCGAAGTATAAAAATACAATTCAAAACCTCCAGCTCCGGTATATCCTGTATTCGAAATGATGACTTCTTTACAACCGGCGAATTCGCCCGTCACAAACGCATAATAAGGAATAGCAGAAAGATCGACGGGAGTCAAACGTTGAAGTACTTGCATCGCTTTCGGACCCTGAACAGCTAACTGCCCGGTTTTGTCGGACGCATTTTCCAATTCCGCCCCAACCATATTATGCTTCACACACCAATCCCAGTCTTTTTGAATATTTCCGGCATTGACGACTAATAAATACTTTTCCGATCCGTAATGATACACCAAAAGATCATCCACAATTCCGCTCTGCTCATTCGGAAAACAAGTATATTGCGCCTTGCCAACCGGAAGCACAGATGCATCGTTTGACGTGATTCCCTGAATAAAATCGAGCGCATGCGGCCCTTTAACCCAAAATTCGCCCATGTGCGACACGTCGAACACACCCACTCCATTACATACAGTAAGATGTTCGTCGATAATACCACTATATTCTATCGGCATACTATAGCCGGCAAATTCGTGCATTTTAGCTCCCAGAGCAATATGCACATCCGTAAAAGGTGTTGTTTTCATGTTTTTTGTTTAAGATTTACAAGTAATTAATTCTACTATTTTGACGATAGTCTCCATACTCTTCTGTAATGACTGAACAGGGAGAAACTCGTAACGTCCGTGGAAATTATGGCCGCCCGCAAAAATATTTGGGCAGGGCAAACCCATGAACGACAACCGCGCTCCATCTGTTCCCCCACGGATCGGTTTCACAATCGGCTCAACTCCAATCGCCTTCATCGCTTCAAAAGCCAGATCCACAATATATTTCGTGGGTTCCACCACTTCTCGCATATTATAATACTGATCTCGAAGCGCCAAAACCGTACTGCCTGGGTATTGGGCATTCAAATTGTCCACAAGCGTTTGCATCAACTCTTTCTTCCTCTCGAACAACGTACGGTCGTGATCGCGAATGATATAAGAAAGCATAGCCTCTTCTACCGATCCTTTCATTTGGATAAGATGGAAGAATCCTTCATAACCGAGGGTATGCTCCGGCCGCTGATCTGTAGGCAAAGAAGAAGCAAATTGCAATGCAAGCAAAGAAGCATTGATCATTTTATCTTTCGCCGTACCCGGATGCACATTCAATCCTTTGAAACTCACTTTCGCCGACGCCGCGTTAAAATTTTCATATTCCAGTTCGCCAATCTGGCCGCCGTCAATGGTATACGCCCATTCACAACCAAACCGTTCGACATCAAAATGATCAGCCCCCTCTCCTATTTCTTCATCCGGCGTAAGACCGATCCGGATTCTTCCATGCTTTATTTCCGGATGATTTTTCAAATAAGCCATCGCCGAAACAATCGCGGCTACTCCGGCTTTATCATCCGCACCAAGCAAAGTTTTGCCGTCCGTCACCACCAAATCCTGCCCCACATAAAAATCCAGTTCAGGAAACATTTTAGGCGAAAGAACGATCTTTTCATCCGCATTCAACACGATATCTCCACCCGCATAATGTACTACATGAGGCGAAACATCCTTACCCGACAAATCCGGGCTCGTATCCAGATGAGCAATAAAACCAATAGCCGGAACTAACTTAGCTGTGTTCGACGGCAACGTCGCCATCACATATCCGTGTTCGTCCAGCGTAATTTCCTCCAAGCCGATTTCCTCCAACTCCCGGATAATCTGCCGCGCCAATATCAACTGCCCCGGTGTACTGGGCGTCGTACGAGTAGCCTCATCCGACTGCGTATCAAATTTTACATAGTTTAAAAAACGGTCTAATGGATTCATATCATTATTTTTAATTCATTCACCCAAACTTAAAAACAACTGTTCGCATTATAACAATGCGTACAAACACATTCGGAAGGCAAACCGATGGAAGCAAGCAAATCTTCTACCGTATTAAACTTCAAGGTAGTGATATTCAATTTCTTCCGGATTAAATCAATCAACCGGTTATATTCGTCTGTTCCGGTAGACGCGTACAAATCCAAATGTTTTTCATCGTCACCTTCCAATTCTTTAACAATCCTCCGGGCAATAAGTTCCAGGGGAGATTTGGACGCCGAAAAACCGATAAACGGACAAGCATGCAGAATAGGAGGACAACCGATCCGCATGTGTACCTCCTTAGCACCATATCCGTAAAGAATATTTACATTATCTCGCAATTGAGTTCCGCGCACAATCGAATCATCACAAAAAACAACCCGTTTACCACAAAGCAAATGTTTATTGGGAATCAATTTCATGCGGGCAACCAAATTACGCACGTCCTGATTCGAAGGGGTGAAACTACGTGGCCAGGTCGGCGTATACTTTACAATCGCCCTACGATAAGGTATTCCTCTTTGTTCGGCATAACCTAAAGCCATTCCGATTCCCGAATCCGGAATCCCGGAAGCAAAATCGGCTTCGACCGAATCCCGTCTTGCCATAGCCATGCCGCTTGCATATCTTACCGCATCCACATTAACCCCCTCATAATCGGAAACCGGATAACCATAATATACCCAAAGAAAAGAACAAACCTGCATTTTCTGTCCGGGCTTTCGAAGTTGCGTCATAGCATCCGGCATAAGATGAACGATCTCGCCCGGTCCAACATTATAATAAAGCTCAAAACCAAGATTCGGAAAACTACACGGTTCGCTCGACGCGGCAAAAGCACCCTCCTTCTTTCCGATGAGCAAAGGAGTTCGTCCGCACTTATCCCGAGCGGCAATAATCCCATCCTCCGTCAAGATTAACATAGAGCACGAACCTTTAATTTTGTTGTAAACAATTTCAATCCCCTCTGCGAAAGTTCTACCTTCGGAAATCAAAAGTGAAATCAGTTCTGTTTGATTAATTCCACCCGAACTCATTTCCGAAAAATGCTTTCCCTTATTCAGCAATTCCAGCTCCAGTTCTACCAAATTATTCACTTTAGCTACCGTAACCACCGCGTATTTTCCTAAATGAGAATTAATAAAAATAGGTTGTGGATCCGTATCGCTGATAATTCCGATACCGGAATTTCCCTCAAATTTATTCAGTTCATTTTCGAACCGAGTACGGAAATAGGAGTTTTCCAAATTATGAATCGATCTGTTGAAAACGCCCTTGTGAAGTGTTACCAAACCTCCTTTTTTTGTTCCTAAGTGCGAGTTATAATCTGTGCCGTAAAACAGGTCGATCGCACACGGAGATTTAGAAATTGTACCAAAAAAGCCACCCATTCGTGTTTATGATTATATATAGATTAAATTTAACCGCAAAGTTAACAGAATATTTGGCGCATTAAAGAAATATATCTACTTTTGCGCCCGGGTAAGTCCTACACGGCCAGCTCCCTCGGAATCCCCCAGGGCTTGACCGCAGCAAGGGTACTTGGTTGTAGCGGCGCGATGTAGTCAGCTTACCCACCTGCCTCTTTAGCTCAGTTGGCCAGAGCACGTGATTTGTAATCTCGGGGTCGTTGGTTCGAATCCGACAAGAGGCTCAAAAGAGAAAGATTGTCCGAAGTGGACAATCTTTTTTTTATCAAAATACCCCCTCTGAAAAGCCGAATTATATGGGACGGCATTTAAATGGTTGTTAAGATTTATCTCCCACATTTTCAATTCATTTCAAATTAATATTATTATATTTGCATATAGGTACAACTACTTGTGACAAACGTTTATTATAAACCTGTAAATCTTTTTTTATGAAAAAGAGCCTGTCTATCCTGTTCGTCCTGTTTTGTATGGTTGGCGATTTATATGCAGACCCCCCGGAATACTTATTCAGTGAATTTAAACCTGCCCGGCTTGTATCAAAAAATCTAAACCTGTTCAAAGCCGATGTCAATTACAGTTTTTTACTCAACAAATTCTTGTTTAAAGATGTATCTGACAATAATCAGATAAAAGAAATCGATCCGTCAATGGGCATACGCACCATCAAAGTTGAAAACCGCACGTTCTTAATAAATGAGAAGGGTGTGACAAAAGAAGTTTTACAACAAGAGCCACTGATCACCGTACAATACAAAGGAAAAAAGAAAGCAGAAGGAAAAGATGCCGGCTATGGAGGAAAATCTGAAACATCGGCAACGGATGCCTACGCCTATATCAATACTGGGGGGAAAATGCATAAACTGAGTACAGCAGGTTACGTATTTATGGGGGTAGATCTTTTATATGAAATAGACCGGGAAAACAAAACAAAAACCTTCATGTTTGCATCTAAATTTATAAAGCTCTATCCCCAAAACTTACGGGAGCAATTAAAGGAATACATCAAAAATCAAAACATCGAATTCGAACATCCGGAACAAGTCGTTAATTTATATAATTATGCGGAATCATTTGTGAAAGAACAGAAATAATTTAAACCCGTCCCCCCCTGAAAACGTCTTCATTGTGCCATCGGGATGATTTTTTGTTTAGAAAGTGGTCCATAGTGAAGCTTATCTATCTGATAATCAATTAATAAAATCATACCTATGTTTTTAAAAAAAGATACCGAAGGATTTAAAAAATCATACCTATCTTTTTTTTAAACGTTCGGGACGAATTTTTTAAACCTTAATGACTGTTGAAAATCAATAATCAAACGCCCAAATTTCGCATCGGGATGAATTTTTATTTGCGTTTAGCTCGCCGTGATGAAAGATTTTTCAAATTCCCTCACTGTTTTCGAGTCGATCCTTTATATCTTTGCTCTATTGAATACGAAAAAGGATGAATCAGAAACTTCCATCTGTTTTATTGGAAAATGCAGTTAATGAATTGGCGTCATTGCCGGGAATAGGGAAAAAGACGGCACTCCGGCTTGCCCTTTACCTCCTGCGACGCGACATCGGCTACGCGGAAGCATTGGCAGAAGCCATTGTCAATCTGAGGCGGCATGTGGTCTATTGCAAGCAATGTCACAATATTTCGGACAGCGAGATTTGTACAATTTGTGCAAATCCGGTGCGCGACCATACACTGGTCTGCGTCGTCGAAAATATCAAAGATGTCATGGCGATTGAAAATACCGGCCAATTCAAGGGAGTCTATCATGTTTTGGGGGGGATTATCTCGCCCATGGATGGGATAGGGCCGGGCGACCTGCAAATAACCAGCTTAATTGAACGGGTCGCCAAAGGCGAAATTAAAGAAGTGATCCTGGCACTGAGTACGACGATGGAGGGAGATACCACAAATTTTTTCATCTATCGGAAACTATCGTCTTATGACGTCAAAGTAAGTGTTATTGCCCGCGGAATATCGATCGGCGACGAAATTGAATATACAGACGAAATTACGTTGGGGCGTTCAATACAAAATCGGACAAGTTTCAACGATTCCATTAAAATATAAACAAAAACATGTACGATAAAAAAGTATCCATAGTTATTGTCAATTATAATGTTTGCTTTTTATTAGAGCAATGTTTGTTGTCCGTCCAAGCAGCGACGAATGGGATTGATGCTGAAATCATCGTTGTTGATAATCATTCGACTGATCATTCGATGGACTATCTCCAACCTAAATTTCCAGAGGTGCGCTTTATCGAGAATCCGGATAATCCGGGGTTCGCTAAAGCCAACAATCAAGCAATTAAAGAAAGTAGAGGGGAATATATTTTGATTCTCAATCCCGACACCGTTATCGGTGAAGAAAGTATCCGGACACTTTGCTTTTTTATGGATGAGCAGGAGAGAGTCGGAGCAGTAGGCGTAAAAATGCTGGACGGACATGGCCTTTTTTTACCGGAAAGCAAACGGAGTTTCCCGACGCCCTGGGTTTCTTTCTGTAAATTATTCGGGTTAAGTCGGTTATTCCCGAATTCCCGACAATTCTCACGTTATTATCTTCCGTACCTAAATCCGGACAAACAACATAAAGTGGATGTATTGGCCGGCGCGTTTATGTTTATCCGTCGGCCGGCGTTAGATAAAGCGGGGTTGTTCGACGAATCTTTCTTTATGTACGGCGAAGATATCGATCTGTCGTACCGACTCACTCTGGCAGGCTATGTTAATTATTACCTTCCGGAACGGATCTTACACTATAAAGGTGAAAGTACAAAACACAAAGACTTCAAGTATATAAAGGCTTTTTACAACGCCATGTTGATCTTTTACAAGAAATATTACCCCCGTTCGAGTGGGTTCATGCGCCTGACGGTTCGTTCAGCCTTAGGAATAAAAGCGCTGTGGACGTCTTGTTTCGGACGAAAAAATGCGACAACTACGCGCCCCAAAAACAAAAAAAGGCGTTTATTGATTCTCTGTGACGAACAAAACTTTGGAAAGATAAAACAGACAAGTGCCGGACACATTCCACAACTCGAATTTATCAATCACTGGAACTTGAACGAAGAACGGGCAATGGATGCCATCAACCGACGAAATCAAATGAAAGGATTTACCGATATTGCCTTTTCTTATCCGGATATGCGGTTCGAACAAATGCTTTTGTTTATGGACACGTTACCCAACGAATCCACCATTTTCCATATTTATAATGTATCTAATCAACGTTTAATTTCACCGGGGGAAAAATCATGAAACTATTAGAAAACAATCGATTACGGTTACGAGCACTCGAACCGGAAGATCTGGAATTACTGTATAAATGGGAAAACGACGCTTCGTTGTGGACATTAGGCAGCACTGTCTCGCCTTACTCCTATTATATTTTAAAAAAATACATTTCCGAATCGCATAAAAACATCTATGAACAAAGACAACAACGTTTAATGGTTGTTTGCAAAGAGAATGAGCAGACAATCGGAATGGTCGATTTATACGACTTCGACCCGCATAACAGCCGGGCGGGAATAGGTGTTCTTATCGATATCGAATTTCAGGGAAAAGGATATGCCGGTGAGGCAATTCGTCTGATTATAGATTATGCTTTTTTATTTCTTAAACTAAATCAACTCTATGTCCACATTCCGATCGACAACAAAATCAGCCGCCGACTTTTCACTTCATGCGGTTTTGAAGAATCGGGCGTGTTGCACGAATGGAATTCCGTGCCCGAAGGTTTCAGCGACGTTTGCATCATGCAACGAGTAAACCGCTAATTCATATGTGGATCTTTGGGGAATCGAGTCCAAGTCTGATATTTTTCACCGAGAACTTCGAGAGAGGATTTCCAAAAAGCTTCTCCCTCTGCAAGAAGCATAGGTTGGTTTTGCGTTTCCTGACTTACAAGCCACGAATTCGAACTGATCTCGGTGCCCAGCTGTCCTTTTGTCCATCCGGAATATCCTAAAAAGAATTTTATCTTTCCTTCCACCGGATTTCCTTCAAGAATATAATTTTTCAAGAACTCGAAATCACCATCAAAACACAAGTCTTTATTGATTGGCATCGTCTGCGGCACAACAGACTCGCCCAACGAATGAATAAAAAACAGACGATTCGAGCTGACCGGACCACCTAAATACAATGGAATATCCTGCACGTTTTTTAATTCCGGGAAAAAAGAATTTAAAACATAATCAGTTTTTTTGTTCAACACAAATCCCATCGAACCTTCCGCGTTATGCTGGATAAGCAAAACGACCGCACGCTGGAAATAAGAATCCTGCAAAAACGGTTCAGAAATAAGAAGGCTCCCTTGCGAAGGAGGCAGGTTGTTATGCTTAATTTTAAACGGATTATGTTGATTTGCCATAAAATAAGTTTTAAAGCTTTACTACTGCAATATATGTTTTATCACAATACAAACCAACAAAATCCGCCGGCCTTATGTTAATATATGTCAACACAAGGCCGGATTTATTTTAAAGCGGATGGTTAGAATGGAAAAGCAAAAGCCGTTCGTCGAGCAACTGATACTGGTTTTCCTTAATAAATGAAGTACAAGCCCGAAGTCCTTCCTGCCGGCTGCCCGTAGTAGACAACGAGATCGCGCTTATCCCATAATAAATCAATTCTTTCATCAACTCGCCACCGTCCATCCCCGGATAAGCAATCGTAAAATAAAAACCATCGGCAATAGGCATGTCCAAATCCAAATCATATACAATTCGAAAGCCATGGCGCAGGAATATCTCTTTCAGTTTTTTCGCCCGACGTCCATATTCTTTTGTTTCAGAAACAAAATCATAGGTTCCGTCTGATGCCGCTTTAAACATCGCCGCCAAAGCATATTGAGCAGAATGACTCGTTCCCGAAGACAGCGCATAAAGTATACGATGGATATAGACGGTACCAAATGTTCCTCCCCCGTACCGTTTGATTAATCCCGAAAAAGGCCTGTGATATAATTTATCCGAAATAGCGGTGACACCGATCCGCTGCCCGGCATAACTAAACGCCTTCGATCCGGAAATTTGCAACACGTAATTATCGGTATAATGAGCAACAGTAGATTGATATGGAGGTTGGAACGGTTTGCCGAGATCTTTCCGAAAGTCCATCGCAAAATAAGCCAAATCTTCAATCACGATCGTATCATACTTCGTCGCCATTTCGCCGATAATCTGTAATTCCTGATCCGTTAAACAGAACCACGCCGGGTTATTCGGATTCGAATAGATCATTGCCGCAATATTCCCCTTGCCTAAATAGTGTTCCAACACCTGCCTTAATTTTTCACCACGATATTCATAAACATCGAAAGACGCATATTTATAGCCCATGACAACGATCTGTTGCTTCTGTACAGGAAATCCGGGATCGATAAAAAGAATCGTATCCCGTTTCTCATCACATTGGCAAGCCGTCAAAAAAGAAGTGAAAGTTCCCTGCATCGACCCCGTTACCGGAACACAACCTTCGGGCGCTATCGAAACATCTAAAAAGGCCCGGATAAAACGGGAAGCTTCCTTTTTCAACACGTCCGCGCCATTAATATTCGGATAGACCGAGGCGATACCGCCCTTCAAGGCTTCGATCTCAGCTTCCACCCCCACAAGAGAAGCCTTCAAACCAGGAACCCCCATCTCCATATGAATAAATTCCGTACCAGTCTCCTTTTCCAATTGAGACGAAATAGCAACCACTTCACGTATCGTCGCCTTACCAAAATCAGCCAAGCCATAACTATCAATGACGCGTTTAGCCGTCTGATAGTCCACAGGTGTATTCTTCATGACATATTCAATTAGTAAGGCAAAAATAGAAATTTTATCCTTTCCATTTCTTTTTTAGAACGAAACTATTGCAAAACCAAATAATACATCTATCTTTGCATCGCCATTCAGCGGAAGAGCAAAAAAGAACAAAATTGGTGTGGTAGTTCAGCTGGTTAGAATACCTGCCTGTCACGCAGGGGGTCGCGGGTTCGAGTCCCGTCCATACCGC
>JAQVZS010000017.1 GCA_028708075.1 Massilibacteroides sp.
TTTCTATCTTTGCCTCTTAATTTTAGATACTAAACGAAATGATTGACTTCAATAAAATCCCGTCTCCCTGTTATGTGATGGAGGAACGTTTGTTAAGAGATAATCTTTCCCTGATCAAAGGCGTAAAAGAACGTGCCGGAGTGAATATAATCCTTGCGTTTAAAGCGTTTGCCATGTGGAAAGCTTTTCCTATTGTTCGTGAGTATATTTCGTATTCGACAGCCAGTTCCTGCTTCGAAGCTCGCTTGGCTTACGAAGAGATGGGCAGTCGAGCGCATACCTATTCTCCGGCTTATACGGACGCGGATTTTCCGGAAATATTGAAGTATAGCAGTCATGTTACGTTTAATTCTATGACTCAATTCAATCGTTTTTATCCTATGGTTCAGGCGGGTGGCAAACGGGTTTCGTGTGGAATACGGATTAATCCTGAGTATTCGGATGTGGAGACGGATTTGTATAATCCCTGTGCGCCGGGTTCGCGGATGGGGATAATTGCCGATCAGTTGGGCGACGAATTGCCTGAGGGGATAGAAGGATTGCATTTTCATACGTTGTGCGAATCGTCTTCGTATGATTTGGAGAAGACGTTGAAAGAAGTGGAGAAGCGTTTCGGACGCTTTTTGTCTAAAATAAAATGGCTGAACATGGGAGGCGGGCACCTTATGACGCGGAAAGGATATGATACGAATCATCTGGTTCATCTTTTGTTGGAGTTTAAGGCTAAATATCCTAATTTGGAAATTATTATGGAGCCAGGGAGCGCTTTTGCCTGGCAAACCGGGTTTTTATTGACTACTGTTGTCGATATTGTAGAAAACAAAGGTATAAAGACGGCGATCATCGATGCTTCCTTCACATGCCATATGCCGGATTGTTTGGAAATGCCTTATAAACCGGCGATACGGAATGCGATAGACGCTGCGGAGGGAAAACCGACTTATCGAATCGGCGGCAACAGTTGTCTAAGTGGCGACTTTATGGGAGATTGGTCCTTCGACCAACCTTTAAAGATCGGCGATAAAATTATATTTGAAGATATGATTCACTATACCATCGTCAAAACTACGATGTTTAACGGAATACCACATCCTTCGATTGCTTTGTGGACGAAAAATGATACGCTGCTTATCTACCGTCAATTTAACTATGAAGATTATAAAGGCCGGATGAGTTAAAAAAACATTAAATTTTTGTTTTAATCGACAGCGTATTCGATTTTGTAAAGACCTTCACAGCTCACAAAGTTATGTTTGATGCCAATAGAATCGATCAAGTTGCGAATTTCAACGGTTTCAAACTCGTGTGTATTATATCCGTTTCCAATATCATTGTTGTAAACCCATGTAGGTGTAGGCCAAAGACAGGCTTTAAATGTTATGTTTCTGTAAAAATCTTTGCTAACTCCTTTTTGCCCATGATGTGCCATTTGAAGATAATCACAATCCAACTCTTTACGATACGGTCCGTTTAATAATTTGTTACCGGCTTCTATTCCAGCGTCACTAAGGAATAAAATCGATTTTTCTTTGTCCCAAACTTTAATAATCATACTTGAATTATTAAAAGGATTAGAAGTAATAGATTCGTCGGTAACGCCTAATATTTTAAACATTGTTTTGTCTATCCGGAAGATATCACCTGGTATTTTCAGGTCGACAACGGGTATAGTTGTTTTTTTGAGATTAGAATAGAAATCAATAGCAGCATCTTTGTACTCGGGCTCTAATTCGCAAAATTCGGGAGAGAACGCGGAGTGACAGATTTTGTCTATTTTTAGTTGATCCGGTCTTTTTAGGATTTCGTTTAACGCGCCGATGTGATCTGGATGCGGATGGCTGACAAACCACAAAGAAACATGATTGCCTAAAGCGGCCAAAAAACCGCGCAAATAAAATTCTTCTTCTTTTACGCCACCGTCAAGCACGACAACTTCTCCATTTGTCATCTGAAAAATATACGAATTACCGATAGTATTTATTTGAGACGGTAATTGCCATAATGTGAAATTAACTCGTTCATCATTAGAAGAACAACCGATACCTATCAAGAAAATAAAACTAGCTACAAGAAAACGGTATAGTTGTTTTGTTTTTATTTTCATATTCTTTATTTTTTTTCGGTGTATGCTTTTAATATAAATTCTACAATCGGTTGCGGATTCTGAAGGCTATGCGGATGATGTCCGATGCCTTTTTTATGGATAACCCGAATCGGATGGTTTCTTTTTTTCATTTTTTTTTCGAACAAAGCGGTGTTTTCGCTAACCGGGACAATATCATCTGCGTCTCCTACAACATGTAGGATTGGACAATTTGCCCGGATAATTTCGCGAGTTAAATTTACAGGATTCCCCTTAAAAGTAAGGGCTGATTTGTCATCTTTAAGTTGAAAATCCGTTTTGAAAATTTCCCAATCCTGGGGGCTTCCTTTTCCTGTACCCTGTCCTCCTGGCCAACTTTTAATATCTAAGACAGGTGCGTCTGCATAAATAGCTTGAACTCTTTGCGGATATTTTGCCACCCAGCGATAAAGATAAAAGCCGCCCCTGCTCAAACCTTCCATGACCGATTTGGGGGCTAACCCGGCTTGTGTTAAAAACAGGTAGAACCGATCCCAAAGATTCAGGGCTTCTTCGTTTCCGAATAATTCCGAAACATCGCAATAAACTAGATGGAAACCACGTTCGAGCAGTGCAATATCGACCTGAGGTTCATGTCCCCAAAAACGAGCTCTCCATATCCAAGGTTTATCTTTTGCAGTATATTTAGGGATTACGACTTTGGCTTGGCGACCGTTAAACTCGAATGTATATCCGTGAAATCCGTAAAAATTAAAGCTTGTTGCTTCATTGGGTAATTGGATTGTTAATTGAAATTTTGTCTCTCTTGGAGTAGTGATATAATCATAGAGATATTTCGCGATTCGAGTGGCACCTGAGGCAGATGGGTGAATTCCATCTGTAAACAATGTAAGAGAATCGATGAATATTTGGTGTAAATCAATTATTTCTATTCCCGTTTCAAATGCAAGTTCTCTGATTTGAGGGATAATCTCCTTTTCGATCACATCTGCTGTAATCCCCTTGTCTCCGACACAGAAAGCGGGGAGGGGGAGTAGTAAAACGATTCTAGGATGGCTGGATAATTGGGTGAATGAACGAATCAATTGTTTATAATCTTCTATAAAATCAGATAAAAATACCCGGTTATCCGGTTTTGAATCGTTTGTCCCTAATTTAATAAAAACCCAATCCGGCATGAATTCCAACGTTTGTTCGTATTCTTGGGTCGATATATATGGTAAATTCCCCTTTTTTAGTAAGGTTGCACTGTTTTTCCCGTAATTTCTTACTTCATAGCCTTCGCCCAGTAAACTTGCCAATTGCGCGGGATAACTGTAGTTTATCCTGTTTTCGATGGTTGCCCCGTAGGTAATACTGTTTCCCACACAGGCTATTTTTGTTTTTTTCTGTGCGAAACAGGGAGAGATACAGAATAGCAGGATAGCAATTAAACCGTAAAAGAGCATTGTTTTTTTACACATGACTTTTTTCTTTATTAATGAGCATAAATATTCTTCATTTGCCAAGCGTTTAACGATTTCAATAATGCATTTTTTCCATGAGCTTTGATGGAAAACCATTGGCTGTCGTCTCTTTCCGGATAAGTGCGCAATGCAACACATTGCCGATTATTTACAAAGACTTCGATAATACTTTTATCAATAAAAATATGTAAATGAACCAATTCTCCTTCTTTAATCTCTACATCGGCCGTTTCGGGTATTCTAATATTTACCCTATCGGAAATAGAACTGTTCAGGTTATCTACCGAAATCGCGCTGGTTCGGATGGGCGGTCCGGAATAATCCCGGTTTAAATATCCTCCGTCCGGATAAAACGTAATCCTTGTATATTCTTCTTCATTCGGGGAACGCAATACTTTTAACTCAATGGCCTCTGCTTTTAAGGGATCCAGTGTGAGTTCGAGCTCCATCACATTACCTGAAATTTCTGGTAGTATTATTTCCTGGTTTGCTGGTAAATCAATTGTTGGAACAGAGATTTGCTTCCCTCTTAAAGACGTGTAATCACCGGCAGGACTGATTTTCAATTCTTCTTTTTCGTTAAGGGTTAGGCGCCAAGGCAGAGTCATTAATTCAGTATAATTTCCATCGCCGATTTCTTTGCCTGTGTTCATGTTAAAAAGAGCAATTATTCCCCCTTTTCCGTCCGGATAAGCCGTAGGTGCATGTACGCCACCTTTCGAAGAAGGCCCGTGATTAAAACGTCCTCCACTGGTGACATTAAATTTATCTTTTTCCTGGTCATAATCGCCGATTAAATATCTCCCTCCGCTTTTATGACTAAAAAAGAGGAAGATATATTTCCCATTGTCGCCGATTGGCCAGAAATACGGACAAGAACCATCATCTCCAATAAATGAATAATAATCATTTTCAATAAATGGGTGAAGATACGTCCAGTTTTTCAAATCTGTGGATTCGAATAAAAAATTTGCCCGTATACTTTTTCCACCCGGACCAATTGCGCGCCTTCCTCCACTTAAAGAATAATATTTATCTCCCTTTTTCCATATATTCGGATCCCAAACACTATACGGTAAATCATCTCCGGCAGGGATGACCGCTTTATTTGCTACTTTCGTCCAGTTCAATAATAATGGATCTTCCGAAACAGCCACCATATTTCCTACATTCACGCCATGATACATTGCAATCACTCGGTTTTCTTCTACCCATGTCGACCCGGAAAAAACCATTTCTTCCGGATTCGGATAAATCGCGTAAGGCAAATCCGACCAGTGAATTAAATCAGTACTGACCGTATGTCCCCAATGTTGACGCGGGTCTTCCGGGGGATAAGCCTGATAAAACAAATGCCATTTACCTTGCCAAAAGCAGAGTCCATTGGGGTCGTTCAGTTTTCCTTCCGGGCTGATGAAATGATAAAACGGACGATGCTTATCTTTTGACAGTTGTTTGCGAGACTCCTGAAACCGTTTAATAAGTAGATTTTTTTTTAGCTCTTTCAGTTGTTCTTTTGAGTCATTGCTAAATTTGAATTGAGGTACTTTAGACGTGTAATCTTGCGCAAAAGAGGTTGCTGAAAAAAAGAATAACAGCGCGAATACTTTTTTAATTATCGAATTCATATATTGTTTAATAATTAATGATTAATTGAATATGGTTTTCTCCCTTAGGTAAAACGACAGACTTCTCCATTTCGTTCCATGCTGTCCAATTCTGTCCATTAACGGAGACTTCCCGGATTGGTTTTTGAAAAGGATCATGAATAAACATAATGGTACGCGGACACTCTTCCGGCATCCAAATTTCGGCATGAATCGTATTCAACTCATCGCTATGTTTCAGGTTATAGCTGAACTTTCCGTAGCGGGTGCAAAGGTTTTTTAATTCTACTTTTTCTCCCGGTTCCAACCAACGGTTTGGAATCCCGTTTCCTAACCATATTTTGCCGTTTTTTTTTTCTTTTTTATTATCAGACTCAATTAAAAATTCGATTCGTATTTTTTCTTTTTGCAGAATAGCCATTGAAAAGGCGTCAATTTTTCGTACGTCTGGCATATCTTTTGACGGAATTTTTATCCGCATTTTAAGTGTTCTTCTATAGGTTACTTCACCTGGAAAATTTTTAGCGGATGAAATTTCTTTTTCTCCAAGCGGATTGAACGTATAAATCACTTTATTTCCCTTTATCTGCCTGCAGGTATTTGCCACAATCCATTTCCCACGCCACAAATCATCTTCTAAATCATCGAAAGAAGACATGTGAGGAGGTTGGTCCGGCCAAGTATCCTGCCAATATTCAATATGCCTGTTCGCCGTCGTTTCTTCGCTGATTTTTTTATCGAATGTTATTTCGAAACGTTGTATATCCCGCGTTTTCCACCATCTTATTCCGATGTTATCCTGTTTTTTTTCAGTCGAATAGAAAAGATTATCTTTTATTTCATATCCTAAAAGCGAATCTTCAATATTCCAATAGCACAAAGTTCCGAATGAAGTAATATTCAGATATTCGTCTTTTTCGGAGGCACCTTGATTGTTGGAGGCGTTAACCGTTACTATCAATGCGATGTTGGATATTAAACAACAGAAAAGAATTGAAAAACTTTTTATTATTATCGGCATAGTTGATGATTTTAGTTCGTGAATTATTCCGGATAAACTCGGACTTTATATAGGTTTGTTCCCGGAATGTTTATTTTTTTATCCGGATTTTTCATGTAAACGGTATGCGTCCACCAGTTTATTTCCGCCTTGGTATAAACAACATGTTGGGTTTCCTTATTAAAATTAATAGACTTAACGTCTGCTTTATTTACCCACGGAAAGGATTCGAAAAATTCTTTGTCGATATGGAATGTCCATACGTGTTCAGCTTCAGTAATTAATAATTCGTCTGCAGAAATCCGTGTAAGGTCATGACCGCCCTGTGCTGGAAGGAGCCAAGATTTTTCCTTTTTTAATTCAGGATTCTCCGTGTTCCAGTTTTTCAATGAGTAAGAACGTAGTTCAAATTCTCCCAAGACAAATAATCCTTCTCTTTCCGGGATCCATACGGCACCATGTCCGGAGTATAACGTATCCCTGTAAAGACATTTTTCCGGCGTTTGGATATCAAAAACTTCCACGGCATCTCCATAAGGATGGTTGGATAAAGCAACGACTATTCTGTCGTTTGGGAGAATTGCCGCCGAATGAGCCATGGGGGCATTCGCGTAAAAAAGTATTTTTTTTGTTTCTTTTTCCAGTAAAACAACACCTCCGCCCGAAGACGTGATTAGTAATTTCGTGTTTTGATCGATAGGTTTGCATTCGTCTAAAGGGAATAAATATTTTTGATAAATCTCTGGTATTTCTGATGCTTCAGAGATGTCCCATTGCCATTTTACGGTTACGTCCGTTTCGTTTGACCGGGCGGGGTCAATTATTAAAACTTTTCCATCTCCGCAAACAATTAGTTCTTCAGGTACTTTTGTGCAGGAACTTAATCCGGTAAATAGGATGCTAATTAATAAGAATAAACTTTGTCTCATTTGTCAGTGTATTTTTATCTTTACAGGGGTATTTTCATGAACCTTTTTTTTGAATATTATTTTGCCGGAAGTTTTTAGTTGTACTTCTACTTTTTTGTTTTTGCGACAGACTTCAATATCGAATAGGCCTCCGAATCCATGGATGTTTTTTAACGACATTTTCTCCCATTTTTCCGGCAAACGGGGGGTCAGGATAAATGAATTTAGACCCGACGGACGGATTCCGAACAACCCTTCTGTAATAATCCGGCAGTAAAGCGCACTTTCTCCAGATAAATGTCGTTGATTTCCTTCAGGCCATGCTTCGATAGGGTAGGGTACATGATCTTCCAATAACCTTCGGTTAGATAGTTCCGCTAGATATTTAACCATTTTTTCTGTTTCTCCAACTTCGAACCCGGCTCTTAGGGCACTTAACGTAGACCTGTCCCAGAAACTTTTACTCCCTGTTTCACTGAGTAAGCCTTCTTTAGTCCATAAATTAGAGAATAAAGCTTCTATAGTTTCTTTTCCGCGGTCATAGATTCCTGCAAATAAAGGTGCACAAATCCAGGAGCGTAAAGAAGTATTTCCTTTATAATATGCGTACGTATGATAGCCTTCTACTTCTGCTCCGAAATAATTTTCGATTGATTTCTTTAATGCTTTCGCCTGTTTTTGATAAGCTGACCGTTGTTTTGAAGACAAACCGATTTCTTTGCCTATATAATCGGCGGAAATTAACGCATCATAATATAAAGAAGAGACTAATAAATTTGCGTTTCCGGAAGGAAACCTCCCTTCCAGTTCATCGCTATCCGATTCGACCACTCCTTCGTTGTTCAGTCTTCTATTGCAATATTCAAGGCTCCATTTCATTAAAGGCCAGATATAGTTTGCTTCTTCTATGCTGCCGCGAGCCAGAGCATAGCGTAATCCGCCATACGCAAGCATGGCTGCATCACCACAATCTCCTGCTCCTTGCCAGGTGTCTGTCCCCTCAGCTATAATTGAACTGGGAACGGGAATGTATTTATTATTCATATAAGGCATATATAGCCGAAATGTATTTAGAGTTGCCTTGTTGGCAGTCATATATCCTAAAAACGGGGAAAAAGGAGCGACATATTCCGATTCGTCATTTGCCCAGATAGCTGCATAATAAGCTTCTCCTCCCGGACCGTGCATTAGACCGCCGGCAGTTCGGTAAATACTTTCCGACGCTCTGATTTTTGCAAATGCAAAAGCCCTGTTTATTGTTTCGTCAGGTGTCTCAAGAACTAAATTGTTCCACATTTCATCTATGAAATCCTGTCTTTGCCTTAATTCCCGACTTACATCTGCAACGAGTTCTGTTTCTTTTTTTTCTTTTGAAAAAGCTTGGATAGATGCATCAAAGCTGATTTGTTTTCCCGGTTGGATTGTATAAGTACCCGTGTTGTGTAATATAACGGTTATAGTATAACTTCCGTTCTGTCCTTTCTCCGGGGCCGTATGATATACGTTTCTGAAATCCGGAACCATAATTTCGACAGGTTTGTCTGCTAAATTACGCACGTGATATTGTTCGCACCAAACAGGCGTGTTTATCGAAGGAAAGAACGTTCTTGTCACCTGGATGGAAGGTCGAGAACTCTCTTGCTGGGTGTAAGAAAGAAAGTAGTTGCTGACTACGGTTAGGCAACCATTTAGTGAAAGAGATTCAACTTTTTCGTTTTTTAAAGATTGACCGTTAACAACAAGCGATGAGATAAAGTCGAAAGCAAAACGTTTTGTCAGGCTTGCGTGGGTGTCATTGGGTAATGTTCTTAACATCGGCCAAACTACCGTACGTTCGAGTCGGAATGAATAATCCGGCTTTACGCCATATCTCAATATGGCAGATAGATATTCTCCACTCATTTCGATATGATCGTAATGTGGAATACAGTCGTTGACAATCCATTTTGTGGAGCCATCCGGCTGAATATTCCATCGGTTTTCTGCATTTCCAGAGTAAAATTCTCCGATACAAACTACAATAAAAAAGAATAAGAATTTTTTCCCTGTAAAATAGATTTTGATGTGCATAGTTTGTCCTTTTGTTTGATTAGAAAAAACGACAAGTTTCGCAGGTGAATTTATATTCACCTGCATACTAAACTTGTCATTAATAAATTTTTTTATTTATATCCCTCATTTTGAGTCAAATTTGGATCTTTCTCAATTTCTGTACGAGGTATAGGTAAATAATAATGTTGTGAAAAGAACTTTCTTTCCTGTAATTTTTCTACCGTATAAGTTTTTTTATCTGTTTTTATATTTTTGGTAATTTGCATTCGGTGGATCGTAATGTTTTCTGTTTCTTCCGCGATTTTCCATCGACGGACATCCCAAAAACGATGTTCTTCAAAAACCAGTTCGATTCTGCGTTCATTGATTATTTTTTTCCACAAGGCATCTCCCGAAGCAGTAATATCTGGTAATACGTCCGTTCTGCTTCCTCTTGCCCTGTGCCGTATGATATTTAAATATTTCCGGCATTCATCTTCTTTTCCGAGTTGGAACATCGCTTCGGCATAATCCAGATACATTTCGCCCAACCGCATACGAATCCAGGGTTGTGGACAGGGCGTAGGCCCGAAATCTATGTCTTCATCCATGAATTTTCGCATCGTATAGCGTGTTTTGGATGCATTCCAATCGCCGACAGGATTCTTGTCCGAATCCAGGCCTGAATTAAAAATATCTTCCGGATCATCGTTAATCCAACATTCCACTTCGCGTCCCTTAAATAGGGCTCCATCATAGAGGATAGATGCATAAAAGCGGGGTTCCCTGTCAACGTACGGATTTTGTGGATCGTAAGAAGAAGTAGGATCAGCAGGGAGTTTTCCATCTTTCATTTCGTATGCGTCGACCAATTCTTGCGTCACACAAGTGCTAGCCCAAGATTCTCCGTATCCACTGGGTAATTCTGTCATTTGAATTAACGTTCCATATTCATCATTAAATAATTTCTGAAAAATAATTTCAGGACTTTGATTATTCAAAAACATACCGGCATAGTCCGGGTCTAAACGGTAAATTTGATTTCCTTCTTCGTCTGTCAAATCGATTACTGCTTTAGCTGCACTGGCTGCAACAGCCCATTTTTCTTTATCATTTGATGGATTATGTAAAGGACTGGCCATATACAATAACGCTCTGGCTTTATACGCCATAGCAGCGCCTTTGGTGGCTCTGCCAAAATTCGTATTGTCATACTGATAAGGTAAAAGTTCAATCGCTTTATCCAATTCTTCAATGACAAAATCCATACATTCTTCGTATGTGTTTCTGGATAACATCAAATCATCATCCTGCGTCAATGTACGTGTAATCAACGGAACACCATTATAGCGATTTGCTAGATCGAAATAAAAAATGGCTCTTAAAAAACGGATTTCTCCGGTCATACGATCTGCTTTTTCCTGTCTCTCAACATTATCTCTTGGAATTTTGTGTGCGTTTTCCAGGAAAATGTTACAATGTCTGATAGCGCTATAATACCCCCACGTATCGTATCCTCCCGTTTGGTCGGGCGTCATGGCTCCTGTGTTTATAGCCTGAATATCTGTATGATGTTGAGCAAAAGATTCGTCACATATCCAGCGCAGTGCTATAGAAAAACCATGGTTCACTTCCGCATAACGTTGGTTGACAAATATTTCTGTAAGTTTAATATCCGTAAAAACCGTTTCCGGATTATAACTGTCTAGCGGATCTAATTCTAATACATCACTGCACGAAAAAAGCAGCGAAATTGAACAAAAGAATAATATCAATTTATTTTTCATAATACAATTTCATTTAAGATTAGAAAGAAACATTTACTCCCACATTATAAACGCGTGTCTGAGGATAATAATAACCTCCCGGGCTAACCGACTCGGGGTCCATTAACTTAATGGCGTCGAAACATAATAAGTTAGAACCGTTGATATATATCCTGAGATTGGATAATTGCATTTTTTTTAAGAAACCGGGTTTAAAATCGTAAGCGAGTTCTAAACTCTTCAAACGAATGAACGAGGCGTCTTTTAACCAAAATTCAGATGCTCGGTCGTTAACGGGGTCTTCGTAATTATATGCTCTTGGATATTTTGCGTTGGGTGTTTCTTCTGCAGACTTCCAACGTCCATTGTAATATGCAACATCGATATTTAATGTTTGAGGAAGGATAAGTTGTTTTGCTAAAGCTTGTCCTTGCCACAGCATATTTAGGCTAATGCCCTTCCACGAAACACCCATCGGCAACCCAAATACCAATTCAGGTGTACTTCCTTTGTGGATACGTACTTGGTCTCGGCTGGTTATTTCACCATCGCCGTCTACATCAAGATATTTAATATCACCTGGCTGTGCGTTGTGGAGGTGAGGAGTATTATCAACTTCTTCCTGTGTTTGATATAATCCGTCTGTTTTGTAAATTAACCAAGAGTCTAATGCATAACCTGTTTTTTTCTGCCAAGCCGGGACATCTATTGCTTCATCCATATATACCACCTTGTTGCGTGCGAATGTTATATTTCCGCCGACATAATAATCTACATCTCCAACTCGGTTTCTATGATTTAATTCTATCTCAAGTCCACGATTAACAACAATTCCTAAATTTTGATCCGGTAAATTGATGGCAGCAAAACTAGGTACGGAAGCATTACGTGTAATTAATATTCCTTTCCGTTTTGCGTGGAAAAAGTTGAAATCAAAACTGAGGTGGCTATCCCACAAACTTCCTTCCAATCCAATATTTTTGGAATAAATTCTCTCCCAAGTAATATTCGTGTTTGGGGTAACCCCTTCGTAAAATCCTTTTAGCCTGGTAGGGGGATTTCCAATCATTGCCCCTTCGGTTAACGTATAGGTCGCCAGATATTGATAAGGTGCTATTCTATCATTTCCCATCTTTCCCCACGAGGCTCTTATCTTCAAATTATTTATAAAGTCAAGATTGTTTTTTATAAAACCTTCTTCAGATATGCGCCATCCGATGGATGCCGCCGGGAATGTTCCCCATCTGCCATTTGGAGGGAAGTTGGACGAACCGTCAATTCGAAGTGTAAGTGTGGCTAAATATTTATCCATATAGCCATAATCCAAACGCGAGAAATAATTCTGTCGTGCTGAATGACTGGCTGATCCGCTATTTCCTTTTCGTTCATCGGCTCCCGCCGGTAAAAGTTGAATCTGACCACTTAGAAAATCTCTTCTGGATGCGCTGATTGCTTCACTTTTATACTGACTTTGTTCAAAAGCAACAAATGCATCTACACTGTGGGGCCCGAATTTGTTTTGATAAGCCAGCTTCGTGTTTACCGTTGTCGTTTCGTTGTCGTATGCGCTTTGATCTAAGGTTATGCTTCCTTCCTCATTAGTTTCTTCACGGATATTATTGTACGAAAATTCGCCTGTTTCAGCGTCTTTTGTATATTGATAAGCGTCCCATTGATCATTAAACGTTTTATCTTTTCCGTTTTGCGTATCGTATGCAATGTAGCCAGAAAAAGAAAGCCCTTTGGTTATCCAAGGCATGTTTAATTCGAAATTAATCTTAGAATTCAAAAATTTATCAATGTTTTTATAATATCCGGTAATTCCGGTTGTCAAAATAGCCGGATTGAGCCCTCGTGAAATACCTCCCGTAGGCAACCCATTCGGATAGAAAGCAGGTACATATGGATAGACGTTGAGGGTTTCCGTGAATATTTTTTCTGAACTGTAGTTACTCATATCTCGATCTTCTCTTCTGGCAGCTAATTCAACGGAAACAGTAAAATCTTTAACAATAGCGACGTCGATGTTTGAACGTACTTGTACAGTGTTATAATTATTTCCTACTGTAGATTTGAATAAAGGTTCCTGATACAAGTACCCCCCTGAAACAAAGTATTTTACCCGGTCGTTTCCCCCACTTATAGATAAGGAATGTTGAGTTTGAGGTGCGAAATTACGAAATATAGTGCTCATCCAATCCGTATCTGCTAATGTAATGCCATCTATATCACCTGTAAGATATTTTTCTTTGATTTCTCCGAAATACTCCGGTAAACCATCATACTTGTTCGCTTCATCTTTATAAATCATGTATTGATATGCATTCATTAAATTCGGTAATCGGGTAGGTTCGGAAAGTCCGAAATTACCATCATAGGTGATTGTCGGTTTTCCTGATTCTCCTCTTTTTGTTGTAATCAAAATAACCCCATTAGCCGCCTGTGCTCCGTAAATAGCGGCAGAAGCGTCCTTTAAAACGGTAATAGATTCGATGTCCATCGGATTCAACCGTTCAAAATTCCCTCTGTTCGCCACGCCATCAATGACGTATAAAGGCCTATTATCACCCATTGTCCCTTTTCCACGGATAAAGATATCGGACCAGTCGCTGCCGGGTTCTCCCGAGCGGTTATTTGCGATAACTCCTGTAATACGACCAACCACATTGTTTGAGATATTTGCTGCGGGTGATTGCTTGATTGTTTCTCCTTTTAGGGTAGAAATAGATCCGGTTGCAACTAACTTTCTTTGAGTACCATACCCTATAACTACTATTTCGTCCAGTCCTTGTGCATCTTCTTTCAAGGTAATTGTTAATTCTGAACGTGTTCCAGCTGCTATTTCTTGCCGATTATAACCGATATACGAAACGATCAATGAAGCTTTCGGATTGATCAACAATGAAAAATGGCCATTAAGATCAGTCGTTATTCCGTTCGTTGTTCCTTTTTCAATGATGTTCGCACCGATAATCGGGTCTCCATTTTCATCCCGTACAATTCCGGTAATTCTTTTTTTCTGTACCTGTTGAATCGTTTGTGTATTATCAATAGACTCTTTTCCTTTTTGGGATATAAAAACCTGATAATCCTCAATTGAATAAGAATTGTCTGTTCCCTGAAACAGTTGATCCAAAATTTTATCAATTGTTTGTTTCGTCACATGCAAGTCGATTTTTCGGTTAGCATCGAGAACTTCATCATAATAAAAAAAAGAAAATTTACTTGAACTTTCGATTTCTTTAAAGACCTCTTTTATGGTCTTATTGTTCATATTTAATGAGAAAGTGGTGGCTTGTGCATAGGTTGACTCTGCAAAACAGACACTTAGATTTATTATAAGAAATAAGAATATAAGTTTCATAATTCTTAGTCCTTTGGTAACATTAATGCTAAAAAGAAGCGCATATTGTCCTTTTTTCATATATTTGTATGATTTTAAGTTAACTACGTTTATACAATGATTTAAAATCCGGACCGGGCGATAGGGCTAATATTGTCCGGTCTTTTTGGTGTGTTATACATTTTTTATTTCATAGGCAGTAGTTTATTATTAGACATTTGAATTTCAATATAATAATCTTTTTCTGAATAAGTGATGGGAAGGGTTTTTTCCAGCCCTTTTAATAAATCGACAAAATTGTCCCTTAGATTCAAGCGGCCGGAACATTTTAATTGGGATACATTTTCATTGTAAATTACCTTTTTCCCATAGTAACGGCCGAGCCGGTCTAAAAGACGTCCGAAATCTTCACTTTCAGAAATATACCAACCGTCTTTCCACGCGATGTAGTTGCCGGGATCTACCGTGCGGATTTCTGTTTTGTCTCCAGTGAGGCTGAAGCGTTCGTTTGGACAAAGTTCTTTTTTAAATTGATTGTCGGTTGAAATATTGACCGACCCGGTGACCAACACTACGCTTTGTTCTTCGTCTTCTTCATAAGCCGTTATGTTAAAGGATGTACCTAATACTTGAATATCCATTTTGCTGGTGTTTACGATAAACGGTTTCGATTTGTCCGGATACACTTCTATGTAAATTTCACCATTTAGAAATATCTCTCGTTTATTGCCTTTGAACGTTGCCGGAAAAACAATTCGGCTTCCTGCGTTTACCCAGAGTTTGCTACCGTCAGGTAATGATAAGGTCGATCTCTTTCCATTGGGGACAATTAACTCATTATATTCTATGTTGTTCTCTTTAGAAACTGGAGCTGTTTCTTCTATAGCTTTAGAATTTATCCGCAACTCTCCATGTTGATTGATTTCGATATTGGCGTCTTGATCGGAAATAGAAATAATCGGTTCTGCACCTCTTTTTAGTTTTATTTCTTTCCCTAAATCGTTTGTTTTAAATAATGAAGCGACATCGGTAATTGAAGGAGATGTGGGTTCCTCTTTTAAGAAAAAAGTGTGTATGCTGACGAATAATAAAATACAGGCTGCTGCTGCGGCTGTTATTCGTATTATTATTTTTATCTTTTTATTCGTATTATTATTTTTATCTATTTTTTTGCGTAAAGAGTCTAACTCGTTTGTTTTTAACGACTTTTTTCGTAGACTTAGGGCTAATAGAAGAGATTTGGCTAAATCTATTTCTTTTTTTTCGATAAAACCTTCATCCACCGTTTCTTTCCAAAAGGCTTCCGAAAGTTCTGTCGGCGTTTTTATGCTTTTCAAAAAGAATGAGTTGTTTAATAAGTCTTCAGCAGTAAAGTTCTTATATTTGTTTTTATCTAAAATCTCTATATTTTTGTTTTCAGGCATAGATATAAATTTATTCGTAAACAGTTTTTTTTTCTTTTTCTACTCATAATTTCCCCCCAAAAAATTCTTTTTCTGATAAAAAGTAAAAAAATAGAAGATTTTCAAAGAGGGCTTATTTTATTTTAGTTCTAATTAACGAATGGACTTATTGCTGCAAAGATAAACTTAGACGGAGATTACCTGAAAAAAGAACAGAAGGAGGTTGTTTTCCCGGATTTTCTTAAGTGAGCGTTGAATGAGATTTTGTATAGATTGATAATTAATATGCATTAATTGTTCTATTTCTTCAAAATTAAGTTCTTCGATATACCGATAATATAAAACTTCTTGTTGGCGAGGGGATAATATTTTTAGAAGATGGTTCAGTTTTTCTTGTTGTAAAAACGCTTCTTCTTTTATCATCAATTGTGTTTCGGGAGATAAGTCAATTTTAGGGATGTCGATATCTTTAATGAACGGAGTAAAGGATAATTCTTTTTTGAAATAGTTATAAAGATGATTTTTTAAAATAACGAAAAGAAAAAATTTAATATTGGTTGTCGTATTAATTTTTTTTCGGTTGGTATATAATTTTACGAATACATCCTGAATGCAATCTTTTATCAATTCCCTGTCTGATGAAAACTGCATGCCGTACGAAAACATGACTGGAGTATATCTGTTATATATGAGTGAGTATGCATCGTCGTCTCCTGAGCGGAGACGATCCCACAATTGTTGATCTGATTCTTTGGGCTTTGCCACTTTCTTCTGAATTAATATTTTGCAATATTACGTTTTTTAAGAGATAAAGACAAATTGAACCCGTATACAAAATTGCTCTTTGAACCTTCATCTTCTTTTGTGAAAGAGTTATTTTAACGGAAATTGGGGGGGGGGATAAACAGAATCTGTTTTCATATGGTGTTATGGATAAAATGGTGTAACTTAGCGCCTCATTTAGCATATGATATAAATTATTAAGCGGATAGAGTATGGGTATTTTCAGCTTTTTCAGCAGAGAGAAAAAGGAAACGTTAGATAAGGGGTTGTCCAAAACAAAAGAAAGTGTGTTTTCCAAGCTGACACGGGCTATTGCAGGCAAAAGCAAGGTTGATGACGATGTGCTGGACGATCTTGAAGAGGTCTTGATTACTTCCGACGTTGGTGTGGAAACTACTTTAAAAATAATTTCCCGTATTGAAAAACGTGCGGAAGAGGATAAATATGTCAATATGCAAGAACTGACAGCGATCTTGCGGGAGGAAATTGCGGCTTTGCTGACGGAAAATAATACGGAGGACGCTGATGGGTTTGTTATTCCCGAGGAAAAACGCCCGTATGTTATTATGGTCGTCGGAGTGAATGGTGTGGGAAAGACAACGACAATTGGTAAACTGGCTTATCAGTTTAAAAAAGCCGGACATTCCGTTTTTTTGGGTGCGGCAGATACTTTCCGGGCAGCTGCTGTGGAACAATTGGTGATTTGGGGTGAACGTGTCGGCGTGCCCGTCGTTAAACAGAAAATGGGGGCAGATCCGGCTTCGGTCGCTTTCGATGCGTTGAGTTCGGCGGTGGCGAACAAGGCGGATGTTGTTATTATAGACACGGCTGGACGCTTACACAACAAAATTAATTTGATGAACGAACTAACCAAGATCAAAAACGTAATGAAAAAGATTGTGCCCGATGCGCCTCATGAAGTTTTGTTGGTGTTAGATGGTTCCACAGGGCAAAATGCGTTTGAACAGGCGAAACAATTTACGGCAGCGACCGAAGTAAATGCATTGGCGGTGACAAAATTGGATGGAACGGCTAAAGGTGGAGTCGTGATTGGTATTTCGGATCATTTCCGTATTCCAGTCAAATATATTGGTCTCGGAGAAGGCTTGGAAGATCTACAAGTCTTCAATAAAAAAGAATTTGTTGATTCTTTGTTTGGTGAATAAACAGTAAACATGAGAAAAAATAAAGTAGATATAATTACGCTGGGTTGTTCGAAAAATCTGGTGGATTCGGAACAACTCATGCGTCAATTTCATGCGAATGGTTATACTGTCGCGCACGATCCACAGAAAGTGAATGGTGAAATAGTTGTTGTGAATACTTGCGGTTTTATTGGGGATGCACAGGAAGAATCCATAAATATGATTTTGGAATTGGGTGAAGCAAAAAAGAAAGGGCGGATCGGTGAACTCTATGTTATGGGTTGTCTGTCCGAACGTTTTTTGTCGGAGATGAAAAAAGAATTACCGGAAGTAGATCGTTTTTATGGAAAATTCAATTGGAAAGAACTGATTACGGATTTAGGTAAATCGTATTATAAGGATTTGGCTTCCGAGCGAGTGTTGACAACGCCTTCGCATTATGCATATTTAAAGATCGCGGAAGGTTGTGACCGGACCTGCTCTTATTGTTCGATTCCAATAATAACAGGCCGGTATAAATCTCGTCCGATGGAAGAAATAGAAGAAGAAGTGCGGATGATGGTTGCTCAGGGTGTAAAAGAATTTCAGGTTATAGCGCAGGATCTGACGTATTACGGGTTGGATTTGTATAGACGAATGGCCCTACCGGAATTAGTGCGACGTCTTTCTGATATTCCAGATGTGAAATGGATACGTTTACATTATGCTTATCCCGCGCATTTTCCATATGATTTATTGTCTGTCGTACATGAACGTGAAAATGTTTGTAACTATTTGGATATCGCGTTACAGCATATTAGCGATTCTATTCTTAAGCGGATGAGACGGAACATAACGAAGTCAGAAACGTATGAATTATTGGGACGTATACGGGAAGAAGTGCCCGGGATTCATCTTAGGACGACGTTAATGGTTGGTTCTCCGGGCGAAACGGAAAAGGATTTTGAAGAATTGATTGATTTTACGCGGAAGATTCGTTTTGAACGTATGGGCGCTTTTGCATATAGTCATGAAGCAGGTACATACGCTTACAATAACTATGCGGACGATATCCCGCCAGAAATTAAACAGGAACGTCTTGATTATTTGATGCGTGTGCAGGAAGAAATTGCTGCAGAAATTAATGAAAAGAAGACGGGACAGATAATGAATGTCATCGTAGATCGCGAAGATGATGAGTTTTATGTCGGGCGTACTGAATTTGATTCGCCGGAAGTTGATCCCGAAGTGTTGATCGAAAAAAGCCAGCGACTTATTGTAGGTCATTTTTATTCTGTTAAAATAGAACGGGCAGAAACATTTGATTTATATGGAAAACCGGTTAAATGACCGGTTTTTTCATTTTACAGATTTGTATATGAATGAAAAAATGATTAATATCGCACTATAATTAAACGATTAAGAATGTGAATAACAAAGAGTTGGTAGTGAAATTATCTGACAGGCTCGATTTTTCCGTACAAGAAACGACTGATCTGTTATCTGCATTGTCTGATGTGATGGGTGCGAAATTAGTTGATAACGATAGTCTTTATATACAATCTTTTGGCCTGTTTGAAGTAAAAAAGCGTGCCGAACGTGTCTCCGTTAATCCCGTAAACGGGAAAAGATATTTGGTGCCTCCGAAGTTAATACCTGTGTTTAAGCCAGGGACAACACTTAAAAATAGGTTGAAGGATCTAGATGTAGAGGTAGAATGAATCAACGGCTGAACATATCGGATCTGTCAGCATTATTGGCTGAATATACGGGGAAAGATAAAAAAATTACCGAACGTTTTCTCCGGGAATTGGTCGAGATTATTTCCGATTCATTGTTGATCGATCGTGTTGTAAAGGTAAAAGGACTGGGTACTTTTAAATCCATAAAAGTAGAAGAGCGGGAGAGTGTTCATATAAATACGGGAGAGCGGATTGTTATTCCGGCTCATACTAAATTCGCCTTTGTCCCTGATAAAGAACTGAAAGAATTAGTGAATAAGCCCTTCGCCTCTTTTGAAACAACAGAGTTGAATGAGGGTGTTATCTTTCCAGAAACGAAATTTCAGATGAGCCGAGATGATGATTCCGAGGAAGAGATTGATGAAGAAAGTGAAGAAGGAAGTGTTTCTCCGATAATGGGAAATGAATCATCGGCAATGTTGTCAGATCAAACTGCTGAAGAGGGATCCGAACCCGAAACACTTTCAACAGTTTTATCTGAACCGGACGCAGAAGAAAAACAGACGTCGGAAATATCAGCGTCCTCTGTTTCTCTAACAGAAAACCGGGTTGCACCGACAAGACGGGGATCTCAGAAACGAAATGGAATATGGATTGTTGTTGGTTTGCTTGTTTTCGTCGGTGTTTTTTCTGGGATCTATGTTTGGTATAACGATTTCGTCAAAATAAAGGGCGTGGAAGTAGAAGTTGCTTCGTCGGAACAGAAGGAAGTTATAGCGTCTGACTCAATAAGATCCGTTTTGGATACGGAAACGCTTCCGCCCGATTCTGTGACAAAATCTGCTTCGGCTGAAGAATCCGTTTCTGCGGTTGCGAATCAGGGTCAAAAAGACTTGATAAAGATAACGATCGTTCCTGATATGCGGTTGACACTCATCGCTTTGAAATACTATGGGAACAAAGTTTTTTGGGTTTACATTTATGAACACAATAAAGCGGTTATAAAAAATCCGAACAATATTCAGATCGGTACGGAGTTAATAATCCCGGACGCGTCCGTATATGGAATAGATGCCAATGATCCTGAATCAATAGCGAAAGCGAAGGCAAAACAGCAAGAGTTTAATTCAATGTTTTAGTTTGTTTTGTTTTTTTGAAAAATAATAAAAAACAATGCGGTGTAAGTTAGTATTATTTAACTGCTAAAGTTAAGGATACGAATTTAACATTTCTAATTTTGTGCATTCAATAAAATAATAAATATAATCGTATGAATCAGACAGTCGATATTCGTGAGTTGAATGAGCGAATAGAAAGTAAGAGTTCATTTGTAAATATGATTACCATGGGAATGGATCAGGTAATCGTTGGACAAAAACATTTAGTTGAATCTTTATTGATTGGTCTGCTTTCTGACGGACACATCCTGTTGGAAGGGGTGCCCGGATTGGCCAAGACACTTGCCATAAAAACACTGGCATCCCTAATCGATTCGCATTATAGCCGGATTCAATTTACTCCGGATCTGTTGCCGGCAGATGTGATCGGGACAATGATTTACAGTCAGAAAAGCGAAGAGTTTCAGGTAAAACAAGGACCGATCTTCGCTAATTTTGTATTAGCTGACGAAATTAACCGTGCGCCAGCCAAGGTGCAAAGTGCTTTGCTTGAAGCTATGCAGGAACGCCAAGTCACGATTAGCGAAAAGACGTATAAGTTGCCTGAGCCATTCTTAGTGATGGCTACACAGAATCCGATCGAACAGGAGGGAACTTATCCGCTTCCTGAAGCTCAGGTAGACCGTTTTATGTTGAAGGTGGTTATTGACTATCCAAGGAAAGAGGAAGAAAAACTGATCATTCGTCAGAACATAACTGGAGAAAAGCCAGTGATTAACCCGATTTTGAAGAAAGAAGAAGTGTTGGATACGCGAAACGTTGTCCGTGAAGTTTATTTGGACGAAAAGATCGAACGATATATTGTGGATATCGTCTTTGCGACCCGTTTTCCGCAGGAACATGGATTAGCGAATCTGGCAGGAATGATCGCTTTCGGTGCTTCTCCACGTGCGTCTATCAATCTGGCTTTGGCAGCGCGTGCGTATGCCTTTATCAAGCGTAGAGGCTATGTTATTCCTGAGGATATACGTGCTGTTTGTCTTGACGTCTTGCGGCATCGTATTGGCTTGAGTTATGAAGCAGAGGCAAACAACTTAACTTCGGAAGAAATAATCAGCGAAATTCTGAACAAAGTAGAAGTGCCTTGATAAATAGCGATGTAGTATTATTAAGCTACGATCCTGAACAATAAAATTGATTATGGAAACAAGTGAGCTGTTAAAAAAGGTACGACGTATAGAGATAAAGACACGTGGTCTTTCGCGTAATATTTTTGCCGGTCAATACCATTCTGCCTTTAAAGGGCGTGGTATGGTGTTTAGCGAAGTGCGTGAATACCAATATGGCGATGATATTCGAGATATTGATTGGAACGTTACGGCCCGGTATATTCGTCCGTATGTTAAAGTATTTGAAGAAGAGCGCGAATTGACCGTCATGTTGTTGATCGATGTTTCCGGCAGCCGTGATTTCGGTTCCGTCAACGTCATGAAAAAAGAAATAATCACGGAGATTGCGGCGACGCTTGCTTTTTCGGCAATTCAGAATAATGATAAAATCGGTGTAATCTTCTTTTCGGATAAGATTGAGAAATTTATTCCTCCCCAAAAAGGGAAGAAGCATATTTTGTATGTGATACGTGAGTTAATTGATTTTCATCCCGAAAAAAACCGTACGGATGTGTCTGTGGTTTTGAAATATTTGACGAACGCGATAAAGAAGCGTTGTTCGGCCTTTCTGATTTCTGATTTTATTGATAAAGGTAATTTCAAAGATGCATTGACAATCGCTAATCGAAAACATGATGTGGTTGCGATTCAGGTATACGACCGGCGTGAAGCGGAGTTGCCGTCTGTTGGATTGATGAAAATAAAAGACGCAGAGACTGGTGTGGAACGCTGGATAGACAGTTCGTCCAAACGTGTACGGGATGTTTACGGCGAGTGGTGGAAAAAACGGCAGAAAGAAATGAACGATTCCTTTAAGAAAAGCCGCGTAGACTCTGTTTCTATACGAACAGAAGAAGATTATGTGAAAGCGTTGATCGCACTTTTTGAAAAACGAAATTAATATGTCAACATTAAAAAGATATAGTTGTTTCGCGTGGGTTCTTGTTTTGGTTTTCTTTTGCGGAAAACTGTTTGCGCAAAAAACTTTGATTGATGTTACAGCTGATTCTACCGCTATTTTAATTGGAGAACAGACTGTTTTGCATATGTCTGTGACGACGGATAAAGGGAAAGACGTTTTGCCTTTAATTCCACGCGATACGTTAATGCAGGGTGTGGAGGTGTTAAACTTGTCTGTGCCGGATACGATCTTCATTGATAACAATCGTATCGTGATCAAGCAGGATATTTTGGTTACTTCATTCGATTCGGCACTCTATTTGTTGCCGCCGTTGAAGGTAATTGATGGTGCAGACACGATTTCGTCTAATCAAATCGCATTAAAAGTCTCTACCGTTCCGATAAATATGGATAAGCCGGAAGAGTTTTTTGATATTAAATCGGTATGGAAACCTCCTTTTGTATTGGCCGATTATTATCCTTTGATTTATGGTATACTGTTCGCATTGTTTCTTATTTGCGTGATCGGTTATGTGATACAACGTTTACGTAACAGGAAACCGTTGATGCCGCAAAGAGCGCAGGAGCCATTGTTGCCGCCTCATGAACAGGCGATCAAAGAGTTGGATACGTTAAAACAGCAAAAGTTATGGCAACAAGGGCGTAATAAGGAATATTACACGTTATTGACGGATACGTTACGTAAATATATTGTCCGTCGTTTTTGCATCAATGCACAAGAGATGACTTCGGGTGAAATATTGGATTTGATTTGTAAAACAGCGGAGGCTGATTCTGTTTATGTGAATTTGAAGCAAATACTTCAGCTTGCAGATTTTGTAAAATTTGCGAAACTACATCCTCTTCCCAGCGAGAACGACTTGAGTTTGGTGAATGCTTATTTATTCGTCAATCAGACAAAAGAAGAAGAACTGGTTTCTTCTGAGAACGCTCCGTCGGTAGACGAAGCGGAAGGTTCAATTGTAAATAATAAAGAAATATGATATTTGCTAATCCTACATATCTTTATTTGCTTCTGTTGCTGATCCCGTTGATTGCTTGGTATATTTGGAAGATTCGTAAATCTCAGGCCAGTTTGCAGGTCTCTTCTTCTCAGGCATTCGATACACCAGAAGCATCTTCTTATAAAGTTTATTTGAGACATGCGCCTTTTATTTTACGAATGCTTGCCATCGTATTTTTAATTGTGGTATTGGCAAGGCCACAGTCGACCGATAATTGGCAAAACACGTCTACTGAAGGGATTGATATAGTGTTGGCAATGGATATTTCTACCAGTATGCTTGCGGAGGATTTGAAACCGAATCGTTTGGAAGCAGCAAAAGATGTCGCCACATCGTTTATTAACGGTCGTCCGAACGATAATATCGGGCTGGTTATTTTTGCCGGCGAAAGTTTTACGCAATGTCCTTTGACAACAGATCATACGGTTTTATTGAATCTCTTTAATAATATTAACAGTGGAATGATTCAGGACGGTACGGCTATTGGTTTAGGTTTGGCGAATGCTGTGAGCCGGATAAAAGACAGTCAGGCGAAATCGAAAGTCATAATTCTTCTGACGGACGGTTCGAATAATATGGGTGAGATTGCTCCCGTGACAGCAGCAGAAATCGCTAAAACATTTGGAGTACGTGTTTACACCATTGGTGTTGGGACTCAAGGAGAAGCACCTTATCCGTTTCAGACCGCTTTTGGTATACAATATCAAAATGTGAAAGTGGATATTGATGAGACGACGTTGAAACAAATCGCCGCCACATCGGGTGGGCAGTATTTCCGTGCGACGGACAATGCCAGTTTGCGGGAAATTTACAGTGAGATAGATCAGATGGAGAAAACGAAGATTCAGGTTCAGGAATTTAGTAAAAAACAAGAAGAATACAAGACTTGGGCTTTGTTGGTGTTTGCTCTGCTGCTGTTGGAGATGTTATTAAGAAAAACTGTATTGAGGAATATACCCTAAAAATAAAAAAGACTTATGTTTCGTTTTGCAAATCCCGAGTTTTTGTATTTGTTGTTTATCCTGCCGGTTATCATTGTTTTTTATATTTATTCGGTGGTAGCCCGGAAAAAAGCAATCAAAAAATACGGGAATCCGGAATTGTTGTCAGAGCTTATGCCTGAAGTTTCAGAGAAAAGACAGAACCTAAAATTCTGGTTGTTGTTTTGTGCGATTGGTATGACGATCTTTGTCATTGCTGGCCCTCAGTTTGGGTCTAAATTGGAGACGGTTAAACGACAGGGTGTAGAAATTATGATTTGTTTGGACGTGTCGAATTCCATGTTGGCGGAAGATGTGACGCCGAATCGGTTGAGCAAGGCCAAGCAGATGTTATCCCGGTTAACGGACGGTTTTACAAACGATAAGGTAGGCTTGATTGTTTTTGCCGGCGATGCTTTTACTCAATTGCCGATTACGTCGGATTATGTTTCCGCAAAAATGTTTCTTTCGTCTATCACGCCGGAAATGGTTTCCACGCAAGGGACAGCGATTGGTTCTGCAATCAATTTGGCTGCCCGTTCGTTTACGCCTAATGAATCGTCGGATAAAACCATCATTTTGATAACAGATGGCGAAAATCATGAAGATGATGCGATCGGTGCGGCAAAAAGTGCTGCGGAAAAAAATATCCGGGTTAATATCGTTGGAATGGGATTGCCGAAAGGTTCGCCGATACCTGTCGGAGGAGGAAATAATTATATGAAAGACCGTGAAGGAAATGTTGTGATTTCAAAACTGAACGAACAAATGTGTCAGGAGATTGCAGCCGCAGGAAATGGACTTTATGTTCGTGCAGATAATACGAATTCTGCTTTGCGGGCGTTACAAAAAGAGATAGAGAAGATGAACAAGTCGGACTTAGAAAGTAAGGTTTACTCGGAATATGATGAACAATTTCAGTTACTAGCTTGGATTGTCTTGATTCTCTTGGTAGCAGAATTCCTGATATTGGATCGTAAGAATAGAATTTTCAAGAAAGTAAAATTATTTTCTTAAATTGGATGAAAATGAAGTTTGTAAGAAATTCGAGTTTGTTAATTTTTGCCTGTCTGTTTATTCCGGTGTCGTTGTTTGCACAAAAGGCGGAACGGAAGAATGTGAGGGAAGGAAATAAACTCTTTACAAAAGAGAAATATACTGAATCAGAGATTGCTTACCGGAAAAGTCTTGAAGTAAACCCACGTTCGATAGAAGGGGCTTATAATTTGGGAAATGCGTTGTACAAACAAAAGAAATTTCCGGAAGCAGCAGAACAATATCAATTGATTGCCGGACAGGCAGAGCATTTACTTACTGATCAGAAAAATGTTCAACGATTATCCGATGTCTTTCATAATTTGGGAAATATAGGCATGCAAAATAAAGAATATGCGAAGAGTGTGGAAGCATATAAAACTGCGTTGCGATTGAATCCTAAAGATGATGAAACACGATATAATTTAGCTTTGGCTCAGAAGTTGCTTCAGAATCAGCAAAATCAGGATCAAAGTGGGCAAGATGATCAAAAAGATGAAAAGAAAGATCAGGAAAACAAAGATGATCAGCAGAAACAGGATCAGCAGGATCAGCAACAGCAACAAAACGATAAAAAGGAGGATAAAACGCAAGAACAGCCTCAGCAGAATGAACAAATGAGTCAGGATAACGCACAGAAAATATTAGATGCTTTTCTGCAAGACGAAAAAGATACGCAGGAGAAGGTGAAAAAGGCCCAGATGCAACAGCAACAACGCCGGAAAACTGAGAAAGAATGGTAAACGATTAGTAACGATATAAACCAATAGAAAAAATGAGAAAATTAATTTTCTTATTCATTTTATTTATCACAACAGGGACTTTATTAAAAGCTCAGGATGTTGTTTTTAAAGCTTCTGCTCCCGAATCTGTTGTCATGGGGCAACAATTCCGGCTTACTTTTACGGTTAACGCGGAAGGAAAAGATTTACGAGTACAGGAGATGCCGGATTTTGAGGTGTTGATGGGACCTTCTCAATCGAAAGCATATAGCTCTTCATGGATTAATGGAAAGGCTTCCAGTGAAACGACAATAACTTATACTTATATTCTTTCACCGAAAAAAGAAGGGACTTTTAACATCCCGCCTGCAACCATTAAAGTGAAGAATGCAACCTATAGTTCAAAAGGTTTGTCTATTAAAGTGCTGCCTCCGGATCAGTCTTCCGAATCGACTTCAACTGAAAATACGCGGGCAGCGACCAGCATATCCGCTAATGATTATTTTGTCAGGATGGACGTTTCCAAGCGAAATCTTTTTGAGCAGGAGGGTTTTTTAGTGACATTTAAATTGTATGCAGTGCAACCCTGTACGTTGAATCGGCAGAAATTTCCGGAGTTTGAAGGCTTTTTGGCACAAGAGGTAGAATTACCTGAACCAAGACAATGGGTGCAGGATCGTTATAATAATCGGAATTATTGGACGGTGACGTTGAGGCAGACTGTTCTTTATCCACAACGATCCGGGAAAATAACAATCGAAGGAGGTGGTTTTGATGCGGTGATCCGTTTACGTATTCAACGCCAAGGAGGAGGCAGTATCTTTGATGATTTCTTTGATAATTCTTATCAAAATGTGAATAAAGAATTGCGTGTGTCTCCGGTAACGATTGATGTAAAACCTTTACCTTCGGGTAAACCTTCTTCTTTTACCGGATCAGTGGGTAGTTTTACTATGGATGCGCAAATCAGTTCGAATGTGGTCAAAGCGAATGAAGCTGTAACAGTAAAGGTGAAAATAACCGGATCCGGAAATGTTAAGTTGATAAAAAATCCGGAGGTGAAATTCCCGAATGATTTTGATATATACGATCCGAAAGTTGACAATAGTGATATTCGAACGACTGCAGCGGGTGTTTCAGGAAGCAAGACGATTGAATATATGGCGATTCCACGTTATCCGGGTGATTTTGAAATACCAGCAATAGAATTCTCTTATTTTGACATAAAGAGTGGAACCTATAAAGTACTCACTTCGCAGCCATTTAAACTGCATGTTGACAAGGGTGCCGAGGGAGAGGGGACTGCTCCTGTTGTTTCAAATTTCTCGAATAAGGAAAGCGTAAAATATCTCGGACAGGATATTCGTTATTTGAAGATAAAAAACATACAGTTTGTTCCTGTAGAAGAATTGTTTTTTGGAACATTTATGTATCTGATGTGTTATTTGGTACCGGCGATTTTGTTTATCGTGTTTTTTATTGTTTATCGTAAACAGGTGAAAGAGAACTCTGATCTGGCTTTAGTGCGTACCCGTAAAGCCAATAAGATTGCTGTGAAGAAATTGAAAAATGCCGGAAAATTCTTGAAGGATAATAAGAAAGAAGCGTTTTATGATGAAATACTTCGTGCGGTTTGGGGATACTTGAGTGATAAATTGAATATTTCTCAGTCACAACTAACTAAAGATAATGTGGAAAATGAATTGACGAAATACGGTGTTTCGGAAATGTTGATTAATGAATTTTTGGAGATATTGAACACTTGCGAATTTGCTCGTTATGCACCGTCGCAGTCTTTCGATACGATGGATAAACTATACGAGCAAACCGTTGAAGCTATTAGTAAGATGGAGAATACAATAAAAAAATAAGAATATATTATCGATATGAAAAAAATAATTCTGTTTTTATTCACGTTCCTATTTTCTGTTTCTTTAATGGGCCAGGACAATGCTATAAAAGAAGCGGAAACGGTATATAGGAAGGAAGATTATTCAAAAGCGATTGAACTTTATAACAATATATTAAAAACACGCGGATCTTCAGCAGATATTTATTATAATCTTGGAAATGCTTATTATAAGGCAGGTAAAACAGCATCGGCGATATTAAATTACGAACGAGCCTTATTGTTGAATCCCGGAGATCCGGATATTCGATTTAATTTGAATATTGCCCGGCAGAAAACTATCGATCGTATTGAACCAATTGGACAATTCTTTTTAGCTAAATGGTTTGATACGGTACAAAATATATTTAGTGTTGATAGTTGGGGGACAATAGGAATTATCAGTTTTATTTTGTTTATTGGGTGTTTAATCTTGTTCTTTTTCTCTAAATGGTTACGTTTGAAAAAAATTGGCTTTTATGTTGGTCTATTTTTGCTTGTACTTGTTGTCTTGTCAAATGTATTCGGTGTAAATCAAAAACACAGGCTGATGAGTCGTACCAGTGCGATTGTATTTACTCCTACTGTGACCGTTAAAAGTTCGCCGGATGTAAGTGGAACGGATTTGTTTGTTATTCATGAGGGGACAAAAGTTGTTGTCCGGACAACACTCGGTGATTGGAGTGAAATCGAATTGGAAAACGGAAATGTTGGTTGGATGCCAAGTAAAGACATAGAAAAAATATAGAATGCTTGAAAAACTTTTGCATTACGAACGTGATCTGTTCTTTTTTTTAAATGGAAGTGACTCAGTTTATTGGGATCACTTTATGTGGTTGTTCTCAAGTAAACAAGTTTGGTATCCATTGGCTTTTTTTATCTTGTTGTTGCTTTGCTATAAAAAACACTGGAAAGAAGTCTTGTTGATTTTACTTTCTATTGTGTTGGTTATTATTTTTTGTGATCAGTTCGCCTCACATTTCTGCAAACCGTTTTTTGCTCGTTATCGCCCTACGTTTCATCCGGATTTTAAAAATCAGGTGGATGTAGTTTTTGGATATAGAAGCGGAAAATATGGATTTATCTCTAGCCATGCGGCTAACGCTTTTGGTTTTGCAACATATATGGCCATGCTTTTAAGAGAGAAATGGTTTAGTTTTACTATTTTTTTGTGGGCAACATTTAATGCTTATACGCGGATATATTTAGGTGTTCATTTTATTTCTGATGTTGTTTGTGCGGCTATAGCTGGTTTTATTTTTGGTTATTTGGGGTATAAACTTTACAAAATAATCCGGGGGAAATTATTGAAGAGTCCTATCAAGCCTGATGCCCTGTATTCGAAAAAGCGTAAAATTGTTATATCAGCGGCTATAGGAGTAACAGTTGTGCTCATGTTGATTTTTAATGAAGCGATAGTTGATTTCCTTCGTTCTTGAGTTGTTTCCTTATACATGCCGTAAAGCATAAATATTACAATCTTATTTCGTTCTCAATAATTTGCTTCTCTTATATATAATGGTTAAGTTAGTGGCATGATAGTAATATAGTATTAATCTTCAAAATAGAGAAGCCATGACAAAGACAATCACTTTTAATGAACTACGTCGTCTGAAAGATAGTCTTCCTGATGGGTCCACTCATCGTATTGCAGACGAATTAGGCGTTACGGTTGAAACTGTTAGAAATTATTTTGGTGGACAAAATTATAGAGCTGGAATGAGTTGTGGTATCCACATAGAACCTGGACCCGATGGTGGGCTGGTCGTTTTAGATGATACTTCGATTTATGACCGGGCTCTGGAGATAGTGGAAGAAAGCCGTTCGGTGTCGGTAACACCGGAATCCTAGCAGCAGCAGAATTTTTTCAATAAAATCCCATAGTCGCCAAAAACTTTGGGGTTTTTTTGTTTTACTTTAAATATATAACGATATGGAAAACAAATTGGTTACCGTAGCAATTCATACCTTTGAAAGGGCACAGATTCTTAAGACAATTTTGGAATCAGAGGGTATTGAGGTTTACATTCATAACGTAAATCAGATACAACCTGTCGTTTCGGCAGGTGTAAGAGTACGTATTAAAGAAAGCGATTTGCCACATGCATTGCGGATTATCGAAGATATGAAATGGTTTGAAGAACCCGAAAAAGAAGAAACGAAAAAGGTAAAAACTAAAATAATCCTGATCCCGGTTGATTTTTCGGATTATTCGTTAAGAGCTTGTGAAATAGGGATCAATCATGCCGGGAATGCCGGAGCTGAGGTTGTGCTTCTGCATGCTTATTTTAGTCCCTTCTTCCCTTCCGCTATTCCTATGGCAGATTCTTTGGTTTATCAGGCTGGCGAAAGTGAAGTCATGGTCGACATCCGTAAACGTGTCGATTCTGATATGGAAAAACTAATGCAACAATTAAACAGGCGGATAAAAAGCGGTGATTTGCCCAAGGTAAAAATATCGCAAGAAATGCGTGAAGGTATTCCTGAAGAAGAAATAATTACGTATGCGAAAGAAGTGCAGCCGGATTTGATTGTTATGGGAACACGTGGAAAAAGTAAGAAAGAAGCAGATTTAATTGGAAGCGTTTCCGGCGAAGTGATCGAAGTGGCTAAAGTTCCTGTGTTAGTTGTTCCGGAGCAAGTCCCGTTCAATTCGATTGGAAAAACTAAAAACATTGCCTTTGCGACTTCGTTTAATCAACAGGATTTGTTGATGTTCGATCGTTTCATGGGAATAATTAAAGGCTATGATGTTCATATTCATTTATTCAATATCTCCACAAGTAAGGATGAATGGAATGAGATTCGTTTAACCGGTGTCCGTGAATATTTTAAAAAACAATATCCAGCGGCGTCGATTAGCCATACGGTTTTGGCTGATGGTGATTTATTGCTAGCTGTCGAACGATTTGTCCGCGAAAAAAACATCGATATTATTGCTATCAGTACTTACCGACGGAATTTCCTGGCACGTATTTTTAATCCGAGTATCGCACGGAAAATGCTTTTCCATACCGATACTCCTTTATTGGTTATGCATAACTGACGTTGCGATTTATAGGTAATGTTAATAATTTTTCATAATAAAGTGACAACTATAATGTGTTGTTTACTGTTTATACTATACAAAGTGGAAATGAAATAACTTAACATTTTATTTCATATAGTGACAGAGATGTTATGAATACTTTGTTAGTAGTATTTGTTTTTTCATATAAGTAGAGTTTGTTATTTGTTTGGTCCGTATGTAACTGTGAAGTTTTATACGGACTTTTTTTCTTAAAAACGCTGGAGTTCCCGGTAAAGTCGTTGAACGGGTAATCCCATAACATTATAGAACGAGCCTTCGATTGATTCGACTCCAATGTATCCGATCCATTCCTGTATTCCGTATGCTCCTGCTTTATCGTATGGTTGGTATTTATCGACATAATAATTAATTTCTTCCGAATCGAGTTGAGCGAACGAAACGGTAGAAACAACGGAAAAATGGGATGATTTTTCTTTTGTGTTTAGGTGAACTCCGGTAATGACCCGGTGCGTACGTCCGGATAAAAGACGGAGAATGTGTATGGCATCCGCTTTATTCGCTGGCTTCCCAACAATTTGAGAATCGACAACAACGACGGTATCGGCAGTGATGAGTAATTCGTTTTCCCGAATAAAAGGCAAAAAGGCGGCGGCTTTATTTCCTGCAATGTATAAAGGTACCTCTTCCTCCGACAACGTGTCGGGATAGGATTCGTCGATATTCGAAATTGTCCTTACTTCGAAATCGATATCCAAACCTGCCAGTAACGTTTTTCGACGAGGTGAATTCGAACCTAAAATGATGTTATACTTCTTTAGATTTGTTAACATGAAACATGTATTTTACCAACCGAACGCTTCTTCACCCATCCATTTTCCTTGTGCTTTCATCGTTTTTTCGATGATATCACGTGCTACGCCCTCACCTCCGGCTTTTGAAGAAATATATCCGGCGATTTCTTTTATTTCAGGAGCGGCGTCTGCCGGAGCGACTGCCAATCCCGCGCGTTTCATGACTTCATAATCCGGAATATCGTCACCGACATAAACAACCTCTTCAGGCGTTAATCCGGATTTGTCAAGGAAATCCTGAAAATCATATTTTTTGACGGAACTACCCATATAAATGTGTTGCACGCCCAAACGTTCATAGCGTAAACGTATTGCTTCCGTATTTCCACCTGTGATAATACATATCCGATAATCGTGTTTAACTGCTAAATGCATGGCGTATCCGTCTTTTGTATTTACGGTTCGCATCGGATCGCCATTCGGATGAAGTGGCATGATATCTTTCGACAAAACGCCATCGACATCAAATGCGAATGCTTTTATTTTCTTTAAATCGTAAGGAATACTACTCATTGCTCTTTTTTTCTGTTTCGTGAATACTTTGGCTCAACAGCCGGTAAATTGTTTTCAAACTTTCGTTATCTAACATTTGCAGATGTTTGTCAATCACTTTTTTATCGTAGCGTACAGCTGGTCCGGTTTGCGCTTTGCGGGGAGGCATTTCTTTTAATTTGGCGGCAGTCTCTTTAATCAATGGGAACAATATTCCCGGTGGAATTTGCTTATCTTCCAGCAATTGCCAGGCTAAGGTCCACATATGGTTGGCAAAATTACAAGCAAAAACTGCAGCAAGATGGATTTGTTTCCGCGCCTCTGAGTTCAGAATATGGACATCATTCGTAAGGCGTCCGGTTATTTCTTTCATTGTCCTCAGATCTTCCGGATTATTAGCTTCTAGAATGAATGGAATATTGGAAAAATCCACGCTTCTTTGTTTACTGAACGTTTGCAAAGGATAAATCACGCCATAACGCGATGTAAAGCCTTCGAAAATAGTTGTAGACATACTTCCTGCTGTGTGCAACCATAATCCATTATTGGGTTTAAGCCTAGAAATCAATTCCTCCAATGCGTCGTCTTTGACGGAAAAAATATACCAATTGGCATCGTTTTTTACTTCTTCGATGGAGGTTGTCCAAGGGCAACGCAGCGTTTGGGCTAATGACGAAGCGCTTTCCGGTGTACGGCTATATACTTGACAGATATTTAATCCGCAACTTTGCATCGCTTTGGCAAGCGATGTGGCCAGATTCCCTGCTCCGATAAATACGATCTTCATGCTAAAACCTGCAACTATTTTACAAACTACGAAGATAATGGATTTCTTGCATGTATGGCAATTTTGATTAAATTTGTTTCTAATATAAAGATTGCATTCTATGAAAAAGCTCGTAATTTTATTCTTTATCGCATTTACGATAAACATAAGTCCCTTTTTGGCCCAATCGCCTCGATTTACGGGAAATATCTCTTATAAAGAGAACTCGAAAGACGAATATAGCCGCGAGCGTTGTAAATTGGATATTTACCTTCCCGCTTCCGAAAAAGGATTTCAGACGCTGGTCTGGTTTCATGGAGGAGGGCTAACCGGCGGGGATAAGACCGATATTCCTGCCGGGTTAAAAGAAAAAGGAATTTGCATTGTTTCGGTCAATTATCGGTTGAGTCCGCGTGTGCAACATCCGGCTTATATTGAAGATGCTGCGGCTGCCGTTGCCTGGGTGATCCGGCACATCGGAGAATACGGAGGCGATTCTTCACAAGTCTTTGTAGGAGGTCATTCGGCCGGAGGGTATCTTACTCTCATGATAGGTTTGGACAAGCATTATCTTCAGGAACAAGGGGTGGATGCCGACCAAATCAAAACGTATTATCCCATAAGCGGTCAGGCGATTACTCATTTTCAAATCCGTACGGAGCGGGCTTTGTCTACGGATATTCCTTTAATTGATGAATATGCGCCTTTGGCACATGTGCGGAAAGAAGCCGCACCTTTTCTGATTATTGCCGGACAGGCAGAGAGGGAGATGGCCTGCCGGACGGTAGAGAACCGTTTTCTTTACGAAGCGTTGCAGGCTGTGGGGAATAAGACCGTCGTCTTTCATGAATTATCTGGTTTTAATCATGGAACTGTTGTGGAACCTGCTTCCTTGTTGATTCTTCAGGACATGAAATCGCGTAAATAATTTGCTGCATGATTGAGCACGAATTGAAAATAACGTTCTGTACGGCACCTCTTTCCGAATGGGAAAAACCATATCAATTGTTGTATGAAGAAGCCGTAGCAGCAGCCTCAAAAGCGTACGCGCCTTATTCACATTTTCAGGTTGGAGCAGCCGTATTGCTGGCTAATGGTGAAATGGTCTCTGCTTCCAATCAGGAAAACGCGGCGTATCCTTCCGGGCTTTGCGCGGAACGGGTCGCTTTGTTTTATGCCGGGGCTAAGTATCCGGAAGTAGCCGTTACTGCTATTGCCATCGTTGCTTTTTCCAACGGGAAAATTGTAGAAGGTATTTCTCCTTGCGGCGGATGCCGCCAGGTGATGCTCGAAACGGAAAAACGTGCCGGAGCGCCGGTTAAAGTGTTTCTTTGTGGCTCAACCTCCATGCTGTTAATCAATTGTGCTTCCGACTTACTCCCGATTTGTTTTGACGGATGTGATTTGTAGAAATAAGTTTATTGTTTTTTTATTAATAAAATGTCAAACTTGTTTGAAGCGCTTGAATCCGTTTACCGAAGCGCCTAGAATGAATTTCGATCAAATACAAAAAATAAAAACGTTATCTTTGTGCGATTTTTTAACTAAATTAATTTTTATGAAACAAAAAAGATTTAACCAGTTGGCGGCTTTCCGTTTTAAGCGGTTCGCGAGGAAAGCCTACAGTGTGTTTAACAGTTTGCACAAAGAAGTGACAATAGGTGTTGTTACAAATTGTGTGCTGACTTTTGCCGCGACAGGGATCGTTTCGGCTCAGACGAATGTGGTAGCTGGCGTAGAAAGCAGGGAAACAGAACAGGAACTGGACGAAGTGACCGTTACAGCTTCGCGAGTGGAATTGGCACTGAATCAGGCTGCCCGTTTAGTGACGGTAATTACTAAAGAAGAGATTCAGCGATCGCCTGTTCAAAGTATCCAAGATTTACTTAATTATGCTGCTAATATTGATGTGATGCAGCGTGGAGCCCACGGGGTGCAGGCCGACATCTCGATTCGTGGCGGTTCTTTCGACCAAACAGCCATTCTCCTTAACGGAATTAACCTTTCTAATCCCCAAACCGGACATTACAGTTTTGATATTCCTGTTAATCTTTCCGATGTAGAACGTATCGAAATTATTCATGGCCCGTCTTCTATCATTTATGGGGCCAGTGCTTTTTCTGGAGGAATAAATATTATAACTAAAAAGAAACCCGACCATAAGGCTTATGCTAATATTGAAGCCGGCAGTCATGGCCTTTGGAATGCTCAGGCAAGCGGGGCACTTACCTCTTCTGTTGCCACAAGTCAACTGTCCGCCGGTTATGCGACTTCCGACGGGTACATTGCAAATAGCGATTATAATATTGGAAATCTGCTTTGGCAAACCAGGCTGAAACCTGAAAAGAACTCGATTGTAGATGTGCAGTTGGGTTATAACGATAAAAAATATGGAGCGAATACTTTTTATTCCGCTAGTTATCCAAATCAATACGATGAAACGAGTTCGTATTTTGCTTCTGTCCGTGGAGAAACGGGGGATAAGCTGAAATTTATCCCGGCCGTTTATTGGAACAGGCATTATGATTGTTTTCAATTGTATCGTGACGGTACGCCGAACATTCCTTCCTCGTATGTCGGACATAATTCTCATCGCAGCGATGTGTATGGCGCAAATTTGAACATTCAATTCACTTCAAAATGGGGGATCACCAGTTTTGGGAGTGAATTCAGAAGCGAGGGTATCTTAAGTTCCGTACTCGGAAGAGAAATGGTTGAACCTGACGGGAAATATACAAAATCGGACGATCGGACAAATATAAGTTTCGCTCTGGAACATAACCTTTTGCTTGATCGTTTTACGTTGACTGCCGGTTTATTGGCGAATGATAATACGCAATTCCGGGGGGCGTATAAATTTTATCCTTCGATTAATGTGAGTTACCGCGTGCTCGATAACCTGAAAACCTTTGCTTCCTGGAATAAGGCGACACGCATGCCGACTTTTACAGATCTATATTATACGACGGAGACACATATCGGGAATGTCGACTTGAAGCCGGAGACTTCGGAGGCTTTCGAGTTGGGTCTGAAATACGATGCTTGGTTTATGCGTTTGTATGTGACGGCTTATTTGATGAAGGGGGATAATATTATCGACTGGGTGAAAGCGAACGTGGATGATAAATGGGAATCCCGCAATATCACCCAATTGGATAAAAAAGGGATAGAGGTAGGAACACAGTTGTTGTTGGGAGAGGTTGTTGGATTTTTGCCCGAATCGACTGTATTTCATGCTGCTTATACACGTTTAAAACAGGATAAATCTTCCGGAGATTTGATTTCGAATTATACGTTGAATTATCTGCGTGATAAAGTAACTCTTAAATTGGAACATCCAGTTGTAAAGAACGTGACGGCAAATTGGAATTTCCGTTGGCAGAAACGTATGGGTGGCTATACCCGTTATGATAACGGGGTACAAGGAGAGTTTACAAATTATACCCCTTTTTCTACACTCGATCTACGGATTAACTGGCAATTAAAGAAATTTCTATTTCATCTGAGTGCCAATAATCTGTGCGACACGAAATATTATGATTTAGGGAATGTCCCTCAAGCTGGTTTTTGGCTGATCGGAGGGGTAAGTTATACCTTGAAATGACACAAAAAAGGCCGAAAGCGGATACTTTCCGACTTTCGGCCTTTTTCGTTTTTTATGCTTTCTTTACCAGAAATACCAATAGAAAGCGGCTGTGATACCCAGGATAATAACTGTATGAATAATATCCCAGCGATTCCAGCTGGCACGCGTTTCCGCTTTTTGTGCCGGTGTGGCGGTTCCGAATACTAACCCTTGTATTTTGTCAGCACTTGGTGCTGTGGTGAATAAACTGACAACTACAACAACGATAATGCAGAACAGGAACATCCAACCGCAGAAGAATAACCAGTTTAAATCGTAGAATAAGTATTTGAACAATCCACCTGAGAGATCTCCTGCGTTACTGTAAAATACTTTCGCTCCTAAACGAGTTAATCCAATGGCCATGCCGGCGATCAATCCCCATAATCCCCCTTGCGCAGATGTCCGTTTCCATGTGATACCTAAAAGGAAGGCGGCAGCGATACCCGGAGCCAGAACCGATTGAACGTCTTGCAGGTAAGTGTAAAGCACATCACCCACACTACGCATGATGGGAATCCATAAAATACCCAATACAACAATCACAACTGTCGCGATTTGCCCGATTACAACCAATTTCTTTTCTGATGTTTTAGGTTTGAAACGTTTATAGAAGTCGATTGTAAACAACATAGCCGACGAATTAAAAAGAGATGCAAGCGAACTCATCAAGGCGGCTAAAATACCACAAACGACCAATCCTTTTATACCGGCAGGCAATAGTTTAGCTACTAATGTGGGAAATGCCGCGTCGGCAATGGGCGTTCCATTTGCATATAGTGGCAAAAAACCTTCACCACCCGCACCAATGTATTTTTGATGCAAAGCAAATGCGATCATTCCCGGGATAAGGAATAAGAATACTGGTAATAACTTCAGGTAAGCGCCGAATATAGCACCGCGGCGTGCTTCCTTTTGATTTTTTCCGGAAAGGACACGTTGCACGATGAATTGGTCTGTACACCAATACCAGAACCCGATAATCGCCGAACCAACCAATGCTCCTAACCATGGAAAGTTCGGATCATTATTGCTCCGAATCAACTGAGTCATTGTGTCACCGTAATCATTTACTGTAACTGCTCCACAGATTCTCATCATTTCGTCCCAGCCACCTAATTCTTTGAATCCGAGAACTAAGATTATTAAAGAACCTAATAACAAAATAGGCGTTTGCAATACGGAGGTATACAATACGGATTTCATACCTCCGAAGATTGTATATATAGCTGTGATTAAAACCAATCCGATCGCCGCGATCCAGAAAAAGTCAATCCCCCAAAGTTCCTTGATGCCAAAAACCTGTTGGAAGACTAATCCTCCGGCGTAAACGGTTACTGCTACTTTGGTCAACACGTAACTGATTAACGAGATAACAGAGAGTATGGTTCTGGATTGAGAGTTATAACGGCGTTCCAAAAATTCCGGCATGGTATAGACCATACTTCGCGAATAAAAAGGAACGAATACCCATCCCAGAATAAGGATCATCCATCCCTGAATTTCCCAATGTGCCATGGCCATACCACTGGATGCACCAGCACCTGCCAGTCCGATCAAGTGTTCCGACCCAATGTTTGAAGCAAAAATGGATGCTCCGATAGCAATCCAAGTTGCGTCACGTCCACCTAAAAAATAATCTGCCGAGTCGTTCTGTTTTTGTTTGACGACCCATATAATAATACCGATCAGAGCTAATGCGAAAACTCCAATTACAATCCAATCTAATGTTTCCACGATATTTGTGATTTAATAGTTTTTACATGGTTTTTATCCCTTTAGAAAGAGATTTTATCGATTCGTCGTTGATGTCGTCCACCTTCAAATTTTGTATTCAGGAATGCGTCGACTGCTTTTGCCGCTTCCTCTTTACTGATAAATCTTCCAGGCATTACAAGTATATTGGCATCGTTATGCGCGCGCGCTAATGCGGCTATTTCCGCATTCCAACTTAATGCTGCGCGAATCCCCATATGCTTATTAAGTGTTATGGCGATTCCATTCCCCGTACCGCAAACGGCAATACCTCTGGCTACTTCTCCTTTTTCGACAGCAAACGCCAACGGATGAGCAAAATCGGGATAGTCCGAACTTTCAGTCGATTGAGCTCCATAATCTTTGTAAGGGATTCTTTTTTTCTCCAGAATTTGTTTCACAAACTCTTTCAATTCGTAGCCTGCATGATCACTGCTTAACCCTATTGTATTCATTTTTTCTGTATAGAGGTCGTGTCCGGAATCCCCGTAAAGCAATTCCGGACACGTTTTTTTAATGTGCCAATAATTCTCTAACCTGTTGATATACATTCTTTCCCGTAAAACCGAGTTTTTCGTCCAGCACTTTGTATGGAGCGGAGAATCCGAAAGATTCCAATCCCCATACTTTACCATGAGAGCCAACTAATCCTTCCAGAGTCACCGGAAGTCCGGCTGTCAGTCCAAATACTTTATTAGAAGCAGGAATAACCGATTCCTGATAGGCCTTACTTTGGTTACGGAATAACCCTTCGGATGGAACGGATACAATGCGTACTTTAATTCCATCAGCCCGGAGAAGAGCTGCTCCTTCCACCAATGTGGCAACTTCCGATCCGGAAGCGACTAAGACAACATCCGGATTTTCGTCCGTTTCAATAATATACGCGCCTCTTTCTGCCTGAAGTGCCTCCTCATAACGGCTGCTTTTTGCTGGCAGATCTGAGATGTTTTGTCTGGAAAGGATTAATCCCGTAGGAGTTGAGGTGTTTTCCATCGCCAGTTTCCAAGCGACCGTTGTTTCCGTAACGTCTGCCGGCCGCAAGACTAACATAGAATTATGACCTTTATGATTCTTTAGTTTTTCCATCAAACGAATTTGGGCTTCCTGTTCGACTGGCTCATGCGTTGGCCCGTCTTCTCCGACACGGAAAGCGTCGTGCGTCCAAATAAACTTAACCGGGACTTCCATCAGCGCAGCCATACGTACGGCAGGTTTCATATAATCTGAAAAAACGAAGAATGTTCCACAAGCTGCAATTACACCACCATGTAACGACATACCGATACAGATACAAGCCATTGTCAGTTCAGAAACTCCCGCTTGAAAGAACGCGCCACTGAAATCATCTTTGCGGAGCGAATGGGTTTTCTTTAGGAATCCGTCCGTTTTATCCGAATTTGATAAGTCGGCTGAAGCACAAATCATATTTTCAACCTGAGTAGCTAGAATACTCAATACGGTTGCTGAAGCAGCGCGAGTTGCTTGTCCCGGCTTTTGTTCGATAGCAGACCAATCGATAGCGGGTATTTCATTTGCGAACCATTTGGCCTTCTTAGCCGCCAGTTCCGGATTTGCTTTGCCCCAGACTTCTTCTGCCTTGTGGCGTTCGGCTACGATATTTTCGAGTTTTTTGGCACGATTATCATATAATGCCGCTACCTCCGGTTTAATTCGGAACGGGTCTTCCGGATCTCCGCCTAACGCTTTAATCGTGTCCGAAAATGATGCCCCTGCTGCTGAAAGAGGTTGCCCGTGAGTGGATACTTTATTTTCATAACTTCCCTCAGACGCGTCGATAGCTCCTTTTCCCATGATTGTTTTTCCGATAATCAAGGTCGGACGGCCGAGCACAGCTTTTGCTTCGGTCAGTGCTGCGCGTATTTCCTGTACATCGTTCCCATTGATGGAAATAACTTTCCAGCCCCAAGCTTCATATTTCATGCCCACGTTTTCGATGGTCACTTCTTCTACTTTTGTTGAAAGTTGAATATTGTTTGAGTCGTAAAACATGATCAGGTTATCTAGGCCCAATGTCCCTGCAATACGTCCGGCTCCCTGAGAGATTTCTTCCTGCACACCACCGTCGGATATGTATGAATAAATTGTTTGATTCATCTGTTCCCCCAGACGGGCTTTCAGAAATTTTGCCGCGATAGCTGCTCCGATAGCAAAGGTATGTCCCTGTCCTAATGGGCCGGAGGTGTTTTCAACGCCACGTTCAATATCCACTTCCGGATGCCCCGGCGTTACACTTCCCCATTGACGGAAAGCGGCCAATTCATCCATACTGTATTTTCCGGTAAGTGCCAATACAGAATAAAGCATCGGCGACATGTGTCCCGGATCCAGAAAGAATCTGTCTCTTCCCGCCCATTTCGGATTTTTGGGGTCATATATAAGAAATTCGGAGAATAATACATTGATAAAATCCGCACCGCCCATTGCTCCTCCGGGATGTCCGGATTTCGCCTTTTCAACCATCGATGCAGCAAGGATTCGTATATTATCCGCCGCCATGTTCATTGTTTTGATTTCATTCATAATATGGATTTTTTGAGTTTTTTACAAAGATACGGAATCTCTCCGTACGACTCATTCTCTCATACAAACAATTCCTTTTCCGTAAACGTACCCAGCAAGGTGTATTTTTTATAAAGCGCTTTGTAAGCTTCGTGGTTTTTCGCGTTTGGTTTATATTCTTTTGCGAAACCCTGACCCATAGCTTTTTGCGCGTCTTTCACCGTTTTATACTGTCCTGCCGCCACAGTAGCGAACATGGATGCCCCGAAGGCACAGGCTTGTTCGGCTTTTGCTACTTTGATCGGCATGTTTAATACATCTGCCAGCGTTTGCATAACAAATGGAGATTTCAAAGAGATACCGCCAATACCAATTACGTTGTCGATACGAATTCCGTTTTCTAAGAAACGATCGATAATAGCTTTCGATCCGAAAGCCGTTGCTTCTACTAATGCCCGGAAAATAAGAGGTGCCGTACTTCCCAAGTTCAACCCTGTGATAGTTCCTTTCACTAATTGACTGGCGTCAGGTGTACGGCGTCCGTTCATCCAGTCTGTCGCTAATATAACGCTTTCGCTTACGGCTACTTTAGCCGCTTCTTCGGATAAGGAGGGAATGATTTTATCCGCCGTTTCTTCAATTAACTTTTGTTTTGTTGTTTCGTCAATCAATTGGCTTTGTGATAAAATGTGTTCTAAGGGCCAGGATAATACCCGCTTGAACCAGGCATAAATATCGCCGAATCCCGACTGACCGGCTTCAAGACCGATGTAACCCGGGATTACCGATCCATCTACCTGCCCACAAATACCGGGAATCAGCTTTTCCCCGATTTCATCGTAGGAAGAGATCATAATATCGCAAGTAGAGGTTCCGATTACGCGGACGAATGAATACGGCGTGATTTCAGCTCCCACAGCACCCATATGGCAATCGAATGCGCCGACTCCAACGGTTACGCTTGTGGTCAGCCCAAGCCGTTTTGCCCATTCTTCTGTCAGTGTTCCCACGCATATGTCACTGGTGTGCGTTTTTTCAAACAAATGATCTCGGAAACCGGCCAACAGCGGACTGATCGATGTCAGAAATTCTTCAGGAGGAAGCCCTCCCCATATCTCGTTCCACATGGCTTTATGTCCGGCCGCGCAGCGACTTCTGCAGACGTCTTCCGGTTTTGTTTTTCCTGTAATCAAAGCCGGCATCCAGTCACAATGTTCAATCCATGAATAAGCTGCGTTATGAATCGTTGAATCCACACTTAATACATGCGCCATCTTTGCCCATACCCATTCCGAAGAATAGATTCCCCCTTCGTATGCGGTATAATCGATTGTCGCTTTTTGGGCGAGTTCGTTTATTCGGGCTGCTTCTTCAATCGCTGTGTGATCTTTCCATAAGACGAACATAGCGTTTGGATTTTCTGCGAATTCCGGAAGAAGCGCCAAAGGTGTTCCTTCTTTATCGGTAAGAACAGGTGTGCTTCCGGTTGTGTCGAAAGATAATCCAATAACTTTTTCCGCTGTTCCTGTCGGCGTTTTTCCTAGGGATTCTTTAATGACTCCTTCCAGTGTTTCGATATAATCCAACGGATGTTGACGATATTGATTAGACGAAGGATCACAATATTTTCCAGCTTTCCAGCGGGGATAGTACTTTACAGCTGTGGCTATTTCTTCTCCTGTGAAAACATTGACAATTACGGCCCGACAAGAGTCGGAACCGTAATCTAGTCCAATTACATATTTTTCTTTTTCCATGATCAAACTTCTAACGCGCGGTTTAGCATGAAATAAACATCGTTAAATCGGAGTTCTTTCTTGAATTCGGGGATTGTCGTGTTTTTATCGATCGTAACCAGTTCGATCCCTGCGATATCTGCGTAATCTTCCAGATATTCTTCTGTCAAATCAAACGAGAATGCAGTGTGGTGTGTTCCACCCGCTAGAATCCAGGCAGCAGCTCCAACTTCCAGATTAGGTTGTGGAATCCATAAAGCGCTTGCAACAGGGAGTTTTGGCATCGGAGCAGGCATTTCAATTACATCGACTTTGTTCATAATCATACGAAAACGATTACCCATGTCAACAATGGTGGCTGCGATTCCACTTCCTTCGTGTGCTGTAAAGACCAAACGTGCCGGATCAGCTTTTCCTCCGATTCCTAACGGATGAACTTCCAGGCAAGGTTTGTTCTTTGTGATCAAAGGACAGACTTCAAGCATATGCGATTGTAAGATTGCGCTCTTTTCACCATTGAAATGATACGTGTAATCTTCCAGAAAAGAGCATCCTCCGTAGAGCCCTTGCGTCATTACCCAGAATGTACGATAAAGTGCGGCCGTTTTCCAGTCCCCTTCTGCTCCAAAACCGTAGCCTTCCGCCATCAAACGCTGGGAAGCAAGTCCCGGTAATTGGTTAAGTCCGTGTAAAGCGTCGAAGTTCGTTGTAAATCCTTTAGCATTTTTATCTTTTAGAAAACTGCGTAAAGCCAGTTCTTCGCGGGCAGCTTCGCGTACCTGGGCATGATCTTGAGCGCCCCTTTTGCAATTATCTGCGAATTTGTATTCTTTTTCATAAATCGAAACCAATTCGTCAATTTCCGATTCCGTCACTTTATCCTGGTAAGCTACTAAATCACCAACCGGGAAATAATCGACGTGGTAACCCAAGCGAAGTTCAGCTTCAACTTTATCTCCGTCTGTCACAGCTACATTATTCATATTATCTCCAAAACGGATGATACGCATGTCTTGTGTATCAGCCCAAGCTGCTGCTACGCGTATCCATACGGCAATATGTCCTTGTACGTTTTCTTCTGTCCAATGGCCGACTACCACCTTACGGTTTTTACGCATGCGGCTGACCATGTGACCAAATTCGCGATCGCCATGCGCACTTTGATTCAGATTCATAAAATCCATGTCGATTTTGCTCCAGGGAATTTCCTTGTTGAATTGTGTGTGCAGGTGCAGTAGGGGTTTCTTGTAATCTTTCAAGCCGTGTATCCACATTTTAGCCGGCGAAAAAGTATGCATCCAGGTAATGACCCCGATACATTTTTCCGCATTGTTTGCATTACGGAACGCTTCAGCTACTTCTGGTGCGGAGTTGACTGTTCCTTTGTACACGACTTTAACCGGTAGTTTTCCCGATTCATTCAATCCTTTAACAATTTCGTTCGAGTGTGCGTCTACTTTCACTACAGCATCACCTCCGTAAAGAAGTTGTGCTCCTGTGACAAACCAAACTTCAAGATCTTTAAAACTCATGGTTTATTGATTTAACTGTTATTATATGTTGTTGTTTTTGTTTTCGTCATTATTTTTGCCCGTAATATGCATTTGGGCCGTGTTTCCGATTGAAATGTTTTTCAATCAGATGCTTGTTCATAGTCAGATTCGGGTTGATGCTAAAAGAGAGGTATGCCATCTTGGCTACTTGTTCCATGACAACCGCATTATGAACAGCCTCTTCTGCATTTTTTCCCCATGCGAAAGGACCATGGTTTTCTACGAGTACGCCTGGGACAAAGGCCGAATTGATCTTTTCAAAACGTTCCACAATGACATTGCCCGTTTCTTTCTCATATTCTCCTTCCACTTCTTCTTTCGTCATCTGACGCGTACAAGGGATGGCTTCGTAAAAATAATCTGCATGAGTTGTTCCTATACTTGGAATATCTTTTCCCGCCTGTGCCCAGGCGGTGGCATAGGTCGAATGGGTATGAACAATTCCTCCAATTTCTGAAAAAGCCTTATACAAAACTAAATGAGTAGGCGTATCGGACGATGGTTTCAATTTACCTTCTATGATATTTCCTTGCAGGTCTAATACTACCATATCTTCCGGCTTCATGGTTTCATAAGAAATTCCCGAAGGTTTGATTACAATAATTCCTTTTTTTCGGTCAATGGCACTTACATTTCCCCAGGTAAAAATGACTAATCCGTGCTCAACTAAAGCTAAATTAGCTTCGTAAACCTTTTTCTTTAAATCTTCAACCATATATCGAATAAAATGAGGGTTTAGTATTTCGTTATTCTCCGTTTTAATTGTTTTTAGTATGGTGTAAATTTAACACCTTATTGTGGTGGAAACATAAAAAAAGCTATGTTATACAACATAGCTTTTTAACCGAAAACGGGCTATAATGCCCTTATTATCAATAGGTAATATTCCTTTTATAGCGAAAAATAAAAACCGTCTTCCAAAAGTTTATCATATTTTTCTTTATTAAACGTATAGAAAAAAGCTCCACGTTTGGAATTCTTTTTATCTTTCTCGTCTAATTTCTCAAGAATATCCATCGAATTCAGTTTTTTCCTGAAGTTCCGTTTGTCCAATGATGTTTGATAAATGGCTTCATAGAGACTTTGTAATTGCGGAAGCGTGAATTTTTCCGGAAGCAGGTTGAATCCAACCGGTCGTGTTGCTGCTTTCTTTTTTAAGATCGAAAGCGTGTCTTTAATCATCTGCTCATGGTCGAAGATTAGCGTAGGAAGTTCACTGATCTTTGTCCATACGGCATTGTGCTCTTTCAATATTTTAGATTGAAATTCACTCATATTGACCAAAGAATAATAAGCTACGGAAATTACCCGTTCACCTAAATCACGGGTGACGTCTCCGTATGCTCCAACTTGCTCCATAAATAATTCATTTATTCCCGTACATTCCGTTAGTACGCGTGAAGCCGCTTCATTGATGCTCTCTCCAGCCTTAACAAACCCACCCATTAAAGACCATTTTCCTTTCAATGGTTCGAATTTTCTTTTATACAGTAATACATAGAGTTCATTCTTATTGAATCCTAAAATGATACAGTCTACTGCTACGTAAAATTGAACTTCGTTCTGATAAAAAGCGGCTGACATAAATGGTTATTTTATATTATGGTTAGAAGAGTTTGCGGGCTCCATCACTGATTACTACATTGTATAATTTAGGCTCATGTCCGAATTTTTCTTTATAAGCCGAGAAAGCTTCTTTTATAAAGGCTTCGTATTTTTCTTCTTTTACCAAATTGATCGTGCATCCGCCGAAGCCTCCGCCCATTACGCGCGAACCGGTTACGCCGCATTTCTTGGCGATATCGTTCAGGAAATCCAACTCTTCGCAGCTGACTTCGTAAAGTTTGCTCATACCATGATGGGTCCCATACATTTTTTCACCGACGGTTTCATAATTTCCTTTTTCAAGGGCAACACAAACGTCCATGACTCGTTGTATTTCTTCAATTACATATTCAGCACGTATATAATCTTCCGCACTGATGTCGTTTTTGACTTCGTTCAGCATATCCATCGTCGCATCGCGGAGAAATTCTACTTCCGAGTGATTTTTACGGATTGCTTTTGCAGCATTTTCGCAAGATTCACGACGTTTATTATAGGCCGACGAAGCAAGTTCGTGTTTTACGACAGAATCGAGTAGTACTAATTTGTATCCTTTGGGATCGAACGGATAGTATTTATATTCCAAAGAACGGCAATCTAAGAGCATTAAACTTCCTTTTTTCCCAAATACAGAGGCGAATTGATCCATGATTCCGCATTTAACCCCAACATAGTTATGCTCGGTAGACTGACCGATCTTTGCCAATTCGAATTTATCAATTCCCAGTGAAAGCATATCGTTTAAAGCAAACGCATACGTACTTTCGAGTGCGGCAGATGAAGACATTCCTGCTCCAAGAGGAACATCGCCCGCAAAAACGGTATCGAAGCCCTTGATTGTTCCACCTCTTTTTATAATTTCACGACAAACGCCAAAAATATACTTTGCCCATCCGGCTGCCGGTATATCTTCTTCGTTGAATCCGAATTCGGCCAATTCGTTCAGGTCTAATGCAAATGCCCGGATTTTATCTGTCCCATTCAATTTGATTTCAGCGACCATTCCTTTATCGATTGCTCCTGGAAATACAAATCCGCCATTATAATCCGTGTGTTCACCGATCAGGTTAATTCGTCCCGGCGAAGTATATACACTTCCTCCAGTTTGGAAAAGCTCGTTAAATTTAGCTCTTATTTTGTTTATCATCTTATGTGAATTTTAAATTAATATTGTCTTAAAAAAGAAGAAATTATCTAATCCCGATAAAGTTATTAGATAATTTCTTCAAACAGAAAATATTTAAATCTTTTTTATAAATTTAGTCTACAGGTATGTCTTTATTAACGTTCTTGCTACCGATAGCTGCATAATATAACAAGTAAGCAAGACCAAGTGCTATAACGATATAAGAGATTTGATATCCTCCGATATCGGCAATTCTTCCCTGAATCCAAGGCAGGATACCTCCACCACAAACAAGTACCATGAAAATACCTGAAGCTGCAGCCAGATATTTACCCAATCCTTCTACGGCAAGGTTGAAGATGCTTCCCCACATAATAGAAGTACACAGACCTACCAATAAAAGGAGAAGAGCATTGATGGGAACTTCAGCCAAACCGAATCCCAAAGAACCGACGGCATCCGTTTGTAAAACGGGAACATTAACTAATGTAGTAACCGGTAACAATATGGCTAATCCGACAAGAATCAATCCGGTTCCGGACGTGATTGTCAACATGATTTTACTGGATACTTTTCCCCCGATAGATGCACCAATCAAACGACCGCAAAGCATCAGGAACCAATAGGTCCCGCAAACGAATCCGGAGATCGTTGTGGAGATTCCAACGCCTTTTACTAACCAAAGATCAAGAATCCCCGGAGTCCCTACTTCTACACCAACATACACGAAAATAGCGAAAGCACCAAGTACAAAGTGACGGAATTTTAAAGCTCCAAGCATAAGTGAGCTAAGTGCTTCTTTTGTTTTTTCAGCATGTGGTTCCGGCAATTTAGATAAGGCAATAACGATAAATGCGAATGCAAATACACCCATTGCAATATAAAGTACCGGATAAACGTCCGTGATATTTGCTTTAGATATTTCGCCGACCAATACACCTACGAGCATAGGAGTCAAAGTCCCCATGACGGAGTTGAATGACCCGCCTATTTGGATCAACTGATTTCCCTTATTACCCCCACCTCCTAGTGTGTTTAGCATCGGATTAACTACCATGTTCAATAAACACATGGAGAAACCGGCTACAAATGCACCGACTAAATAAATGGCGAAACTCCCGGCGCCACCGGAAAGATATTGGATAAAAACGCCGGCAAGACCAACTCCGATTGCAATCAATGCCGTTTTTTTGTATCCTAATTTCTCAAGCATGATACCGCCCGGAATACCCATTACGGCATAGGCAATAAAGTTCGCCAAGTTACCTAGTAGTCCTTCTGCATTCGAAACTCCGAATTGGTTAATTAAAATTTTGCCCATTGGAGCTGCGAGATTGGTAACGAATGCAATCATACCAAACAGAAAGACCATCATAATGATGGGTAACAAGTAGTTTTGTTTGTTCTGTTGTTCCATTTTTTTTAGATTATTTAGATTGTTAATAGATAGCGATTATTGAACAGTAAATTTATAAATTGTTTTGCTGATAAACTCTTCATCAGGACGTAGAACTGTCGATGGATATTCCGGCCGGTTGGGACTGTCTGGAAAATGTTGGGTTTCCAAACATAACGCGGCGCGCGCCGGATAACGTTTTCTGTTTTTTCCGGGGAAATGACCGGTCATCCAGTTCCCGGTATACAATTGAACGCCGGGTTCGGTTGTGTATGTTTCCATTACGATCCCCGTTTTGGGTGAAACGCAGCGTGCGCAAAACGAGAGTTCGTTGTTTTCTTTATTTAAAATATACGTATGGTCGTATCCGTTACCAAATACCAATTGTTCAAAATCATCATTTATGCGTGAACCTACTTCACGCGGTGTGCGAAAATCCATTGGTGTGCCCTCTACCTTTTCTTTTGGGCCGTACGGAATTGCTGTGTCGTCGGTCGGTAAATAGTAATCAGCCTTAATGGTCAATTGATGATCCCCTACAGACGGATCGCCTGCGCCTGAGAGATTAAAATAGGAGTGGTTCGTCAGATTGAGAACCGTGGGTTTATCTGTCACAGCGTGATACGAAATTTCCACTTCGTTGTTGTCTGTCAGATGATACGTCACCGTCACCGTCAACTTTCCGGGGAAACCTTCTTCTCCATCGATAGAAATATAATTTAAGGCGACTGTTTGATCGTCCTCTTTTACAATGTCCCAAACTTGGGAATTGAATCCTTTAATTCCTCCATGCAGATTGTTCGGGCCGTTATTGATTGCTAATTTGTTATATTCAATGCCATCCAAAACGAATCGGCCTTTCGCAATCCGATTACCGTAACGACCACAGACTGCTCCGAAATAGGGTTCCTGAGAATGCAGATATTCATCTATAGATGGATGTCCGGTTACGACATCAGTCAGTGTTCCGTTTCTGTCCGGAACCATGAGTGACACAATTTTTGCGCCATAGTTTGTAATTGTTAGTTCTGCACCCTTTTTATTTGTCAAAATACACAGAGTTGTATCTTTCCCGTCAATTTTTTTGCTGAAATTATCAACGTTTAAGCCGGATAAAGCTATTTTGTTTTTCATGATATACGATAGTTATATAAACGAACGTAAAATTACTCCTCTTCTGCGTTTGCTGACCGATTAAAAAGATGTTATATAGCAGGATTTTGTTTTTTGTTATTTCTTTCAAGTTTTCTATGTGTTTTCTGTTCCTTATTTAGTGTATATTTGCCCTCAATGAATCTGTATATTTTGAAAAACGTAATAATCATGAATTGTAAAGTGAAAAAATCAATGGCTGGGATTTGTTTGGGCAGTTTACTGATGTGTTCTTTTCTTCAGGCTCAGAATTCCACTTATGAACTTCAGGTGGATGTGAAAGCATTAGGCGCCTCTATCCAACCTTCCATGTATGGAATCTTTTTCGAAGATATTAATTTCGGAGCAGATGGCGGACTTTATGCCGAATTAATAAAGAACCGCTCTTTCGAGTTTGACAATCCTTTCGCCGGATGGGTGCCTTTCGGTGATGTGACGATCGAGACCAAAAATCCGTGTTTCGACCGTAATTCGCATTATGTCCGTTTGAAGAACCGCCATTTGATTACCGGGACAGGTCTTGATAATGAAGGATTCAGAGGTATTGGTGTTAAGGCAGGAGAGAAATATGATTTTACGGTTTATGCGCGGACAATAAATATAAAAGATACGCCAGTTAAGATTCGGGTAGAACTGGTGAATGCGGAAAACAATATTTTCGAGACGCAACGGATCGAAATTGCCGGAACGGATTGGAAGAAATATGCTGTTGCTTTGTCGCCGAAAGCTACTGAAGTAAAAGCACGGCTAAGGATAACGATGGAGACTCCCGGGACGATCGATCTAGAACATATTTCTCTTTTCCCTCAAAAAACGTTTATGAACCGTCCGAATGGTATGCGGGAAGATTTGGCGCAGGCTCTGAAAGCTTTAAAGCCGGGTGTGTTCCGCTTTCCGGGAGGTTGCATTGTCGAAGGAACGACGATCGAAACCCGCTATCAGTGGAAAAATACGGTTGGCCCGGTGGAAAATCGTCCAATCAATATTAACCGATGGAATTACACGTTCCCACACAAGAAATTTCCGGATTATTACCAGTCCTACGGCTTGGGCTTTTACGAATATTTTCTTTTAAGCGAAGATTTGGGAGCAGAGCCACTTCCGGTTTTGAATTGTGGACTTTCTTGCCAGTTTGAGAACGAGGGAATGGATCAGCATGTTCTGGTGAAAGATCTGCAGCCGTATGTAGACGATGCGCTCGACCTGATTGAATTCGCGAACGGGCCGGTTACGTCGAAATGGGGGCGACTTCGTGCTCAGATGGGGCATCCGGAATCTTTTCATTTGAAGTTTATTGCCATTGGAAACGAACAATGGGGCCCGATTTATCCGGAACGTCTGAAGGTTTTTGTCGACGCGATACGGGAGAAATATCCGGAAATAAAAATTGTGGGGGGATCTGGCCCGGGTTCGGAAGGTGAGGATTTTGACTATCTTTGGCCTGAAATGAGACGTTTAGGGGTGGATTTGGTAGACGAACATTTTTACCGTTCGCCGGAATGGTTTCTTCGTGAGGCTGCCCGTTATGATTCGTACGATCGAAGCGGTCCGAAAGTTTTTGCGGGCGAATATGCCTGTCATCCTGACAACCGGGAAAATAGTTTTTTGACTGCGCTCTGCGAAGCGGCCTTTATGACTGGTCTTGAACGCAACGCCGATGTGGTGCATCTGGCGACGTATGCTCCTCTGTTTGCCCATGTAGAGGCTTGGCAATGGCGTCCGGACTTAATCTGGTTTGATAACCTGCGTTACGTATGTACACCAAATTATTATGTACAGCAACTCTATTCACTCAATTCTGGAACGCATGTGTTGTCTTTGTCGTTAGATGGAAAACCGCTTACGGGGCAGCACGATTTATACGCCACGGCCGCATTCGACCAGAAAACTAACGAATTGATTCTGAAGATAGCCAACGTGTCTATCCAAAAAAAACGCATCCAACTGTTTGTCGCGGGCTTGGAGGAAAGAAAACACGCAGGTACTTGTACGCTTTTACAAAGCATGGATTTGGAAATAAAGAATACCTTAGAGCAACCCACGCAAATTGTACCTCGTGTTGTTCCGGTCGAGATGGGAAATTCAACTTTGAAGACGACTTTACTTCCATTCAGCTTTTCTGTTTATAGGATTTCTTTATGATGATAAAATGACAAAATGATTTTTAAAACGACTTTTTTGTGACATGAAAAAAAGTAATTTTTGATGGTTGAAAAAGTCGTTTTTTGATGAAAAAAAATGTTCGGGATGATTTTTGATAAAATGGATTCAGCTCCAAAAATACATCCCGATCTTTAAAAAAAATCATACCGAAGGTTTTAAAAAATCATATTGATCTTTTGTAAAAACCTTCGGTATGATTTTTTTTAGCCTAAGTTTTAATCATTTTTTAACAAGCATTTTGG
>JAQVZS010000069.1 GCA_028708075.1 Massilibacteroides sp.
CATACCGAACAGAGAAGTTAAGCCCAATCACGCCGATGGTACTGCGCAAGTGGGAGAGTAGGTAGTTGCCGTTTTAAGACGAGAGCCGATCTGGAATTTATTCCGGTCGGCTCTTTTTGTGTTTTAGATACAGCATGCTGTTGTTTTTGTCTTTAAATTTATATATTCATAATAATGTCTACTAAATTGCGTTTTATTAAGGAATAATAATGACTTATTATATGAATAATATATATGATTATCGGCAACGTTTGAAATTCATATTTGTTTTTGTGGCTATTCTGATAGCGATATCTTCTGTAGTTGTTTCTGATTTGCTTATTCGTGATTTTGCCCAGGAAGAAAGGCAAAAAATAGAAGTTTGGGCTGATGCGACGCGAGTGATGACAAGTGAAAATCCAAGTCTGAATATGAGTTTAATTCTGAAAATAATATCAGGTAATACGTCTATTCCTGTTATATTATGTGATGAAAATGGAAATGTAAGTAATTATAGAAATATTGAAGTCCCAGAAAAGAATGTAGAAGAGTTTTGGAGGGAAAAAGTGAAGGAATTAAAGGCAAAGAATCCGCCTATAGTTGGAGATTTGGGAGATGGAATTTTTCATTATGTTTATTATGATGATTCTACTATACTAAAACGTCTTTTGATTTATCCCTATGTTCAGTTAACTGTTGTTTTTATTTTTATTCTTATTGCTTTTCTTGCTTTGGCAAATTTAAAACGAGCAGAGCAAAATAAAGTATGGGTAGGGTTGTCGAAAGAGACAGCTCATCAGTTAGGGACACCCATATCATCATTGATAGCGTGGATGGAATATTTTAAAATGAAAAATATAGATCCTGTTTTGTTACAGGAGATGGAGAAAGACGTTAAACGACTTGAGGTCATTGCGGAGAGATTTTCTAAAATAGGTTCACACCCCGATTTAGAACCGATAGATATAAATGAATCTTTGCGCTCTGCTTTAGATTATTTAGAAATGCGTATATCTGCAAAAGTAAAGATTACGTCAAATTATTCAGACCAGCCTTTATATACGTCGATGAATACCTCATTATTTGCTTGGGTTATTGAAAATTTAGTCAAAAATGCCGTAGATGCAATGGAAGGACAAGGAGAAGTTACTTTTCATTTAGAAGATCGCGGTAAGCTCATTCGTGTTGAAATCTCAGATACGGGGAAGGGAATTCCAAAGTCCAAATTTAAGACAGTGTTTAATCCTGGATATACGACTAAAGAACGGGGATGGGGCCTTGGTTTGTCATTAGTGAAAAGAATTGTGGAATCATATCATAAAGGTCGGATTTATGTGAAGAGTTCGGAGTTAGGAAAAGGCACAATTTTTTGTTTAGAATTACGAAAATACAAGAAGTAGTTAGTTATATTCTGAAAATTTATAAAGAACTTATTATGTTTGTGTTTATAAATTTAGTACCTTTGCAAGGTTTTTACACTAATAGACTTTGGGTAAGTTTGAATTATATAAGATTGATTTGAAGAATCTTTCACCGGGGATACATAAATACACGTATTCTTTGGAGAATAAATTTTTCATAGACATCGACGGAACTGAAGTGCAAAAGGGGAAGGTTAATGTAGATCTTTCGATAAAAAGTTCAGGGACAATATTTGAGATGACGTTTAATATTGAAGGAATTGTTTTGGTTCCATGTGATAGATGTCTTGATGATATGGAGGTTCCTGTAATGACGCAAAATCGTTTAGTGGTGAAATTTGGGGACGAATATGCGGAAGAAAGCGACGAAGTCGTGGTTATTCCATTTGATGAAGGTGCGATTAATTTGGCATGGTTTATTTATGAATTTATTGCATTAACAATACCGATGAAACATGTACATGCGCCCGGAAAATGCAATAAAGCGATGTCGTCCAAATTGAAAAAACATACGGCCCGAAGTAGTGCGGATGATGAGGATTTAGAAGATGATATAGCGGAGGATGAAATCTCAATGGAAGATGATTCTGCCGAATCCATAGATCCTCGTTGGGATGCGCTAAAAGGATTGGTTGAAAATGATAACAATTAAATAAATAATACAATGGCACATCCTAAAAGAAGACAAGGAAAATCAAGAACAGCCAAGAGAAGAACTCATGATAAGGCTGTAACACCGACAATGGCTATTTGCCCAAACTGTGGTGCGTGGCATGTTTATCATACTGTATGTGGCGAATGCGGCTATTACAGAGGTAAATTAGCTATCGTAAAAGAAGCTGCAGTTTAAGTTTATCTGTTGTTTCTGAAGAAACCAGGTAGATGAATAATAGCCCTAAAAATGTTTTTTAGGGCTTTTTTGTTAGAGTATTATATCTCTGTTTTTTAAATATAAAAATATGATAAACGCGGTAATAACAGGAATCGGAGGGTACGTTCCTAAGGATGTTTTGACAAATGATGATATATCTAAAATGGTCGACACGACAGAAGAATGGATTTTGACGCGTGTTGGAATAAAAGAGCGTAGAATATTAAGAGGTGAAGGATTGGGTACTTCCTTTATGGGAATTCAGGCGGTAAACCAGCTTTTAAAAAAGACTGGAGTTGATCCTAAAGAGATTGAAGCCGTAGTCTGCGCTACGACAACACCTGACTATCCTTTTCCTACAGCTGCGTCAATAGTTGCATATAACACTGGCTGTGTTAATGCATTTGCTTTTGATCTACAAGGTGCATGTGCCGGTTTCCTTTACGCTTTGGAAACTGCCGCAAATTATATCCGTTCGGGACGTTATCGTAAAATTATTGTAGTTGGAGGAGATAAAATGACTTCCATTACAGATTATACAGATCGTACGACCTGTCCGTTATTTGGTGATGGCTGTGGAGCTGTTCTTGTTGAACCTACAACAGAAAAGATAGGTATATTGGATACTTTGTTGCGGACAGATGGATCCGGCATATCTCATTTGCATATGAAAGCAGGAGGTTCAGCTTATCCAGCAACTTATCATACAATAGATAATCATGAGCACTACGTTTATCAGGAAGGGCGATATGTGTTTAAGTATGCTGTATCTTATATGGCCGATGCGGCAGCCGAAGTCGTAGAAAGGAACGGATTGACAAAAGATGAGGTAAACTGGGTAGTCCCTCATCAAGCTAACTTGCGCATAATTGATGCTATTGCAAAACGTTTAGGCGTTTCTGAAGATAAAGTAATGATTAATATTCAGAAGTATGGAAATACAAGTGCCGGCACAATTCCTCTTTGTCTGTGGGAATGGGAAGATCAGTTGAAGAAAGGGGATAATCTGATTTTATCAGCTTTTGGAGCAGGTTTTACCTGGGGAGCAATTTATCTGAAATGGGGATACGATGGAAAAAAAGCATAGATCTGGTTTCGTAAATATTGTGGGTAATCCGAATGTGGGGAAATCTACGCTGATGAATAGATTGGTGGGCGAAAAAATATCCATCATTACCTCTAAAGCGCAGACAACTCGGCATCGTATATTGGGGATCGTCAACACGCCGGATATGCAAATTGTTTATTCGGATACTCCTGGTATTTTAAGACCAAACTATAAGCTTCAAGAATCCATGCTTAATTTTTCTCAATCTGCATTAGGCGATGCCGACATATTATTATATGTGACGGATGTAGTAGAGACAGTTGATAAACACGAAGATTTTTTAGATAAGGTACGAGAGTTGGAATGTCCCATTTTATTATTAATCAATAAAATTGATTTAACGGATCAAGTACAATTAGAAAAATTGGTTGAGAATTGGGTACATTTACTCCCCAAAGCTGAAGTTTTGCCTGTTTCTGCATTATCAAAATTTAATATTGATTATCTCAAGAGAAGAATAGAAAGTTTGATGCCGGAGTCTCCTCCTTATTTTGAAAAAGATGTTTTGACAGATAAGCCGGCCCGTTTTTTTGTAACAGAAATTATCAGAGAAAAGATTCTCCTTTATTATCAAAAGGAAATCCCTTATGCTGTTGAAGTCGTCGTGGAATTGTTTAAGGAAGATGAATCATTAATTCATATCAAATCATTAATTATTGTTGAACGGGATTCTCAAAAAGGAATTATTATCGGACATCAAGGGCAGGCTTTAAAGAAGGTAGGTACTATGGCAAGAAAAGACATAGAACGGTTTTTGGGGAAGAAAGTATTTCTTGAGTTATTTGTGAAGGTAGAAAAAGACTGGAGGAATCGGGATGCATTGCTAAGGAATTTTGGTTACCGTTTAGAATAATAATAGAATTAGAAGTTTTATGGGAAATATAGTAGCTATAGTCGGACGTCCCAATGTGGGCAAATCGACTTTGTTTAATCGTTTAACGCAAACCCGTCAGGCCATTGTGAATGAAGAAGCGGGGACAACTCGTGACCGTCAGTACGGAAAGGTTGAATGGGTCGGGCAGGAATTTTCTTTGGTTGATACCGGGGGATGGGTTGTAAATTCAGAAGATATGTTTGAGGGTGAAATCAACAAACAGGTTCAGATAGCCATGGAAGAATCCGATTTGATTCTTTTTCTGGTTGATGTTATGCATGGACTTACTGATCTGGATTACGAGGTAGCTTCTATACTGCGTAGAAGCGACAAACGACTCATTCTTGTTGCCAATAAGGCCGATAATTTTGAGTCTCATCCGTTTGCCGCGGAATTTTATTCTTTAGGCTTGGGCGATCCGATCTGCATATCTTCTATAAATGGATCCGGTACAGGCGATCTGTTGGATAAGATTGTAGAGTTGATGCCGGCAAAAAGTGAAGAGGAAATACTTGATGAGTATCCTCGTATTGCTGTTGTCGGACGCCCCAATGTTGGGAAATCTTCGTTGATTAATGCCTTTATTGGCGAAGACAGGCATATTGTAACAGATATTGCAGGGACAACGCGCGATTCCATTTATACGTATTATAATAAATTCGGATTGAATTTTTATTTAGTTGATACCGCTGGCATTCGTAAAAAGGGAAAAGTGAATGAAGACCTTGAGTATTATTCTGTTATACGATCAATTCGTTCGATAGAAAATTCGGATGTTTGTGTCTTGTTGCTCGACGCGATTCGTGGTGTAGAAAGCCAGGATTTGAATATCTTTTCGTTAATACAAAAGAACCGGAAAGGCTTAGTTGTTTGTATTAATAAATGGGATTTAGTAGAAGACAAATCGCAGCAAGCGTTAAATACATTTGTTAATGCTATTAAAACACGTTTTGCTCCTTTTACGGATTTTCCGGTACTGTTTATCTCCGCGTTGACGAAACAACGAATATTTAAAGTTCTTGAAGCGGTGAAAATAGTCGATGAAAACAGGAAAAAACGTATTCCTACGGCAAAGCTGAATGAAGTTTTGCTTCCTGTGATCGAAAATTGTCCGCCACCCGCTTGGAAAGGAAAATATATTAAAATTAAATACATTACTCAATTACCTGCTGGAAGAGTTCCTTCTTTTGTTTTTTTCTGTAATCTACCCCAATGGATAAAAGATCCATATAAACGATTTTTAGAGAATAAAATCCGTGAAAATTGGGATTTTACCGGTACACAGATAAACATCTACATACGAGAAAAATAAATAAAATAGGGACGATGATGATAGAGTCCCTTTTTTGTGCTTACAGCTAATCCTTGAATAAGCTTTGTCGCTTCATCGAAAAAATATAACTTTGTTCCTTCATTGTTATGTAGATAAACAGATGGAGAAAATTCGGTTAAGAGATAAAGAATTTAAACTTTTTATTTCTGAAAAACAGATTCAAGAAGTGATAGGGAAAGTAGCCGAACAGATAAAAAAAGACCTTGGAGAGAGAAATCCTCTCTTTGTCGGTGTGCTGAATGGCGCTTTTATGTTTGTCGCAGAATTGATGCGACAAATGAATGGCCCCTACGAATTGACCTTCGCTCGTTATTCGTCTTATAAAGGAACGAATACAACAGGTTCCATTCATGAAATAATGCCTTTAACAGTTGATGTGAAAGATCGTACTGTCGTGTTGCTGGAAGATATTGTAGATACCGGATATACTATGCGATACGTTATGGATAAGTTAAGGAGGGAAGGCGCGCGAGAGGTAAGATTGGCAACCATGCTTTTAAAACCGGATGCCCTGAAATGTGATTTGAAGCCTGATTATGTAGGGTTGGAGATCCCGAACGATTTTATTGTTGGATATGGCCTTGACTACGATGAAATGGGGCGTGCCTATCGTGACATCTATTCGATTGTATAACAAACTTTAAATATATGTTGAATATTGTAATTTTTGGTGCTCCCGGATCAGGTAAGGGGACACAAAGTGAATTGATTATTAAAGAATACGGGTTAGATCATATTTCTACTGGAGATGTGTTGCGTGCAGAGATTAAAGGCAAAACTGAATTGGGAAAAATAGCAAGTGGCTATATTGAAAAAGGACAATTGGTCCCGGACGATCTGATTATTGATATGTTGGCGAAAGTCTTGGATTCAAAAGAAAATTCCAAAGGTGTTATTTTTGATGGGTTTCCCCGTACAATCGCTCAAGCAAAAGCATTGAAAAAAATGTTGAACGACCGTAATACGGATGTATCTGTCATGTTGAACTTGCAGGTAAATGAAGAAGAACTCATTAAGCGTTTGCTTGAACGTGGAAAAGTTTCCGGTCGTTCTGATGATAATTTAGAGACAATTAAATCGCGTTTGGATGTTTATCATAAGCAAACGGCGCCTTTGGCAGACTATTATATCGGTGAAAAGAAACATGTTGAGATAAAAGGGATCGGGTCTATAGAAGAAATCTTTAGGCGAATTAAAGAAGCGATTAAAAACATATAATAAAAATGAGAGATGGCTGAATCAAACTTTGTAGATTACGTAAAAATCTATTGCCGTTCTGGAAAGGGTGGGCGTGGATCTACTCATTTCCGACGGGAAAAATATATCCCAAAAGGAGGCCCTGACGGAGGCGATGGAGGGCGAGGAGGTCATGTCTTTTTGCGTGGCAACCGAAATTACTGGACCTTACTTCATTTGAAGTACGAACGTCATATGATGGCTACGAACGGCGCTTCTGGAACAGCCAAGAGAAGTTCCGGAAAAGACGGGGAAGATCGGGTGGTTGAAGTACCTTGCGGAACAGTGGTCTATGATGCTGAAACCGGCGATTTTATCTGTGATGTGACGGAAGATGGGCAAGAAGTTATGTTGTTGAAAGGCGGGCGTGGCGGTTTAGGAAACTGGAATTTTAAGACCGCGACGAACCAGGCTCCTCGCTACGCACAACCCGGTGAACCTGCTCAAGAAAAGACGGTGATTCTGCAATTAAAACTGTTGGCGGATGTAGGTTTAGTCGGTTTTCCGAATGCGGGTAAGTCGACCTTGCTGTCTGTTGTTTCTGCTGCCAAACCTAAGATTGCCAACTATCCTTTTACGACATTAGAGCCCAATTTAGGAATAGTGCCTTATCGCGATAATCGGTCGTTCGTTATGGCCGATATCCCCGGAATAATTGAGGGCGCGAGCGAAGGTAAAGGGTTGGGATTTCGTTTTTTGCGTCATATCGAGCGAAATTCTTTACTATTGTTTATGATTCCCGCGGATTCGAATGATATCCGCAAAGAATACGAGATCCTGCATAACGAGTTGGTGACTTACAATTCGGATTTGCTAGGGAAAAGTCGTGTTTTGGCGATCACGAAAAGCGATATGCTGGATGATGAATTAGAAGAAGCGTTAAAGGAAGAGTTGCCCGAAGATATTCCGTTTGTTTTTATTTCTTCAATTACTCAAAAAGGAATTGTTGAACTCAAGGATCTGCTTTGGAAAGAATTGAATCGGGAAAGCTTCCATGAAGTGGAACGAATTATTCATAAGAAGTTAGACTTGTCCAGTGTTCCTTTGGAAGTAGATGACGGGTTTATTGTGCCGGTAATTGATGATGAAGAAGTGGATGAAGAGTATGAGGAATACGATTGGGAGGATGATAATGAAAATATTGAGAAATGATACGATTGAAATGTTACAATTTGAGCACTTGCGCCGGAATTGTAACATTAAAATGTGGTATTTTATCGGAAAATATCGAGCAATCGGAAATCTGTACGTATATAAATCCGGATTTTTATTCGGTACGAAGATTGGGTGTTGATAGCGGACGTTTTCTGACAGGGGTGATGTTACCATGTGAGTCATGAATATAGAAATATCTAAAGAAGTTGCCGAATTGTGTCCCGAATTATGTGTTTTAGCCATTCGCGCCCGGGTGAACAACACGCCTTACGATGAAACCTTATGGAAAGAGATCGCGGAAACGGAACAGTATATTCGTGCTACAGCAAAATTGGAGGACGTAAATAAACTGGGACCAATTCAGGCGACAAGAAAAGCCTATAAGAAAATGGGTAAAGATCCGAACCGATACCGTCCTTCGGCAGAAGCTCTGCATCGGCGTATTCATAGAAATCTGCCTCTTTATCAAATTAACACCTTAGTCGATTTAATCAATTTGGTTTCTATACGTTCCGGCTTTTCAATCGGTGGATTCGATGCCGACAAGATTGTTGGCGATCTTGTTTTGGGTATAGGACGTGCAGGCGAAAGTTATTATGGAATCGGAAGAGGCGAATTAAATATAGAAGGTTTGCCGGTTTATCGCGACGCATTAAGCGGGATCGGCACCCCTACCAGCGATGAAGAACGGACAAAAATTAATTTAGATACGACGAATTTGTTAATGCTTATTAATGCTTATTCCGGGCAGGAAGGCTTGGGTGATTCGGGGCGATGGGCTGTAAATTGTTTGAAGGAATATGTTTTAGCGGATGACGTTTCCATACAATTAATTACCCCCAAATTAAAAAAGGTTTTTACGTGTTTTTGAAGGGAGATGCACCTTTTATGTTAAAAAACATATTTGTATTTTTGTTTTCATGAAATATTGTTTAGATTTGTTCTGTGATAATAATTCAAATTAAAGAGTATGATTGAATTAATAGGAACAAATGCTGGATTAGTGTGGCATGCCCTAGACGATAAAGGGAAGCTAAGTGTAAAAGACTTGAGAAAAGCTACAAAAATCAAATCTGAAAAAGATGTTTATGCTGCTTTCGGCTGGTTGGCGAAAGAAGGTAAACTCGGTTTTGAAGAAATTGACGGAGAATTATACGTATTTCTTGTGTAAAGTAAATAACGTAAAAACGAAAGAATGCTGTTCAATAAATACGTTGGGCAGCTTTTTTGTTTTTTACGTATTTCTATTTTGTTTCATAGACTGTTGCGAATTACAAACCAATAGTTTACTTTTGTGTAGAATTTGGTATGATATGACCGAAGATCAGAAAAAACTAATGGCTGTATTTGAGGTTAGGCTTCAAGACCTGATTTTTTTATGTGAAGAACGAATGCAGAAGATCTTGGAGCTTAACAAAGCGCTTGTACATAAAGACGAAGAGCTTGAAGAGGCCTTGAAAAAGATTGAGGAGTTGAATATCAAATATGACAATGTATTGACAGCAAAAGTTGTTTCTGCCCGGGATGGCGAACTGAAAATGGCTAAAATGCGATTGTCAAAGTTAGTGCGGGAAGTAGATAAGTGCATTGCACTATTAAATGAATAGAAGCGATGGACGATGATAAATTTCTTATACATATAGAAATAGCGGAAAAAAGCTATGGTATTTGGATTAAACGGGAAGAAGAACAGGTTGTTCGTGAAGCAGCTAAAGTGATTCGGAACAAAATGATTCAGTACCGTCAACGATATGCTAAATCAGATGTGGATGTAAAAGATTTGTTAGCCATGGTTGCTTTGCAATTGTCTATAAATAATTTGCAGTTAGAAGATAAAAACGATACGCTTCCTTTTTCTGAAAAAATACAGGTTTTGACACAAAAGTTGGAGTTGTATTTAAAGGAGAATTGATTCGTTTTTAATATAAGGTATCCGCACTACTTTATGGAGTTTTTCCATGGATGTGGTGCGTTTTGTTTTTGTATAAAGTGTGAATTTAATAAATAAAGTAATATGGAAATGTATATAATCATATCGATAGTCGCTTTATTACTCGGCGGAGTACTGACGTGGGTTGGTATACGTTTTATTTTCAAATCGAAATATGAATCGGTCTTGAAAGAAGCGGAAAAAGAAGCCGAAGTAATTAAGAAGAATAAGCTATTGGAAGTTAAGGAGAAATTTCTTCATTTGAAAGCAGATCTCGAAAAACAGGTTTCCGCGCGAAATTCGAAGATACAATTCGTCGAAACGAAATTGAAGCAACGGGAACTGACGCTGAATCAGCGTCAAGAGGAATTGCAACGTAAAAATTCGGAAATCGACACGGTGAAAGAGAATTTGACGGCTCAGTTGGATTTGGTTGAAAGGAAAAAACAGGAACTGGAAAAGTTGCATCAGAAAAAGGTCGAACAGTTAGAAACGCTTTCCGGCTTATCCGCTGAAGAGGCGAAAGAACGTTTGGTGGAATCTCTGAAAGATGAGGCGAAGGTGGATGCGGCTTCTTATATTAACGAGATTATTGAAGAATCGAAGATGACGGCTAATAAAGAAGCCAAAAAGATTGTCATTCAATCCATCCAGCGTGTAGCGACGGAGACGGCAATTGAAAATTCTATTACCGTTTTTCATATTGAATCGGACGAAATTAAAGGCCGTATTATCGGGCGTGAAGGGCGGAATATCCGTGCTTTGGAAGCTGCGACCGGCATTGAAATCGTTGTGGATGATACACCTGAGGCGATTATTTTATCTGGTTTCGATCCTGTACGCCGTGAAATAGCCCGTCTGGCTTTGCATCAATTGGTGCAGGACGGACGTATTCATCCGGCGCGTATTGAGGAAGTTGTTTCGAAAGTGAAAAAGCAGGTTGAAGAAGAAGTTATCGAAACCGGTAAGCGAACGGTGATCGACTTGGGTGTTCATGGTTTGCATCCGGAATTAATTCGTCTCGTCGGAAAGATGAAATACCGTTCTTCCTATGGGCAGAATCTGTTACAGCATGCTCGAGAAACGGCGAATCTTTGTGCCGTGATGGCTTCCGAATTAGGCCTGAATCCGAAAAAAGCGAGAAGAGCCGGTTTGTTGCACGATATAGGTAAGGTGCCTGATGATGAACCGGAATTGCCACATGCTATTCTGGGGATGAAACTTTGCGAAAAGTATAAGGAGAAACCGGATATTTGCAATGCTGTCGGTGCGCACCACGACGAGGTTGAAATGCAGACTTTGCTGGCGCCAATCGTACAGGTTTGCGACGCGATTTCCGGAGCTCGTCCGGGTGCCCGCCGTGAAATAGTGGAAGCGTATATCAAACGTTTGAATGATCTGGAGCAATTGGCGCTTTCGTACCCGGGGGTTGTCAAGACCTATGCGATACAGGCTGGACGTGAATTGCGTGTTATTGTTGGAGCGGACAAGATTGATGATAAAGACACCGAAAATTTGTCTAACGAAATTGCTAAAAAGATACAGGATGAAATGACTTATCCGGGACAGGTGAAAATTACGGTTATCCGCGAAACCCGCGCCGTAAGTTACGCGAAATAATCTTTCTATACTTATTTAGAGACCCCAGTTTTCTGAAAACAAAGGAAACTGGGGCCTATTTTTTTGCTTTGTATCAGTAGAATACTATCTTTGCGTTTATATCTTTTTTTAAATGACTACGTATGCAAAAATCATTTTCGCTATTTCTTTTGGCTTTCTTGCCTTTTTGTGCCTGTACAGATACGCCCAATTATCCGGAGAAGATACAATCTTATTTTTTTGACAAACCTGCCCGGATTTGGGAAGAATGTTTTCCGCTTGGTAACGGGCGTATCGGATTGATGCCAGATGGAGATACAGAGAAAGAGAAGATTGTTTTGAATGAAATTTCCCTTTGGTCGGGAGGTAAGCAGGATACGGATAATCCTCAAGCAGCTTCGTACCTTCCCCGCATACGCCAGTTGCTTTTTGACGGCCGGAATGATGAAGCTCAGAACTTGATGTACAATACCTTTGTCTGTAAAGGCGAAGGTAGCGCTTTTGGCAATGGGGCAAATGCACCATACGGCAGTTATCAGGTCTTGGGTAATTTATATATCAATTATGGAGAATCTGGGGGAGAAGAAAACTACCGTAGGGAACTAAGTCTGAATACGGCGGTTTCTACCGTAAAATACAAAAAAGGGACGGTCAATTATCTTCGCGAAGCGTTTACTTCTTTTGCTTCGGATTTAGGCGTGGTTTACCTGACGGCGGACGTGGATAAAAAGATTGATTTCGTTTTGTCGATGAACCGTCCGGAGCGCTATCAAGTATCGATGGATGGAAACGATCTGGTGATGAGCGGGCAACTAAATAACGGTACCGATGGAAACGGAATGCACTATCAATCTCGTGTGCGGGTGCTTTTGCCTAAGGGAGGAGAACTCTCTGCGATCGATAGTACAATTACCGTAAAAAATGCATCTGAGGCTATTTTGTTGATTGGGATGGCGACGGATTATTGGGGTGACGACGTGGACTCGAAAACAGTGGAATTGTTGAATCAAACTACGAAGAAAAGCTACGTGGAGATGAAACGGGAGCATGTAGAACTTTATCGTAAACTGTATGCAAGGGTGGATTTGAATTTAGGAAGCAGTGAAAGGGAAGCTCTTCCGATCGATCAGCGTCTGGCTACATTTGCAAAAGAGGGGAATGATCCTGCTCTTGCCGCACTCTATTTCCAATTCGGACGTTATCTGTTGATTTCTTCGACACGGGTAAATGGTCTCCCGCCCAATTTACAGGGTTTATGGGCAAATTCGATTCAGACTCCTTGGAATGGAGATTATCATTTGAATATTAATTTGCAGATGAATTTGTGGCCGGCGGAAGTGACAAACCTGTCCGAACTTCATTTGCCAATGGTAGACTGGACTTTAAAGCAGGTCACGAGTGGTGAGCGTACGGCTAAGGCCTATTATAACGCAAGAGGATGGGTCACGCATATTCTTGGGAATGTTTGGGGGTTTACAGCGCCGGGTGAACATCCTTCTTGGGGAGCTACGAATACTTCGGCTGCCTGGTTGTGTCAGCATTTATATCAACATTATCAGTATACGAAAGATCGTTCTTATTTGAAGCGGATTTATCCGGCTATGAAAGGCGCCTCTATTTTCTTTATGGATATGTTGGTGGAGGATCCCCGAAATAAGTATTTGGTGACGGCGCCGACGACCTCGCCGGAGAATGCTTATCGTATGCCAAGCGGACAGGAGGTAAATGTCTCTGCCGGATCGACGATGGATAATCAGATTATTCGCGAATTATTTACGAACACAATCGAAGCGGCTTCTGTTTTGGAAGTGGATACGGCTTTTGCTCAAGAACTGGCCTTGAAACGTGTTCGGTTGATGCCGACGTCAATAGGGAAAGACGGGCGTATCATGGAATGGTTGGAACCTTTTGAAGAAGTAGAGCCTACTCACCGTCACGTGTCTCATTTGTACGGACTTTATCCGGGAGATGAGATAAGCGTAGAACAGACGCCCGATTTGGCTGAAGCGGCGCGCAAGACACTCGAAGTCCGGGGAGATAAGAGTACGGGCTGGTCAATGGCATGGAAGATAAATTTTTGGGCTCGCCTATATGATGGCGATCATGCGTATCGGCTATTGTCCGACCTACTTTTGCCGTGTATCCCGGAGGGGGAAACGAAAGCGAAGTCGGGTGGCACGTTTCCTAATTTGTTTTGTTCGCATCCGCCGTTTCAGATCGATGGGAATTTTGGTGGCTCAGCAGGTATTGCAGAAATGTTGATCCAAA
>JAQVZS010000110.1 GCA_028708075.1 Massilibacteroides sp.
CTAAGTTGCACCGTCATTTCCGACGTCTCTCCTTCCGAAAAATCAGAAAGGAGCACTTCATTTTCCGAAATCGGCGTGACAGCCACCGAAAGATCATTCGGATAATCGTGATTGGTAAACCGGATAGCAATGGGCGATTGCGTGTACAGTTCCACGTCCCTCAGTCCTTTCCGTATCTTGTAACTCTTGTCCAAGCCCAGACGCATGACGACATTTGTCATCAGGCGTTTCGACTGAAATACCAGCATTTCATTATCCACGCTGCTTTTGATATTGAACATGCCGAAATCCTGAAACAAGGCAGATTCTCCTGTAGAGATCCCTCCTTTCGAATTATCTTTGATCAACACGGTCGCCGACCGGCTATATTCTTTTGGCGTCACCTTCACATAAAAATAGGCGACCAACAAACAAGCAGCAATAGAAAGCACGAACCATTTCCAGTTGGCGCGCAAAATAAAAAACAAATCACTAAGCGTTATTTCTTTTTCTTCCTCAGGGGGATGAATTGTATTATTATTTTCCAATTCCACAGTATTTTTTACTTAACTAATTATTTTAAGGTCACGATCATCGTGACTACCGACATCAACACCGAAATGGCAGAAAGCCATACTCCCACCGAATTATTCTGATTAATTTCACTTTGACCGATTTTAGCTTTGTTCGGTTCCACATACACGATATCGTTCTGCTGCAAATAATAGCAGGGCGATTCGAAGATATCCGCCGAGCGCAAGTCATGATATAAAACGGTCCGTTTCCCCTCGCTTTCCCGAATCACCGCCACCCGGTCGCGTTTTCCGTAAATGGTCAGGTCGCCCGCCATACTCAGCGCTTCCAGCAACGTCACCCGGTCGCTCGAGATCGAAAAACTTCCCGGGCGGGCAACTTCTCCCATCACCGAAATTTTGTAGTTCAGCAACTGCACCGTCACGATCGGATCACGGATCAAATCTCCATCTATCAATTTATTTTTGATCCGTTCCGTCAGTTGCAGGCGCGTCAACCCGTCCACATGCAGTTTCCCTAAAATGGGGAAATCGATATTCCCTTCGCTGTCCACCAGATAGCCCAGCACCCGTTGCTGCCCTGTAGCCCCCATATTCGTTCCTAACTGATACGTTACCATCGGCAAATTAAACGGCAAAGCTAATTCCGGATTCTTACTGTTCACCATAATCGCCAGAAGATCGTCTTTATGCAGACGCACTTCATACGCTTCACTGATTTTCTGTTGTTTAAAACGGTCTACATCCTGCAGATACAAAACTTTTTCGGGCGAAGCACATGCTCCGGCCAAAGCAACCAACCCCACGAAAAACAAATGGCGAAGAAAATCTCGTATACAGAATGACCTAATGCTGAAAAGGTTTTCCATCCTCATAATTCCAAACGTCATGAATAATCGATTCTATCTAAATGTGTTAAAAATATCGCAAGTTCTTCTTCTCAAATCAACTACTTACTACATTATGAAGTGCAAAGATATAGTTTTAGTTTCATAAAGTTTAATTATTCCCATATAAAACATTTTCCAGCTCTCCCCAACGGTTAATTTATTGCGCAGCCGACCTCTGGTAAAAAGTCCATTTAAACGCGACATACGCTATCGAAAGCAGCAGAATAACAGCCAAGGTATAAAGCAGGTGGAAACGGCCGAGCCAGAGATAACCGGCGGAAATCAGCAACTGCAAAGAGGCGTAGCCCGCGGAAACAATCACATGCGGCACCCGCAATTCGTTGGCCAACAATTGGTACAGATGTTTGCGGTGCGCCCGGAAAATGTTTTCTTTCAAAAGCAGGCGGTGAATAATCGTCAGAATGCTGTCCACGCCGTAGACGGCCAATAACACGATATACGTTAAATCGCCCGTCTGCAGAATCAAACGGCCCAACGCAAAGACAAGGATGAAGGCTATGGAAACAGAGCCGACATCTCCGGCAAAACATTTCGCCCGGGTGCGAAAATTAAACAGGTTAAAGACCAGCACCGACAGAAATACCGCATACAGAAAGGCAGGTTCAAGATAGGCCGTTTGTATCCGGTTGATATAAATCAACGCCAACAGTACCGCCAGGCTGTATCCGCCGGTGATCCCATTAATCCCGTCCATAAAATTATAGGCGTTGATTATTCCCGTGCAAAAGACAAGTGCAATCAGCAGATACCAAAACGGAACGCCGGAAAAAAGCCCTAATTGATAAAACAGCAACAGCATCGAAACGAAGTGTACAAGCAGGCGCATCCGATTCGGAACCGAACGGACATCGTCGGCAAAACTAATAGCCGAAATCAACGTCAATCCTGCAAAAAACCAGGGATAGGCAAAGCCGAAGAACAGTCCGTACAGGAGTACGCCGAAATAAAAGAGGATCCCGCCTCCGCGCAAAGTGATCCGGGTATGGGAACTGCGTTCGTTTGGCCGGTCGATAATGTTGTATCGATCGGCTATCTTAAAGTAGATTAGTTCTATTGTTAATAGTAATGCGGTAATGATCAGATAATTCATTTATTGTTTTTGTTTTGGTGGTTTGGGTTGAAGGGGCGTTGCCCCTTTGACCCCACTTCATTTTTTGGCTTGATCCAAAAAGCGGAAGCAAAAAAGATCAAGGCTGCACCAACTGAGCTAAAAAATGCGGCGCTCTCGCTAAACAGATTGAAACTCGCTACGCTCAAACAGCAATCTGTTTTTTACGCTTCCGCTTCGCTTTTTTCTTCACGCTCATTCGCTGAGGCCAATCCTTTTTGCTTTCGCTTTTCAAAAGGAATGGAGTGTTTTTATCAGGCCTTCTCGGGCGGAGACCGGCAAGCAGTCTATCTTGAGGGCTTTTTTTATTTTTTCGTTGCTTACCACGTAGCTTTCGGTCAGCTTGCGCAGGCGTTCGGGGTTCAAAGGGAAATGACACACTCCGCCCAGAAAGGCCAGTCCGGTCACCCAGTTCTTCGACAATTTCCAAATACGCGCCCGGCATCCCATCGTTTCGCAAATCAATCTGATCAATTCGTTGGTCGACAGGGGTTCGTCGTCAGCCACTTGATAGATTCCGGGTTCTACGGGTTTGCTTAATAATCCATGCAGAATAAAACATAAATTATCGATCGACGTAAACGAGCGCCGGTTTTCGAATGCGCCCAACGGCCAGGGGAGGCCTTTCTTCACCACCTGATAAAGCAAATTCAGGTTACCCTTGTTGCCCGGCCCATGAATCATGCATGGGCGAAGGATGTACACCCGCTGTCCCCGGGCCGAAGGATGTTCCAGCAGATATTTTTCTGCCCGGATCTTGCTCTCTC
>JAQVZS010000111.1 GCA_028708075.1 Massilibacteroides sp.
CGGATATCAAGTTTAAATTCAAAACAAATTAAATAAGCAATCCGAAGAAAGATACCCATAACCTCATGAATTATTGGTAATGTTTATTCTTTCGTCCGGACTCTGAAAACAAAGAAGTGGAAATTGATTTTGTAATAACGTGGGTGGACATGAATGACCCGGAATGGCAAAAAGATTTTGCCAGGTATTCGGGAAAAATTGACAATACAAAAAATGAAGTTTCAGAAGCTCGCTTCAGGGATTATGGACTACTGAAATACTGGTTCAGAGGAGTAGAAAAATTCACCCCTTGGGTGCGAAAAATTCATTTTGTCACCTGTGGACAAAAACCGGACTGGCTCAATAACAATAATCCAAAGTTGAATCTAGTCCATCATAAAGATTACATTCCTCATGAGTTTCTACCGGTTTTCAATTCAAGTTTAATTGAGATTTATTTGCACAAAATTCCCGATTTATCGGAGCATTTTGTTTATTTTAACGATGATTTTTTCATCATCAATCATTTGCCCAAAGAACGTTTTTTTACGGATAGAATCCCCAACGACATAGCGGCTTTTCGAACAAATATGGGCAGATCGTTGTGGAGTAAGTGCTTGAAAAACAACATACGGATCATTAATCAAAAGTTCGATAAAAAAGAAATTCTTTCACGTGATCACGACAAATGGTACAACCCCATTTACGGGGAGAAAGCTAATCTGACATACCTGTTAAAACCCTATCATTCGTTTATTACCTTGCGCACACCCCATAATGCCCAGCCTTATTTAAAAACAACCTTTGATGAGGTCTGGCAATACGCCGGTGATAAGTTGACGGAAATGTCGAAAAATAAATTCAGAAGCCCCGAAGATTATACGCAGGAGTTATTTAGAACATGGCAGATATGCAGATCGAATTTTAATCCCTACAACACATACCAGGACACAAAGATGTTTCCTTTAGTCTTTAAATCGAAAAAAGCTATTAAGGCAGTTCGTGAGCAGTCTTATAAACTGGTTTGCTTAAATGATAATCAACATATCCGAAACTTCGATAATATGTTGAAAGAACTAAAAGCTGCCTTTAATCACATTTTACCTGAAAAATCAACTTTTGAATTATAAATATCGAAGAGGTCGCATAATTATGGGTATTTCAAAATACATACTTCCTCCACCTCTTTACAGACTAAGAAAGAGGAACTCCTCCATAAGGCGTCAAGGCAGAGTAGCCAAGGCCTGGAATCCAATTATTGACGCCTACTTTGAAGGGAAAATAGAAAAATATAATTTAAAACCAAAAAAACAGTTCAAAGAAGGAGAAAAAATAATCTGGCAGTATTGGGGACAGGGCATTCATAGCAGTTCGATACCCGAATTGGTTCAACTTTGTTTTAATTCTGTGGATAAGTACAAAGGCGATTACAAAGTTATTCGTCTTTCAGACGAAAATTTAACGGAATATATTGATATTCCGAATTTTGTCCTTTGGAAAAGGAAGAATAATCCAGAGTTTACCATAACCTTTTTTTCAGATCTATTGCGATTAATATTGCTTAATGTGTATGGAGGTGTCTGGCTTGACGCAACTGTTCTTTTAACGGGTTATTTGCCGCAGGAGTATACCGAAATTGATTACTTTTTATATCAACGTTCTGAAGAGGAGAAACATAAAAAATACTGGTCGAATGTTGATCCTTTTTATTTCAATTGGCGTCCCGATTTCAAGGTGAAGATGCTCAGCAGTATTATTTTCGCACGTCCATCAAGCGAAGTTATTCGTAGTCTTCTCGACATAATGCTTTGTTTCTGGAAAAACAGCGATAAACTGCCCTATTATTTCACGCTTCAGGTTATCTACAATGAGATAATTACAAGAAAATTACCTCATCTACAATGTCCCACAGTGAATGATTGTATCCCGCATATCATTCAAAAGAAAATACAAAAAGGTTATCCTTATTTATCTTTGGAAGATGCCGTGCATTTTACCTCCATTCATAAAATGTCGTATTATAGAAAAGAAGAACTTGAGGACTTAAAAAAATTATTAGCTTGTTTGTAAAATTATAGAAAAGAAAAGCGACGATATTATTTATGAGAAAATATTCCGGTAAATTTTACGAATAATATAAGATACCAGTCCAGAATTTACGCCAGGTATCTTTAAATTGTGTTCTTTTGCAAAACTAAGAACTTGTGCCTTGGCATATTTCTTATCAGCACGTCTTTTATCCCTGTGAGCTTTTTCTTTATTGGTAAGAATAGAATTCTCTGAGAGATTATACAGGTATTCGGCTTTTGGCACAGTGACCAACTTTTTAGAAAGATAAACAGCCGAAAGGGAAAACAGTAAATCTTCAATAAAACGTCCTTCTTCAAATCTCAGATTATGCTCTTTGAGAAAATTTAACCGAAATAAGTATCGCCATACATAACCCCATTTTCCAACATAGGTTACCGTTAATCTATCTTTGGTTGAAACATATACCTGCTGCTTTTTAAAACGTTGTGTCTTATAATTATTATGATCTTGCACCATTCCCGCACAGGCAATATCCGCTTGTGTTTCAACAATGGCTTTTAACATCTCTTCGTAGAAAACATCATTAATGTTATCGTCAACATCAAAAAAGTGAATATAATCACCTAATGCTGCATCAATGCCTGAATTTCTAGCAGCAGATAGACCTTTATTTTTTGTATGGGTGATAATTTTTACAGGATAATTGCGGATAATTTCACTTGTTTTATCTGTTGAACCATCGTCTATAACAATTACTTCCAAATGCTTATAAGTTTGAAACATCAAATTATCCAAACAAGCTCTTACATATTTCTCTCCGTTATAAATTGGAACAATAACCGTAATTAATGGATTAATTTTCATTTACTTGATTTTTTCATTTTTTATCCCAAACGTCAGGATGAATTTTAGGTTTTTCTTACTCTCTTTATTTTATTCGAATTACAAAACTAAGCTAAATATATCTAAAAACAAAAAGATATTATTGAGACGAGGAATTTATCCAGAAAAGGTTTTTGTCAATATTAGATAAGAATCCACCTCTAACAAAGTAAAGTATTAATTCTAAGTGAAATTAGCTTACGTACAATTATTATGAGATGTTACTTTTAATAGCCAAACTGATTTGTTTAACAAGAAAAATACGTATTTTTGTCAGATACTACAAAACATGTATGCTATGAAAGAAAATGACGGAAAACAAAAAATTTCGCGAAGAACAGCTTTGAAATACATGGGATTGGGTGCTGCGGTTATTCCGGCAAGCCTATATT
>JAQVZS010000070.1 GCA_028708075.1 Massilibacteroides sp.
AAATAAACACCTTCTTCGTTTTGTACCGAAGAATTTTGCCCGAAACCATTTCCGAAAAAAGATTGATACGCTTTGTCATAATTCCTATAAAGCAACAAAAAAGAAACATACGAAGCCGGCTGAATTTGCAACCCATTTAACGTAGCTAAATGTTTATTTGCAGAAATCGCTGTTTCACCGTAAAATTTAACCGGCCCCGCTTTGAACAAGTAATCAATACTCATATTCGTGTTTTCTTTTCCCCGGAAATAATATACATTATACGGTTTTAGCTCCGGTTCATAACGTTTGCCGTCAAACGAATAATGTAAAGCCGTCAACCCAAAACAACTATTTTCAGAAAGAAACTGAACATTCCCTCCAACCGTCCGCATCTTTACCCGGTGACGTTTATCCCAATCCCGATGTAACCGGTGTAATCCGTCTGTTTTTAAGGAAGTTACTAACAAACTATCTACTGTTCCATCGAGGACTTTATCCGAATAAAAAAGACTCAAATCCAGATGATGGATACTCATCGTCCCTCCTACCCCCCGAAAAAAATCGGATTCGTTAGTTGAATAATGCCGGCGAAAACCATTATTTCTTCGTTCTCCCTGTGTAACAGCGACACTATGCGACAACGAATAATCGCTGTTCATTACCAGCCCTTGCCCGAAACTGGCTTTATAGTCACCAATTACCAGACATTTTAACGCCTTTATATCCTTTATTAGCAAGTGAACTGAATAATAATCAAACCCTTTATGTGTTTTATTCCAAAAGGGTTCTCCAGCGTCTTTTTCCGCGATAAAACCCAATTGAATCCGTTCGTCAAAACTATACGAGTAACGAAACGAAGTATAGTAATCCTCACCTATATATTTTCGATTGGGAAATTGAGCTAAAATACTATCGGAAACCGATTGATATCCTTTTTTTTGTTGAAAACATCTATCATACCTGAAATACAATTCATTTTTCCCATAAGTAAACAAGTTGTCAACATTTATTAAACGCTTATCAACCGAAAATTTTTCGATATAAACAAACGGAAGCAACAATTCCAGAGTATTAAAATCCAAACCTTCAACATTTTTCAATTCATACACAGTTATAAATTTTCCATATCGTTTGCGATAAGCGACCAATTCCTTTATTTGCCTGTCTGTCAAAAAAGGCAATTTTTTCAAATCTTCTTCCGTCAACGAATTCAAATCAAACGGATGATCCACGAGGAAAGAAAGTTCTTCGTATAAGATTTCAACCGATTTATCATCTACACCGTCCATAACCAAATCATCAACGTATTTCTTCCATTTATCAAGGGATATAAAAGATTGGGCAGCCATATTATAACAAGTTATTAAACAAAATATGAACAAAAAAACAAAGGTTATCAACAATCGTTTCATAGTCAGTATTTAAAAAAAACAAACAAGTCCGACACCGGAACCAATACCTAGTTGTGTATGATAAACAGCCGCCACATTTAATTGAAATGAAGAAATATCCAAACCAAGTCCAAAAGAAGGATTTAACGGATCCGTATGTAATCCGGCACGGACATGAAAACAATCATAAATGAGATATTCCAATCCAGCGTGCAAACGTAAAACGCCATTCTTCTCATAGTCAGCAGAAACATCTATCAACAGGTTGTTGATAAATAGATATTGAAAACCTGTTTGAAGATTATAATAATTAAAATCTTTATTATCAATACTTTCATTATAAAAAAGATGAGAAGGAAAATCGATTATCGACAATCCTATCAACAAGTTATCAGTACATTTAAACAGGATACCAATGTCTGTAGATAGTTTACTCACGTCTTCCTCCCATAATTCCGATTGAAGAAAATCATATTGAATACTTACCCCTATAATCCATCTGGAAAATATTCTTTTAGAAAGAATCAAACGAAACATCGTTTCCCTATATTTATCATATCCGAAAGAAGAAATCAAAAATCCAAATGGAAAAACATTTTTCGCATTAGCATAAATGGCAGAAAGAGTAGTCAATTCTTTCAAATTATACTTATTAAAAAAATTAATATCAATAGATTGACTTGTTGATAAACCTAAACACGCCGGATTGACAACTAACGAATGGGTAACTCCATTTTCACCCATACCTATTGAACGAAGATCACTATATCTGAGTTGGTTTTGCGCAGAAAGAGTTGCCGCACTCCAATAAATAAATTCCAAACAAACAATAAGTTGTTTCATAAGTTAAGGTAATACCGGTTATACTAGCGATCAAAAATAATCAAATTATATATTATTCAGAATTTTAAATTAAAAAACCGCTATTTTTGCTATTCCTATGAAAACAAAAAGGACATATTATATGGGGATTCTATTCATTATTTATTGTGCTTCCTTATCGGCACAATCAATAAAAACGGATGTACTTCCCCAAGATTACTATAAAGCATACGTAGAAGGACAGGATACAATAGCTATAGTTAATCTACGAGATATTTATGTTTTTCCACCTGTAAAATTCAAGAATAAAAAAGAACAACAAAAATATACAAAATTAGTAAGAGACGTAAAGAAAACTCTTCCCTACGCAAAAATGGTTTACGAAACATTAATCGAAACCTATGAATACATCGAAACTTTACCTACTGAAAAAGAAAAAGAAGCCCATTTAAAAAGAATGGAAAAAGAATTATTTAAAGAATATAAACCGGAACTCAAAAAACTAACTTTTGCACAAGGTAAACTGTTGATCAAATTAATAAACCGGGAATGCAACCAATCAAGTTATAACTTGTTGAAAGCATATTTGGGTAGCTTCCGTGCCGGATTTTGGAATATATTCGCTGGGTTATTTGGTGCAAGTTTAAAAACAGAATACAACCCAAAAGGAAGTGATGCCATGACAGAACGAGTCGTGGTACTGGTTGAAAACGGATTACTCTGACAGTTTTTTAAAAAAATCCCATATAATTATTCCCGCTGTAACCGACACATTTAAAGAATGCTTAGTTCCGAATTGAGGAATCTCAATACAACAATCAGAATTATCAACCACTACCTGTTGAACACCTTTAACCTCATTACCCAAAATAACCGCATATTTTTTCTGCTTGTTTAATTCCAATTGATCCAGTAAAATACTTCCTTCCGCCTGTTCAATACTACATACCAAATATCCTTTTGCTTTTAATTCATTCACAGCATGCAACGTATCTTTAAAATAAAACCAGTCTACCGTATCTTCGGCACCTAAAGCCGTTTTATGAATTTCAGCATGTGGAGGACAAGCCGTTATACCACATAAATAAATCGCTTCAATAATAAAAGCATCAGCCGTACGAAACACAGAACCTATATTATTTAAACTTCTTATATGATCCAATACCACAATCAAAGGTATTTTATCTCTTTTTTTAAATTCCTCGAGTGTAAGTCTGTTTAATTCAGTAATTTTTAATTTTCGCATATCAATTATATATAACCACAAAATTACCTCTTTATTTAATAAAAGAAAAGTTGAAAACCTATTGATAAGAAGTGAATATAAAATGAAAAAAAAATTTGACTTATATATCAAAAAAATCAGTATAAAATTAATCCATATTTACAATAGTATTACATTCCCATTTGTACGAAAATATCAACGCCGTTTTAATCTACTTTATCCAATAAAAAACGTATTTTTTTTACACGCCCATATTTATCAACAATTAAGGAATAACTATAAATAAAATATTAAAAATCAATATTTAAATAAACAAAACGCATGTTGATAAAAAATGAATAACCTAAACTATATAACTAATAACTAAATATGCAATAAAAATGAAATATATTTATCAATACTATTAACAGGATATCATATATATATAAATACATTTTATAATTTTTAATAATAATAATAATAATATAAATACAAGATGTTGATAACATCATAAAAAATGAAATAGATTGAAGATTTAGGAGTAAGTAAAAATTAAAATTACCTTTGTATAGATAACTCATCTTATAAGTAAAGTATACAGAACTATGATACAGAATTTATCCGCAGGTTATATAAACGTTCCGGTTCCCAAAGATATGGATATTAAAAGCGAAATAAATAAATTACGCAAAGAAAAAAATGCTGTTATCTTAGCACATTATTATCAAACAGGCGATTTACAAGATATCGCTGATTTTGTTGGAGATAGTCTTGCTTTGGCTCAATGGGCAGCTAAAACGAAAGCTGATATTATCGTGTTATGTGGTGTTCATTTTATGGGGGAAACAGCAAAAATAATATGTCCGGGAAAAAAAGTATTGGTTCCGGATCTTAATGCCGGTTGTTCGTTGGCCGATAGTTGTCCCGCTGAAGAATTTACTGCTTTTGTAAAAAAATATCCGGATCACACTGTAATATCTTATGTTAATACAACTGCTGCCGTAAAAGCGGTAACGGATGTGGTGGTAACTTCCACAAATGCTAAACAGATCGTAGATAGTTTTCCTGCAGATGCTAAAATAATATTTGGTCCGGATCGTAATTTAGGTAATTATATAAATAGTATTACAGGACGTAATATGATATTATGGGATGGTGCCTGTCATGTACATGAATTATTTTCGCTGGAAAAAATACTGGCACTAAAAAAAGAATACCCGGAAGCGGAAGTTATTACGCATCCGGAATGTAAACAGCCTATTATACAGGTTTCAGATTTCGTAGGTTCTACAGCAGCCTTATTGAAGTATACGATTACCTCAGATAAAAAACAATTCATTGTAGCGACAGAAAGTGGCGTTATTCATGAAATGAAAAAAAAGAGTCCACAAAAGAAATTTATTCCAGCTCCACCGAACGACAGTACTTGTGCTTGCAATGAATGCAGTTTTATGCGACTTAATACGATGGAAAAATTATATAATTGCCTCAAATATGAACTTCCTGAAATTATTGTTGACGAAGAAATTCAAAAGAAAGCAATACGGCCGATACGAAAGATGCTTGAATTATCTGAAAAATTAGGTTTATAAAAAAGTTTATTTAACTACCATTATTTTAGTAACTACGCTTTCTCCACCATCCGAACTGGCAGCAATTACGAGATAAATACCTGTGGCTACCCGACTTCCCGAATGATTCCGGCAATTCCATACGAGTTGTCCTCCTACAGATTTTGCCTGATAAATAAGATTTCCACGGATGTCAGTTATTTTTACATTCGAATCCGTCATCAATCCGGTAATTGTGACTTTATCTTCATATTCCGGACGTACCGGATTAGGAAAAGCATACACTTCGTCAAAAGATTCTTTTCCTTCAATAGCTTCACCCATATAGGAAACCAACCCTTTATCGGTACCTATAAAAACCTCACCTGTTTGATCGTTTATTGCTAAACTGATTATTTTATTGGATAATAAAGGTGAATTAGAGGAGTTAAAATGAAGAATAGTTTCCATCCCATCTTCACTCACTAAAAAAACACCCGAAGATTCTGTTCCTAACCATTTGCGGTTTCCTCCGTCGACAGCTATCGCATTTATTTGGTCTTCATTAAGAAAAAGATAACTACCATTTTCATTTTCACGAATTATTTGCTTAAAATAAAAATTATCCGGTTTTTCTAACGCATAATTAGGTACTGGAGTATAGATAGGTCCTTTATTAGTTCCTACCCATACATTTCCTTTTTTATCTTCTGCCATACATCGGTATGTACTTGCTTCAATATTATTTCCATTACTATCTTTTAAATTACTTAGAAAAACATATTGGCTTCCTTCTTCCGATAAATCATTGTCTTTAAATATAAATAAACCAGGTAAATTATAGGCTATATTTAACCATTTATGATTATTTGATGTAATTAAAATTTTATCTAATAGTTGTTTATGTTTATCCGTCAGAACACTACTAAAATAAAAGCTAGCCCATGTACCGTCCGATTTTAATACTTTAATAGGTGCACTTACTTCACAATTGGTCATCCATAAATTATTATCTTTATCGAAAGCCAGACCTGAAATTCGTATATAATGATAGTTATCGTTATATATAGATTCTAGTTCACTGTTATTAAAATCATAAGATTTACTAAATTCATTCTCTTTTATTTCAAATAAGCCTTCTCCGTAGGATGCAATGTAGTATGTGGATGGATCGTCGGGTTTTACTGCGACAGATGTAAAATCCTGAGGATTGTTGAATTCTTTATTTTTTCCGTATTTTAATTTGCTTTGATCGAAAGTAGACCATTTTTTATTGTCGTTTTGATTATCATAAATGGTAAATATACCCTGTTTCCAATCTCTATAATGTTCTCTACCTCCTGCAACAATTAAAAGTTTATTGTCTTGCATTGTCATGTAATAGTAACTGTTTGTACGAGGAGAATCTGTGTTAAGTTCGGAAATGATAATATCATAAGTACCAGAAGTGTTTTTTTTGATTCCTTTCATAATTCCAGTTCCAGAAGCAATCCAGAATGTATTATTATCTTTTAGAGAACTTATATCATTAATAGTTCCAACATTAATATTATCCGGATTTTCAAACGAAGAAAATATATAAACATTTGTTTTTGTATGAGCGATGAGTTTTTTATTTTCAATTTTTATAGTGGTAAGTGAATTATTAGACAGTAGTTTTTTTAAAGTACCGTCTGTTTTCTGATAATAGATATTTTTATTGTTTGTTAAAAAGCAAAGTTTGTCATTAAAAACAACGCTTTTAATAATTTTTTCCGAATTATCCGGGAAGGATAAAGTTTGTTTTTTCCAGGAAGAGATATCCATTAAATTATCATTCATAGATGCTTTATATAACCCATCGGCAGTAGCGGTATAAATCATGTTATTTAATATGGAAACAGAATAAACAGTATCATTAATGATTCGATATGTATCTTTTATTTCTTTTTTATTCATATCCAAAGCAATAACTCCGAATTGCATGGATAAATAAGCTATATCTCCATAGATATCAATCATGTTCAAATCTTTTATATTAAAATTTGAATTATTCATAAAATGACTGATATTATACACATTGTTATTTTTGTCTAATAAATCTATATTTCCATTTTTATAAAATACAAGTAATACATTTACATTCGGATTATAGGCTATATTGGTTATAGCATTATCGCTTAATCCGGTTTGAGGGGAATAGAATGAAACACTGTTATCAATTTTGTTATAACTTAGCAATGATTCGTTGACTACCGCATAAACTAAATCATTGGCTTCCGCTATTTTATCACTGGTATAATAAGCTAAATATGTATTGAAATTTGAATTGTAATCCTCAGTATTTAGTGCATGAATATAAGTAAAGCTAATAATAAGGAATAAAATTATATAGAGGATTTTTTTCATGATTTTTAAGCATTGAGTGTAGAAAGAAAATCATTTAATTTATTTATAGCTTTTGCCCGATGACTAATCTTATTTTTAATTGTATCACCCAATTCAGCAAAAGATTGAGTATATCCTTCCGGAATAAATATAGGATCGTAACCGAAACCTGTTTTTCCTTTTTTGACTGTATCTATAAAACCGTTGACGATTCCTTCAAAAAACTTCGTTTCATTACCGATAATAAGCGTGATGACTGTTCGGAAACGGGCTCTTCTGTTGTCTTTACCTTGAAGTTCAGATAATAATTTATTCATATTGGCTTCCGAATCGTGCGTTTCGCCGGCGTATCGTGCAGAATAAACACCCGGCGCATTATGAAGAGTTTCCACTTCCAATCCAGTATCGTCGGCAAAACAATCCAAACCAAACTTTTCTTTGATATAGCTAGCTTTTAATAATGCATTTCCTTCCAAAGTATTAGCTGTTTCCGGAATATCATCGTGACAACCAATTTCTTCCAAGCTGACTATTTTTATATGGCCGGCCATGATTTTTTTTACTTCATCCAACTTATGTTTATTGTTGGTGGCAAAAACTATTTTCATATTCATTAAAAATAAAAAGCACTTCTTTTACGCTATTATAACGTGCAGAAGTGCTTTAAATTGTTCTATATTTGTTTATGTTTTGATTTGATCGAATCCTTCGCCATATACCCCTCTTACATTACTCTGCGAAATAAAAGCGTTTGGATCCACATCTTTTACTAATCGAAAAATGGTCAACGATTCAGAACGTTTCGCTAATAAAACAATTACCTTCATAGGTTGTTTAGAGTATCCTCCCTGTCCTTCAAGAAAGGTACATCCCCTATTCATGTCGTGAATGATACGTTTCGCTATTTCTTCGTATTTTTGTGAAAAAATAAAGAATTGTACAGATTGGCGGTTTCTGTTAATAATTAAATCCAATACATAATTACTTACTCCCATTTCAATAAATCCGAATACTATTTTTTCAACGTTTTGAAATAAAATATAAGAAGAACTGATAATTAAAAAGTCACAGAAAAACAGTGCGGTTCCGATAGAAATATTTTTATATTTGTTTATTATCATAGCGATAATATCTGTACCTCCTGTACTTCCGTTTACTGAAAAGATAAGACCTAATCCAGATCCGCATAATGCCGCTCCAATGAGAATAGACATGAAAGGTTCACTGTCTATTAACGGATGATTAGCAAATAAATATTCAAAAAGCGATAAGGAAAGAGAAAGAGAAACAACTCCAACTATCGTTTTTATGAGAAATTTGAATCCTAATATTTTAAAAGCAATGACTAATAAGATTAAATTTAAAACAAAATAGGATATGGAAACAGGAATGGATGTAGCAAAATAAATAATCGCACAGATACCACTCACTCCTCCTGTTACAACTTCGTTGGAAAGGATAAAAGCATTAAAACCAAATCCGTATAAAAGTGTTCCTAATATTATAATCAGATAGTCTTGAGCATGATTGTAAAATCTGCCGATATTTGCTTTATTCATCAAATGACGATATTAACAATTTTTTGAGGCACAATAATAATTTTCTTTGGTTCTTTCCCTTGGAGCCATTTTGTTGAATTTTCATGCGTCAAAGCTATTTTTTCTACGTCTTCTTTCGACATATCTGCCGGAAGTTCTATATTGAAACGAGCCTTGCCATTGAAAGAAATAGCGTATTTTACCATATCTTCTTTTAGATATTCTTCTTTATATTCCGGCCATTTTGCGTCACATATTGTTGACTTGTATCCGAAAGCGTGCCATAGTTCTTCTGTAATATGGGGTGCAAACGGAGCGAGAATAATAATAAATTGTTCTAAAATTTCCTGTTTTTTACATTTTAGCGTACTTAATTCGTTTAAACAAATCATAAAAGCACTGATAGATGTATTGAATGAGAAATGTTCAATATCAAACGTTACTTTTTTTATTAATTTATGCAGCGATTTTAATTCTTCAGGAGTAGCAGCTTCATTTGTTATTTGCAGTGAATCGGCATTCCCATAGAAAATATTCCATAATTTTTTAAGAAAACGATGTACACCGTCTATTCCGTTCGTATCCCAGGGTTTGGATTGTTCCAGGGGACCCAGGAACATTTCATATAAGCGCAATGTATCTGCCCCATATTTGTCGACGATCATATCCGGATTAACGACGTTGAACATAGATTTAGACATTTTTTCAATAACCCACCCGCAAATATATTTTCCATTTTCCAAGATAAATTCCGCGGTGTTATATTCCGGATTCCAATTGCGGAATGCTTCAATATCTAATACGTCGTTTACAACGATATTAACATCGACATGTAACGGCGTCACATCGTATTGATCTTTCAGATTGAATGATACGAATTTATTCGTCCCGTTTATTCGATATACAAAATTAGAACGACCTTGAATCATTCCCTGATTAATCAGTTTTAGGAATGGTTCATCTTCACAACTTATTCCAATATCGTAAAGAAATTTGTTCCAGAAACGGCTGTAGATAAGGTGTCCTGTGGCATGTTCTGTTCCTCCTATATATAAATCCACATTTCGCCAGTATTTGTCTGCTTGGGGTGATACTAATTCCTGTTCGTTTCGTGGATCCATATAACGAATGTAATAAGCCGATGAGCCAGCAAATCCAGGCATTGTATTTAATTCAAGTTGGAAAACTGTTTTGTTATCAATCAATGAACAACTGACAACTTTTTCATTGATCGTATCCCAAGCCCAATTTGTTGCTCTTCCTAAAGGCGGCTCGCCGGTTTCTGTTGGTAAAAATTTATCCACTTCCGGTAATTTAAGTGGAAGTTTTTTGTCCGGAAGCATTTGAGGTAAACCGTTTTCATCGTAATAAACGGGGAAAGGTTCTCCCCAATAACGTTGGCGGCTGAATATTGCGTCACGCAAACGAAAGTTCACTTTAATTTTTCCTAACTTTTTCTCTTCAATATATATTTTTGTTTTCGCGATAGCTTCCGGTACTGTTAATCCGTTCAGTATTAATCCTCCGGGAATTTCTTTTCCCTGAACAGGCGAATTCATCATGATGCCTTCTTTAGCGTCGAAACTTTCTTCCGAGATGTCGCACCCTTTAATCAAAGGAATAATGGGCAAATTAAAATGTTTTGCGAAAGCATAATCACGGCTGTCATGTGCAGGAACTGCCATGATAGCACCGGTTCCATATCCGGCCAAAACATAATCACTGATCCAAACAGGAATTGCTTCATTGGTTAAAGGATTAATAGCATACGAACCAGAGAATACCCCGCTGACACGATGATCTGCTATCCGTTCACGTTCGGTTCTTTTCTTGGTGATATCGATATAGTTATTGACTTCCGCCCGTTGTTCATTCGTTGTAAGTTTATCTACTAATTCACTTTCCGGCGCTAAAACCATGAATGTTACGCCGAAGATTGTATCGGCCCGTGTGGTAAAAATAGTAAATTCAATATCCGAATTTTTAACTTTGAAGGCCATTTCTGCCCCTTCGCTTCTACCTATCCAGTTTCGTTGTGTTTCTTTCAACGAATCCGTCCAATCTATTTTGTCTAAACCGTTGAGTAGACGTTGTGCATAAGCTGATACACGTAAACACCATTGACGCATAACCCGCTGTTCGACCGGATAACCTCCACGTTCCGACAAGCCATTTACGACTTCGTCATTTGCTAGTACGGTTCCCAAAGCCGGACACCAATTCACCATCGTATCACCCAGATAGGCAATGCGGTAGTTCAATAATATTTTTTGTTTTTCAACTTTACTTTTGTCTTTCCATTCTTTTGCGGTAAATTCCATTTCTTCACCGCAAGCGATATTCAACCCCTTTGTTCCGTTTTGTTCAAACGCAGAAATAAGTTCATCTATCGGTAGGGCACGTTTTTTATCGTAACAGTAAAAACTGTTAAACATGCGGATAAAAGCCCATTGCGTCCATTTATAATAAATAGGTTCGCACGTACGGATTTCACGACTCCAGTCATACGAAAAACCGATTTTGTTCATTTGTTCCCGATAGCGTTGGATATTATTCTTTGTAGTTACTTCGGGATGTTGTCCGGTTTGTATGGCATATTGCTCGGCGGGTAATCCGTACGCGTCATATCCCATTGGGTGAAGCACATTGAACCCTTGAAGTCGTTTGAAACGAGAATAAATGTCTGATGCGATGTATCCTAATGGATGACCGACATGCAGTCCGGCTCCCGAAGGATACGGAAACATGTCGAGTACATAATATTTCGGTTTACTTTCATCCTCAGTTACTTTATAGACCTGCTCGTCTATCCAGTTCTGTCTCCATTTTTTCTCGATTTCTCTGAAATTGTATTCCATGACTTCGTTCTTAATATATAATTTGCGATTTATTTTTAACAAATATCTATCTATTTGATATAGTGCGCAAAATTACAAAAAAAAGAGACTTCAACGATTAAACATCACAGATACGTATACATTTTTCAAGAGAAGCGATTTTATCTTCCTGCTTTGGTACAAATTCCTGGCCGACAAAACCTTTATAACCCGTGTCGATAAGTGCCCGCATGATTGCCGGATAATATAATTCCTGTGTTTCGTCAATTTCTGCGCGTCCGGGCGAACCCCCTGTATGAATATGAGAAAAGAAGGGGTGATATTTACGAATGTTTTCGATTATATTTCCTTCCATGATTTGCATGTGATAAATATCGTAAAGAAGTTTGAAATTGGGTGATCCTACCCTTCGGCAGAGTTCGGAGCCCCAAACGGTATGATCACAAAGGTAATCTTTATGTCCTACACTATTAAGTAATTCCATGGTAAGTACGACATTATGTTTTTCGGCAATCGGAGTTATGCGTTTTAACCCTTTTTCGCAGTTTTCCCATCCCTGTAAATCAGTCAGACCGTTTCTTCTTCCCGAAAAGCAGATCAAATTGGTTAAACCGGCTTCCGCAACCATGGGTATTACTTTTTCATAGCTGGCAACTAATTCGTTATGCAAAGAAGGATCGGCAAAACCACGGTCTATTCCTAAACCAGCCCCTTGCGCCATAGCAACTGTTAGGCCGTTTTTTTGTACAGTCGGCCAATCCTTCGGATCTAGTAATTCGACCGATTCTATTCCGATTCGTTTACAGATTTTACAGAATTCATCTAAATCGTAGCTTCCAAAACACCATTTGCTTACCGAGTGGCGAATATTTCCTTTTAAAGGCTGTTCGGCCGTTTTCCTGGTGGCAGATGTAGTAGCGTCTATTCCGGAAACAGCTAAAGCAGCTCCGCCCGCTAATACACTTTTAATCGCGGTTCTTCTTGAAATGTTTTTCATCTTATTGATTATTTATGATTTAAGTAATGATGTATTAACCACAAATATAGAAA
>JAQVZS010000018.1:0-35474 GCA_028708075.1 Massilibacteroides sp.
TTATTAAATACTTTTGTTGGCCCAAGAAATAAAACTCACAGTAGTTTTTTAAATATTTATATGGAAACAATCATATCGTGTGATAACATCACACATTACTACGGCAAAAGATTAATCTATCAGAATCTGAACTTTGAAGTGAAAAAAGGAAAGATTTTGGGACTTCTGGGGAAGAACGGCACTGGCAAAACGACCATTATCAATATCCTAAACGGCTATCTTAAACCGCGTTCGGGGGTTTGCCGTTTATTCGGAGAAGATATGGAACATATCAGCCCGGCGACTAAAGCACGCGTCGGTTTGCTTTTGGAAGGACATATCCAGCATACTTATTTTAATGTTGAACAAATCGAACGATTTTACAGCCGGTTTTTCCCAAATTGGAACAGAAATGCGTATTTCGAGCTATTGAAGAAGCTACAAGTGAGCCGGACACAAAAAATAAACACCATGTCGTGCGGTCAACGTTCGCAGGTTGCGCTCGGCCTTTTATTCGCCCAAGATCCGGATTTGCTCATATTGGATGATTTTTCCATGGGGTTGGACCCCGGTTACCGCCGCCTTTTCGTGGAATATTTGAAAGAATACGCAACGGCAGAAGGTAAGACGATATTCCTGACGTCTCATATCATTCAAGATATGGAAATGCTGATAGACGATTGTATCATTTTAGACTACGGACGGATTCTTATTCATCAGCCGACGAAAGACATCATGGAGAATTTCCGGCGTTTCCGATTTGCGGCGGAAGTCGCGGAGATCACTCCTCAACCGGATTTGTGGAATACACAAAAGATCGGATCGGAATGGGAAACTTATTCTTTCCTGCCTACGGAAGAAATACGCCAATGTTTAACCCCCTTCGGTGTAAAAGACTTGCATGAAGACCATCTTTCTCTGGAAGATGCCTTTATCGGACTTACGGGGAAGTATTAAATAAAAAATATTTTTATGTACAAAGCACTATTTTATAAAGAATGGGCCAAAACAAAACGGATGATTTCTCTTTTAAGCTTCGTCTTTCTGGCGTTTGTGACCTATGCGTTTATCAATACCGGACAATGGTTTCGCGTCGGAGGAGCGGTTGAAGTCTGGTCGAGCGTCATTTTAAAAGATTTATTCATCCTGCCTTCCTGGATCGACACGCTGCCTCTTTTGGCAGGACTCCTACTGGGATTTTCTCAGTTCGTCCCTGAAATGACGGATAAGCGGCTCAAACTAACCTTACATCTACCCTTACCGGAATTTAAGATTATCGCAACGATGTTGGCATACGGATTGTTTGTTTTATTTCTTTTGTTTCTGGCTACTTGCGTAATTCTACAAATCGGTTTGTCGTTTTATTACCCACATGAAATAATGATGTCCATGAATTTGAAAATTGCGCCTTGGCTATTAGCAGGATTGACCGGCTATTTATTTTCCGCCTGGATCTGTCTTGAACCTGTATGGAAACAACGCGTGTTTAATGCGCTAATCGCCATCTGTATCTTAATGCTCTTTCATTTCGAAGAACGTTCTGGCGCCTATGTTCCTTTTCTACCTTGGTTAGCCGGGTTCACCGTAATCAGTTTCAGTTTTCCGTTTTACTCTGCAGCACGCTTTAAGGAGGGGGCACAATAACTAGCTTGCTATCACAAAAATGATGAATAATAAAACAACAATACCTTTCTTGATCCTGCTTTTGGAAACTGTCAGTAAATGGAATAGCATATCCAAAGGGTTATTTCCCTACTATTTAACATTCGAATCTTCGGATAGTGACTATATTTATCCGCGTGTTCATTTCTCTTCTTTTTACGGATTTGCGGTAAACGCTTTATTCGCATTAGGTGGAATATTTATCTTAAAAAGAAATCGCCGTTTATGGAACAATGGTTTTATCTTATTGTTCAGATTGGCAGGACTAATCGGCTTGTTGTTGTTTCCGGAATACAAAAAATAAAATAATGAATACTAATAAACTTAAGAAGAATGAAAAAGATCGTATTATTGACTATTCTTGCCTTAGGACTGGCAAGTTGCGGAACGAAAAGCGGAGAACAACAAAGCGTTTCCATCGACCCGAAAGAAACAACGGCTTCAGACCTGAAAACCTATGAATTGAACGACTTGCTGAGTAACGCGGAAAGCCTGATTGATAAAACGGTAAAAGTTCGTGGTTATGTTACGCATACCTGCAAACATTCCGGTAAAAGATGCTTCATTGTCGGAGAAGATCAAAAAACCTCTTTCCGCGTTGAAGCAGGTGGCGAAATCGGCGGATTCAACCGTGAGTTAGCAGGTTCGGAATTAGAAATTACAGGAGTTGTAAAGGAACGCCGATTGACAAAAGAGTATATCGACCAATATGAGAAAGAGGTAAACGAACAAAAAGTAGAAGAAGACGGTTCGGCAGAAACCTGCGAAGCTGAATTGAGCAATATTCAAGAAATGAGAAACTGGATGAAAGCCAATAATAAAGACTATTATTCCATCTACTACATGAACGGCATCAGTTATGACGTGGTGGAAGAGTAATAAAATAACCAAATGGCTTCGTATTCTGCATCGCGACTTGGGTTTTTTAATGGTCGGAGTTTGCCTCGTTTATGGGGTTTCGGGCATCTTGTTAAACCATATGAAGGGGAAAGACCCGGCATTTAAAACAATCGAAGCTGAAGTCAAAGCGCCGGCCGGATTATCGAATGAGGAATTAATGACTTTTTGGGCAGACCATCAGGAATTGCCGACGTTAAAGAAAATCTTTCCCATAGACGACGACTTTTCCCGCCTGATGCTAGCAGGTGGAGTTGGGGTGTATAATTCGGTCACCGGCCAAATCGATTATGAAATGCACAAACGCAACGCGTTGATTTATTGGATCGATAAGTTGCATTACAACCAGATCAAAGGCTGGAGCATTATGGCGGATTTCTTTGCTGTTTCGCTCATCTTTTTTGCCGTTTCCGGTTTATTTATCGTAAAAGGGAAGAATGGATTGGCTGGTTCCGGAAAGTGGTATCTGATCGTAGGACTATTGATTCCCGTTTTATACGTGATGCTCGCGTAAAATTCACAAAAAATAAAAAAGGACAGGCTGTAGTTTTTTAATATAGTAAACCCCGAAAATTGGATATGAAATTTTCGGGGTTCTCCTCAATTAAAGATTCTCCAAAAGAAATAAATTAATATAAAAGTTACAACAAGTTACCGATTTTCACGCCGAAGAACAACGTACGGGGCAAAGCCGGCCCATACACGTACGACGGATCGCGGTCGGCTCCCTTATCAAAGTCGCTTTGGAAAGAATTAAACATATTTTTAATCCCCCCAAACCATTGCATAGTCACTCCCTTTCCCAGAGGCATATCGTAATGCAATTTCAACCCAGCATCAAAAAAAGGATCCGACTTACGCAATTCGCCAGCATTGCTGACAGCTCCTTTGGGCAGTTCGGTGCCGTAATAAGGGACAAGCATCTTACCGGTATAATTCCCGGTAACCGATAAGCCGAATTTAGGCGCAAATCCCCAGTCCGCCGTAAAAAAACCATACGTATCCGGCGTCCGGAAAAATTTCTTTTCATTGAAATTGTCATCCCCTTCCTTGTATTTACTAGATTGCGCAGTAAATCCTAAATTGATAAAAAGCTTTTGGCTCGGATATAATTTCAGTTCTAGGTTAACACCCTTTACGGTCGCCCCGTTTTTTGAATTTATACGTGTATAAATCACTGTTCCGTTTTCATCCGGTTCTCCGATTTCGTTACGGAAAGGATTATGTAACGTCGTATAAAAACCTTCCACTAAAATTCCCGTATTCATCGAGCCAATTACCCGATTAAAATCGAGCGAAGCCGTATAACTGGTGCTATTTTCCCGCTCCAGATCCGGCGCGTTCTTATTGATCACCTGACGTGAGCCGGAAGTTTCTATATGCAAATCTTCATCAAAGATTTGCGGAGCACGATAACCACGCGAAACGCCGACACGCGTTTGCAAAGACGTCGTCAAATCATACATAATGCTGGCGCGGGGAACAAACACGTTGCCCGACTTATCCCCGTCCTCCGCCTGCTTATTGTCGATCGAATAATGTTCGACTCTCGCACCGGTAAGAAATTTGAGCCGTCCGTATTTAATTTCATATTGCGCGAAAACACCTGTTGTCAATAACGACTGGTCTGAAACAATCGTATTGGGAATATGCGGAACAGAAACAATTTGCCCGTTCTCAATCACAGCATTTTTATAATCCGGATACCCTAATTTTTTATCTTTCAGATAAGAACCCGTATGTTCCACCCCACCGATTAAAGAAGAAAGCCCAAAGATCGCTTTATATTGCGCTCCTATATTGTAGGTTTTATCCTTCGTATTCCCATAGTCACTCAACGACTGGTTTGCTCCGTAATACGAATCCCGGTCAAGATATTGCCCCGAAGCAAAAATAGAAAGCATATCGCTTTCACGAAGATATTGTTCGAAAGTCAAGTCACCTACCACCATATCATGCCGCACAGCCTCTGCCACATCCCGCTCATGCAACGGGCGATCCTGCATATTCCCTCCGTCACGGCTTTCGCGAATATTGAAAAAATTCAAACTGATCTTATTCCTGTAAGCCGGGCGGTGAAACAGACGCGCCCCGATTACCGTGTTTTTCATCGGAGCAATCTCAGAAAAACCATCGTCGTTGTGATCATACATTTTACGGTCGCGCATATTCCCGAAAACAGCGATCCCCGTACGGTGATCGTCCGTTACCAGCGAAGCATTAAACGAGGCATTATGATCGGCCGTCGGGCCGTTAGAATCGTCTATCCCGGTTCCAATTAAAGACAGATTGTAGCCCGCTTCAAACGAATTCACTGTAGGATCTTTCAAAATCAAATTCACCGTCCCGGCAATGGCATTCGAACCATAAAGAACAGAACCTCCCCCGCGAACCACTTCGATCCGTTCCAACATATTGGCCGGAATCAACTCCAGACCGTAAACTCCCGCAAGCCCACTGAAAATCGGACGACTATTGATCAATATCTGCGAATACGGACCTTCAAGTCCATTCATCCGTATTTGAGAGAAGCCGCAATTTTGACAATCGTTCTCATAACGAAGTCCGGTACAATAATTTAACCCTTCACCTAAAACCGTCGATTGCGTCGTCGAGAAATTTTTTGCATTCAACGTATTGACAATTACGGGCGCCTCCATCCGTTTTTGAACCGTACGTCCAGCGGTTACCACCACCTCATTTAAATTCAACGCATCTTCTTCCAACACAAAATTCAATTCGATTGTTTTGTTTTTACGTACATTCACCGTCTGTTCTTGCGTGACGTACCCCAAACTAGTCGCAACAAACGTAAATTTCCCTTCCGGCAAATTCTTCAAGGCAAAATGTCCGGTAGCATCTGTTGTCGTACCAATTGTCGTATTTTTTAAAAAGATAGAAATATAAGAAAGATGCTCTCCCGTTTTTTTATCGATCACATGGCCGAAAACATTTGCATCAGTCGGAGAAAAAGAAGGATCTCCTTCCGCTTTTACCGTCAGACAGCAAAACAGGGAAAGAAAAATATATATATAATATTTCATTGTACTTTTTTAATTGATTATTAGACGATAATAAAAATATACTTATCTATCCGAATACGATTTCCGAATAGATTAAACTTATTTGTAATTTCATTTATATGGCAAAAATGAAAGGAGGGGAACGAGGATTAAAAAGAGCGATATAAGAAGTGAGCGGATTGAAATCCAGTCCACGAAAATGTATTTTCCGGTAAAACAGCATTTGAGAAATCGTCCAGACAACAAAAAAAACAGCTCCCGTCATCACCATATGAGAGAGTACTGCAATCAAAGCAAATTCCGTTTTGTTATGCGTATGAGTAGGATTTCCTTGACTATCTTTTTGGTACGGGTGGGAATGGACAATCGTTGTATGATTGTGCACATGAGCATGCGGAAAGAATGTTATCCCGGAATAATAAAACACGAAAAGAATCAGGAATAAAATTCCTAACACAAAATTCCGTCTGTTATTCGCTGACTGTCTCATTGGTCTTCTTAAAAACAGCGCGAAAATACATACATTTTTCCAAACTAACAATCCCTATTTGTCGGTAAAAAGAGACGAAACTCACATCGAAAGACGCTGTAGTTCGCCTTCACTCATTTGATTCACCCGCAAATTCCGTTTATAAGCCAGATTCAATCGTTCCAAAACAGCTGCGATCTCTGCGTCCGTTTTCGGCAAATAACTCAGCGAACATGCTAAACGTAAATTTTCAATCGCCGACAAAGCTTTTAATATTTGTTCTGCGCTCGCCATTTGTCTATAAATTTGAATAGACAAATTTATAATTTATTTTTTTCATTGATTTCACAAATTCCGACAACAGGAATATTGGCAATTTCTTTTATATTCTTCAAATTTTTATAATCGTATAAAAAAATTGATGGATTCTAAGTTATATAACAAAAAATGTAAACAAGATAAAAAATGCGGCAATTGAAGGATGAATTATTTTCTTTTTCCCGTTTACCTGCTAAAAAATCTTTTCGTTTGCTTCGATCCCTACCTAAAGCAAAAGGTTTCCACTATATTTGTACAAAACAAATTACTTTTGTATCGGAAAATAACAGGAATATATGGTAACAAAAAAAGACAGAATTCTTTGGGCAGACGATGAAATTGATCTTCTAAAACCGCATATCTTATTTCTGGAAGATAAAGGATATGAGGTTGTTCCGGTCGTCAGCGGAAAAGACGCTATCGATTGCTGCAAGGAAGAACTTTTTGATATTATCTTCCTGGACGAAAATATGCCTGGTCTAACTGGGCTGGAAACACTTGCCCAAATTAAGGAAATCAATCCAACGGTTCCGGTAGTCATGGTAACGAAAAGTGAAGAGGAAAGCATCATGAATCAGGCGATCGGGAACAAGATCGCGGATTATTTGATTAAGCCCTTCAATCCGAACCAACTACTGTTGTCCATCAAAAAATATGTACACAAGCAGGTTATTATCACTGAAACAGCCACAATAGGATATCAGCACGAATTTGGACGTATAGGCAGGCAAATCAGTGAAACTCTTTCCATTGAAGAATGGCAAGAACTATATAAAAAAATCGTCTATTGGGAGCTTGAATTGGAAAGCAGCCAAACACAAATGGGCGATATGTTATACATGCAAAAAAAAGAAGCAAATCATGCTTTCGGAAAGTTTATCAAAACAAATTATACGAATTGGATAAAAAGGCCGGACGAACGTCCGTTAATGAGTCCAGATTTATTTAAGAAAAAGGTATTTCCAATGCTGGACGAAGGCGAGAAAGTTTTTTTTATTTTGATCGATAATTTCAGACTGGATCAATGGCGCATAGTCAAAGATTTGCTGTCTGATACGTTTTCGTTCGATGAAAGTCTTTATTTCAGTATATTGCCAACGGCAACACAATATGCACGTAATGCCATTTTTTCCGGATTAATGCCGCTTCAAATCGAAAAAATGTTTCCCGAACTTTGGGTGGATGAAGAAAGTGAAGAGGGGAAGAACCTGAATGAGTCGCCTCTGATCCAAACACAAATTGAACGCTTCCGGAAAAAATATACTTTTTCTTATAATAAGATAAATGACTCTGCCAACGGAGAAAAATTGTTGTCCAATATCGCTTCCTTCGGGCATAATCAATTAAATGTCGTCGTACTTAATTTTATCGATATGCTTTCGCACGCACGTACGGAAATGAAAATGATCCGTGAACTGGCACAGAGCGAAGCGGCTTACCGCAGTCTGACGCGTTCATGGTTTCAGCATTCGACCACATTGGACTTGTTCCGCCGAATTGCGGACAAAGGCTACAAAGTTATTCTTACCACGGACCACGGAACTATACGGGTAACCGATCCGTTGAAGGTAATCGGGGATAAAAACACAAACACCAATCTGAGATATAAAGTCGGAAAAAACTTGAATTATAATCCTAAAGAGGTATTCGACGTACGTAATCCGCAGGAAATAGGACTGCCTTCACCTAATCTTAGCAGTAAGTATATTTTTGCGTTAAACGAATCGTTCCTTGCATATCCAAACAATTACAACTATTATGTGTCATATTATAAAAACACGTTTCAGCATGGCGGAATTTCCATGGAAGAAATGATGATTCCATTTATTACCTTGTCCCCTAAATAACAAAAAAATTAAACGATATCAATATGACAAAAACAATACACATCGATCATTTGGAGTCGATCCACGAAGCTGCCCGCCAATTCATTGCGTTAATGGACGACCGAACCGTCTTTGCTTTCCGCGGCACCATGGGAGCGGGAAAAACAACTTTTATTAAAGCGATTTGCGAAGAACTCGGCGTAGAAGATGTCATCAACAGTCCCACATTTGCGATCATTAATGAATATCGAAGCGAAAAAACAGGTGAATTAATTTATCATTTCGATTTTTATCGCATCAACAAACCAAAGGAGGCGGAAGAAATAGGAACTTCGGATTATTTTTATAGCGGGGCTCTCTGTTTTATCGAATGGCCGGAAAAAATAGAAGAACTGTTACCCGAAGATGTCGTCGACGTTTTTATCAGGGAAAAGCCGGACAATACCCGTATGGTGGAAATAAAATAAGAAAACAAAAGCCGTATGAACATACAGGAAACACTCATATTCTTTATATTCTTATTATTAGGTACTTTTTCTCTAATTGCCGCTATTTTTAATTTCGACTGGTATTTTAACACGCAAGGCGCTTCCCTTTTTATTAAATGGTTTGGTAGAAGCGGAGCCCGCCTGTTTTATGCTTTACTCGGATTAGCCTTGCTTTTCTGCGGAATAGCGGGACTTCTCTCGTCAACTTAAGCAGAACCTTTCACAAAACTAACGAAAGAGAAGTCCAGAATCTGATTAATTTAAATAATTTTGCACGTCGGCATTTGAACAATGCCTCTTTATAATTAAGAATAAATATGAATAAAGAAATCGAGCTTATCCTGAAACAGGAAGCAGAAGCCGTATTGAATATTCCAATCACGTCCGACTACGAAAAAGCAGTGGATATGATCGTTCATCAGGTACATTCGCTGGGAGGCAATCTGATCACTAGTGGAATGGGAAAAGCCGGACAGATCGCCATGAATATTGCCACCACTTTCAGTTCGACGGGAACCCCTGCCTTTTTTCTTCACCCCAGCGAAGCTCAACATGGCGACCTGGGTATCGTCCGGAAAAACGACCTGATGTTGTTAATTTCCAACTCGGGAAAAACACGAGAATTGATCGAACTGGTAGAGTTGACACTTGGCTTAACACCGGATATGAAATTTATCGTTATCACCAGCAATCCGGATAGCGAGTTGGCGCAAAATGCTGATGTCTGCCTACTCACGGGAGCACCGAAAGAAGTTTGTCCGCTGGGCTTAACGCCAACGACCTCCACAACCGTAATGACGGTTATCGGAGATTTATTGGTGGTCAGCACCATGAAACGAATTCAGTTCGGATATGACGATTACGCAAAACGCCATCATGGCGGTTACTTAGGAACAAAAAGTCGTGAGCACTGCAATAAAGACAAATCATCAATAAGATGAGGAAAGTAATAGGTATAGGAGAAACGATCCTGGATATCATATTCAAAAATGGAGAACCCCATAAAGCCGTTCCGGGAGGATCCGTATTTAACGGATTGGTTTCTTTAGGCAGACTGGGAATAAATATTTCTTTTATCAGCGAAGTTGGGAACGACCGGGTAGGCAATATCATTCAAAATTTCATGAAGGAAAATAACCTTTCAACGGATTTTATCGATCGGTTTCCGGATGGAAAAAGTCCGGTTTCGCTGGCTTTTCTGGACGAGAATAATGACGCAAGTTATATTTTTTATAAAGATTACCCTAAACAACGATTAGAAGTTCCGCTTCCTCGAATTAATGAAGACGATATCTTTATTTTTGGTTCATATTATGCGCTTAATCCGGTATTAAGAGAACGAATGTTGGAATTTTTACAATATGCGCAGGAGCGAAAAGCCATTATTTATTACGACTTAAATTTCAGAAAGGCACACGCACACGAAGCAATCCGCTTAATGCCGATGGTTTTAGACAATTTGGAGTACGCTAATATTGTCAGAGGTTCGGACGAAGATTTGCTTAATCTGTTCGGGAAAACGGACGTGGAAAAAATTTATAAAGACAACATCCAATTTTATTGCGAACATTTCATCACAACACATGGTGCTGAAGAGATTCATTTCTTTTCTGGTTCGAAACATGAAACATTTGCGGTTCCTCCAATTACCCCAGTCAGTACAATCGGAGCAGGAGACAATTTCAACGCCGGAATTCTTTATGGTTTATTGAAATACAATGTTCGATACGAAGATTTAAAAACTGAGAATAAAGAAACTTGGGAAAAAGTTATCGGATGCGGTATCCTCTTTGCTTCCGAAGCATGTAAAAGCTATGACAATTATATTTCTAAAGAATTCGCGGAAAAATTCATTTTCTTGTAATCCTTTCTTCTATTTATTGGAAATATAACTGCTTTTTCTTATTTTTGATATGAAAACTCAGAAGAAGTAGAAATGTTTAACAAGTTTTTCTCTCTATTCGTCTTCACTATGATTTTATCGGGGTGCGTTTCGCCCTCTCCTGATATAAGTGTGGTCTGCGAACGGGATGATATAGGCAATTATATTCTTAAATGGGAAACTGTTCCTCAAATAAACGGAATAGTAAAGGTCTATGTGTCGGACGATCCGGATCATTTTCCCAAAAACGAGCCCTCTTCATTGGCCAGCATCTCAGATGGTAAAATGACATATATCACGAACGACAATATCACGCGTAAGTATTTCTTACTTTCATTTAACGATCATTTTTATAAAAAAATAAGTTCCCGTTCGGTAACCATGGATAACGTACAGAATTTTCGTGACATGGGTGGATACCAAACAAAAGATCAAAAAAACATCCGTTGGGGAAAACTGTTTCGATCCGGTGAACTCTCTTCTTTAAACGAATGGGATGCTTTGCGGCTGAATAATCTGGAAATTAAAACCATTATTGATTTCCGGACGCTCCACGAAACTGAAAAAGCGCCCATCCGTTATCCGAAAGCAAAAATTATTACTGCTCCGATATCTTTAGGAGATACGAATCTTTTTTTCGAGAAAATTCGTGAAGGACGTTTACGAAAAGGGGATGCCCTAATCTTTATGCAGGACACATATATTGGTTTTGTGAAACAACAAGGAAAACAGTTCGCAAAAGCTTTACGCATTTTATTGGATGAGAATAATTATCCGGTATTATTCAACTGTTCGCTGGGAAAAGACAGAACCGGTTTTTTTGCTGCATTAGTATTGCTCGCACTGGATGTCCCGGAATCGGTAATCACTCAGGATTATCTGATAACAAATGATTTTTTGAATTTGAAAAAGTTTGAAGATTTGGTGAAAGGCTTAAATACGGAAGAACAGGAAACCATCACTTTGTTATTGACAGCAAACGAAAATTACATCGACATTGCCCTCCGTACGATAAAGAAAGATTACGGAACATACCAAAAATATTTTCAAAAAGAAATGGGTCTGACGGAAAAAGAACAAGCGAAACTAAAAGAAATCTTACTTTATTAATATGAATCCGAATTAATTACGTAACTTTGCGCCATATTTTTTATATACATATATAACTTCGCACTTTGAAAACATTTGAAGAATTAGGGGTTGCTTCGTCTATATTGAAAGCAATCCAGGAAATGGGTTTTGAATCACCCATGCCGGTACAGGAAGAAGTGATTCCTTTCTTACTGGGAGAAGATAACGACGTAATTGCCTTGGCACAAACCGGAACCGGTAAAACAGCTGCATATGGACTTCCCATATTACAAAAGACGGATGTCTCTAAATATCAACCTCAGGCACTTGTCTTGTGCCCGACACGTGAATTATGTCTGCAAATCGCGGACGACCTTTGCGAATATTCCAAATATATTGATAATTTGAAAGTCCTTCCGGTTTACGGGGGGTCTAGTATCGACAGCCAAATCCGGATGTTGAAAAAAGGTGTTCATATTGTCGTCGCTACCCCAGGAAGATTACTTGATTTAATGAACCGCAATACGGTCAATTTAGGTGCTGTCCGAAATGTTATTCTGGACGAGGCCGACGAAATGCTGAACATGGGATTTTCTGACAGCATCAATGCAATTCTGGCCGATGTACCGGAAACTCGGAATATGCTTTTATTCTCGGCCACCATGCCGCAAGGAATCGCTTCGATCACGCGCAAGTACATGAAAAATCCAAAAGAGATTATCATTGGAAAAAAGAACGAGGGAAACAAAAATATCCGCCACCTTTACTATATGGTACAAGCTAAAGATAAATATCTGGCATTGAAACGAATCGCGGATTATTATCCCAATATTTATGGCATCATCTTTTGCCGTACCCGGAAAGAAACACAGGAAATTGCAGATAAACTGATACAGGATGGTTATAACGCAGACTCTTTGCATGGCGAATTAAGTCAAGCACAGCGGGATTATGTGATGCAAAAATTCCGAATCAAGAACCTACAGCTTTTGGTAGCGACAGACGTTGCGGCACGCGGATTGGATGTGGAAGATTTAACCCACGTTATTAATTACGGACTACCGGACGACGTTGAATCGTATACGCACCGTAGCGGACGTACCGGGCGGGCGGGAAAAACGGGGATATCCATCTCTATTTGTCACGTCAGGGAAAAAGGGAAAATACGCGAAATAGAACGAATCATCAATAAAACGTTCGAAAAAGGAGAAATGCCGAGCGGAAAGGCAATTTGTGAAAAACAATTGTTTAATCTGGTCGACAAAATCGAAAAAGTAAAAGTAAACGAGGAAGAGATAGAATCCTTGATGCCGGCGATCTTCCGTAAACTCGAATGGCTGGAAAAAGAAGATATTTTAAAACGGGTCATTTCGCTCGAATTCAACCGGATGATCGATTATTATAAAGATGCGGACGACCTTCAAATCGTTGACGAGAGAAGCAATCGAAGAGAGGAACAGGGTTCCAGAAAGAATGCGAACGGACGTCGGAATGAAAGTTCGGAAACCGGATATACCCGTTTCTTTATCAACTTCGGAAAGGCCGACGGGCTATTCCCGAACCAACTGATCGAATTAATCAACAAATGTGTTTCGGGACGTGTAAGGGTGGGAAGAATTGACCTTCGTGATAGCTTTTCTTTCTTTGAAATAGAAGAAAACGAGGCCAAACGAGTCATGAATAAGATGAACGGATTCGAAATTGAAGGTCGTCGAATATCTGTGGAATTCGCTCAAGATAGAAAAGACCGCGGTAACTTCGGAGGAAAAGATCGTGGAGAATTCAAAGGAAGCAAACGTGATAATTTCCGCAAAAACGACCGCTCTGGTTTTCGTGAACGGAATAGCGAAAAGCCTTGGCGAAAAAGAACGACAGACAAAAAAAACCGATAAAAAAATCTATTATCGAATAAACTTTCACTGCAAGTAATAAGTTCTAAGATGTGTCTATTACCTGCAATAAAACAGCCTCAATAAACTCAAAATATGTTTATTGAGGCTGTTTTATTTTTCCTATTAGATGGTGATTACGTTAAAAAACTCCGCACAAAATTTGGGCAAAGTAGTAGTTATGGACTACTGTATAACTTCCGTAAGAAACTTGACCGGTGCTATTTCACCAAAGTCAGCTCCTTAATTAAGCGAGGACATTTCCCCCATTTGTCAATCATAAACAACACGTAACGGATATCCACCGCGATGCAACGTTGCAAATCTGGCTCGAAGGCGATATCGCCGCTCATTGCTTCCCAGTTTCCGTCAAAAGCCAAACCTATCAGGCGCGCGTTCTTATCGAACACGGGACTTCCGGAATTTCCACCGGTAATATCGTTGTTTGAAAGGAAGCAAAGGTTCATCGTTCCGTTTCCATTGCCATATTGTCCGAACTCTTTCGAACGGATCAGATCGAGAATCTCTTTCTGTACCCAAAATTCGTCACTATTTGGATCTTCTTTTTCCAAGACACCTTTGTCGGTAGAGAAATAATCATACCAAGCAGCATCATAAGGATGGTATCCGCCTATCGAGCCGTAACTTAGACGCATGGTGAAATTGGCATCCGAGGATAGTGCTTTCTCAGGATTCATCTCTTTCAGTCCGGCAAAATAGAGCCGTTCCCCTTTATCTATATCATATTGAGATTCCCCTATAAATTGCTGCATTTCGAAAAGCATGATCATGGTGGAAAGACTTAATTCAGCCGCCGGATCGTTTTTCAGTTTCGCGTATTTCTTCGGACTGCTCATAAGTTCCTTTACGCCTTCATACGTTGTCAACTTGCTTTTTTTAAACACATCCGCGGCATATTTTACATAGTTACCTTTATATTTCTTGTCAATTTTCGGGAAAACATCCGGAAGAAAACGTGGTGGAACATTCTCCTTGACTACTTGCATCATGGCTGCCAACACTTTTTGATCAAGTCCGGCTTCATAATCTTTAAAGAAACTTCTAACCCGATCCGTCAAAAACACATCCAATTCTTCCGGTGTAGAGCCCTTTTGGTCAAATCCTTGTATCATCCGCGCCAAACGAACGATCTCTGTACCGCTCATAAACGCTTCCGACAAATAAGTATACACTTCACGATACTCATTCGTCGAAGTATACCCCTTTTCCAAAAAATTCATCACATCACCGTATTTCGCTTTTCGTTCCGGCATTTCGTTTGCCCATTTTATAAAAGCCGCTTCTTCTTGCTGTTTACGTTCAATAACATTTAGATTTTCCAAACCACGATTCATTCCGATTGAGTTCTTCCAATAATTCGAACTACCCGCATATTTCGAAGCGTATTTGATACGAACAGCATCACTGGCGTTCATCGCTTCTTTCCAGATCGCCTGTTTCACTTCACGCACTCGGATACGGGGAATATTACTGTTTTCAATCCTTTGTTTTACGCCCCAAGAACAAAGATAACGGTCTGTACTTCCGGGAAATCCAATCGTCATGGCATAATCTTTATCCACATAACCGGCCAGAGAAACTTCGGCTACATATCTCGGCACATACGGTTGGTTGCTCGATTCGTATTCCGCCGGTTTGTTTTCGGCATTGGCATAAACGCGAAAAACAGAAAAATCGCCCGTGTGGCGCGGCCACATCCAATTGTCCGTATCACCGCCGAATTTACCGACCGAACTGGGAGGGGCAAACACCATGCGCACGTCGCGAAACACATCATAAACCACCAAAAAATACTTATTATTATTATAAAAAGGGACTACATCTGCTGCTAAAAATTCGTTCTCGCCGATAGAATCGCAAATCGCTTTTCCGATCGAATCCGCAGCGGCCAACCGCAAATATTCTTGTTCGATCGAAGATATCTGAGCCAGGATCCGGTCAGATACATCCACCGTCTCGCGCAAATAACGCACAGACAGACCCGGAACAGGCAATTCGTCGGTTTTTGACTGAGAAACAAATCCGTCTTTCAAATAATCATGATCAATACTGCTTAATTGTTGGATCGCTCCGAAACCACAATGATGGTTTGTAAAAACAAGCCCTTCCTTCGATACGGTAATTCCCGTACAACCACCACCAAAGATCACCACTGAATTCGTCAGACAGGGATCGGTCTCGCTATATAACTGTTCGTACGAAGGATTAAATCCCAGTTCTTTCATCCTCTCCAAATTCTGCTTATTCAACTCTTTTATGACCCACATACCCTCATCAGCATATATCTGACCAACACCTATCAGCAGGAATAACACCGCCCACAACTTCTTCATAAACTTTCTTTTATTTTTATTGATAAATTAATTAGTTTCTATTTAATAAACCGATTTAAAAAGGGAATTTCTTTCAATGGTAAATCTCTCTTTATAATAAGTAAAACAAATAAGCCCAACAAAACTGTCCGATAAGCTAAACGAAGGGTTTCCGAATCGATATCCGGCCACATTCCCGCTGCATAAACCGCGACAGCTACAAGACCGTAAATGGCAGCCGATTTCAAATCGTATCTTACCGGATACTTCTTTTGACCTATAAAATAAGACAACAACATCATCACCAGATTACATACAAACGAGGCCCACGCGCAAGCCATGAATCCATAGATGGGAACGAAAACAAGAATGATCGAAACGGTAATAATACATCCCAAAATGGAGAAATAGGCGCCCCACTGAGTCTGGTCGGTTAATTTATACCACAACGAAAGGTTAAAGTAAATTCCGAAAAAAAACTCTCCGAGCATAACGATCGGTACCACTTTCAATCCCGGATAGTATTCCGGCACAACAATATATTTAATAATGTCTAAGTAGAACATCACGCAAAGAAAGATCAACAAGGCAAAAATGATAAAATATTTCATAGCCTCGGAATAGGCCTTCCGATTATCTTCACTTTTATTTTTGGCAAAGATAAATGGTTCGTAAGCGTAACGGAATGCTTGTATAAACATCACCATCACCACCGCTATTTTAAAACAGGCACTATAAATACCCAATTGTTCATTCGCATAATCCCTGTCGTCAAAAAGAAACGGAAATAGAATCTTGTCGACCGACTGATTCAATATGCCCGCCAAACCAAGTATCAGGATCGGGAGTGAATAACGATACATCCGTTTCAACAAAGACAAGTCCAGCGATCTTCCCATACACGGCTTCATATCGGGCAATAACAAAAAAAACGTAAACAGAGACGTGATTACATTGGAAACAAAAATATACCCCACACCATATCCGGAGATATAAAACCAGCTCACCGTCGCCGGCGCATGCTGCATAAGCCACGGACAAACAATCAAGAAAAAGATGTTTAGGAATATATTCAGAAAAATATTAAAAAGCTTCAATCCTGCGAAACGAAAAGGACGTTTTTGATAACGCAAATAGGCAAAGGGGATACTGCAAACGGCATCTAACGCCAGAACAGCAGCCAACATCGTAAGGTATTCGGGCGTTTCGACATAACCTAACAGAACACTGACCGGATTTTGAAAAGCATAGGCAGCAATAAAAAAGAACAGAGAAGTGATCGAAAGGCTAAACAACGTAGAAGCATATACTTGGGCAGGGTTTTCTTCTTCTTTATTCATAAACCGGAAAAAGCCGGTTTCCATGCCATATGTAAGCAAGACAAGCAACAAAGCAGACCAACCATAAAGATTCGACACAATCCCGTATTCGCCGGGATCAGCCAATACACGGACATACATAGGAATCAATAACCAGTTTAAAAACCGCCCGATAATACTACTCAACCCGTATACGGCGGTCTCTTTTGCGAGCCGCTTTATTCCTCCTGCCATACTAATCGAATAAAAAACCTTGCTCACTCTGCCGTTTACGCCCCAAATGGGTATAGGCAAGATCCGTTGCTTCTCTCCCTCTCGGCGTGCGCTTAACGAAGCCTTCCTTAATCAGGAACGGTTCGTACACTTCTTCCAAAGTTCCCGGATCTTCGCCAAGAGCCGTCGCAATCGTCGTCAAACCAACCGGGCCACCGCCGAATTTATCAATAATCGTCGTCAATAGTTTGTTATCTATTTGGTCTAATCCATAACGGTCTATATTCAGTGCCTCCAGCGCGAAACAAGCGATCGCCTTGTCGATATTCCCGTTACCTTTGACCTGCGCGAAATCACGCACCCGCCGGAGCAAAGCGTTCGCAATACGGGGCGTACCTCGGCTACGTGAAGCAATTTCTTTGGCGGCGTTCAACTCGCAACGTACATTTAAAATGGCCGCACTACGAAGCACAATCTTCGTCAATGTCTCCACATCATAATATTCCAAATGCATATTGATGCCGAAACGCGCACGCAAAGGACTCGTCAATAATCCGCTTCGAGTCGTCGCTCCCACAAGCGTAAAAGGAGAAAGGTCGATCTGTATGGAACGTGCGCTCGGCCCTTTATCGATCATAATATCGATACGGTAATCTTCCATAGCAGAATAAAGATATTCCTCAACAACCGGGCTCAAGCGATGTATTTCATCAATAAACAGGACGTCATTCTCCTCCAACGAAGTCAAAACCCCCGCTAAATCGCCCGGTTTATCAAGCACAGGCCCGGAAGTGACTTTAAAACCTACACCTAATTCGTTCGCAATGATATTAGACAAGGTCGTTTTTCCCAGCCCGGGTGGTCCATGTAACAAAACATGATCTAGAGCTTCCTTACGCATGCGAGCAGCCATGACAAATACTTTCAGGTTTTCCACCACCTTTGCCTGTCCACTGAAATCATGAAATGAAAGCGGACGGAGTGCATTTTCATACTCTCGTTCACTTTCCACCGCTTTCGGCTCTCTTATATCAAAATCATCATCCATTCAGCTTGCCTTTGACCTGCAAAGTTAACAATATAAGGCAGATCAAGAAAACCTGTTTGCCTTATATCGATGAAGTTAGTTTTTTTTAGGGTATCCTACCGGATTATTCAACATCGGAATCTGTGCATCCTTTAAATTTAAAAGTTTCTTCAATCCCTCGTTATCCATGGACATACGAGGAACGGTAGAAAAACCTTTACCCGCACAAAATAAATTGATGTTCTGAGAAACAATACCGGCATCGAGCGCTCCCATTTGAAACGCCCGGTCGCCTACATTCGATCCGAATTTAGACAAATCGGAAACCAGAACTAATCCTACGGGAGGTGTTGCCGAAGTCGATTGGGCACGCGGATTAATCAAAGAACGGTGATCGCCCGACACAATACCGTTCAATGAATGAGACAATGCATCGTAAAGGTAAACACCGTCCTTCATCAGAACATAAATTTCCACATCCTGTTTGTTCATCGCCGAAGGAGCCGTACGTTTTCCCTCCGGACGGTTAATCCCATTGGCAGCCCATAACAAGTCGGAAATATCCTGTAAACTCAATTCTTTGGCGTCGAACTCACGATCGGAATGCCGTACAGCCAAAGCTTCCATGATCGGCTTTCCTCCCGTTTTATCCGGAGCATTCAATTTCAAATCTTTCGGTTTTTGCGCATTTACCAAAAGACCGATTAACAAAAACGATACGAATACGAAAAATTTATTCATACAAATTGATTTTTAATTAGCATATCAAAACAAACATACAAAAAGTCTATCAATTAATGGAATGGTTAATTTTCAAAAACTTTAGCTTAAAACACCAAAATACATTTTTTAGCGATCTTTAGCTTACGAAAAAATCGTAGATGTTGATTTTCTATTAAATTTGCCGCTCTCATATCAGAGTGTTTAATAAACCAATTTTATTCATAAACCAATGAGAAAAGCATCTTGCCTATTCGTTCTGTTATTGTTTTCTGTACTTTCGCTGTACGCACAATCAGACAAAACCAGTTCCTTTATGATCATCAAAGGACAAGTAGTAGATTCGTTAACAAGCGAAACCGTACCTTATGCCACGCTAAGTATTGCTTTGACTTCCAATCCGAAAAAACCGGTAAAGCTGCTGGCTTGCGATATCGACGGTAAATTCGAAACGCCTTTGGCTTTGGCCGGCACGTATATAATGACTATGCAATCCATCGGAAAAGCTCCTGGCATAAAAACATTTACGCTGAAAGATGGTGAAAAGACGATCAACCTTGGGAAACTGTTCCTGCAGGAACAAACTCAACAAATCGGAAACGTAATCGTCACCGCCCAAAAGCCGTTAGTTAAAATGGAAATAGACAAACTGACATACAGCTTGGAAGATGATCCGGAATCGGTCACCAGCAACACGCTCGATATGTTGCGGAAAGTCCCAATGGTGACGGTAGACGGGGAAGACAAGATCGAGTTAAAAGGTTCGTCCAATTTCAAGATTTACATGAATGGTAAACCCTCCAACTTACTAAGCAATAATCCGTCGGAAGTACTGAAAAGTATGCCGGCAAATTCGGTAAAAAATATTGAAGTCATCACCGATCCGGGAGCAAAATATGACGCAGAAGGTGTCGGCGGAATTATCAATATTATCACCAACCGCAGTGCATTGGAAGGCTATACGGGTAGCATACGGGCTAATGCCGGTACTTTGGGCCGTTATGGTGGAGGTGCCTACCTTAGCGCAAAAGCCGGAAAATTCGGAATCACAGGAACAGCCAACTATAATGAGCAGGATTCGCCGTGGAACGATTATTGTTATTCCCGGGAAAATTACAAGAACACCACCACACATTTCATCGAACAAAAAGGACGAAACAAAGATAAGGGCCCGTTCGTATATGGAAACTTAGAACTCAGTTATGAAATCGACACATTAAACCTGTTAAGCCTTAGTGTTAACCGCTTCAGCGGTTCAAGTAAAAACAAAGTGGAATCCGATCAAACCACAAGTGATGCAGAAAAGAATATCATTGAACAATATTTGCTGAATACAAATTCCAAAACAACTTTCGGATCGACGGATTTAAGTCTTGATTATCAACACTCCACCAAAAAGAAAGACGAACTTCTTACCCTTTCGTATAAATTCAGCAACACACCCAACGACAACGACTATACGCGATACATGAAATATCTGCTCGGGAGCAATGAAGGTTTAACCAACAATATGCTCCAGGAAAATGAAGCTTATACCAACGAACATACCGGGCAGATTGATTATACGACTCCAATTAATAAAAATCACACGATTGAAACCGGCGTAAAATATATCTTTCGGCAAAACAACAGTAACACAGACAGCTTTACAAAAGAAGGCGGTGAAACGGAATGGAATCCTTTGCCACAAGGAACAAACGACCGCTTCAATCACACACAGCATATCTATTCTGCGTACGGCGGATATGCACTAAAGGCCGGGAAATTCGGATTCAAAACCGGTGTCCGCGCCGAAGGAACGAAGTTAAATGTAGAATATAAAAACAAAGCGGACATGAACTTCGACAAGAATCTGTTCGACTTTGTGCCCAACGCAACCATATCGTATATGTTGAGCATGAGTCAACAAATCCGTTTTGGCTATAATTTACGTATACAACGTCCCAATATCTGGTATTTGAATCCCTATGTTAACAACACCAATCCCCAGAGCATCAGCTACGGGAATCCCGATCTGGAAACAGAAAAAGTACATAATCTGAATCTAAATTACAGTTTCTTTACCCAAAAATTGAATGTGAATGCCAGTTTAAGTTACTCGTTCAATAATAATTCCATCGAACAATATAGTTTTGTGGATACAGACGGCGTTCAGAATACAACTTATGGGAACTTGGGTAAATCGAGAGAAACAAACTTGTTCACCTACGTAAACTGGAGTCCGAATCCCGTGTTCCGTTTATATGCCAACGGAAGTATCGGTTATGTTTCAATCAAAAGTGAGACATTAGACCGATCGAACGACGGGTTCCAAGGACGTTTCTTCGGGGGCGCCCAAATCAATTTACCAAAAGATTTTCGGATCAACCTGTACGGAGGCTACGGTTCACAACGTATTATGTTGCAAAGCAAAAATTCGGCATTCAATTTTCACGGAATTTCACTTAACAAGGATTTCTTGAAAAAGAAACTAACCGTTTCAGCATCGTTGAACAGCCCTTTCATGAAACGAATGAAAATGGAGAATACGACAAACGAAACGGATTTTTTCACAAAAAGCGTGAATTATTGGTCTACACGTGAATTTCAAATCTCTGTTTCTTACCGCTTTGGAAGTCTGAATCAAGCCATCAAAAAAGTACGCCGCGGGATCAGTAACGACGATGTTAAAAGCGGAGGCAATAGCAATACCGGCGAAAGCATTCCGCAATAGAAAAAAACGGATTCAAAAAGACGTAAAAAAAAAAGAATCACCTTTGTAACGAAATCGCAGTACAAAGGTGATTTTTTATTCTTTTGTATCTTTTTGATTGTTTACCCTGCCTTTTTAATTTATTTTTGTTGAAATAAATAATAAATCTACAAATAATGGGTATTTTCAATAAGTTTCCGCGAACATTTTGGGCGGCAAATGTTATCGAGTTATTCGAACGGTGGGCCTGGTACGGCTTTTTTATGTTGTTTGCTAACTATTTAACCGGATCGTCCGATATGGGCGGATTAGAATTTTCCCAGAGTCAGAAGGGACTGTTAATGGGAATCGGAACCGGAATCCTGTATTTTCTACCAGTACTAACCGGTGCAATTGCCGATAAATACGGATACAAAAAAGTGCTTTTCCTGGCATTTTGCATTTACACCTCTGCTTTTATCCTGCTTCCACTGTTTAAATCTTATATTGCTGTTTTCCTGATGTATCTTTATCTGGCGTTAGGGGCGGCTTTATTTAAACCGATTATTTCCGCTACAGTAGCCAAAACAACCACCGAAGAGACCTCGTCCATCGGCTTCGGTCTTTTTTATATGATGGTCAATATCGGCGCGTTTATCGGCCCAATGGTCACTTTGCTCTTTAAAGAATCATCTTATCTTATTTTTTATGTTTCTGCCGGAATTATCGCATTGAACTTTATCATGCTCTTCTTTTATAAAGAACCGGGAAGAGAAAAAAATAAAAATAAAGAAAATCTGTTGCAAACCTTCGGAACGATCTTCCGCAACATGGGAAGCATCGTCAAAGACACGAAATTCTTAGTTTTTCTAATTATCATTGCCGGTTTCTGGACAATGTACCACCAGTTATTTTTTACATTGCCGGTCTTTATCACACAATGGGTCGATACATCCGCGCTTTATCATTTCTTCAGCAAATATCTTCCTTTCTTCAGTGCGAACTATAGTCCGGCTCCCGGTGTAATGGACGCCGAATTCGTAACGAATTTAGATGCCATGTACATTATTTTATTGCAGATTGTCGTTTCAAGCATTGTTATGAAGATGAAACCGCTAAACTCAATGATTTCGGGAATCGTCGTTTGTTCGTTCGGAATGGCTTTAACTTTCGCTTCGCAAAATGTATTGTTCACGATCGTCGCGATCTTGATCTTTGCTTTGGGTGAAATGGCCAGTTCACCCAAAATTACAGAATACATCGGACGTATCGCTCCAGCCGATAAAAAAGCGTTATATATGGGTTATTCATTCATCCCCGTGTGTCTGGGTAATTTCTTCGCAGGCTTTATTTCCGGAAGCGTTTACCAGAACATGTCCGACAAAGTCATGATCGTACGCGACTTCGCCACACAAAAAGGACTACAAATACAAGACGGATTATCCACCAACGCGTACTTCGAAGAAGTCGCCCGCCAGGTTAACCTGACTCCACAGGAATTAACCAATCTACTTTGGGATATCTATCATCCATCCCGGCTTTGGATAGTCCTTCTCGGCATCGGCCTTTTAGCGGCTTTAGCCCTTTACTTCTATAACCGTGTAACTTCCAAAAAATAAATTTATCTCAATAATAAAGAATTCATTACACGAAAAAACATACCTTTGCGAAAACATTCGTTTTTAATACAATGAAACGTATTTTTTTGATCGGTTATATGGGGGCAGGAAAGACAACTGTGGGGAAACGTTTAGCTTCGCAGATGGGACTTTCTTTCATTGACCTCGATTCCCATATCGAAAACCGCTATTATAAAACCGTACGTGAACTTTTTGTAGAAAAAGGCGAAGATATTTTTCGTGAAATCGAAAAAAAAATGCTCCATGAAGTAGCCGATTTCGAAGATGTATTGGTTTCAACCGGAGGCGGATGCCCTTGTTTCTTCGATAATATGGCGTTTATGAATACGGTCGGAACAACAGTTTATCTGAAAGTCTCGATAGAAGAATTAGCCAAGCGATTGGAAATTTGCAAGCAAAGTCGCCCGGTATTGCAAAACCGGTCAGACAAATCCCTCTTCCGGTTTATTGAAGAAAACATGCAAAAAAGGAGACTTTATTACGAACAAGCGTCTCTTATTTTTGACGCCGAGAAAATGTTAACCGAATCCGATGTGCAAACGATTACAATCGCATTGGAACGTATTTTAAGTGAATAATGAAATTAAGCCAGGGACAAACACAGGGAGCATACATTCCGCAGGAATTGCTGGATGAATTAAGAAGAGTAAGCAACCGTTTGTTGATCGGTATTCCCAAAGAACTTGACGCGGAAGAAAAGCGTTTAGCATTAACTCCCGAAGCAATTGGTATGATCGTTGAAGCCGGTCATCGCGTATTGGTGGAAACAAATGCCGGCTTGGGAATTAATTATTCCGACAACCACTTTTCGGAGGCGGGTGCTGAAATTGTCTCAACACCCATGGAAGTGTATCAGTCCGATTATATCTTGAAAATTTTACCTCCATTACCGCAGGAAGTTGCTTTAATGAAACCACGATCTACTTTATTTTCTATGGTTCAATTAAATCGTTTTGCCCCTGAATCGTACGAAGGAATGATGCAAAAACGAATCAATGCTTTTGCATACGAATTGATCTCAGACGAAAACAATCGTTCGCCGATTTTAAACATTATGTCTGAAATAGAAGGCACTTCATCGGTGATGATCGCAGCCGAACTATTAAGCAACACCCGCGGGGGAAAAGGGATTTTGCTCGGAGGCATTCCCGGAGTTCCACCGACAGAAGTGATTATCATTGGTGCTGGAAACGCAGGAACTGTAGCTGCCCGCGCGGCTTTGGCCCTTGGCGCATCAGTAAAAGTTTTCGATGACGATATCAATAAACTGAGACAAATCCAGCAAGTGTTGGGACAAGGCGTTTTTACATCCAACTTTCATCCGAATGTACTTCGTAACGCTTTCGCCAGTGCAGATGTAGTGGTTGGAGCCATGCGTTATATCAATTTACGCCGCCGGTACGTCATTGCCGAAGAATTAATCCAGATAATGAAAAAAGGGGCATTGGTCATCGATTTGAGGATGAATCAGGGTGGGTGTTTCGAAACCACCTGTTGTCTATCCTCCTCAGATCCGGAAATCTTCGAACAATACGGAATTCTTCATTATTGTAAACCGAACATCAGTAATTATGTTGCCCGTACGACCTCTATGGCCTTCAGCAATATAATCAGCCCACTTATTTTCCTGCTGGGAGATATGGGAACCATACAAACAGCCATAAAAGCAGATATCTGTTTCCGTTCAGGTATTTATATGTATGGGGGAAAACCCGTAAACAATTATGTATCGAATCATTTTAATTTGTTATCGAATAATCTGGATATTTATTTATCCGCGTTTTGAATGACAATTGTTTTGTGTTCGAAAAGTTTATTATTTACTTTGCAAGAATTTATACAATAAAAAACCAAGAGACAAACGCTAAAAAATTAATCTATGGCAGAACAAACAAAAATCACGACTTTGGACAAAGTAGTCGTGCGTTTCTCGGGTGATTCGGGAGACGGGATGCAGCTGACCGGAACAATTTTTTCAACTTTGTCGGCGATCTTTGGAAATGAAATATCAACATTTCCGGATTATCCGGCAGAAATTCGTGCACCCCAGGGAACACTTAGTGGTGTTTCCGGATTTCAAGTACATTTAGGTTCTAAAAAAATTTTTACGCCTGGCGATAAAGCCGACGTATTAGTAGCAATGAATCCTGCAGCACTGAAAGTTAATGTAAGCATTCTGAAACCAAATTCGATCATTATTATCGACACAGACTCCTTCCAAAAAAATGATTTGGCGAAAGCACAATTCGAAACAGACAATCCATTCACCGAATTGGGACTGACCAGCATTCAATTGGTGGCTGTCCCCATCTCAACTCTGGTAAAAGAAGGATTAAAGGATTTTGGATTAGACAACAAGTCGGCCACACGTTGTAAAAACATGTTCGCCCTCGGACTTGTCTGCTGGCTTTTCGAGCGCCCTTTGGAAGAAGCGATGCATTTGCTTCAAAACAAATTCTCAAAAAAACCGAGCATTGCTCAAGCCAACATCAAAGCACTTACAGATGGTTACAATTACGGACATAACACCCATGCGACGGTTTCGACCTATCGGATCGAAAGCAAAAAAGCAAAACCGGGATTTTATATAGATGTAAACGGAAATGCCGCTACGTCTTACGGACTGATCGCGGCAGCAGAAAAGGCCGGCCTGAAACTGTTCCTCGGCAGTTATCCGATCACTCCAGCTACCGATATTTTGCATGAGCTATCCAAAAGAAAAGAATTAGGCATAAAAGCCATTCAAGCGGAAGATGAGATTGCCGGTATTTGTACCGCCATCGGTGCCAGTTTTGCCGGAAACTTAGCGGCAACGTCAACCTCCGGACCAGGATTAGCCTTAAAAAGCGAAGCAATCGGCTTAGCCGTGATGGCAGAACTGCCTTTGGTGATTGTCGATGTACAACGCGGAGGGCCTTCTACCGGTATGCCTACTAAAAGCGAACAAACCGACTTAATGCAGGCTCTGTACGGGCGAAACGGTGAAAGTCCGCTTGTTGTTGTCGCAGCAACAACCCCGACCGACTGCTTCGACGCAGCCTTTTGGGCGGCCAAACTGGCTGTTGAACATATGACTCCGGTAATTCTTTTAACCGACGGATTTATCGCCAATGGTTCGGCCGCATGGAGAATCCCTGACATGGAGAAATATCCGGAAATAAAACCGCTCTATGCAAACGAATATAAAGGTGAGGCCGACTGGAAAGCATACAGACGCGATGAAAAGTCGTTGGTTCGTTATTGGGCAATCCCGGGCATGAAAGGATTCGAACACCGAATTGGTGGATTGGAAAAAGATTATACGACCAGCGCCATCTCTACACATCCGGAAAATCATCAAAAAATGGTTGAAACGCGTCAAGCAAAAATCGACCGGATCGCAAATTATATTCCTGAACTGGAAATAGCCGGAGACAAAGATGCCGATTTACTTATCGTAGGATGGGGGGGTACATACGGACACCTACACGAAGCCATGGAAGGTTTGCAGGAAAAAGGGAAGAAAGCAGCTTTAGCTCACTTCAAATTCATCAGTCCGCTTCCCAAAAACACAGAAGAAGTTCTCAAAAAATACAGAAAGGTTGTTATTGCAGAACAGAACAGCGGACAATTCGCCAACTATCTGCGCGGAAAAATTCCCGGATTTACACCTCATCAATTTAACCGTGTAAAAGGGCAACCCTTCAATGTTGCGCGGTTAGTCGAAGAATTCACGAAAATAATGGAGGCTTAATATTATGGAAATACAAGAAATCAAATATCAGGCAAAGGATTATAAAAGTGATCAGTATGTACGTTGGTGTCCGGGTTGTGGCGACCATGCCGTACTGAATTGCCTGCACAAGGCCATGGCGGAATTAAATATAAATCCCAAAGATATGGCTGTAATTTCCGGGATCGGTTGTTCGTCCCGTCTTCCTTATTATATGAATACGTATGGATTCCATACCATTCATGGACGAGGCGCGGCTATTGCCACAGGAGTCAAAACCGCCAATTCCGATCTTAGCGTATGGTTGATCACAGGAGACGGTGATTGTTTAGCCATCGGCGGAAATCATTTTATTCATGCCGTACGCCGGAATGTTGACATCAATATTGTATTGTTCAACAACCGTATTTACGGTTTGACCAAAGGGCAATATTCCCCGACGTCCGAACGTGGATTCGTTTCTAAAAGTTCGCCCTACGGAACCGTTGAAGACCCTTTTATCCCGGCAGAATTAGCACTTGGAGCAAGAGGAAATTTCTTTGCCCGGGCCATCGACGTAGACTTAAAAAACACAACATCGGTTTTAACTGATTCTGCCCGTCATAAAGGAACATCTGTCGTAGAAGTATTAGTAAACTGTGTCATTTTCAATGATGGCATTCACAAAAATATTACCGACAAAGACTTTCGTGCCGACCGGACGATTTTTCTTCGCCATGGTGAAAAAATGATTTTCGGGAAAGAAGAAAATAAGGGGATCGTTTTGGATGGATTAAAACTAAAAGCGGTAACGATCGGAGAAGATGGCTATACGCTGGACGATGTGCTGATACACGATGCGCACACGAAAGACAACACCTTGCATATGATGCTTGCCATGATGAATAACGAAAACGGCTTGCCGATTGCATTAGGCGTTATTCGCGATGCAGAAGCGCCGGTATACGATCAATGTGTCGAACAGCAAATAAAAGATGTACAAAGCAAAAATCCGACTCGAAAATTACACGATTTTCTCATGAAAGGGGAAGTTTGGGAAGTCAAATAAGCGTAAAAGAAAACAATCGAACAAAAAAGCTTGCCGGACGATCCGGCAAGCTTTTTTATCTGAAATAAAGATCACCGAAGAAATCCGGACAATGAAAATCAGGTTCCGGCAAATCGATCGGAGCCCAACTCAGAAAATGCGGATATTGGGTATCATCTGCACACTTATAAAAATTAGCCCGTATTTTTTCAGGTAATCTTTTAGGAGTAATCCCCATAAGTTCAAACGGGATAGCAACAATTAATTCCCACGAATAAATACCGGTTTTTTCGTCAAATGGCTTGGCCTCAAAAGAAGGATATCGCCGGATGGAAGCATATTCTTGCGGGGTCAATCCGGTTTTTTCTTCGCGGGATTGACGGTAAGAAGCATCACACGTCCCAATACAATTAAACTCGAAGTTCATGTATTTATAAGGCCCTCGCGGTGGCTGTACAAAAAATTCTACACAACTATCCCTAAATACCGGTGAACCATCCTGCCCATAAGTTGCTTTCAGCGAATAGCCTTTGACAAAATAACGGAGATACAAATTCTTATCCGTGCGTGCCACATCCACGACAACAATCGGCTTATATGCATATTCCGCCCAATTGACCGTATTCACAAACAAACGCAAGGATTTATTTTCCAAAAAATAGCCAACAGAAGACAAGTCCAAAACATCAAGCGCAGGCAAATTAGGAATAAGATTTTTCATACATATATAAAATTTAAGGAGATATTCAGATAATGCGCCAAAATGACAGATAACAAACCGATCACCGAAACCAACAAGATAATCACCCCAATAATCCTGTTCAAGATCCAAATACTTCTTATATTAAACCATTTTCTAAGTTTTGATACGAAATAAGTAATTACAATCCACCACAACATCGCCCCCAAGCCTATTCCGCCTATACCACAAAGCGAAACCCATATCGAATGTTCGGGCAACACAAATCCAAAACGGGCAAAAAGCGCGATATACAACAAAACGATAAAGACATTGCTAAAGGTAAGCAGAAAAGACGTTAAAAAATCCTGCGTATACGATAATTTTTTATCCCCTTGCCGACGCAGACTTTTTGTCGGATTCGACTGATAAATATAATATCCGAAAAAACCAAGAATAATACTTCCGAACAGTTGCAAAGGAGCCTGGTTCGCTTCAATAAAGTTGACGACAACCCCCATTGCCAAACAAGAAAGCGCAGCATAAATCACATCAGAAAGTGCCGCACCAATGCCAGTAGCCAATCCATGCAAACGTCCTTTACTGAGTGTTCGTTGAAGACATAAAATTCCTACGGGGCCCATCGGAGCAGATACGAGAATACCGATAATTACGCCTGTACTTACTATGCTTATCATTCTCTTAAATCATATCTCTGGGCAAATATACGTTGTATAAGCCATAAATGAGGCATAATTCCTATTCGTTTGCTAAAAAATAAGACGATCTTTTCATTTTTTCACGCTTCAATTCGTCCGGGAGACTGATCAATATGATTAAATTTGTACAGCTATGTTTTTTATTCCTTATAACAATAAATACATGAAAACAGTAATCAAACGAAGTTTCGGCCTGCTTCTGGCCTTGTGCCCATTTGTTCTTTCGGCACAAATCACAAAAGCCGATTACCAACGAGCAGATACCGTTGTAAAAAACAATAATCTGGTCTATTCTCCCGCCATAAACGCAACCTGGATCGGAGATACACACGAATTCTGGTATATGAACCACGAACGTCGGGGAGATATCTACTATTTGGTGGATGCTAAAACCGGGAAAAAACGAACGGCTTTCGACCAGCAAAAACTGGCTGCTATTTTAACAAAAGAGAGTCGGAAAGAAGCTTCCGCCACATCAATGGGATTAGCAAGTGTACAGTTTAAAGAAGACAAAAGCGGCATCATGTTCGAATACAACAATACGCGCTGGGAATATTTATTTAAGAAAAACATCCTAAAAAAACTCGAAGATAAAGAAGGACAACCTAGGGGGTATTGGGGGGAAAGAAGACACCCGGCAAATAACGAACCGGTTATATCACCCGACAAACAATGGGAAGCTTTCATTAATGATTACAATGTATACATACGCCCAATAGGCGGAAAGGAAGTTATCGCGCTATCATTCGACGGAAACAAAGAGCTTTATTACAGCCCCTTCATCCAATGGTCGCCTGATTCAAAGAAACTGGCGACGCTTAAAATACGCGACGTACAAGTACGCCGTATCCCGTTAATCGAATCCAGCCCGGAAAGCCAACTCCAACCAATCCTTCAATGGCGCGACTACGCAAAACCCGGAGATGTCCTTCCCATCAGCCTGCCGGTTTTATTCGATTTAACGACCAAAAAACAAATCCAATTGGATACCGACCCCTTCGCCAATCAATTCTCCCTCTATATTACCGGCTGGCGTAAAGACAGCCGCGCCTTTACTTTCGAATTTAACCAACGTGGACACCAACGTTATATCGTCGGTGAAGTCGACGCTCAAACAGGGGAAATAACCCATCTGGCAGACGAACAGAGTCCAACTTTTATCCATTACTACAACAATTACCGCTATGACTTGAACGATGGAAAAGAAATGATCTGGAGTTCAGAACGCGACGGATGGAGGCACCTCTATCTGTTTAACGATAAAGGGAACGTCAAACGTCAGATCACAAAAGGCGAATGGGTAGTTCGGAAAGTAGAATATGTAGACGAAAAAGATCAAACGATCTACTTTATGGCTTCCGGATTCAACAAAGGAGAAGATCCCTACAACCTACATTATTGTCGAATCAAACTCGACGGAACAGGATTTGAAGATCTGACGCCCGAACCAGCCAATCACCGGATTACGCCATCCAAAGACCGGACATGGTTCGTCGATGTCTATTCCCGTCCGGATCTGCCGCCAGTCAGCCAACTGAAACGAACAGTCGATGCGAGCATCGTTGCCGAACTGGAAAAATGCGACATCACAGATCTTTTAGCTAAAGGATGGAAAATGCCCGAAGTATTCTGTGCAAAAGGACGTGACGGAAAAACCGACATCTGGGGAAACATCCATCGTCCTTCCACATTCGATCCATCCAAATCTTACCCGGTTATTGAAATGATTTATGCCGGTCCGCACGATTCGCATGTCGTAAAAGATTTCCTTGCCTATAATCGCTTAATTTCTCGGGTGTGTGAATTAGGATTTATCGTCGTTTCCATCGATGGAATGGGCACAGCCAACCGATCTAAAGCGTTTCATGACGTCTGCTGGAAGAACCTGAAAGATGCCGGATACCCCGATCGCATTGCCTGGATCAAAGCCGCGGCCGCTGAATATCCTTATATAGATACCGAAAGAGTCGGCGTTTACGGATGGTCTGCCGGAGGTCAAAACGCAATGGCTGCACTTTTATTCTACAACGATTTCTACAAAGTTGCCGTAGCACTTTGCGGCTGCCACGACAACCGCGTCGATAAAATGTGGTGGAACGAACAATGGATGGGTTATCCTATAGACGAATCGTACAGTGCTTGTTCCAATGTAGATAACGCACACTTGCTGAAAGGAAAGTTATTGCTAATAAACGGTGAATTGGACGATAATGTAGATCCGGCCTCTACGCTTCAAGTCGTCAACGCCCTCGTAAAAGCAAACAAAAATTTCGAGCAACTTTACCTGCCCGGCAGAACACATTCGTTGGGCGGTCCGTACGAGATGCATCGCTTGGACGATTTCTTTGTAAAACATCTATATCATCAGGAAACCCCGGTTTGGGATTAAACAAAGAATTATAAAATAACCCCGGCTATTCTTCAGAACAACCGGGGTTATTTTATAATTATCATTCTATTCGTAAATCAGTGTGGAAAGATTTTCTTCAGCAAAAACGTCGTTGGCGACTTCAAGCAGTTGACTGGTGGTTATCTTTTCTATCTTGGCGATCGATTCCGTCAAGGTATCGTAGCGGTTGTAATGCAGAATACTTTTACCCAATCCTAGAAAAACGCCTTCTTTATTATCTCCGGCAACGCTTAATTGGCCGATAAGTTGCTTTTGCGCAGCATGTAGTTGGGTTTCGGTCAGCCGTACTTCCCGCAGTCTCTTCAATTCCTTATAAACCAAAGAACGAGCTTTTGCAACATTCTTCGGATCAGTTCCGAAATAAATAGAGACGAGCCCCGTATCGGTATAGTTCGTTATTCCCGATTCCACCGTATAAACAAGGCCATTTTTCTCACGGAGCGACACATTCAAACGATTGTTCATTCCCGGACCTCCAATAATATTATTCAACAGAAAAAGAGGAATCCGCCGATCGTCATGCATATGATAGGCCTTCCCTCCAATCAAGACGTGTGTTTGATGGGTCTCTTTGTTTTCTCGCCGAGAAAAAGAAGAGAAAAAATCCGGTGCCTGCCTTTGCCGGTGCAACGGCGAAAACGTTTGCGTCAACAGAGCCGATTCCGCCAATTTGATGATTTTGGATAACGGTTTGCGTCCCATGGAAAAAAAGACCATATTTTCAGGAACATAAAACCGGCGCATAAAAGACCGCCCAAACTCGGGTGTAAAAGAAAGCAAAGAATCTGTATCACCCAATATATTATGCCCTAAAGAATGCCCATTAAACAGATAATTCTCGAATTCATCGTAAATTAATTCAGACGGACTGTCTTGATAGGAATTGATTTCGTCTAAAATAACATCCACTTCTTTTTCAATTTCCGGCATCGGAAATTGCGAATTAAAAACCAGATCGGTCAGCAATTCGAAAGCCCGGTTATAATGCTCTTCCATGAAGATGGAATAGACAAAGGTCTCTTCTTTGGTGGTGTAAGCATCCAATTCACCGCCTACATTCTCCATCCGGTTCAAAATGTGCCAGGACTTCCGCTTTCGGGTACCTTTAAACAGCATATGTTCGACGAAATGCGCCAAACCAAACTCCTCCGGTTCTTCATCCCGCGTTCCGGCATTGACCGCATATCCACAATACGAAACCGACGAGTCCGTCGGCAGATGCACAATGCGCAACCCATTCGGCAACACATAGCTTGAGTAATTCATACAATCCCGCATTATAACTTATGTATCACTTTCATCAACTGCTCACCCAAACCGATGGTATATCCCTGTGAAACAAAAACAATGCGGCCGAAGGTATCCGCGATAACAAAAATCGGCAACGCATTTCCATTCGGTAAATTCGCGCCTTTTACGAGCATTTCCGTAATCTTACGATCGGTATCTATCCCATAGGTAATCGTTTGCGGCAAAGAACCAAATTCAGCCGCGTCAAAGTTTTTCCAACCCTGTTCGTTATTAAACAAGAGCACCATACTACGCCCCCATTGATTGAAATCTTCCGCCAACTGAGCAATATCCCGCATGGCGTGGTTCGTCGGTTCCTGACGGGCGCCGAGAATACCGATAATAAAATATCCTCGGCCGGTCGTAGAAAGAACACTCGTTTCTTCATCTTTGTCGATCGGTCTAAACTTCGCTTCGGCATCCATACTACCGATCACCTGTACTTCATCTGCACTTTCCCGCATAACCAGTTCCGTCCGCGTAGTTTTTCCTGCCTCGACAGGGAAAAAAGTAATGCGTGCCAACACACCGCCATTTGCTAAACGTGTACCGGTAACCAACATATAATTTCCCTCATCCAACGACAACGGCTGCTTCAACAGACCTGCCCAGGTATTCCCAAGTCCCATATCTACATTCTCGTTTCCACGGAAGTTCAACGTCTGAAGTGTTCCGTCTTCGCGCACTTTCGCCAGCGTAAAATGACTGTAGTATTTCGGATTCTCTATAGCTTTGATCGGACGATAAGATGCAACCACGTTACCTTGCTTCACCGTTACTTGCCGAACAGTATCAAAATCTACATCCACCCATTTATCTACATGATAAAACTGTATTTTCCGTGCTACCGGTTCGATACGTGCCGGAATTCCCAAGCTGCGCGCCAGCGAAACAAAAAAGATCGCGCGCGATTGTTCATCGGCCACACGTCCTTTCCATACGCCCATCGGCATAATGGGAATATTCTGCGGATTCAAGCCATTGGCAATCATACTGTTTTTCTTTACCCAGTCGACCAGCAAAATCGGATCGGCTTTCACCTGAGCGGCCCAAGCCGTATCCACGGCTTGTTGAAAGAAACCTTTATATCCGGTGATTAATTCGTTTGCCACACGCGGATTCAGTACATATTCCGTAAAAAGCTCTTTGTTTTCCGAATGACTGTTTTCTAAATGGTCACGCAACACAGCGGCCGGTGTATCCCGCAAATCCTTTGCCGAAATAACTTCTAACAAATCCAATGCTTTCGCTCGCTCTTCTGCAGGCGTCTCGCGCAAAAAGTCCGCTATTTCCTTCCAGTTACCACGGCTTCCAAGCAAAAATTTAACCGTTTTCCCCGGATCAATTTGCAACTCGCGGGCAAGAGCCTCCGCTTTTTCAGAAGTATAAAACGTAGCGACATATGCGTTTCGGATCACATCTTCTTCAAGCAGGCGTTTCGCATTTTCCGCTTTTTGTTCTTCCGTCACATTCGCCGGTATAGCACCCTCCACCGGAGGAACAATATCCAGTTCCAAAGTCTCTGTCTCTCCCGGTTTCTTATCCAACACCAGTTGCACCTGTTCCTCCTTACCGAAAGAGATTTTCCGAAAACCAAAACGTCCGTCTTTCGAAGCCCAAGCAAGCATATCACCCTTGCCGGCAGAAAGGAAGGCACGCCCTTCCGTATCCGTCGTCTTACGGGCAACCGTATTGAATTCGGCATAATTGTATAGCTTAAATTCCACCGCCGCATTGCTCACGGGTTTTCCTTCCGTATCCACGACTGTCACCACGACCTTTGCGGTAGGAGCGTAATTATCGATCACATTTATTTCTGTATACGCCGGCGTTACCTGCATCACTTCTTCAGGGCCTTCATAATGTCCGAATACTCTCGTATGCATCAACATTCCGCGATAGGCAGGACCGTTAAACCAGCCAAGATTTAAAATCGGTTCCGGCTCGCAAGCGCCCAGAAAATACCATTTCCCATTTACCCAGGCTTCTACCCACGCATGATTATCGTCCGTATGTGCCCAGCGAGGCGTATAAACCTGACGAGCAGGTATGCCGACGGCACGCAACGCCGCAGTAGTAAAAGTCGATTCTTCGCCACAGCGTCCGTAAGCGGTTCTGACGGAAGCGAGTGGCGAACTTGTCCGAGAATCCGACGGAGTATAAATTACTTTTTCATGACACCAGTGATTAACTTCCAGCACCGCATCATA
>JAQVZS010000018.1:35574-48036 GCA_028708075.1 Massilibacteroides sp.
TCGATTCTTCGCCACAGCGTCCGTAAGCGGTTCTGACGGAAGCGAGTGGCGAACTTGTCCGAGAATCCGACGGAGTATAAATTACTTTTTCATGACACCAGTGATTAACTTCCAGCACCGCATCATAGAGCGACAACCCCTTTACCCGGTCTTTTAACTCATCGTAAAAAACCATCCGACTTTCATCCAGATTCTCATTATTAACCCGTACAGGCAACACGAAATGCCGGAATATAGCTTCCGGAATACTGTCGCCCCAAGACATCTCTTCCCGGGCACGGAAAGATGTACGAATGCTGCTCAGATACAAATCTCCGTCGTAATCGGTAATATCCCCGATCGGCATATAAGCATACAGAAACATAAGCGCTTCTTTTTCCGGTTGTGTCATCTCTTTCTGAAAAACAGAAAAAAGATTTCCATGCGATAGCGCCGCTTGTTTGGCGTTAAAATCGGCTTCCACTTTCGCCAGAAAGGCCGTATCCGTAATAAAATGCGTTTCTTTCTGCCCGCAGGAAAACAAAACACAGGAAAAAAGGAATAAGGAAAAAATAGTCTTTTTCATATTAACAGAATATATCGAGTTGAACACGCATAAATAAAAGGCAAAAATAGTAAATTAAAGAGTAGCAACATATACCTAAATCCTCCTTAAAAAATTCCGGAGTTGCCAAAAACTCGATTTATTCAAAAAGAAAAAGAATAAGAAGCAGGAACATTTTTTTAAGTTATCACGACCACTCTTTTTTCCCTTCGGGATAAAACTTTTTTATCTTCGGGACTTTTCTTTTTTGGGATAGTATGATTTATTATTTTGACAATTGTCGTAATATTTTTCCACAGTTGTCGTAAATTATTTCCACAGTTGTCATAATAATATATGACAACTGTGGAAATAATAAATCATCAAAAGGGGAAAAAAGTTTTTGCTCAATGAAAAAAAAGTTTCGTCCGTATCTAACAAAAAAGGCTGCCCGAAGCAGCCTCTAAAAGTCAGTTCCGAACCGGAAACTCAGTAATTCTCAACGTTGTGCAACCGAAAGGGATCAATTCGATTTCTACCTCTGGCCCCATATCCTCCCCTTGTTGTGTATAAAACGGAATCGAACCAGCCGAACCACGATAAGCCTCCCAAGTCAAGACAGGCCGTCCTTTTCCTTTGATCGTTACCGGTGCATCCTCCAATGTCCAAGGATAACGAGCCACTTCGACAGCTTTCTCCACCTTGAAATGACGATCGATTACATCCGGTTTGAGTTGAGCAATCGTCAGTGCATAATTCCACGGCGAATCCGAAGTCACCTGATAAAACCAATTTCCGTACCGGCCATCTTTTTTAGCGGTCAGTTCTTTCTTTTCCCATTTCTCGTTCATCTTTAGCGAATAGATCAGGGGGCCTCTTTCAATCACCGCAGCGTGGTCGAACCAATAGCTCGCCGCGATAGGCATTGGCAATTCGAGCGTCAGTTTGTCTCCTTGTTCCCATTCGCGATTAATACGTACAATTTCGCCCTGAAAAGCATCCGTGGAAACAATTTCGCCATTCAGCCGAACCACTGGTTGTTTGCACCAGGAGGGAACGCGTAAATGAAAGGGGAAAAACATTTTTTTTACCTTTTTATCGACAAACGAGATCTTAAAATCCACAGATTCCTCAAAAGGATAAGTCGTCTCTTCGGTAATCCGTACTGCGATTCCATCCGCAACTTCGGCCGTAACATGTGAGGGGGCATAAACCAAAGCGGCTATTCCGTTATCAGCCGTCGCATACCACAGATTTTGCACTAGTTTCGGCCAACCCTGGTGCATATTGGAAGTACAACAGGGATATCCGGTCAAAACACCAAAAAGATTATCCGTGTCATCATGCGGTGTAGAAAAATCCCGCCAGTGACGATCGACCACGATTTGATTAATTTGATGATAATATTGCCGTGCGGAAAAATCGTCTGTTATTTGTGTCGGCAGAACATTATATGCAACCCGTTCCAGATGATCCGCCCATTGCACGTCGCCGGTAATCTCCAACATTTTTTCTAACGAAAACATCATTTCCACCGCTGTACACAGTTCAGAACCCAAATTCGGATTTCCAAAACGCAACAACTCGTCGCCTGCCCACAAACCGGTAGGGAACGCGATTGTATTCCGCATATCCGCTATTGCCTTTTTCACAGCCTGAATCTGTTTCGCATCTTTATTCTGTTGATAATAAATAACCGGTTCTTTAAATCCCTGCGCCAGGTTTACACAATGCAGGCTGTGTTGCCGTTTTAAGTGATCCTGATTCAGAAAAATATCTGTCCAATTCAATGTTTGTTTATGCATTAATTCACCCAGTTCTAAAAGAAAGGGTTCGCCGGTGATATTATATAGCCAATAAACAACCATCAGATTATCCCCTCCCCGTTGTTCGCCCCAAAAAGTCCAATTACCCAACGGACTTTTCGGCAATTCCTGAAGCTGGTACTTAAAATAGGCTGTCAGGAAAGGAATCACCCGTTCATCGCCTGTCGCAGAATAATACTGCTGCATCACCTTCAACATCACCATCTTTGGCCACCAGTCGTGCGAATTTCCGCGTTGCAAACCCGGTTCGTCCGGCCGATCGGTGTCCGGGCCAAAATAACCGTTCGGTTTCTGTGAAGCCAACGTCCATTCGATCCAAGGCTGTACTTTTTCAATCAAAGCCTTATCATTCAGGATATACGCCAACGGCAGCAGGCCATCGATCCAATACGGACCCCGTTCCCAAACATCGCCGTCGCCGCCAAGCCAGCCATTTCGTTCACCCATCACTTCTTCGTAAACAGAGTCCATCTGTCCCGTCATTCCCTTTGCCATACGCAAAAGCTGTTCCTCCAACCATCCCTCCGGCTGAATCGCTCCGATAGGAAGTTCTACATAAGGCTTCGTCAGCAAAGGCGCCCGATTATTCAAATAATTACCACTGAATCCATTCGCCGGTGAAGTTCGTGCCGACACAGATGCCAACACAGTAAAAACAAGCAGAAATAAAAATCCAAGTTTTTTCATACGATATCTAATTTATTTGTTCCCATTTCTTTTTAGGATAATTACTTTACTTCGTCAATATTGATTTCAAAAACACCGACGGCTTTTTCGCCCTGCGGTTTCATAAGCAAACGTATTTTAGTGGTCATCACCGGTTTATCGGGATGCACCATGTTAAACTGGTCTTCGAATACATTATAGGCATCGGTCACATATAACGGAAAAGCAATCCATTCCCCGTCATGATCATATTCGAGCGACCATTCCGCAGGAATTCTGACACCCCGATTGTCGTCTGCCCAAAAGACAGAAACACTTTGTATGTCGGTCGGCTTATCTAATGTCACAACAATCCACTGCGCTTTACCCTGCTCGCCCAAACTTGTCCACCGATAAAGCTTTCCCTCCGCGGAAAGAGCCGGTACCTGATTGTCGGCAACGGCAGCCAGCAGATTACTCGTATAGGTATATGAAGCTTCCAAAGCCTTAAATTTACCATGAGTAGCCAGTTTACGATCGACAAACGGCAGCACTTGCGCCGATTCCGGAAACCAAACCATCATACTTCCGTCACCACGATTATTCCAGGCGTAATAAGGAAGCAGCGTCAACGACATTTCCCTGTTCCCTTTTGCAGTTTTCTCGCAAGCGGCAACGTCGATTTGAGGAATTTGTTTCAATTCCTTATTCCAACCACTTTCTGCAACAGGCGTCCCCTTGATAAACACATTCGGCAAACGGTCTCCATTATCGATTCCTTCCGCGCAATAAACCAAGGGGCCTTTCGTCAGGCAAATACGTCCTCTATCGGCTTCCACCTGAGCTATAGCTTTGCTGTATCGCAACGGCATCGGCAAATACAATTCCACCTCATCTCCTTTTTCCCATGCACGATGAATAGACGCAAAACCTTTCGTTAAATCCGCGTCTACCGCTTTACCATTCACAGAAAGTGTCCATCCGGAAAATTGCGTATTGGTATAATGATATAATTCACCCGGAACAAATTGAGTTCCCGCCCACGTAGGAATACGAAACTTCATAGTAAATTTTTGCCCGTTTTCATCGGGAGTTATCACCCAACGCACCCACTCTCCAAACGGATACTCTGTTGTCTGTTTCAACCCCACATTACCGGATTGCAGAGCCAAAGTCGTACTGCTGCCGGCATAAAACGAGCAATAGATTTCATCCTGTGTAGTTGCATACATCAAACTTGGTACCTGAGGAATCAGACGAGCCAGGTTTGAAGGACAGCAAGCGGTTCCGAACCAGGGCGAACGTCCGCGTAAACCATGATTAAACGGTTTTATTCCATCTGCCTCCAACGGATTCAGATAAAAGAAACGATTTCCTTCCAGATTGACTCCGGCCAGAACATTATTCAACAACGCCACTTCCGCTACATCCATGTATTTTCCATCCCGTTCCAGAAGAAACATTCGATGATTAAAAAACACGTTTCCAACGGCAGCACACGTTTCATCAAAAGCCTCCAGATTCGGAAGTTCGTATTCCGGTCCAAAACCTTCGATTCCATGTATAGCCCCTAATCCGCCGGTAATATGCATACGCGTATCTACAATATTATGCCAAATGCTGTCCAGTGCGGGACGTAATGAAGGATCGTGCATATACACACTCACATCCGCCATACCAGAATAAAGATACGTAGCCCGTACCGCATGACCGACCGCCTTCGTCTGTTCACGAACCGGTAAATGCTGCTGCGCATATTCAGGCGACATCGTTCCCGTACCTTCCGGACGATAGGTAACCCCCCTTATATCAATGAACCGTTTTGCCATTTGAAGATACAAGCTGTCTCCTGTTACACGAAACAACTTGACCAGCGCCAGTTCAATTTCTTCATGCCCGGGAGCCTGATTGACAGGTTTTCCTCCATTATAATTCGGATCTCCTTCAAAGAAAACCTGGTTAATATGATGCGCATTTGCTTCAGCAACACGCAACCATTTATCCTTACCGGTAGCCTGATAATAAGCGATAGCCCCTTCGTACATATGCCCCATATTATATAACTCATGACTATGCACGACAAACGAATACGGAGTAGCCCCCATTTCGTTCTCATGCCCCTTGGAAACCCCAGTAATATGCGATTCATAATTATACCCATCTGCTTGCTGCGCATCCGCAATAATATCGATAATACGATCCATCTCCTTTTCTAACTGCGGATCGCGATCCAACTGCAGCAAATAAGCCGTCCCTTCCATCACCTTATACAAATCGGACGACACAAACCGATGCGCAAACGGCAATTCATCCGGAACACCTTTCAAATAATTCGCCGTCCTCCTCAAATTCTCAACAGCCGGCTTGGTCTTATCCAACGCAAAAGGCACCAAAACCTCTTTCTGCTTTTGCAACCTCGGCAACCAGAAATCATCCTCCAAAGTAACCGCATTAAACACCACCGGATTCAGGATCTCCTGCCCACGAACATTCAAGAAACAAAAAGATACGACAAGTATCGTTAGAAGCTGTTTAATCATGATTTAATTTTAGTTCATTTCCATGTAGTCTATCCAAACCTTCATTTGCCCGGCATCCCTATTATCCCAGGCATAATACGGTATCAAAGTTATATTTTTCCCGGATTCATTTGCTTTTATAGCGACTATTCCATCAAGTAAATCAGAAATAAAAGAAAAAGAATACGATGTTGTAGAAGAAAAAGACAACTTTTCAAAAGAATCCGCATTATCCATTTCTTCAACACAATAGACAAGTGGACCACGTTGAATTGCTCTTTTTCCCTTATTCTCATTAACTCGCGGATCAGACGCAACAACTTCTACAGGCATATCAAGTGCTAATTCAATCTTATCTCCACTCTTCCATTTTCTACACACGACTACATACCCTTTTTCAATTACAGAATTTTGTTCCCTTTCCCCATTAACAAGAACATTATAGGAATCACACCATCCTGGAATACGTAACCTTATTTCTTTTTTTGTTGGTGATGAAAAATTTTCTACTGTCAGTTTAACCTTTCCTTGCCATGGATAATTTGTCTCCATTTTTAGTGTTATATCGCTCTTACCCAACTGAAATGTTGCCCTATTCCCAATATATAAATTCACCCAAACAGCATCTTTAGATACTCCATAAATATAATTTCCGATCGAAGGCATAAAACGAGAAATCTGACTTGGACAACAGGCGCAACCATACCATTCTTTTCGATGATGATTTCCTAATGAAGCCAAAGGATTCACATAAAAAAATCTATCTCCGTTGAGTGAAACTCCGGCTAAAGCGCCATTATACATAGATCGTTCAAGCACATCAATATATTTACTATCACCTGTAAACTGATTCATACGTGAATTCCAATAAACCATTCCTACAGATGCACAAGTTTCACAATAAGCATCATAATTCGGTAAATCATAAGGTTCAGTGAACCCCTCATTCTCTCGCGAAGAGCCAATACCTCCTGTTATATACATTTTTCTTAAAACGACATCCTCCCATAGGCGATTCAATGCATCAATATAACCGGTATCATTCTTAAGCGCAGCAACATCTGCCATACCGCAATATAAATACATGGCACGAACAGCATGCCCAGCAATTGTACTCATTTCACGAACAGGCTTATCATCTTGACAATATTCGGATTCCCAAGGTTCATTATTCCAGCCAATACCATACCCATGACCTCTTTCTTCGATCAACCAGTTAGCAAAAGCCAAATACCTTTCGTCTTGTGTCTCATTATATAGCTTCACCAACGCCAATTCGATTTCTTGATGACCGGACACCCAATGCCTCTTACCCGAACCAAAAAGAGACATCATGTGCTCTGCCATTTTTATTGAAACATCCAACAACTTCCGTTTTCCTGTTGCATGATAATAGGCGACAGCCGCTTCAATCATATGGCCGGCACAATACATCTCGTGCATATGCATATTTGTCCAACGTTTATCAAGTCCGGTAAGAGTATAATACGTATTGATATATCCATCCGGCTCTTGAGCTGCAGCTATTTTGTCAATCCATTCATCAGCCTTAGCTTCTAAAACCGAATCAGGATTATTAATCAAAGAATAGGCAATGCCTTCTAAAGCCTTATATACGTCGGAATCATCGAAATAAATCCCCGAATGTTTTCCTTCTTTTTTCGCGGCATTTTCAAAATTCTTAATTCTTCCAGTTTGATTTTCTATCTGATCAATACAAACAGCTAATGTTGTTGTTGAATGTCTCTTCAATCGTGGAGTCCAAAAATTATCTTGTATCTTCACATTGGAAAAATCGACCTGTTTAATTTTTTTAAAAGGTTGTTGCTGTAACGCATTATTATTCTGGCAGCCACAAAGGACTGCACAGGATAATAAAATTAATATTAAATACTGCTTCATAATTTATTTGCTTAGATAATTTGGATTTTGTTTCAAATTAGGATTGGATGTCAAGACTTTTTCCGGTATAGGAAAAACCGTTCGGTAATCACCTTGTGGTTTATGCGAAAGCCAACTTTTCTTTGAAAAGACACCAAATCGAATTAAATTTCTACGCGTTTGAAGTTCCCAGACAAACTCCCAACCTAATTCATCTAACAGACGTCCAAACGGTATCGGATCTTGATTTCCCGGATCAGTAATTTTATAATCCTCAACATAACCATATTGGTAAGCAGAATTAGCCTTTAGCTGTTCGTCTGTAACTATAGCCTTCTCCGGATGTTCCTTAAATGCTCTTTTACGGACTTCACTAACGAGTGTTCCTGCGCCACTTTTCCCCGTACGCAATAAACATTCCGCCTTCATCATTAAGACTTGAGCATAACGAAAGACGGGAAGATCAGTCGTACTATTATACGTACTTCCGGCAATAACCTCAAATTTATTCATTCGGTAACCTTCCATTTCAGAAGTATAACTGGCATCAGGAACCTCTTTTGTATAAACAAAAGGCTCCCCTTTTTTATCGTATGTCCCGGTCAGCTGCGTTCCGTCTGCAGCATATTGCGGTCCCATCAACCAAGTATCTTGCAGGCGAGTATCGTCAACATCATATGTATTAATAAATTGTGTAAGTCCCATAGCGGCGCCACTTCCCCAAGGTGTTGCTTCTGTTTGAAATTTCTTTTTTAATTCGCCATGCCAGGAATACATATGAATCGTATTCCCCCCTCCATAATCTCTATCATACGGAACAGCAAAAATTACTTCTTTAGAAGATTCCACTCCCGTAGCCCGAAAAGAAGCATTATAATTATCAGATAACACACACACATTACTATTAATAATATCGTCACATTGGCTAATACATTCTTCCCAACGTGCGTCACCAGTATACACTTCAGCATTTAGGTAAACATTTGCTAAAGTCGCCTTTGCAGCCCATTTATTTATCCGTCCATACATGTTTCCACCTAACGTTTCATTCAGTTTCGGAATAACTTCATTTAATTCCTTCACCACGAAATCATAGATCTCTTTTCGATTACTTTTGACGGGCAAATCACTCGTTTTTCCAACGACAAGAGGGGCATCTCCAAAATTATCGCATATCATCCAATAATAATAAGCGCGCATAGCCCTGATCTCAGCCATTCCTCTTTCTTTTTCCTCGGATGACGGAGCTGGAATTTCATCTTTTTCTATTTGATCCAGCACATTATTACATATAAGTACCCCTCTATAGAATTGATTCCACATATTACTTACATGTGCCTGTTCAGAATTCCATGTATGATAATGCATACGACGATAAACCCCGCCATCATCCCAGCCAGACGCATTGGGCGCCATTACAATCGCATTACCTGTTACTTCTTGTCCGCAAAAGAAGCCCCAATGATCCAAAGAGGAGCGTAAATAAGCATATATATTGGCAATGGCCGGATGAAAATCTTCTGTAGTATAGTTATAACTCTGTTGTGTCACGGATGAATAGACTTTCTCATCCAGATTATTATCACAGCTGATTATTATACCGGATAAAAGAATTGTTATGATATATTTCAGATCTGTTTTCATATTATTGAGATTTAAAATTTAAACGAAAGGCCTAATGTGTAAGTACGCACAGCCGGATATCTGTTTTTGTCATCACATCCAGGAGCTCTACCCAAAATATTTACTTCAGGATCCACTCCTCCATATCCTGTTATCGTGGCAACATTATTAACTGTTCCATAAATACGCAAACGTTGAATCCACTTATTCGCAAAATTGAACGTATATCCTAAAGTGACATTGTCAATTTTCCAATAATCTCCATTTTCTATATAGTAGCTTACATACTGCAATTCCTGATCGTCAGCCAATGGACGTTTTCCATAAACATTCTCAAAAGCTTTCTGCATCACATTTCCGCGAGAAAGCATTACTGGTGCAGCATATTGTAATTCCGGCATATTTAAAATCTGGAAACCGAAAGCACCACGCATAGTGATACCCAAATCAAAGTTTTTGTAATTTAGGGAATTATTCCAATTTAAATACTGTTTTGGAAGACCATTCCCTAAAATTTTCTTATCCGTTGGTTGTTGTTCCGAAATTGGTTTCGGATTACCATCTGCTCCTTCAATAATCCAATGTCCGTTATCGTCGACATCAATACTTTTAAAGCCATAAAAATTTCCCATTGGCTCACCTTCCTGTAAACGATGAGTCGTTTGTTGAATAGGTTCTCCTGTACCTCCTTCATCAGAATATCCACTAGAAATAAACTTATCATTCGAAAGAGATAGAACTTTATTCTTATTCATTGAAAAGTTCAGATCAGTTACCCAATGGAAATTTTTCATTTCAAAAGGAACAACGCTCAACGCAAATTCAAGACCCTTATTTTCAATAGATCCACCGTTAGCGTCCATGCTGGAATAAATATAAGGAGGAGAAGGGACATCATACCCCCATAATAGATCTTTTGTCTTCCGATAATAATAATCGATACTTCCGGTAAGTCGTTCTCCAAAAAATCCCAAATCCAACCCAACATTCGTTTCCTCTTTCTTTTCCCAACGCAAATCCGGATTCGCATTAGAAGCAGGTTTAGTAGATTTAATCCATGCTCCATTATAATATATATAATCTCCGAAACTAAGTGTATTTAAAGACATATAGGGATCGGACGGAACAGTACCGGTGATTCCAAAACCAGCTCTCAGTTTCAATGTTGAAAAAAGTTTCTGATCTTCCATGAAATCTTCTTCCGCAATATTCCAAGCTCCAGAGATCCCTGGAAATGTTCCCCATTTATTGTCAGCACCAAACTTTGTAGATCCTTCATAACGAATACTCGTCGAAAACATATATTTTCCTTTATAACTATAATTAAATCTCCCAAAATAACCGACAAGTTTATCTTCACTTTGGTATGAACTTTCATTCGCTCTTCCATCTCGTAAAGCCTGGCCGGAACCCATATTATTATACGTGTAATCATCCGACGGGAAATCCCAGTTTTGCATCCAATAGTACTGGTAATTATTTTTTTGCCAACTATAGCCACCCAAAACAGTAATTGTATGATCATTAGCAATCGTTTTGTAGTATTGAGCTGTTAATTCATATAATTCATCGGCAGAACGGCCCGTACCACGTGACGCAAAACCATTCTTATTATCTTTTACCGTTGAAAGATGTTTTTTTGTTTCGTAATAACCTTGTACTTGATTATAAATATTTCTTGCTGCCATGTATTTGATATCCAACCCTTCAATAGGAGTATACGTTATTGAAGCAGACATACGCAGATTTGTTGCCTGATTTTTACCGTCAGCTTCATATAGCATAGCCAAAGGATTAGAGTAGTCTGTTTTTGAAGGACTTTGATACCAATTGCCTTCAGCATCCTTTATTGGATCAGCAGGACTAAAATTTAAAGCATTTCTATATACGCCAGTATTAAAACTGCTTCCATCTCCTCCTGTACGATAAGTTTGTTCATACCCACTTAAGTTCGCATTAATTCTTAATTTATTATCAAACATTCTATGATTTACTTCGATACGCGGATAAATCATTTGGTTGTCAGATCGTTTTATTATACCTTCCAACCCTCTGTATTCGAAACTAGCAGTATAATTTGTCGTACGGCTACCTCCTCTTAAGCTGATATTGTAAACCTGAGAAAAAGGAGTACGCGTTACCTCATCAAGCCAATTAACATGGCCTCCATTATCTTGCGCACCGGGCTTGCCTTGTTTGACTTTATCCAGATATTGCTCATAAGTCATAAACGGTAATTTTCGAACAATTTGTTGAGTGGAAATATAACTGTTAACTTCAACAGTTGTAGGCATTTCACCTTTGACACTCTTTGTTGTAATAATAATCACACCATTTGTTCCACGCGTACCATAAATTGCAGCTGCAGAGCCATCTTTCAAAACATCAATCTGCTCTATTTCTTCCGGCGAAATCGTATTCAGTTCTCCAGGTATTCCATCGATAATAATTAAAGGGCTTGCGCTTGCTTTAAGAGTAGTCACACCACGGAGTAATAACTGTGAAGTGGATGTTGGATCACCTCCGGGCGAAACAATAGCTAAGCCAGGGACTTGCCCTCGAATCATTTGAGCAGCATCCGGAGCAGGCACTTTCACAAATTTTTCAGATTTAACCGTTGTAATAGCGCTAGCCACTTCTCCTTTCTTTTGCGTTCCGTATCCAACAACCACTATTTCCTCCAGAGCTTGAGTATCTTCTATTAAATGAATGTCAAATACGGATTTATCTCCAACAACAAATTCCTGAGAAAGATATCCAATAAATGACACCTGTAATATACTCTGAGGTTCAACATTAAGCGTAAAATGTCCGTCAAAATCTGTTACAGTACCATTTGTTGTTCCTTTTACAACAACATTCGCTCCTATAACAGGCTCTTTGTTTTGATCCGTGATAACACCTTTTATGGTTTTTCTATTGGTTTGAAGAGAAACTGGGTTTAGTTCAGACTCCTTCTTAGATAAAATAATATACTTATTTTCAAATTCATATCCTATATCAGAACCTCCAAACGCCTGATTCAGGAAAGAGACTATTTCTCCTGATTTTTCCTTAAGTTGAAGAGTACGTTCCGTATTGACTTCTCTGTTTCGGAAAACTATCAAATAATCCGTTTGATTTTCGATTTCTTTTAACAATTGTCCAACAGAAATTTCATTTTCATTAAACTGAATAGTTGTTTTTTGTGCATTTGTGTTGATCGCCAGAGAACTAACGATGCATGTAAACAAAAACATTACAGTTAATTTCATAATTCCGACAATTTTTTTGACTTGTGGATATTGCACAATAAAGATGGATAACAAAGTTTTTATTTTCATATCTTTGTCTTATTAAGTGAATACTAAAAAAACTTATTGACTGTATTTGCTTTACAACGGCAGTTGTTCCAGCAACTGCCGTTACTTGTTCAGAAGGTTATTTTATCATAGGCAATGTATAG
>JAQVZS010000019.1 GCA_028708075.1 Massilibacteroides sp.
CTCAAATTTTTGAATAAAAGTGTTTAAATCATTCGTGTCTGAATTTGAGCGTTGATTGATTTTAGTTTTAACTAATATATTTGCTCCTAAGAGCATGGTTTTCTGAATATTAAACAAGCTATATAATTCTGGACTTTCTGCTTTTTCAAGATATTTTTTTTTTGTTATTTTTTGCAGATTAGCATAGTCATCTGTTGTCATCTTTTGAAAAAAAAGTTCATTTGATATCAATAGTTCTACAAATCCAACACGTATCAATGGTTCATTTTCTTCTATAATTTTAGATGCTTCTTTAATTATAGGTATATTATTATATGCTTTTATTAATTCAGTGGTAGCGTCTGTCCGTTTACTTAGTTCTAAAAAACCATTAAACGAATTGAGAATTATAGAAATTCCTTTTCTTACATCATTGTATGCAATATAATCATAACGTAATGGATAATTAATGCATGTTTCCACTAGTGCAGGAGTGCTTAATTGATTTAAAATATCTTCGGGTATTTGGCATGCTTCTACCATTTCCTCATGCGTGTTAAAAGATGCCCATTTTTCAGAACCTGGTTTAATTGGAAAATCATAAGCTGTATCTATTTGTTTTTGCCCATAAGAGTTCAAGGTCGCAAAAGATAAAATCATGTACAAAGTGATTAATTTCGATTTCATAACATATAGTTTTAAAAATGAATGAATAAAAATGAAATCACAAGTTTTTACCTCCTTTCTAAAACTTGTTTTATATACAGCAATAGTTTATTTTTTATGTGTAAGATATATTTATGTAAACACAAGGACAATCACGGAATAATCAAAGAAAGGGTAATTAATCAAATAAAAAGTTTTTTCATAATACAAAAAACAAGCATAGTTCTCAAAAAGAACAAGGGAGAGAGATTCAATTTAAACCACACACGAGTTTAACAATACTTGCCAAATATATTTAATAATTAATAATCAAGATGAATTTTGCTTTTAAAATACATTATGTTAACCTTGTTTAACTATAAAGTTGTAAACAGCATAAATAATACGTTATAAAAAACATGTTTAAGTTAATTTCCTTCAGCCAACATTTTAGTTTTCCAAAAACATTATGCGATAAAGCCTTGTTCTCATTACGTGAAGCCTTGAAGTATTGTCGGTTGGCGGACGATCAACAAAATTTACCCTATTGCCTGCGGGATATCGGACGGGTTTATCTCTTGACAGGAGAGATAGATAGTACTTTATTTTATTATCACCGGGCGATTGACGTTGCCCGGATGAAGAAGGCCTTATCTGTTGAATCTGTTATTTGTAAAGAATTAGGGGTTGCCTATAAAACTGCCGGCAAATATAGAGAAGCTATTGAAGTCGTAAAACGTTTTTCGGAGATGAATACGATAATAAAAAATCCTTCGTCCTGCCTTAGTTTGGGTAGTTTATATTTGCTTCTGAACAATATAGATTCAGCCGCTTATTTCCTCCGTTATGCACAAACTGCCACAAACCCATATACTGCTGCGGGTGCTAATTACTATTTTTATAAATTAGCCATACAAACCGGAGATTATAAAAAGGCGGTTTATTATAATGAATTATATAGATCGCAGAAAGATTCTTTAGACGCACTTGCCGATAAGGACGATCTGCTGGAGTTAGCCCATAGGTATGAGCAGGAAGAACTCAAGAATCGGTTGGCGTTAGCGCATGCCAGAAAGGATCGGAATTATTTAATCTTTTTGTTTATCTCGATTACAGCGTTAGGAGTGATGGGGATAATTTATTATCGTTATCGTTTCAGGAAAGAACAAGAATTTGCAGAACAACACTGCAAACTACAAAATGAAAAAAACAAATTCACTACTATACAGAAACAATTTCGCGAACAAGAAGCCATTCTTCTGGAGAAAGAAAATCAACTATTTGAGTTGAAAAATGAAAGAAGAATATTAGGTGATCAGTTTTTTTCCCAAACTCAATACATACATCAAGCGATATACTAACTTTAAATTGAAAATTATGAGAACTCTTGTAATTACCCTAATTTTATTTTGTTGCATTATTCAATTTGGTTTTGGACAAAATATCGTATGTAATTTTATGCGTTTTGAACTTGTACCAATTCAAGAGTCAGACACGAGTGCAGTTGGTTTGAAATACAGGATTAACGTGAATATGGATTTATCAGTTTCCAACATGAGTGATGATACTGTTGTATTAAAGACAAATGTTAAAATATCTCAAGGATTGGGGCCTGAAAATTTGATTGCCAATAGAAAAGACAAAACTTGTATTATTCCTTTGCCGTCTTGGGTTGAAAATAGAGTGCAAGAACAGCCTTTTATGGATACTCAATTTCTCTACATTCTTATTCCTGATAAGGAAGACTCGAACTTGCTTGTTTCTTATGATGTAATAGGAACTGGCTTGTTTTTCTATATTCAGCAGTTAAATTATCCTGATGTTTTTGTTTATCCTTTTGATTATGAGTATATATATCCTATAGGTATACCTATAAATAAAATAGAAGTGACAGCACCTGACAGTATGAAAATATTCTATAGTCATAAAAAGGGTACTAATATGAATGAAGAGATTACTTTAAGTTTTATAAACAAGAAGTATTTTCAAGAAGAGAATTTAAAGATTAAAGATATTAAGATCAATATATTTACGCCTGATTCATTGGTTAATGACACGTCATTAATACAGAGAAAAAAAGAACTACAAACGTATATCAACACTCTGTCTCCTTACACAACAAAAAAGGAAGAAATAGATATTTTATTGCTTAATTGGCGAGATGAAAAAAACAGGAATGCTTTTGGGAGAGTGTTTGGAAATCTTTGTATATGTGATTATAAATTTGCAGCGAATAGTCTATTTCATGAAGTTCTTCATATTATTTTCCCTTCTAAAGTTGAAGCATTTACAAAAGGTGAATACTTTATAAAAGAAAGTATTATAGAATGGTTGACGTTGTATCTGTCTCAAAGATTAGACAAGATAGATATGACATTGAAACTGGGAGATCAAAATTTATATGATACGCATATTAACGATATTACTACCTGGAAATTGATATATAATATTGGTCCTATGATTCTTCAGAAGATCGCAAAGAATGAACAAGTGGGAGAAGAACGATTAGCAAAAGTAATCATTGATTTTTTACAAGAACGAGAAGGGAGGATCACAGATTATGTTGATTTTATATCTTATTTGGAGAAATATGTTCCTTTTGAGATAGCTCAGGAGTTGGATTCAATAGTTAAAGGACTCTTATGAATCATAGAAAAACATTTTATCCTAGTGTAAACTGATTAAATATTTTTCAACCACGATGCGAGCAGCGTTGTCATTTCGGTATGGAATTTGAAATCTTTACGTAAGCCCCAGCCATGTCCTCCTTCGGAGAAGATATACATTGTCGCCTTGATGTCGTTTGCCTTTAACGCGTTGTAATAATGTGTACTGTTTTCCGGCAAAACCACTTTATCGTCGTCGCTGAGTAAAAGGATGGCCGGAGGCGTGGTGTTGTTTACCTGTTTTTCGTTCGAAAAAAGATATAAATCCGAAAGTGAAGGGTTGTCGCCCAACAAGTTCATCCGTGATCCGCCATGCGTAGTGATATCCATGGTAATAACTGGATAAAAGAGAATCGAGAAATCAGGTCTTGTGCTTGTTCCCGAAGGAGCAAAATGGGTGGACGCCGTCGATGCCAGGTGTCCGCCTGCCGAAAAACCGGCAATCCCGATCTTGTTTACTTGAATCTGATATTCGGAAGCATGTTCACGTACATGGCGGATTGCCTGCCAGGCATCTTCGAGCGGAACGTTTTTGTGCTTGTTCGGCATGCGGTATTTTAAGACAAAAGCCGCTATTCCCTGTTCGTTCAGCCATTGTGCGAACATTGTCCCTTCGTGCATAGATGCCAAGCCAGCGTATCCTCCGCCCGGACAAATAACGACAGCTTTTCCCGTATTTGTAGCATTCGGCGGAAGATAAATAGTCAGTTCAGGTACCGATACGTTCGTTATCCAATAATCTTTGTTTATATTTTCCGGCTCCGTAATGCCGTTACTTACGGGAGGATTTCCTTCCCATAATTTGATTGTTTTTTGCGCATCCATCAAGTTGGCGAATGCCAGTAAAAGACTGCATAAAAAAAGTTTTGTTTTCATGATTTATATAGATTTCTTTTAAGTTGATTTATTCAAACCGTTTATTCTGTTTCAGGGAGTATGCCGGAAATGTCTGCAGGAGTTTCGTTTCCGATGCGGACAATTTCGTCTACGACATAACGCGAAAAGCCTCGCCAGGGAATGGCGGCAAAGTATTCCTTGTAGTGGAGTTCGACTGTTTTGCCGCCTGCGTGCATAAGTTCTTCTGCTACGGCTTTGTTTTCGATCGAAAATTCGAATTCGTTGGATTGTATTCCTCCTGGTTTGTTAGACCAGATTCCTGACTGGATGAGCTTCCCTTCGTAGGTTTTGAATAGTATTCCTTTATATACCACAAAATTTAATTGTCCGGTTTTTACCCCTTCTCCGTATGGATAATAATAGCGTATGGCAAAAAAGAGAATAGCTGCCAGAAAAAGTATGGCTAACGAAAAGTTACGAAACTTTCGCCACCAGGATTTTAATTTATTTGTATTCATTTTTGTTTTGTTTTGATTACCTCTTTACGACAAAGATAAAACGAAGAAAAGGAAAATTCCGTATGATTGTTGAATAAAAACAGGATTGGTTTTTTTAAATTTTTTTGATGGGGACAAAAAAAAGCCTAAAAAAGATGTTTTTTAGGCTAAAAAGAATTCCTGCTGATTGTTTTTTATATATTTGCTTAATAAATATTTTACGGAAAACCGAATATAGAGTTGTATGATTGGCGTTTATAAGTTATTTTTACTTAAATCACGTTTTTGAATTATTTATTTTAGAATATGACCACACAACCATTTCAAAAAAAAGTTGAAACTGCAAAAACTTCGCAGGCACCTACGCTTATTGGTGAAGGCTCTATTTTTTATGGAGATATTAAATATACGCAGGCTATCCGAATTGAAGGAACTTTGGTTGGAAATGTTACTCAGGCGGATAGTGTTGTGGTCGGAATTACGGGTTCTGTAAAAGGGACGGTAAACACGAGTACATTGGTCGTTTTCGGGTATATTGACGGTGATGTTTCCGCAAGTGAGTCGATTGTCATTAAGGAGTCCGGAAAAGTGGCGGGTAAGCTTTCCACACGTTCTTTGGCTGTGGAGCGTGGAGCTTTGTATGAAGGGAAAATAGAAATGGTAGATGCTGAATAGCGTTTTACGTAGTTTTCTTGTTTATTTGTTTTAATACACTTAATATATTAATTTATGTACGAAATTCAATTGTTTTCCAGTTTAGTTGAGAATAATAATACCATTTTGTCCCAGACTTCCAGAGATTTGCTTCATGGCCTCAGGATTCAGCATGATGACAAATGGTATATTTGTGGTGATCTTGCGTTGAATGAAGGACAATCACCGCATAAATTGATTAATTCGTCTCCTGAAGACACGGACTATCAGTTATTAGCTAAGGCTGCAATGTTGCTGATACAGGACAAGGTTGAACAGCCGATAACAATCACTACCGGATTCCCTTATTCCACATATTATATCTATAGGGAGAAGGCGATAGAATTTTTTCAGCGGACGCATTTGTTGGATTATGACGCTTCCACTTTTAATGCCGGGAATAAGAAGAAGGTCGTTCTTGAGGTTCAAAAGGTTGATGTGATTCCTGAAATCGTCGGGTGTACGATTGCCTTACGTAAGGGAGAGGAAAAAGCATCCGGAAGTTTCTTTGTATTAAGCTGCGGTTTCGGAACGTTTGAATCGATATTGAGTACTGATTCCGGGATTATCGAACAGGCAATGGTGAGTACGCATGGTATTCGGTATGCGGTCAATTTGATGATTAATGAGCTCAGGAGCAAATATTATTTGGAACTTCGAAATACGCATCAGTTTGATGTTGCTTTTCAAAAAGGATATGTGTTCCTGAATAGGAAAAATATTGATTTAAGAGAACTTCGCCGGAATGCGATTCAGACGTATTATAATGAAGTGATTTCTCCTAATTTGCGTTCTGTGATCAATGATGCAAACTTGATGAAGACAAACCGGATTTATCTTTGTGGGGGGGCGATGTATTATCAGGACTTGATAGATTGTTTTAATAACGAATTCGGATCTTTTACGCAAATTTCGGTTTTGGATAATCCGGATACGTTAGCGAGTCGTGGATATGCGCTAAATTCATTACGGATGATCAATGGTAAAGGACAGTCGGCTGTCGGTATCGATATTGGTAATGCGACCACGGTTGTCACGAGTTTTTCGAGTGAAAATCCTGCAGGTTTTTAAGTTATGTTTTTTTCAAAACGGAAAAACCGCGACAAAGAAGTTGATCGGTCGAGCCTGGTAGTTGCTGTCGATCAGGATTTGGTCGCCTTGGGTAATCTTACCCTCTCTGGCGAACAAAAAGGATCTTTTTTTGTAAAGGAGAGGGTGACCATTTTGCCGGATTCTTTTGTTGTCGGTGATATAACTGCTGTCGATGGGATAATTGGTGGAAAGGTTTCCGGCAATCTCGTTTGCGCGGGTGACTTATGGCTAAAATCTACAGCTGTTGTTGATGGAATGGTTATGGCGAAGACGGCCGTCATTGAAACGGGTTGTGTAATTAATGCAACAGTATTGTTGTCGCCGGACGTTTGTTCGAAATTGCTGTCGGCGAAGCTAAAGGAGGCTGAAAAGGAGATGAAGAAGAACGTTGAATCTCCTCCTCCTTCGGTTGTGGTTGAGCCTCAAGTGCAGACTTCTGTTTTGCAAGAGAAAAAGATTGTACAGCAAAGTGCTCCGAAGACGGAGTTGCCTGTAAACGATTCGCCAGAAGAACAACACACAGGTTGGTGGTAGTCGGGCTGAACAGCAAAACGGTTTTATTCGAAAGAAAGATAGGGTTGGAGTCGTTCTTTATCCTTCACATTGAATTCTTCGAGTAATTCCAAGTTTTGCCATCCGGACAAATAGCCTTTTCGTTCTCGTAGGCTGACTAATGCGCGCCCTTGCTGATAATTCAGGTAAGGGTGACGGATTAATGTGTCTATCGGGAGACGGTTTACGGCTAGTTTTCGAATCTTGGTCGTGTCTGTTTTGAACCATCGGGCGAGTGCGTTGTATTTTTCTTTATCGATTCCATAGACCTCGTGTAGTTGATGTACGGAAGTATATCCTCCCAATAAATGGCGGTATTTGACAATTCTTTTAGCGAAGGTCGATCCGATGCCGGGTATTTTCTTTAATGAGGTTGTGTCTGCGCTGTTGAGTTCGATAATTGTTCCTTGCGGATATTTTTGTGAATAGAGGGACGACGACTTTTTGTAACGGATACGGGGCGTAAACTTCTTTTTGGGGGGATATGTTTTTCCCGTGTTGGGCGCAGAGACGATGGTTTCTTGTTGTAATGTGATTGTTTTATTTTCCGGAAGTGGTTCGGGAATGTGTTTTGAAGGTATCTCTTTTTCTTCTTTTATTAGAAGCAGAACGAATGAGGTCGTAAGAAGACAGCATAAAAGAGTCAATGCACGTTTTTCTCCTTTGGAGAAATAGAAAAAATTTTTCCAACTCATAGTAAGGTTTTATTAGGTTCGATTTTAATTTAGTAAATTCATAATCCAGTGTATCAATCCGGTTTCGTATAAAAAAATCAATCCGATAGCGACAGGTGCGATGTGTTTGATGAAAAAGGCGTAGATGTTGAAGAAATAGAAGGAGGTGGTGCCTTTGTTCGTCAGTTCTTCTTTGAGAATCTTTTTCTCGATGCGTCGCCCGACAAAGATACAGATCATCATTCCTCCGAAGGGCAGCATGATCTTGGCGGTGATATAATCTAAAAAGTCGAAAAAGGTTAATCCGAACAGAGTGTATTCTTTCCAAATCCCGAGAGACAGGGAACTGATGCTTGCTAGAACCAGAATGCCGGCGGATACATAAATTGCTGCTTTTTTTCGTGTCACATGATGCTCTTCGTGAATATACAGGGTCACGACTTCATGGAGCGAAATAATCGAAGTGATGGCCGCAACGGCTAGCAACAGATAAAAAACGAATGCCCAAAGATTCCCCAATGGCAACTGTTCGAATACGTTCGGCAAGGTGATAAATACCAATTCAGCGCCCGCTGTGGGTTGAATTCCAAAACTGAATACGGCAGGAAAAATCATGACGCTCGCCAATACAGCGACAAATGTATCCAGGAGGGTTACCTGAAAGGCCGTTGTCTGGATGTTTGTTGTTTTCCCAAAATAAGAGGAATAGGTGATTAAACAGCCCATCCCGATACTGAGGGAGAAGAAGGATTGTCCCATGGCACTTAATATAGTGGCGGAAGTTATTTTACTGAAATCCGGATTGAACAGAAATTGTAGTCCGGCCTTTGCGCCGGGAAGTGTAATTGAGCGGATTGTCAGAGCAAATAAAACAATAAATAACAACGGCATCATGAATTTGGCCGAACGTTCGATTCCTTTTTTTACGCCTGAATAAATGATATAATGAGTCATGATGACGACGATAACTGTCCAGAACATCAGCCGGGGAGCACTTGAGATGAAAAGCGAGAAGTCGGAGGTAAAGTCATCCGCCGTCTTACCATTTAACGAACCCGAGAGGGACTGGAACATATATCCCATTGTCCAGCCTGAGACGACGGTGTAGAATCCTAAAATCAGGAACGCGGCGAGGACGCCGTTGAATCCGATCACGTTCCAGTGGGTACCGGGTGCCAGTACATCGAATGCGCCGGTCGCATTTTTTTTCGAATGCCGGCCGATAAAAAATTCCGTGATCATGACCGGCAATCCCAACAGCAGGGCACATAAAAGAAAGACAAATAAAAAAGCGCCTCCTCCATTGGCTCCGCACATGTATGGAAATCGCCAAATATTACCCAGTCCGACTGCCGTTCCTAAGGTGGCCATTAAAGCGCCGAATTTACTCCCAAAGGTTGCTCTTCCTATATTTTCCATGGATTAAATTTTATTTCAAAACGATTCCATCTTTGATATGTATGATACGGTCGGTGTCGGCTGCTAGCTGTTCGTCGTGCGTTACTATGACGAAGGTTTGACTAAACTGATCTCTGAGGTCAAAGAATAGGGCGTGAAGTTCTTCTTTGTTTTGTGTATCCAGACTTCCGGAGGGCTCGTCGGCCAGGATTACCGTCGGATTATTAATCAGGGCGCGGGCAACAGCCACACGTTGTTTTTCTCCGCCCGACAGTTCGGCCGGTTTGTGAGATATGCGGTCAGATAGTTTTAGATAATCCAGTATTTCCCGGGCTTTTTTTTCCGCAACCGAGGTTTTTTCTTTCGCGATAAGCGCTGGGATCATGACATTTTCCAAAGCGGTAAACTCTGGTAATAGCTGGTGAAACTGAAAGACGAAACCGATATTACGGTTCCGGAAGTCGGCCAGTTCTTTCTCGTTGAGCCTGCTTGTCTCCGTATCGTTAATAATGAGACGTCCGCTGTCCTGTTTGTCCAACGTGCCGATAATTTGTAAAAGCGTTGTTTTACCGGCACCGCTGGGGCCGACAATCGAAACGATTTCGCTTTTCCGAATGGTCAGATCGATACCTTTTAGCACCTGCAACGAACCGAAACTTTTGGTTATGCCCTCTGTCTGTATCATTTTGATTCTAATAAACAAAACACAAAAGTAATAAATTCGTGCAGAAGACATGCATGGTTTGGTCTGCAAGAAAAAACTACCTTTGTAAATATATCTTTGAGGGGAAAAAACTATGTGTGAAAAGAAAAATCTTATTTTGCGCAGACTGGATGTTGGAACCGAGCTAGCGCTGCCGATAGCAGACGACGGTATACGGGCAGGCTTCCCAAGTCCGGCGCAAGATTTTATGGATTTATCCATCGATTTGAATAAGGAACTGGTAAAACATCCGGCCAGTACTTTTTACGGCCGGGTGCGGGGTGATAGTATGATCGATGCGGGAATTCATGATGGCGATATGCTGATTATCGACAAGTCGCTGGAGCCACGTAATGGCGATATGGCGATCTGCTATATTGATGGTGAGTTTACGATAAAACGGATCCGGATAGAAAAAGAGATTGTGTGGCTTGTCCCGGCGAATGAAGCATATGCCCCGATCCGGGTAACAAGGGAGAATGAGTTTTTGATCTGGGGAATTGTGACGTATTCGATAAGAAAACAACATTGACCGATGTATGCCTTAGTAGACTGCAATAATTTTTTTGTTTCGTGCGAGCGGGTTTTCAATCCTTCGTTAAACGGGCATCCTGTTATTGTGCTTAGTAATAACGATGGCTGTGTGATCGCGCGCAGTAATGAGGCAAAGGCGTTAGGTATTGGTATGGCAGTTCCTTTTTTTCAAATAAGGCAGTTGGTCGAAAAACATCAAGTGGTGGTTTTTTCAACGAATTTCACGCTTTACGGAGACATGTCCGACCGGGTAATGACGGTTTTGTCGGAATTGGTGCCGGGAATAGAGGTGTATTCGGTAGATGAGGCCTTTTTGCATTTGCGCGGTTTGGAAAAGTTGCGTGAGCAGGTAGAAAATATTGCGCGTGTAGTCACGAAAAGTACCGGCATTCCGGTGTCGGTAGGTGTGGCGCAAACGAAGACTTTATGCAAGGTAGCAAACCATTTTGCGAAAAAATATAAGGGCTATGAAGATGTCTGTATTATTGATACGGAAGAAAAAAGGATCAAAGCTTTGCAGCAAACGGAGATTGGTGATGTTTGGGGAATCGGGCGCCGGCATCGGAATATGCTTGAGTATCATGGAGTAAAGACTGCTTATGATTTTACGTTGAAGAGTCGAGCCTGGATTCGTTCGAAAATGACAGTAGTTGGTGAACGGATTTGGCGGGAATTGAATGGACAGCTTTGCTTGGAAAGAGAAGATGTAGACTCCGGTAAAAAACAAATTTGTACGTCCCGGAGTTTCGGAGTTCCTATTGTCGGTTATGACCGGCTGCTTGAATCCATTGTCGCTTTGGCAGCATTGGGTGTTGCTAAGTTACGTAAGCAGAAATCTTTGGCGAAGGGACTTTATGTGATGGTACAGACGAATCGTTTTGACGATGATATGTATAAGTCGTCCCGCTTTATCACCTTGTCTTATCCGACGTCTGATTTGGCGGAAATCGCGGGTTACTGCCGGAAAATGCTTAATCAACTCTACGTAAACGGACTGGAGTACAAGCGTGCCGGAGTTATTTTTCAGGATTTAATCAAAGAGGAAAATGCGGTGCGGGATTTTTTCGATCCGGTAGACCGCGAAAAACAAAGTCGTTTGTCGGATGCATTGGACTCGATCGCTGGAAAATACGGACGAGAAGCTGTTAAAATCGCGATCCAGGGAGAGGGGTATCAACCGAATATCAAGCAGACGTATTTATCGAAAAGATATACGACTAATCTGAAAGAAATAATAGAAATTCGCGTTTAAATTGGAGGAATTACGGTTCAAAATGGTGAAAAAGGAATTATTTTGTACTTTTGTTCGGGAGTAAGTGTTGCTTCATTATGCTTTGTAACTAAATTCTACTATATGATAACCTTTTTGCTATCGGTAGCCTTGTTGATCGGAGGTTACTTTTTATACGGAAGCTTTGTGGAGCGGATATTTGGAATCGATAAAAACCGGAAAACGCCGGCGTATACTTGTCAGGACGGTGTGGATTATATTCCGATGAGTTGGTGGAAAAATTTCCTGATCCAGTTTTTGAATATTGCCGGATTGGGGCCTATTTTTGGTGCAGTGATGGGAGCGGTATACGGTCCAGCGGCTTTTCTCTGGATTGTATTTGGTAGTATTTTTGGCGGAGCGGTGCACGATTATCTTTCGGGAATGTTGTCGCTGAGAAATAATGGGATGAGTTTGCCTGAGATCGGCGGAAAATATATGGGTACTGCTTTTAAGCAATGCATGCGGGCATTTACGCTTGGATTGATGGTGTTGGTTGGGGCTGTTTTTATCGCGGGGCCTGCCGGATTGCTGGCGAATATGACGCCGCTTCATTTGGATTATACGTTCTGGTGTGTGGTAATCTTTATTTATTATGTGTTGGCAACATTGTTACCGATCGATAAGATTATCGGGAAAATATATCCTGTTTTTGGTTTTGCCCTTTTGTTTATGGCGTTAGGAATAGGGGTTGCTCTGGTTTGGAACGGAGCACCAGTGCCCGAGGCTATTCCGGCCAATTTGCAGAATATGAACCCGGATCCGGAAAAGTATCCGTTGTTTCCCATGTTGTTTATTTCGATCGCTTGTGGAGCTATATCCGGATTTCATGCGACGCAGTCGCCGTTGATGGCTCGTTGCCTGAAAAACGAAGCGTATGGTCGGCGGGTTTTTTATGGCGCTATGATAACCGAAGGACTTGTCGCCTTGGTTTGGGCTGCCGCTGCGATGAGTTTTTTCGGTTCGGTTGGCGGGTTGCATACTTTCCTGATGGAAAATAATAACAACGCGGCTGTGGTTGTAGATAAGATCGCGCATGGTTGGTTGGGACAAATCGGAGGCCTTTTGGCTATTTTCGGAGTAATTGCCGCACCTATTACGTCTGGAGATACGGCTTTCCGTTCGGCTCGTTTAATTGTAGCAGATTTTTTGGGTTTCGGGCAGAAAGCGATCAAAAACCGCCTGATGATTGCTGTTCCATTGTTTGTGGTCGGGTTTATTTTACTGCAAGTTAATTTTGATGTAATTTGGAGGTATTTTGCCTGGTCGAATCAGACTTTAGCGGCGGCGACGCTTTGGGTGGTTACTGTTTACTTGGTTTTGGCAAAGAAATTATATTGGATTAGTCTTATTCCTGCTGTTTTTATGACGATGGTCGTGACGGTGTATCTCATCGTTTCGCCCGAAGGTTTGCAATTGCCGATTTCGATCGGTTATATGGTCGGCAGTATTTTTACAGCACTTGTTACAGTTTTATTTTTTGTTTGGAAAAGAAGAGTAAGAATAGAAGAAATATAAATGCGGTGATTATGAAAATGAAAAAGAGGCTTTGTGTTGGAATAAAGGTGCTGGGATTGGGCGTTCTGTTGGTTGCTTGTGGAATAAAGCAGACGGAGGTAAAACAACCGGAACTAACCAAAGTGCAACAATCTTTCCGGTATACGGAAGGAAATGCGATTTTAGTTAGCGGACATCGAGGAGGCCGGGGGACTGCTTTGCCTGAGAATAGTTTGGAAACGTTACAGGCGGTAACGGAAAGGATGCCTGTCTTTTTTGAAATTGATCCGCGGTTGACGAAAGACAGTGTGATTGTTTTGATGCACGATGAAACATTGGATCGGACTACGAATGGAACGGGGAAAGTGTCTGATTATACCTGGGAGGAACTTCAAAAGTTTAATTTGAAAGATTCGGAAGGAGCGTTGACCGCATCCAAAATACCTCTATTAAAAGAGGTCTTGCTTTGGAGTAAAGGTAAAACGATCTTGAATTTGGATAAAAAAGATGTGCCTGTGGCGATGATTGTTGATTTGATCAAAGCTTGCGATGCGGAAGAATTGATTATGTTGACGGTACATACGGGTGCCCAGGCGCGTTATTATTACGATCGTTTCTCGAGGATTATGTTTTCTGCTTTTATCAGGAATGAAAAAGAATATGAAGATATGGAGATTAGTGGTGTACCCTGGGCGAATATGATTGCGTATATCGGCCAAACGATCAATGAAAAAAATGACGCGATCGTCAAACGTTTACACGAAAAAGGCGTGAAATGTATGATTTCGGTGGCGCCGACACAAGATGCTCTACCCGTTAAAGAAGATCGTTTGAATGCTTATGCGTTTGAAATAGCTCAGAAGCCCGATATTATCGAATCCGACTACCCTTTGGATGTCTGGTCGGTATTGACGGATGTGAAATGAAAGGTGTTCGTCATCTCTTTTTGTGAAACTTTTCTCCGCGCATACAAATAGGGATAATTGATCTGTTCTTGTTCATCGACAGTGACCGCAGCCGCGATTCCGCAATCGGATGTGTGTAAAGCTCCTTCGTATAGTTGCTGGATAGTTTCTTTTTTGACGATCACATCCGATTCAACAATGAGTAATCCGGCATCGGATTTTATCGCCTATCCCTATGCGTGTTGAAGGATTAACAAATAATTCGGCGAAGGATTCGTGGTTATTTCGCTTAAATTAATCAGGTTAAATCCTGATTTTTTTGCTTTTTCTGCCAATATTTTTGTGCTCTCTTCCGTACTAAAATCATTATAAACAGTGTATCGGTATGGAACCTTAATGTCGGAAGACAGGATGGCTTCGATAGTTTCAAGGGTAAGCGAAATCGAATTTTTTACCGGTGTAATAATATGTATCTCTTTCATTTTGCGGAATTCAAACGTCAATGTGGACAAAGGTAGATATTCTTCCTGAATTTCGTTTGGTTGAAGATAAAACTCATCCAAGTTCTCATAAGAACTCTTAAAAGTCACGATTATGTGGTTCAGCTAATTCTTTCGACTTCCATTCTTTGAGAAAAAGTTATTCTTTTATTCGATTCGCTTATAAATCGCTATTTTTATGTAAGTTTGTACCGGATTTTGGTGTCGCAATTCCGTATCTTCGGAAAAGTGATGAAAAGGGAATCAGGTGTAAATCCTGAACAGACCCGCTGCTGTAAGCTCTATCAAAGTCTTTGAACAATACTCAAGCCACTGTTCTGTAAAGAATGGGAAGGGCGTTCAAAGATGGAGTAAGTCAGAAGACCTACCAAAACAAATAGTTATAAAGCTTTCGTGGACTAAAGCTAAAAAACAAACGCTTTTCAAGTGACTTATTCGCATAACTTCTCTGCTTAAGATGCTACTTGCTCGGTTTGTTTTGGTATGAATATTAGTCCATGATATTTAATTAGTTAAATATTATTGAAAATGAGATTTTTATTCATATTTATCATATTAAATAGCCTGCTCTCAATTGGTTTGCATGGACAAAACAAGATTTTTATCTCGGGAGAAATCAAAGACGAAAAAGACAATCCAATTTCACAAGCACTAATAGCCATTGAAGGAACTGCTGTTGGAACGTATTCAAACGACAACGGAGCATACACCCTCGAATTGTTGCCCGATAAATATAAGATTGTTATTTCCTCTGTTGGTTACAAAACCTTGAAAGCAGAAATTACCATTCAAGCCAATAAAAAGCAAGACTTTGTATTGGAAGAAAATAAAGTAACCCTCGAAGGCGTTACTGTTTATGGCAAAAGCCGAGTACAACAGATCCGGGAAAGTTCATTTGCAGTCAATGTGCTTCAAATCGGAGAATCATTACAGAATTCCTCAGCCAATCTAAATAATATAGTAGGTCGTACCAGCAGCGTACGCATTCGTGAAGAGGGTGGAACCGGTTCCGATTTCGACCTATCTATTAATGGGTTATCGGGGAATTCAGTACGTTATTTTATTGACGGGGTGCCGCTATCATCGCTGGGGTCAGGAGTCTCGTTATCCAATGTCCCTACGAATATTATTGAGCAAGTAGAGATATATAAAGGTGTCGTTCCTGCTCATCTGGGCGCCGATGCGTTAGGGGGAGCTATCAACATCATTACCAAGAAAAATCAACGTAACTACCTGGATGCTTCTTATGGTATAGGCTCATTCCATACGCACAAAGCAGACTTGAATGCGCAATTTATAGAATCTAAAACGGGACTGATTATCCGACCGACTATCAGCCTCAATTATTCTAAGAATGACTATACTATGAAAGGCGTTGAGGTTTGGGATGAAGACTGTCGCAAGTATATTTTAGTCGACCGCAAACGTTTTCATGATGACTACTCCTCGTTGTTCGGACAATTCGAAGTTGGTTTTGCTAATAAAACCTGGGCAGATGCTTTGTTTATTTCCTGCTCTTATTCCGAAATAAACAAAGAGTTACAAACCGGCTCTGTACAAAGTAAGGTATATGGTATGGCAAAGAAAGAATCTAATGCATGGAATATCTCGGCTCGCTACCAAAAACGTGACTTTATCATAGAGAACTTGCAACTGAATGCCTCCCTTTCGCAGACTTGGGATCGTTCCCTGACGGTAGATACTGCATACCGCCAATACGACTGGAACGGTGATTATATTGAAACTCCTCGTAACGAAATTACCGGCCGGGGACGTTCCATGCGCCATTATAAACGTCCGGCAGCTATTGTCCGTACTAATTTTGACTATTGGCTGAACGAACGCCACAGTTTTAATGCAAATTACCTGTTGAATCGGCTAAATAACGAGCGTTACGATGATGTAGATGCTGATTTTGAGGCTTCAAACGATGTAATGGCAAAACATATTCTGGGACTTTCTTACGGCCAGTCTCTATTAAAAAGAAGAATGAGTAACACTTTTTTCATAAAAGAATATATCAATCACCTGAACATCCGGCAAACCGATATACCAAGTGTAACAGGTTCGAAAGAGGTAACCGGTTCAATTACGCAGAATTTTTTTGGTTACGGTATCAGTACACGTTTTACCATCGTCGATCCGCTGGCAATAAAAGCCTCTTACGAACATAGTGTTCGCCTCCCCCTAGCGCGCGAGCTGTTAGGAAACGGCACTACGGTTTACGCCAATGTAGCTCTAAAACCTGAGAGCAGCAATAACATAAATATGGGAATCTTTGGCACTTGGCGTCCAGCATCAGGGCATACATTTTATTACGAAGCAAACGGTTTTCTTCGCTATGCAGACAATTATATCCAAGCTGCCGTATCGGAAAAAGAAGGTACGCTACAGTATGAAAATGTTCCGTCTGTACATATTAAAGGTATAGAAGGAGAAGTGCACTACAACTGGCAAAACAAACTACAACTCTCGACTAACATTAGTTATCAGGACGCCCGCGATCAGGGAAAATACAAAACTGATGGAAAGATTTCCGCTACTTATAAAAATCGCGTACCTAATCAACCTTGGGTGTTTGGCAATGTAGAAGCAAGTTACGCCTGGCGTAATGTAGTTCTGCCCGAAAGCAAGTTACGTCTGGGTTGTACTTATCAGTGGGTACATTGGTACTTCCTAACATGGGAAGCATACGGCGCACGCGAAAGTAAGGCACGTATTCCGACGCAGTACATCTACAATACAAACATTACTTATTCATGGAAACATGGGCGGTACAACATCGCATTGGAATGTGCAAATATTTTCGATGAAACGGCTTATGACAACTATAAATTACAAAAACCCGGCCGCTCTTTCTTTGCTAAATTTAGATTATTCCTTAATTAATATTGTATTAAAATGAAAAAGTTCAGATTTTTATTCAGCATGTTTATGGTCATTACAATGGCCTTGTCTTTCAACGCCTGTTCAGATGATGACGATCCCAGTAAAGACCCAGATCCGGAAACGAAAATAGATTATCATTTCGATATCTTTATGACTGTAGGTAAACATGGAGGAATGAACCGCGGTGATGGTACTATTGTAAAAAGTGTAGACGCTCTTACAGCCAATATGGAAATGATTGACATCAAAAATGATGGTATCGAGTTCAGGAGCCCAGATAACACTTACTCTATGGAGGCTATTGTCAAGGGGAAATATTACTATCAGGTACCTAACTCAAACGATCGTTTTACCAAGTTGCAAGTAGTCGGTAATTCTGTTAATATTATTCAGGAACAAAAATTCGCGCAGAATACATACAAAGTGCGTAGCTATACACATGCTTGGATCAATGACAATACGCTGGTTATTATGTCTGCTAATGGTGATGCGGATAAAGTTATTTGGACAAAGCTGAATGTCGATGATATGCGTATCCTTGCAGAAGGGACATTAGATCTGCCCCTCCCGGAAGGAGCTAAAGTATTTACTACTTCAGGTATCTTGACCTATAGTGAAGGAGCTGGTAAATTGTATTATTTCTATTATGGCAAAAACAAAACCGGTAGAGGTGCTGTGGCGACATCCAACTTCCTTTCTGCGGTTATCAATCCTTCCGACATGACGATAGAAAGCAGTAAGGTTAATTTACTTGCCAGCGAAATGGCTGGAAGTGCATATGGAGAGTTGATGCAGAATTGCGTGATGTATGACGAAAGTGGCAATCTCTATTTGGCAGCATTTACAGATGCAAATGAGATAGAGCAAGGTCATTTGTTACGTATCAAGAAAGGTGAAACTGATTTTGATGCTAGTTATGAGGGTTATCCCAATGCCGACGGTAAACTACTCACTATTCAAAGCCTGGGTAATGGGAAAGCCCTTACATATGCTCGTAACGATGCTACAGGAACAGACATTGACAGTTATAGCCATTATTACTCAATTGTTAACCTCAATACCGGGGCAAGAGAACGCTTAAAATACAACGGGCAAGAAATTCCTTATAGTAGCGGGCGTTTCTCACAACGTACCGTTGTTGTAGACGGGAAAGCTTATGTCGGTGTAAATACAGCTGATAGTAACCCTTGCATCTATATCTATGATATAGAAACCGGAAACATAGAGAAAGGTGTAGAAATTGCTGAAGGTTATTATTTTGATAACCTTAGAGTATTAAAAAATGATGAATAATAGATGAAACGACTTACCCTATTTTTCTTTCTGTTGTTTTCCCTAACGTGTTACGCGCACAACGGAGAAAACTTCGTCACTTCCGACATGCTAGCATCTATGGAGCAAGGCGACAAAGCCGCCTTGCTCATGGTGCATTTCGGTACCACCTTTGATGATACCCGTGTTGTAACCATTGACGCTATTAATGCCAAGGCAAAAGCTGCTTTCTCAGAATTGGAAGTGCGCGAAGCATATACTTCGCGTATTATCGTTCGCCGGCTGAAAGCCCGTGGCATTGAGAAACTATCCCCGTTAGATGCGCTCCTTAAACTGCGCAGCGAGGGATATACACATATTATCATCCAGAGCTCCAATATCATTGAAGGATTGGAAATGGAGTCCCTCCGCAAAGATGTGGCTGCCGTAGAACCTTTCTTCAAGGAAATACGTATTAGCAACCCATTACTGTACACTGTGGAAGATGCCGAAACTGTAGTATCCATTCTGGAGGCATCCAAACCGGAAAAAGGAAGCGTTGTTTTGGTTGGACACGGCACAAGTACCCCTATTACAGCCACATATGCTATGATTGACTATATGTGTAAAGTCCGCGGGTTAAAGAATTTTCACGTGGGTACCATAGAAGGATACCCGACTTTCGATACTATGCTTTCCCAACTGAAAGCCACTAAAGCTAAACAAGTCACGCTCATTCCTTTCATGTTTGTAGCAGGCGATCATGCCCGAAATGATATAGACGGTGAGTGGAGAGACGCTTTGGAAAAAGAAGGCTTTAATGTCGAGACCCGGATGGAAAGCTTGGGACAAAACCCTGCCATACAAGATATATTTATTGAGCATATTCGCTTCATGCTTTATCATAAACCGATAGGTATTATGGAGAAAAAGGCAGGGTATGCAAAAGGAAAGGATTAAAAACCCTTGTACAATGATAACTAAGATTATGTATGCTTTACATAGAATACTGGGCTCACTGTTCAGTATTCTATTTCTTGTATGGTTTCTCTCTGCTTTTGTAATGATGTATCATTCGTTTCCCCGAACGAGCGTTGCAAAAAAACTCCAGAAGCAGGAATTACTTTCTGTTGACCTGCCTCCTCTGGATACGATCCTTTCTCGCCTTCCTAAAGATGAAAAGGTAATAAGCCTTACCCTTAATCGTTATCTGGGACAAACGATATTTCACATCCGTACTGACAAGGAGAAATACGAATTTCCTGCCGATGCGTCCGAAAACATTCCGGTTCTGGATGGAACCCGCATCAATCAGATAGCGGCATTGTGGTCTTCAGCTCCAATTCATCATATAGACACACTCAATAAACTTGACCAATGGATACCTTTTGAAGAGTTAAAAAAAGAGTTCCCTATTTACAAATATTATTTTAATGACAGCAATAAGCACCAACTTTATATAAGCTCGCAAAGCGGAGAAGTGCTTCAATTTACCGATCGTAACAGCCGTTTCTGGGCATGGGTAGGGGCAATTCCACACTGGGTTTACTTTACCTGGTTGCGACAAAATACAGATTTATGGAATGCCGTTGTTGCCTGGCTGGCAGCAATTGGTTGTCTGATGATTATTGCCGGCCTGTGGGTAGGCATCCATGCTTGGCGACAATCCTATAAAAAAAAGAAAGAAATATCCTATTATCGCAAGAAGTGGTATCGCTGGCATCACATATCCGGCATCTTTTTCGGACTTTTCACCCTTATATTCTGTTTTAGTGGAATGATATCCGTAACCGAAGTCCCTGGCTTTATCAGTAAGCCAACACTAAAAGTTAACCCTCTACGAGAAATAAAGAAAGACGCACCAAAGATTGAAAACTACATATTAGATTACCGGGAAGTATTGGCTTCTTATTTGAATCCAGTACAATTGGAATGGAGCAACTTCCGTTCTCATCCCTATTATACACTGAAGTCCAGAGAATCAGAAGACTACATAGATGCTTCGGATACCGTGCTCCGCCCGCTAAACCTTACAGAGGATCAGGTAAGCGAAGCAATCCGTTCCATTCATGGAGACAGTATACAAATACAAGTACAACAGATAATCAAATTCGAAACCTACTACCGGGATATGAGTCGGATGTATCACAACCGCAGCCTCCTTCCTGTATGGAAAATAACTGTAGCCGATACCGACCATAGTTGCTACTATATCCATCCGGAAACCGGTATCGTGCGCTATGTAAATACTACTGCCCGTTGGAAATACTGGATGTACACCGCCTTACACCGTATGCGTATACAAGGGCTGAATTCCTTACCCACACTACGCAAAACTGTTCTCTGGGTCTTACTGCTTGGAGGTACGGTTGTTTCGCTGAGTGGTGTGGCGCTTGGCGTCAAATACATTATTCGCAAAGCTCAAAAAGCAATCAGAAAACGATGAAAACACCTTCCTTTCTATATAAAAAGAGCCTATTGTATATAATAGCCGGAATAATATTTCTGGCTGGTCTGGGAATAGGGATATACCAATACTGGTTCTCTCCAACCCAAATTCTGATAGTCAACCCATTGCCCGCACAGGCTGCGGATATAATACTAAACAACGATAGCCAGCATATCCACGTAACCTGTCTGCCGACAGAAGAAGCAACCTCTTTTAGTGGATATGACGCTGTCGTCTTTTACGGTCGTGGACTTCATCTAAGCGATGAACAGATGATAGCTATCGAGCGATGCGCAGATAAAGGAACTCTGTTTTTTACGAATTCCATACGCAATTTTAATATGGTCGTAAACCGCAACATTAACAACCGGCAGCAAGCCGTATTACTCGATTATTTCGGAAATGCAAACCGGCAGAACTACCGCAATGGGGTGCGATATCTGCGCCACATCATAACGCCCCACAAAATCCCCAACGAAACATACGAAAAGCCGTTTATCATGCCCACCAACACCTATTACCATCAAGAATATGGCAAATACTTCCATGATAAAGACGCGCTTACTACTTATCTGAAAGCCAAAGGAATCTACCATGAAGACGGATACAACATTGCTTTCATTTCTGGTGTATCATTTCCTACTGAAGGAAACCGTGCGCACATCGACACCCTCATATCTCGCCTCACCCGCTCGGGAATGAATGTATATCCACTTACCGGTTCCGATAAACGTGCTCAGATGTTGCGCGACCTTCATCCAGATGCAGTTGTGTATTTACCTATGGGACGCTTGGGAAACGACACCCTTATCAATTGGCTGCATACCGAAAATATACCGATATTTTGTCCTTTTCCTCTCTTGCAATCCACAGAAGAATGGCTTGACCCGTTGGTTCCCGTCAGTGGAGGTACACTCACTGCCCGTGTTATTGTTCCCGAAATAGACGGAGCTATGGCACCCTTGTTGATTGCAACCCAAAACCTGCACGAAAGCGGTTATTACTTATATACACCTGAAGAAGAAAGGGTCGGAAAATTTATTAGACACCTGACTAAATACATGTCCCTTCGCAACAAGCCCAATCGAGAAAAGCGCGTTGCCATCTGTTATTTTCGATCACCGGGAAAGGATGCCCTACTAGCTAGCGGCATGGAAGTAATTCCTTCCCTTTACACTTTTTTAAAACGTATGCAAACAGAAGGATACGATCTTACTGGATTACCTTCCAGCGTCGAAGCTTTCGATAAACGTATCCAAACCGACGGACGGGTACTGGGTTCCTATGCCCGCGGCGTACAAGAAGAATATCTTGCCACTGCAAATCCGGTATGGCTTACCCGATCCCAATACGAACAGTGGGCTAATGAAACGCTTACCCCTGAAAAATACGGGGAAGTAATTGAACGTTATGGAGACGCACCAGGAGAACTCCTTGTAAAAGATGGAGATAAAGAAAAAGAAATAGCCGTTGCCTGTATCCGATTCGGAAATGTTTTATTATTCCCTCAGCCCCGGCCGGCTCTGGGCAATGATGAATTTAAATTAGTACACGGAATGCCTGTTGCTCCTCCACACAGCTATCTGGCGCCATATCTATATATGCAGAAAGGTTTTAGAGCCGATGCCATTATACATTTTGGCACCCATGGCAATCTGGAATATACACCCGGTAAAAACGTTGCACTCTCCCAAAACGACTGGGCTGACGTACTTGTAGGGGATCTGCCCCATTTCTACTTTTATACCACGGGAAACGTAGGCGAAGGCATTATTGCTAAACGCCGTACACATGCTGTTTTGGTAACACATCTAACCCCGCCTTTTGTTGAAAGTGGCATGCGCCAACAATATAGTGCTTTACTTGATGATATTCACTACCTATTGCAAGAAGGTGTCGAAAATAAGAAGTCGCTTGCTGTAAAAACTAAAAATGAAGTACTAAAATTGGGTATTCATAGAGACTTGGAACTCGACTCTGTTCCCGGAACGCCTTATACTACCGAGGAATTGGAAAAGTTGGATATGTTTATGGAAGAAATTGCCAACGAAAAAACATTAGGAGCTTTTTATACTTTGGGACAAGCCTATTCACCCCGCGACCTTATTACCACAACAATGGCTGTTAGCGCTGACGAACTGGCTTACGAGTTGGCTCAAGCTGACAGAGATAAAGGAGAAATATCTACCGATCAATTACAAAATTTTGCTTTCGTAAGTCATCAATATTTACCTAAAGCGAAAAATATATTGATGTATATTCTAAAAAACCCGCCTAAAGACACGACGGTTCTGCATAATGCGACGAAGAATGCATTGATGTATAAAGAGCTGCTTCAACTCTCTCCGAAAAACGAATTGAACGCAATGGTGCGAGGATTGAACGGAGGTACTATATTTCCAACTCCGGGCGGAGATCCGGTACTCAATCCGAATGTGTTGCCTACTGGACGAAATATGTTTAGCATCAATGCCGAAATGACTCCCGGCAAACGTTCTTGGGAAGAAGGTAAGCGTTTGGCTGAAAATACCATTAAACTATATAAAGAAAAACATGGTGAATATCCCCATAAAGTAAGTTACACTTTTTGGGCGGGAGAATTTATTACTACCGAAGGTGCAACTATTGCACAAGCTCTTTGGATGCTGGGAATAGAGCCGGTACGTGATGGACAAGGTCGTGTAGTAGATCTTCGTCTTGTTTCATCGGAAGAATTAGAACGTCCGCGCATAAATATAGTGATACAAGTTTCAGGACAACTACGGGATATTGCAGGTTCACGGCTAAAAATGCTTACAGAAGCAATACAACTTGCGTCTTCTGCAACCGATGATATGTATCCGAATTATGTAGCAGATGGAACGTTGCAACAAGAGAAAACGCTTGTCGAAAAAGGATTATCTCCTAAACGAGCGAGAGAGATGTCGGTAATGCGCATCTTCGGACCCGTAAACAGTGGTTACAGTACAGGGATGTTATCATACACCGAAAATAGTGGAAAATGGGATAAGGAATCAGAACTTGTAGATGGTTATTTAAATAATATGGGAGCCATATACGGAGATGATGACCATTGGGGAACTATAGAAAAAGACTTGTTTGCCAGTGCACTGGCCCAGACAGATGTAATTATCCAACCTCGGCAAAGTAACACATGGGGACCCCTGTCGCTCGATCACGTTTATGAATTTACAGGATGCATGTCACTCGCTGTAAAAACATTGACAGGAAAAGAGCCGGATGCTTATATGGCTGACTATCGTAATCGAAACAACAAGCGTTTACAAAGTGTAAAAGAAGCAGTTGCTGTAGAGGCTCGCGCTACTATTCTTAACCCGACTTTTATAAAAGAACGTATGAAAGGAGAAGCTACTACCGCCCAAATGTTTGGCGAAACTTTCCGTAATATTTTCGGATGGAATGTGATGCGTCCATCGGCGTTGGACAAAGAATTGTACAACGATTTGTTTAAAATGTATATACTTGATGAAAAAAAAACAGGAATACAGGAATATTTTGACAGAGTGAATCCAGCTGCTTATCAGGCTATGACATCGGTCATGATAGAAAGTGCTCGAAAGGGCTACTGGAAGGCGACTGAAGAACAACTGAATGCAACGCTTGCAGTACATATCGCAAGTATAGAGAAAAACGGTGCGGGCTGTACGGAATTTATTTGTGATAACGAAAAACTACAAAGTTTTATAACCAATAATCTATCATCAAAACAAGCATCTGAATTCAACCAGAACATGAAAAAGGTAAAAGAGACAAGAGTGGCCAATGATGATGGAGTTGTACTGAAACAAGAAAATAGTAAACCCCAACAATCGGATAAAGAAGACAAAGTTGGCAACTATCTAATGATAGGAGTAATCGTTGCTATTTTTATCAGTCTTGTGTTATTCATTACGTATAGAAAGAAGAATGGCTAAGATGGAATATATCGTATATACATTATTACTGCTTATCTCTTTGTGTCTCCTCCTCAAAGTTTCGTTTTTCCCTTGGTGGGGTATACTTCTTGTTGCCTCTGTCTATAGTTTATTTACTTTGTCAATAGGAGAATGGGCTACAGAACAGTCAAAAGGTATAGTTTCAACATATTTGGGTTCCCGCCACATGATTCAAGGGATCTCCATTTTGATCCTATTTGAAGCAATCATAATGATTGCATTTTGTTTTGACAGTGTTAAAGGAAACAAACTGCATAAAAACATTCTTAAACTGGGGTTATTTCTCTATCCCGGATTTTTATTTGCATTAGTAATAGCTTTTTCCGTGGTTCATACCTTTTGGACTCTGACAGGCATTAATTTTCGCGTTATTACATATTCATTGGCATTAATCGTCTTTTTATTTGTTACAGGAGGTACGGATTTGTTGCGCTTTTGGATTAAAAAACAAGTATTACGATTAGAACTATTGTTTATTTGCTGTTTTTTCATTATTATCTTTAGTGTCATTTTTGCAGGAAATTAAATTAACAAATTCATATGGAAACAATCTCTAACATACTTTTCTGGATATCAAACGGGCTATTGATTCCGGTCATTCTATTGTTGCTTCTATTTCTCGGACGTTCCCTTATTCTTGTAGGCGGTTTTTTTGGTGAATTTTATAAACGCACGAAGTTTACCCAACAACTAACTGATGCTTTAGAGAAAATGACGTCCGAAAATGCAAAACAATTATTGTCAACTTTGCCTCCGGTTAGAAATGACCTGCTATTTTCTTGTATACACAAATTAGGAATATATAGTGAAGATAGAGCTTATTGTGAACGTTTGTTGGCAAACTTTGAAATAGATATAGATAAAGAACTGGGAGATTCCAGATTGTTTGTAAAACTTGGTCCTATGTTGGGTTTAATGGGTACGCTTATTCCAATGGGGCCTGCTTTAGTCAGGTTGGCTAATGGCGATATTTCTTCCATGGCATACAATATGCAGGTCGCCTTCGCTACAACTGTTGTAGGAATGCTAATAGCTGCCATTGGAGTAGTTACGTTGCAAGTAAAAAAACGTTGGTATGCCAGAAGCATAAATGATTTAGAGTTTATATATAAAAAAATGCAGAATGAAAAGGAATAAAATTTTGCATGATAGCGACGATAGTAATCCTATGGCTACAGTTTCTAATTTGTTCGATGTTGCCATGGTCTTTGCCGTAGCGCTTATGGTAGCATTAGTGACACACTTCAATATGACGGAGGTGTTTTCTAAAGAAGACTATACTATTGTAAAAAATCCGGGTAAAGAAAACATGGAAATCATAACCAAAGAAGGAGAGAAGATAAAACGCTATATCCCGTCCGAAAATCAACAATCATCTCAGAAAAAGGGGAAACGTGTTGGTGTAGCTTATGAACTGGAGACTGGAGAAATTATATATGTACCGGAATAGATAATTGATTAATTTTATATTAAGAAAAAGCCTGACACCGGAGCATTCAGAAAAAACTTATTGAGGCTGTCTTATTGCAAGTAATAGAGGTATGCTATGATCAAAAGTACGCTATTCATTATTTCTCGAGAATACCTAATTTAAGGTATTTTTATAGGACGAATAGCTCGGATATGTTATAATTCAAAGGATCATTGTTTGGGGGATTTGGCAAAACCGTTTTTAATAATTACTATTGTGCCCTGAAAATTACTGGTTTGGAAAATTATTTTTGAATTCCAAAAAGTAGATCCTATGTTTGAAATTGGAAAAGACTGTTAAGTAGTATAATCAAAAAGCTATACCATTTTAGTTAGCTTTTTTTTATTGCAATAACAAATTCACTATAAACGATATAGCTTATGAAAGATGTACAAAGAAACAAATTAGATTTCAATGGACAAAACATTCATGTCGGAATTGATGTCCATTTGAAGAGTTGGTCGGTATTGACGGATGTGAAATGAAAGGTGTTCGTCATCTCTTTTTGTGAAACTTTTTTATTAAAGAGATGCATGTTTTTATATTATAACCGCGGGCTTCCGCATAAGCTTTGCCCATAATCTCCAGCATCTCTTCCGTTGCCTGTAATTTGCTGAAATTTTTACATCCGGTTTCACAGTCGATTTTCCGGAATGACATCCGGTTCAAATCAATGATTTCGACAGAAACGCCGGAGGGCGTTTCTGTAAACAAAATATTTCCTGCCGAATAGTCCTTATGCAAAATTCCATTATCATGTAAAGCAGCCGTAGTACAGGCTATAGCACGAAGAATTTCATCCCGATTTGGAAAAATCTTTTGCCAAAGATCCCGATACGTATAAGGACATTCCGACTTTAAAGAAACAAAGAAACTTTTACCGAATAGAAACCAACTGGAAACAGAACAAAAACCAATGGGGGCAGGCGAGCCTATATTAAACCGACGCAACATGGCCGCATAGCGGAACGAACGCCTTGCTTTAGACGCCCGGAAAAAGTTGTAGATAATCCGATTCAATAGATGAGGTATTTGGAAAGACTTAACAATCACTTTTTGCCCGTCTATGTCAAATTCCCTCAGCTCATTTCTCCCTTTATAAATGACAGTACCCCGATGCTCGAATATAACCGGAAGTACTTTCACAAAATCACTCATATTTGCATAATCAGAAGAAACGACAACACACCGGGGATGAAAAAAACGATCGATACGATTAAGGCACCTGGACCAGGAACGTACAACATGTAGAGGGCCTCCCAACTCTCGTTCGAAAAACTCTGCATGATGTTTGTTCAGCACCTTAGTGACATGCAGTTTCAATGAACGATCTACAATTCTTTTTGATCCGGCACGCACGCGATAATACAATTCTATCTGAGGTAAACGCACCACTTTACCACCGTCTTTCAGTATAGATATCCAAAACTCCCAGTCTTCACGTGCTATGATTTCTTCACAATATCCACCCACTCTTTCCCATTCGCTTTTCCGGTAAAGCGCACAAGTGTCAATCATATTCTTACGGGCCAGTAACTTCAGGGAAAAGGGAGGCAATTCCCATTCACCGCTACGATCACCGATAAACTCGGCTCGTGGGCAGACAACTTTTACTTCAGGATCTCGCTCTAACTCTGCCACGGCATGACTTATGAAGGTCGAACTTATGCGGTTATCTGCATCAACCGGTAATATATATACTCCATAAGACAACGATATAGCATGATTGCGGGCAACACATGGACCACCATTCGGCTGAGTATATAAACGTATCCGCTCATCTTTTTCCGCATACTTCTTAGCTATATTCAACGAATTATCTGTTGAGCCGTCGTTCATCAGTATCACTTCAAAATTTGGATAATCAGAAGCAAGTACCGAATCCAAAGTCTCACACAGATACTTGGCCATGTTATAAATGGGTATAATAACAGAAACTAATCGATATTCCATATTATATTCAAATTTTATCCAATCCCTTTGTATATTTCAGCCAATAATACTTCAACGGATTCTTATATTTCAATTGTTTCCACGGGCGACTGCTATGAGGACGGTGCCACACCGGAAGTGTAGTAAACAGATAATTCTGGAATCCCTCTTTCAACGACTGATGAGAAATGGTTACATCATGCCAGTTCTTTTCCGGATTTAACTGATGAAAATCGAAGGAACGGAGAAAGTTCAACGTCAGGAGTGAGCAGCAAAAACTAAGATGTTTCCTGGTTTTGAAGACCTGGTTTTCTTTTCTCCGCGCATACATATAGGGATAATTGATCTGTTCTTGTTCATCGACAGTGACCGCAGCCGCGATTCCGCAATCGGATGTGTGTAAAGCTCCTTCGTATAGTTGCTGGATAGTTCCTTTTTTGACGATCACATCCGATTCAACAATGAGTAACCCGGCATCGGATTTTATCGCCTGTCCCTGTGCGTGTTGAAGGATTAACAAATAATTCGGCGAAGGATTCGTGGTTATTTCGCTTAAATTAATCAGGTTAAATCCTGATTCTTTTGCCTTTTCTGCCAATATTTTTGTGTTCTCTTTCGTGCTAAAATCATTATAAACAGTGTATCGGTATGGGACCTTAATATCGGAAGACAGGATGGCTTCGATAGTTTCAAGGGTAAGCGAAATCGAGTCTTTTACCGGTGTAATAATATGTATCTCTTTCATTTTTGCGGAATTCAAACGTCAATGTGGACAAAGGTAGATATTCTTCCTGAATTTCGTTTGGTTGAAGATAAATCAACAATTTATTTTAGATAATACTTCCCTGTCGTAATCTTCTTCGCCTACCCATCGTTTATGCGGGGGTGTATAATTCGGAGAGAATATGCTTTGTGTTGGTTGGTTCCCTTCGAAATTGATTTCGCTTAAATCGGATAGAGCATAAATCAGATGCTCAGTACTGAATGGACGAGTTTGGTCGATAACGATGGACGGAAATTCTTTTTTATACTTTTCGGAACGCCATAAGATAAAGGGGATCCTGCATTGAGAGGGATATACGTTCGTCATAAAATGTCCAACGGCATTCCTGTAGTCGTATACCTCTTCTCCATGATCGGAAAAGAAAAGCGTAAAAGCGGATGTTTGTTGCGCTTTCACTTTCCGGATGATTGTGGCGATAATAGAATCGGAGTACAAAACGGAGTTATCGTATTCATCGATGATCTTAAAGGCTTTTTTATCGGCAAAATCTTTCGGAGGAAGCAAATCTTTTTTATGATTAAAACGGCTGAAATTGTCCGGATAACGACAACTGTACTGGTGGTGATTCCCCATTAAATGGATAAAAATTATCTTATCTTTAGTTACTGTGTCCTTTAAAATCTCGTTCAATTGTGGCAACACGATTTCGTCGTTTTTCTTTGCAAGACTTAGGTCGTACGTATGATGTGCTTCCCGGGCTATAACGCCGTAATTTCCACCCCATTTGCTGACTAATTCCTGATTGGAAATCCAATATGTTTCAAACCCCGCGCTGTTAAACACTTCCACGATAGAAGGTTTCATGATATACCAGTCCGGATGATCGTGGTCGGCAAATGTTAAGACTTTTTTTAAGACGCCTATGGTATGTGTGTCGCAAGTGACGACATCAGTAAAGATGTCTAATTCACTTTTTAACGCACAAAGTTGAGGAGTTGTATTCCGGCAATAACCGTAAATGCCCATATGCTCAGTAGAAAGAGATTCGCCGATAATTACGACAAAGACTCTTTTCCCGGGAGATATCCCGTGTTTTCGGTCGACTTGTATGAAATGCTTTTTGCGAAGGTTCATTTCTTCGTTCATTTTATGTGCTTCTCCGATATAGGTGATTCCGCTTTTGTAAAAATCGAGAAAGGGAATTGCTTTTACTAAATACTGAAATGAAAAAATCGAGACAATCAGGAGTAGTGAGAGCCCAAAAAGTCCTTTATTTTTCTCGAGTGGTATCACTACTTTTGAAGAAGGAGTCAATAAAAGGAATATACCGCAAGCGATATAAGCGAACGTCATAAGTGCAGGCATCCAAGAGAAGAAAGAACTGAAGTACTCAGCACATTCTCGGATATTACTGTTGAAGATTACCCAATACATGTCTTTGCACATATAAATATTAGAGAGATAAAGGTAACTCCAGACAGTGGAGTTCGGTAGAATCGAGAGTACAAAGAGGATAAACAGATATGTTTTTTCTTTTTTCCCTGAAAGAAAGCAACTAAGCGAAAAAAGGGCAAATCCAAGACAAATACTGGTCGTCCAGCCAATTCCTTTGTCTTTAAGCGATAAATTCTCAGCCCAAAAGTAAAAACCGGGCGAAAAGAGAACAACAAGTAAGATAACAAGAAGTGCGTATTTCTTGTCAAGGATTAATCTTTTCAACATACAAACCGTAACCCCAAGGCTTTCCCCTAAATAAATTGTTCTGAGTCAAAAAAACAATTTCAAAATTGATTTTCGGCATAAAGATAGAGAATTATTCAACATTCGTTATGTCTTTCGGACTGCTTTTTTGACTTGTAGTCTTTTGTATGTTTTCAAGGCTTCATTTCGTACTGGTTTCGAGAAGGTGGTATCCCGGCTGATTGCTAAAACTTCCTTTTTTATTAAGGGAGAGGTGTAGGATAGACGAAACCATCCCAGCGCTTCCAGCAAACAAACTTGTTCTTTTTCAGATTTTGTCTGCCGGAGATAGTTCAACAATTGCGGAATATATTTGTGCTTTGTGTAATTTCTCAACATTGAGATGTTACTGATCTTTGCTCTTTCCGGAAGCGAATCATTCTCAAAAATGGAAGTGATGTAAGTATCCAAAAAAGAAGATTTTTGGCGGATCTCTTTTTGTAGCGAGTTCTTAACGCTGTTCGGGTGAACAAAAGAGTTTTTTTCTTTGAAAAGATTGTCCAACGCGTTCAAGAGATCAGTCTCTGGAAATGAAGAGAGAACTAATCGTGTGTTAAACGCGACCCGGAAATCCGTGTCGTTGCGCGAAAGAACGGAAACAAGTGCAGGAATCAGCCGCATGTCGCCTGATTTCCCCATATAATTAATTCCGAATCTTTGCACCATTTCATAACTGTCGTTAGTTGATAATTGTAAGCATTCAATAAAATGTACATTATTGTATTTTGCGAGGAGTTCCATGCATTCGAGACGTACAATATTATGTGGGTTCGTTTTAAATTTATGGAGTAAAAATTCCGTAATATTCGGCATTTCAGCATCTGACATCATTCGAAGTGCCATAGCTTGTATCGCGGGATATGGACTGTTTAATTGCTTTTTCCACCAGGACAGATCTTTTTCTGATATTTTTTTGTTAAGATGTTCACCCGTTTCGTGAGAAGAAATAAAAGAAAATGTTGGATCGCCGAAAGTATGGTTTTCTAAATACGTGTTATATTGAGACAGATAGCCAACCCTTGCGCCCAATCCAATCAATCCGATATATCTGTCTGCCCATTTATCTTGCAATGCGTTAACGCTATTTGCATTAACAACGATTGTATTGCCCTCTCCGAAAAGATAAGAACCCGCAATATATTGTGTTAAGTGAAAAGATCCGTTATAGCATGCGTCAAGAATAACATAAAGGGCATTCGGCTGATAAGAATAAGTCTTAAAATCTTCTACATACAAATTCAGGCTACGTTCCAGTAAAGAGTCCGCTTCTATATATTCCGGGGCGAATGCGTCTTCGAACCATGAGGTCGGAACTTTTTCGTATTGCTCGCTAAGCATCGCTTTGATGCTGTCTGCAGATTCTCCTCGTTTTATCTCCTGACGGAATTTCTTTCGTAAATCAAACCGGATGTCGGCAATTTCTTCCTTTGCTGACGCTGGCGTCGGCATATGATTTAGATATTGGATTTCCGGGTCTCCGTGGTGATGCAAAATAGCAATATCCAAATCCTCTCTTTGCATTTTATTCATTAGTCTCTGTTTAATTGACTTTTCATATGAATGATCCAAATAACTGATTCTGTTTTCCGGACGTTTAAGCCAGGGAAAACTTTCCAATAACGCCGTTTTTTCATCCATGCGTGCTAGAAGTGATTCTGAAATGTAGCCGCTTCCGCTAAAGAAAAACACCTGGTTAACTTTTCTTTTCTGTTTTTTTATCCGGACTACTTTTTGTAAATACTTTCGTATTTTCTCATACTTCGTAAAAGGATCGTTCTCATTTGCTTTGATTCTTGCTGTGTAAATCGAGGGTGATAATGTCTGTACTGAATGACTGGTCAAACTATAATAAAAATAGGATGGCTCCTCTTTATCTCTTTCGAGAAAGTGAAACTGTAAATTGAAGTCGTCATAAAACCGGTCACTGGGTACAGATGACTCTTTTTTATCAAAAAAATCTTGATTCATTTTGAATGCAGAGGTTAGATGTTGCGCATCTCGAATCATCGGTACGGGAATGTCTCCGATAAAAACAGCGCCCTCTATAGACTCTTTCTTTTGTAAATATAATTCTTGCAATGTCCGCCGAATGGAATCGGGAATTCCCCATCGGTCGACTACAATTATTGTTCCCAGTCCGCTGTTTTCAATGGAGGTTGCATATTGTTCGATTTCAGCACGTGCCTCTTTGTATGTTTGCGGGTCGACTACAATGGCGAAACTTCTCTCGCGGGTTTGTGAATGAACAACACTCCAAAAGAAAAATAAGGCAATAAACAACATTTGTTTTGTTCTCATGAGTTCTTTTTTTAAAAGACTAGGCTTACGCCAAAATGAATGGCTTTTCGGTCTGTTTTTTTATAGTTTTTGTCTTGGTCGTTATATTTTTCCAGAGAGGCTTTTGTGTAAATGCTGAAAATAAAAGGATAACCGGATAATTTCATGGGACGTTTGTAAGAAGCCGATAAGCCGCCTGAATAAGCAGACGCACTAATTGCCCGGAAGGCCGGTTCCAGAAAAGAAGAGGCTAATTTAGAACCGGAAACAGCTATCTCGTCTGATAAATTCTGGATGAGTTCTCCATCGATGCCGAATGTCAGCAGACTTTTTCCTATAATAATATGTTTGGTGATATTTCCTGAAAATGACATTAGACTGTATTTTTGTTTATATAGTTCAGGATATTGTTTGATTTCCGAATTCAGATATTTTCCTCCAACCGACCAGGAGAGATGTGGATTCTCTCCCTTTAACAAGTCCATCCGATAAAGTAGATAAGCTTGTATGCTATTGTCTTTATGAACAATAGACTTGTCTTTTATTCCCCATATGGTGTTGCCATCTTTATCTATCGATTGAGTTTGTATATACCACGTACCGTCTATTTTTTTATACAACGCGGACATGCTCAGGTTGTGAACTAGTTGCTTACTTCCTAAACGGATACGATCGGCAAACGTGAAAGTTGTTGCTTTATAATCTCCTCCGTTATAATCGAAATCTGTTCCTCCGTCTTTGGCTTTTTCCTTCGAATGAAGAACGCCTAAATCGAAAACATTACTGAAAGAAGAAAGATTCTCCCGTATAAATTGGATGTTTCCACCCCATTGGTTTCCATCGTATTCTCTCTTATAACCGATCGCATTTTTTATTTCCGGACTGCCCAGTCCTTTTTGGAGGAAAAGCGTGTTTACATTAGGCTCACTGGTGTTTACAACGGTATATGCTGTAGACTCACTCATCCAACCAATATTTGCCGAAGCTCCGATAGACAACAAATCATTCAAGCGATAGTTTATTCCCGGATTCAGAGTGAATTGTATTCCTTTAGTTTTAGGACGAGGGTCGGTTTGGTCTGCTAAACTTCCTACATTGTATATGGCCCGTAAAGCAACGATCCATTTTTTATTTAACAGATAAGAAAGCCCTCCGTTCAGGTTGAATTTCTCTGAATTTACATCGCTCGCAATTGAATCGGATAAGAAGAATGGATTATCGTCAGCGACAAAAAGCGTGTTTGTCCATTTTTTATCGTTAAGTTTTGCGTTGGAATATTCGATACCGCCTTCAAAAGAAAGTCGGTCGATTTTTTTTATGCCGTATATTTTCCCGTTAAGTATAGTTTCATTTTTACCTTCCCCTATTCGTTTAAAATCACCTTTTCGTGATAAATAATTGAAGTCGAAATTTGTGACTTCCAAGGGCTGATAAGAAATAGATATTGGATTTTTCGTCTCGAATAAAAGATTATTCAAATATAAAAAATCTTCGTATTGAAGTTTCCTGTTATCCGGCTGTTGTGGCTGAGCAAAACAGAGAGATGGAAATATGAATAATAACAATAAGGATTTAAACGGCGCCATTTTAATTAAAATTATAACAAACCTTTCGAAAACAATTTTTTGTTTTCGAAAGGTTTGTAAATGATCAATCATCAATAGTTGTGGGATGAACTCCCGGAGTCGGCGTTTGGCCGCCAAGAATGAAATCTTCACTCGAGTTGTTTGTGTCTTTATAAATAACCATACCGTCTTCTGTAATTCCTGCAACTTTACGGCGGATACTTTTCCCACTGTATGAAGCTTCAGTTCCGGGGCCGTCATTACCGTATACCCATGTCATTCCCACATCTTCTGTAGCCAGCAAAGTTTTGTATTGTTGCCCTTCCATGGGATAAACAAAGTCTACTCCGTCGATTACATATTCGTGAGGAATCATTAGCTGATTCCATAATCCTGTTCCTGGAGTTTTTTGGTAATTATCAGGATTGGCAACAAAACTTTCAACAGTGGTTCCTTCCGGTAGTTTTGCAAGAATTAAAGCCTGTCCATTGACACGCGGCATAAAATCCAGTCCCCATGTACTATAAGCGACCAATGTGTTAGGTATACCGCTCACTTGAATGTCTGACGCTTGGGTTGGTATGTATATGTTCCAATCCGCATTACTTAGGTCGACCGGCGAAGCCGTGTCTTCGTCCGTAAGTTCTCTGGCCGAGTGGTTGATTGCAACAGTTGCTACGATTACACTTTTCCCTGGTTCCAACGGATATTCTTGTCCTGATCCGGGGAAATACACCGTATGATTAATCATCGGATAACGTTCGGGCAAGTTGCCGTCTTCATCAGCCCATGGTGAAGGAGCACCGAACCCGCCGTCCACGATACCTAAAATTACACCGTCCAGATATTGTACTTCATTCGAATTGTTATAGATTTCATAAAAACCATCTTTCCAGTAATAAGCCATTACGCCGGTATAATAAACTTCTTTAAAGATGAGTCCGTTTCCGGAAACAATATTTAAAGTTAAGCGAACAACTTTGTTTTCATAAACAGAAGCATTAATTAAACCGTTAAGCTTAAAATCGTCCGTATTTCCAGATGCTCGGAAATTATATTCTCCGGCAGTTAGTTCCGTTTTTACGGTGCCATCTGTAAGAGATAAAGTTGTTTCTGAACCCGTTGTCACGTTAACAGCAACAACTTTTAAATCTGAAATTTTATCCAGAGCAATACTCTCAGGAGTAACTAACTCTATCGATACTTCATAGTTTTTTGCCACATCGTCATCGTCATCACTACAAGACGTGACAAATAGGAGGGTAAAAAGAGATAATAAATAAAAAGTTTTTTTGTACATACTTATTTTTATTTAGATTGATATTATATTTTTATTGTGATTTCAGCTCCGAAATACAAAGGAATCATCAGATTTGTATAACCTTGCTGTGTTTTATATTTATACTTTTTACTAATGTTTAAGAAGTTGTTTGCGATAAATGAAAAATCCAATAGATGTCCGAACTCTTTTGTTAATCTGAAATTTAGCAATATCGTTGTCGGTAATATCTCTTTTTCGAAATAGTTGCTGTGTCCATACGAATTAAGCATTCTGCGGTACGTGTAATTATCGTAATATTCAGACATCCATTTTTGGTATTGCCCGTTTTTATCTAAAAAACCTACCGGATTGACATATGCTTTTAACTCGTCATTTCCGCTTTGCGGATCAACGGTTTTATAATATAAAGGATTGCCGTTTTCATCCTCATAGATAGACTGAAAAGTTTCACGCCAAACAACTTGTGCCGTTGTCGAAAAAATCATCTTTAATTTGGGAATATGTGTGATAAACCGGAAATTTGTATTTATGCGGGTGTCAACAGAACCATGCCCTGCCGGCATAAGCGGCATATATGGGTAGTCCGTTCCTAATGTTGTGATCAGGTTTTTGTAATAGTTTTCTGTTTGTTTTCTTTTTACGTATAGCCAAGCGCCATCCACAACAACAGAGGTCTTCAATACCGGTATTTGTCCTAAATTGAAACTGTATTCTATTCCCGTTTTGAAAGCTTCCACTCCATTGTCGGGAGACGAATAGGAACGAAGATTTTTTTGTTCTTGCGCTTTTGCTACATATTCTGTTCCTCCCTGAGTATAATATACTGTCCCTCCCTTGTAATAGAAATCACTTATTGAAGGAGATCCGCTGTCGGGAATAGGGATAGAATAGGTTTGAAAAGAAGTAATGTAAGGGATGGTTCGAAAGCCATACTCATCCTGAATTCGTTCGTGGAAGAATGTCATATTTCCGGTCATTTTCCCTATTACGGCAGCAAGGCCGATTTCAAATTTATTACTTACACTCGGTTTTAGATTTGGATTAGATGTATCTTCAATCACTTTCGTCGTCATGATTGCAAGTCCTTTAGATAAATCAGGGCTCATATACGTCATGCTACTTTCATCGAAATAAGTTTTGTCAGGATATAAATATAACAAAGGTGGCATTTTGACTAAGATTCCGAATCCGCCGACGATACTAAGGTTGTCAAACAATGCGTTGTTCGATTGATCTAGAATTCGGTACTCTACGTTGATTCGAGGTTCAACTTTAAAAATGTCATCTTTCCGTGCAGACTTGTCTATTTCAAAATGGGAAAGACGAACACCGCCCATAAGTGTTAGTTGGGTCTTTTGAATTGGCATCTGTAATTTATCTTCGATGAAAAATGAGAAGAGATTCATTGCCGGGATTGACTTATATGAACGAGGACGAATCGTTTGTACGGAATTGATTACAGGGGGATAGAGAGGATCGAAAGAGAGTCCGTCTCCATTATTTGAATCGTGTTTCCATTCTACACCCAATTTCAAATTCATAAAGGAATTTTCACTAAATGAAATCAATTTGTTTGATTTGATCTGGCCGAAAATAGAAAGCGGTTTCCCATCGATCAATCTTTCCGAATAATAAGATGCGTTCAGGTAGCGTGATTCGAATTCGCCGTCAACGAGGGATTCCGCAATTGGAGTGATGCCGGTATGTAATACAGTAAATCGTTTTTCATAATCTTCCTGATGGCTATGGTTTATCATAAAACTATAAGTGAGGTTGGAAATAAACCGGTTATTTAACCTCCAATTTCCTTCCAGAGTAAACCTTAATCCTTGGTTTTTGTTGCTGATGCGCTCTTCCATCTTTAGTTGAGGGTCGGATTTGTTACTGTTTAAATGTCTGAAATAAGCCAACCTGGCATTCAGCGAAAGTGGAGCGTTTTGTTTCATAAAAACATTAGAATATCCGATGTTAGAAGTTATTCGTTCGTAACCTTCATATTTTTTTCGGATATCCGCATAAGATTGCGTATAATCTAAGGATAGGTTAACTGAGCCGCGTTCACCTCCTAACGAAAACCCCTTGCCTCCATAAAACATTTTTGAAAATTCATCTGTTTTTGCTTTTACTTCAAGTGGAGTAACTCCTGCTTTTGTTTTAATAATCATAGCTCCAGACGTCAGGTTTCCATATTCCACACCGGCAACGCCACGAATAACTTCTACAGATTCAATATTGTCGGGAGAAATAGTTCTCAAGTCAGAACCTCTTCCTGCTGTCGTCTGGTATAATCCCGACGAAGATTCGTTTTCGGACAGACGTATTCCGCTGCGGGCTGTAGAGAGTACTTGCAAGTTTGCGTCATTGGATAGGGGAGCACCGTCAACAAGAATGGTTGTTCCCATTGCATTGTTTGCATTTTTAGAAAAGTCGCGGATATAAGCTTGTCCTACGCTGGACAGACTTGGGTTTTGTGTCAGATTGCCTGGGACGAGTTGTAACATATCTTCAACAGACTTGGGCTGGATATGTTGAATGGCTGTTTTTCCGATAACCGAAGAAGATGTCATTCTCGATTCTTTAGCCGTAACTGTCACCTCATCGAGTGCCAAACTTTGCGGGTCAATACGTATTTCAACTTTTTTTGAATACCTATTAATGGTGATTGTTCCTTCGTGTTTCTGGTAGCTGATATGCGTTACGGCATATTTGTAAGTCCCAGCTTGCAGGCCGGGAATAGAGAAACTTCCCTCTTGATCAGAGATAGCCCAAAGCTGCCTTTCGGTTAGTGTTATAACGGCCGCATCTATCGGTTTCCCCGTGGTGTTGTCTATTAATAATCCATTAAAACTTAACGTGGAATCATTCGCTTTATCTTGAGATTGTAAGTTCGTTAGGAAAGAAGATAAAAGAAGGATTAAAAAAAGCTTAATATTATTCACGATCGCATCCATTTATTATACGATCAAAAGTACGCTATTCATTATTTTCCGGAAATACCTAATTCTGGGTATTTTTATAGGATAAATAGCTCGGATATGTTATAATTCAAAGGATCGTTGTTTAGGGGGATTTGCCAAAACCGTTTTTAATAATTACTATTGTGCCCTGAAAATTACCGGTTCGGGAAATTATTTTTGAATTCCAAAAAGTAAATAATTATGAAATTCTTTTTAGCAAGTTTTGCATTTGTCTTCTTTTCTTTCATTTCTTGTCGTACGCATTATATTCCAAATCAAGGACGATCGCAATTGTCAATGACGGAGGAACAGGCCCATTTGCTTGATTCTATTCTTCAGTTCGGTTTAGATCACGAAGCCCTTTATACGCTTATTGGAGATGTTAAGCCGATGAGTTCGTTAGTTTCGTTCTATTATCCGATAGCGAATACGGACAGTTCTTTAAAAACTAAGGGGCAAGTGCTTGATGTAAAAGCAAAACAACCATATTTGAAAAAAATACAAACCATTCAAAAGTTGATGGCTCAGTTAAATTTTCCGGATTTGGATTTCGTGGTTCTTCCCTATCAATCGGCTCAGGGAGAAATGCGAATCGTTCAATTGAGTGTCGTTAGAGTGAGTAAGTTAGATAGTCTTCTTCAGAAACAACAAAGTTTTTTCGGACAATTTGGCTTGGTTCCCGGGGCAGATCCGGTTGTTGTTTTGAGCATGATTGAAGGTGCTGATAGATATGAACGGAACCGGGGTTATGGTTATTTGTTCGGTTATCCGGATCACGCGATCGACTTTTTTATTGATGCAACGGAAACCTATGATAAAACTGGGAATTTTGTAAAGCGAAATTTCTTTAATATCCCGGCTTATGCAGGTCGTGAAGGCTTTTTTGTGTACGCTAATGCTTCCGATTATAAGCCTTCGATTATTGATTCTACCATTTATTACAAATCGCAAAGTATATTGGAAGATTACAGTAAATCGCGTTCAAAATATCTGAATTCCGACAGTACAGTACGAGCTTACAAACTTTTGCAAGATTATTACAGCGGAAAAATAAAATAAGCCAAAAAGAAAATGAGGATGCGGAAAGCGGTGAAGATAAATGCCTGCACGGGTATTTCTATTGTTGTTGCAAACATGATTGGTACCGGGGCTTTCACCAGCTTGGGTTTTCAGATGGAGAGCTTGAGAAATATGGCAGTTGTTTTAACTTTATGGCTTTTAGGTGGAGTTTTAGCTCTCTCTGGAGCGTTTAGTTATGCCGAGGTTGGAACGGAGATAAAAAAATCCGGAGGTGAATATGCTTTCCTTTCCCAGATCTATCATCCGGTTATGGGCTATTTATCCGGCTGGATTTCTTTAACCGTGGGATTCGCAGCTCCGATAGCACTTTCTGTTATTGCTTTTACGGAATATCTTCCTATTAACCTTGTTTATCCAAAGTTTTATGGGGTACTGTTGATTGCAGTTCTGACCCTGGTGCATAGCTATAGTCTAAATTTGAGCTCCAAATTCCAGAATATAAGTACGCTGTTGAAAATTATTCTGATTCTGACGCTTATTGTGATTGGTTTTGTCATGCCGGCGAGTGCAGAAAATGCGATTAATTGTGAAACATCATTTACCTCCGAAATAACGTCCATGGCTTTTGCTGTCAGCTTGATCTATGTTAGTTATTCTTATTCTGGTTGGAATGCTGCAACGTATATCATTGAGGAGTTCAAAAATCCCCGGAAAGCACTTCCCATCGCTTTAATTGGAGGAACTTTCCTGGTGACAATTCTTTATACCTTGTTGCAATATATTTTTTTGCGGCATATTCCTCTTCCGGAGTTGATTGGAACGCTGAATATCGGAACGTTGGCTGTAAATCATATGCTGGGCACTCGTGCCGCAGCTTTTTTTGGAGGAACAATTTCTTTATTATTAGTCTCTGGTATAAGTGCGATGATTTGGGTAGGCCCAAGAGTGACGGCAAGTATAGCTAGCGAACATTATCTTTGGCGATATTTTAAATCAACGCCAGGGCAGATACCTGTTCGTTCGCTTTGGCTTCAGTTTTTGATTAGCGCGATACTTTTAATAACCGGAACCTTTGAACAGATCATGATTTATTGTGGGATTTTATTGAATTTATCTTCTTTATTGGTGGTTGTAGGAGTCTTTGTTTTAAGACGTAAAAAAGAGCGGAAGGATGGGTACAGGAGTCCTTTGTTTCCCTTTTTACAAGTTCTTTTTATTCTTATCTCTCTTTGGATGATCGGTTATACGTTGGTGAATAATCCTTTAGAAACAGGTATCGGACTTGGTAATCTGTTCTTGGGCCTGGTTACTTATTTTATTAGTTGTAGGCAAGGGAAACGACGTACTCTTTGCTTTCCAACTAAGCTCGAGAAGGGTAGATAGAACAATTTTTCAGTGGACAAATGATTTCATAAAATTAGTAATCGATTTTGAATACAATTGATGTAGCAAAAGGCATTTCTTTGGGACAAACAATTGCAAGACTTTCAGCCTCCTGTTCCCATTGTAATTTGCCATTGTATCCAAGTAGTTTCACCGACTTTATGGTTTTGTCTATGTGTTTTGCGTTAATCCCGAGTGATTTAATTTTAACCGTTGTGCCAGATAAGGGAACGTTCATACAAAATGCGTAAAGAGCTCCATTTTTACCTACTGTGAAACGGATGTCTTGTGCATCAAATTTAAATTCTGCTTGTTTGCGGTTTAAAGCTCCGCCAGGCAGTTGTTTCAACTTCCCATTGACGAGTTCCCCTTCACCAAGAATTTTCCATGCATGGCTATCATACACGGCTTCACCATTGAGCCGCATCCATACGCCAACCCGCTTTAACATATTAACACTTCCTTCATCCAGTGAGCCATCTGGGAGAAGTGCAATAGATATAGCTGCATTGCCATCTCGTGCAATAGCTTCGATAATATAACGGATCATCATTCCTGAATCGTAGGTAAAATTAGGTGCATAAAACCAGTCACCCACAGGTGTTTCACCAATCCATGGTTGGTCTGTTTTTATCTTCGATGGAAGACCATGCTCTTCAGTATTGACTGTTCCGTTGGTTTTTTTGCGAAATTTTACAATACTAAAAGTGTTTACTTTATCGCGGTTATTGAGTGTACGGTTATAGTAATCAGCCATGACTGTTTGCATCGCATCTGCTTTAAAACCAGTACCCGTCCCATTTCCTGTGAATGGCCCTTGAACGGTTCCGTCTGTGTAAATAAAGTCTGGTTTATAATGTTCTACTACATCCATTATACGTAATGCCCATTGAGTAGCGTACCATTTTGCGTATTCAAGGTGATTTGTGAATATACCTGCCTGTGGTGGTGACCATCCAGAATAGGCAGCCTTAGTTACACTTTTGTATTCTCGGAGGTCAATACCATAAAGCAAACGCGGATCATATCCTTCCCACCATTTGTCTTTGCCATCGGCAAGAGTGAGGTTGCCATCGTAAGGAACTCCTTTTTTTGTCCCTATTGTATCACAGCCAAATGAAGTTTGCCACCACCACCATGTATATTCGTGATGGAAAGTTACACCAAAATGCATACTATTCGTACGACATGCGTTTGCCCACTCACCGATCAGGTCACGTTTTGGCCCAATATTCACAGAATTCCAAGGCTGATACTTCGAATTCCACATGTCGTAGTTGTCATGATGTACTCCTTGAATCATCAGAAAACGTGCACCTGCATCTTGATATATTTTTGTGAGTGCTATAGGATCAAGTTTGGTCGGATTCCAATTACGAAGAACTTCTTTGTAACCAACCTCCGATGGATGTCCATATTTTTTGAGATGATTTTTATAAGCGATTGTACCCTGTTTATACATATTCCGTGCATACCAGTCGCCACTTTCGCCTGCCGATTGTGGCCCAAAATGAACCCAAATACCAAATTTTGCTTCGCGAAGCCAAGCCGGTTCGCCAGGATAATTCTTCTCAATAGACTCCCATGTTGGTTTAAATGGCCCGGATGCGATGGGAATATTTAACTTCATTTCTGGAAATGTTTTCCAATCTCCCATTTTTATACTATCAATAGGTTGCTTGATTGAAATAGAAGGGAACGGTGGAAGCAAATAGGGTTCAGTTGACGATTTTTTGTTTTGGGCATCCAGACCAAGAATCGTCATTGAAATAATAAATATAATCCCTAATTTTTTTTTCATGTCTCAATTTTATTTTGTTCGGTGAATTTTATAGTTTAACTTTTATACTTTTGCCTGTATAAGTAACAGTTTTGTTAATGTTTTTTATAGTTGCAATGACTACAATGTTGAATTTTCGTTCGTTGAGCATCCCGGGATACGATCCCTTGCGAGCATCAATGGTAAGTGTGCGTGATTTATCGTTCCAGGTCATTGGAATCTCTGTATACTGTCCCTTCTGATAATTATAATTATCACCTTCGTCTTCATAAAGAGTGAACGATGCATTTGCTCCTGGGTATATAAACAGTGTAATGTTATCCCATGCCTTCTCATTCACATACTGAAGATCTTGACCAAGGGGAAGAATGCTACCCATTTTAACATATAGTGGAGAATGTGAGATTGGAGCATCTGCTTTGATCTTCTGCCCTCCATCAAGTTTTTCGTTTGTCCAGTAATCGTACCACTGAGTTCCAGCAGGAAGATATACTTCATATTGTTTTTTTTCACTCCAATTAACAGCTGGCCAACCATAGGCAAGATCATTGCTATCCTGCTTATTCCATCCAGACTGCTCATCCGTCTTCACCACTTTTTCCTTTGTATAAAGTGGGTCAACTACAGGGCAAACCAGAATACTGCGTCCAAACATAAACTCTTTTCCTAAATTCCATGTATTCCTGTCATTCTTAAAGTCCATTACAAGAGCACGCATGAAACTATCGTCATTCTTACTTACTTGCCAGCTTGTACTGTAAATATAGGGGAGTAGATTGTAACGCATCTTTACAGCAGAGAGAAGTGCATCGAATACTGGTTCGCCAGGTTTTCCATAGTAATATAGTTCACGATATACATCCGTACCATGACTTCGCATCATTGGATTGAAGAGTCCGAACTGCATCCATCGTACATAGAGTTCTTGAAACTGGGGGTTCTTGGTTCCTGAATTATCGAGGAAATGACGATTGTATGAACCTGCAAAGAAACCACCGATGTCTGTGTTAACGTTAGGATTGGCTGTTAGTGTGTAGTTAAGGCATAGAGGCACCTGATTACGCAGAGACTCCCATGAACTACCAACATCTCCGCTCCAAGTGTTAGCTCCATAACGCTGTTGGCCAGCAAAATACGAACGAGTAAGAATAAAGACGCGTTTATTTTTGTCCACAGCACGCTGATGTTTGTCAACTCCACCTACAGTCATGAATGGGAAAAGGTTTCGCACAGATCGGTAAGAACCTGCCGAACACTTCTCGTTAAGATCAGATTCTTTATAATTAACATGATCAGGGTCTGTAGAGTCCATCCACCAGGCATCAATACCCATATTATGCAGACGGGAGAGATTTTCCCAGTAAATATCTCGTGCTTCCGGACTGTAACAATCATAAACTCTGACACCAGAAGGATAGTCCTTACGAGGAGGCCATGAATCAAGTCCAGACTCAGGCCAAGTCTCGAATGAGAAAAGCAAACCTTTTTCTTTAAGTTGTTTGAAGGGCTTTGTTTGCGGGCCAAAACTTGACCAGATACTGATACTTATATGTGCATTTTTTTTATGTACTTCGTCGATCATTTTCTGTGCGTTATTGAAGTCTTTATTGATAAACTCCATTGCGTTCCAGGTATAGTTTGTGCCCCAATACTGCCAGTCCTGAATAATGCCATCGAAGGGAATTTTCATTTTACGATATTTGCGCACAACCTCAAGTAATTCATCTTGAGTCTTGTATCTCTCACGACTCTGATGGTAACCATATGTCCACAAAGGAAGCATAGGAACTTTACCTGTCAGATGTCTCATCTCACGTATAACACTATCCGCGTTCTCGCCATACATAAAATAATAATCTACAAGTTTTCCAACCTGACTTTCCAATTCTAGAGTTTTGTTGTCGTTAAGAGTCGTTGGCGAATAGTTGTCCCAATAGATACCGTAGCCTTTAATACTTTGAAAAAAATGAGCATAATCCTGAAGGTTGGATTGTTGCATCTTACAGTGTTCACCCCGTAGGGACATCTTGCCATTTTGTAGCATTCCAATACCATAGATGGGTTCATCTGTGTCAAGCGCAAAGCCTTGTTTTACCTTATATGCACCTTTATCAATCCCCTCAGTAATTGGGGTGAATACATATTCACCTTCTGTCAAAAGATGTGTACCGTCTGTTTTTGCAAAAGTAACCTTTCCTGATTTTTCGTCAACGGTTACTTTCAAGGCTAATGACTTATACGTTGTCACATCAGCATTGGTCGTTTTTTTTACATTTACATTTTCCGGTGATGCAGTCACAACAAACGATTTCTTATCAACAGCTTTGTCGTCGGGTGTTTTAGTAACATGTACTATGTTAGGAGTAAAAAATTCAATCTTTAAATTCTGTGCCATGGCATGCGTAAAGACAAATGTCATGGCAACAGCAAACGCCCAAATTCTTTTAGTTATTTTCATAAATGTTCGTTTTCTATAAATTTATATTTTTTAGATGTTTATTTTGTTGGGGTAAATAGATAGAGTCCAGCTCCATGTTGCGGTAATTCTCTACTGAAGCTTTCTTTGAATTTCCCAAGTTCTTTGTGACTCCACAAATCACGAACTTTGACCTTACCTTTTATGCCTAAATCCTCGAAGTTTACTTTTACATGAGCCATTTCAGGAAGATCCATTCTTTCTTTGCTGACAAGGACACCAAAAATAACCGAACCCTTGTCCTCGGTAACAACTCCGGTTGCTGTAAAGGTATCGTAACCTTCCGGCAATTCGTAAATGATAACGGATTCGGCATGGGTTCCAATACCTTCGATCGGTTGATCGTTGATTATAATAGGTTTATTATCACATGTCCTGTTCACGCGGGTTTCGCCCCAACTTGTATTCGCACTGATCCATTTCAAATCAGTAAGTTTCAGGTCGCCTTTTGCCCCATGAAGCACAGGATTACCCCACACTACATGGTCCCAGTTAAAACCATTGCCACCATCTTTTACGAATATAGCAAGCTTTTTGCCCCCTTTTAGTGATACTTCAATTTTTTGAGAACTACCTTTCCCGGTAATAAGCGGACTAGCATAGTCAGCATTATTGAAATCAATATTGTCGCCTTTGCTTTGGGCATTGAAAAGTGCAACATATTTGTCTTTGCTATTGGGAACATCAGCAGTCCAGACTATCAGATTTTTATCTCTCGACACCTGACGATTGTTGGTGCTTTGCTGATTCACTTTCAACATCTCCGGATTGGTGAGTATATCTTTGGTGAAATCATCCAGCTTAGTCATATCACCTCCGAAAATAAGTGGCGAACGCCCAATAGCCCAAAGGCTCATCAACGTGTATTGCTCATTTTTAGTGAAGTTGGTTGAACGGTTGAAATCGACAACACCAATCGGAAGCATATCGGCATCCGGGAAATGTCCGGGTCCACGGTATGGTGTCCAAGCATCCAGTCGTTCGAACATGGCCAGCAATAATTCCCATCTATCCCAAAAATCATCGGTAATACGCCACATATTGGCATGGTTCATCACGTGTTCTCCGGCTGTAATCGGCGTTGCACCGGGTGACAAACTTAAAACGATCGCTCTGCCACTTTTATCGATTGCCTTTCTGAGCGCTTCAATTTCTGCTTTTTGTACCTTGTCGTATGGACGAGAAATGTCATCGCATTTTATGAAATCTACTCCCCAGTTGGCATACATTTGGACGATTGAATTGTAGTAAGCCTGACCTTCGGGTTTAGTAGCATCTACGCCATACATATCAGGATTCCATGCACATTCTGAGCTGGTTAACGCTATATCTTGGGCTTTAGCGGTTGTTCCTAGAACAGGAGTATTTTGTTCAACAGCCTGACGAGGAATACCGCGCATAATATGAATTCCAAATTTAAGCCCTTTCGAATGTACATAATCGGCAAGAGGTTTAAATCCTTTGCCATTAGCAGCTGAAGGAAACTTTTTTAGTCCGGGAGTTAAACGTCCGTATTCGTCCATGGTAAGCATAGCTTTAGGATCATAAGAGTGACCTTTTGACGCCGGTTCGTACCATTGAATATCTACCGTAAGATACCTGTATCCACTTGGCAAAAGAGATTTTGCCATTGC
>JAQVZS010000020.1 GCA_028708075.1 Massilibacteroides sp.
AGCTGTACAGTGAAGACAGGATCGATAAATCTCATTATTTTTACGCGAATGTGGAAGGCGAATATGATGCCTATACGATTCCTTTTATGGTGAATGGAGGTCTGTATTCGTATTTTACCCGTATTTGTACGGAAGAAGTGACTAAAATCATTAATGTTCCCATTTTGAAAAATGCCGGTTCGGCAGTGACGTTGTGCATGAAGAATCTGGCATTCGGTGCGATTACCAATACCGGACGGCTGCATAGTCAGTTATGGAGCGAGACGTGCGCGTATGTTTGCGCTTTTCCACCGCTTCGCGACAAAGTGGTTTTGAATATAGTGGATGGGCTGCGCGGTTGTTTTGACGGAGGCCCTTCAGCCAATCCACAGTTTATATGTAATTATAATACGATGCTGGTAGGTTCTGATCCGGTTGCAGTGGATCGTATCGGGCATGATATCGTGATCAATAAGCGGATTGAGGAAAAAATACAGTCGGAAGACAGGCCAGGGTCAATGCGTTTCATGGAACTGGCGCAAGACCTGAAGTTGGGGATTGCTGATAAAGAAAAAATAAACTTGCAGGAAATTAATTTGGTCGGATGAGAAAAGCCTTTTGTTTTATAGTGCTTCTTTCCCAGTTTTTTCTTTCTTCTTATGCGCAAGAAGCTGACGATATCGAAGTTAAACGTGAACGTACGTTTACCGGTGCTGGGTTGTACGGGTTTATGAACGGGGGAGCGGATTTATTTTTGGAATATGGAGTTAGGAAGTTGCTAACTCGTGATTTGTTGTTCGACGGCGAAGAATATACGCTGGATCTGTATGAGATGCCTTCACCCGAGGATGCGTACGGTATTTATTCGGTTCATGTGTTTAAATGTAATGAAGCCGACCACAACGGGCGGATCGATTGTCTTTCGGATTATCAGTTGCAGACTGTTGCGGGGAATTATTATGTCTCGTTGGTTTTCACTTCGGGGTCAAAAAAGGCAAGTGCGAATGCCGGACGGATACTGTCGTATTATTTAAAAAAGATCGATGATTCACGGATCGGTTTTCCGGAGCAGCTGAAGCCACCTTATTCCGGCGTCGTTAAATTCGTACGTGGACGGATTGCTTTGTCTGCCGTTCAAATGGCTCTGACTACCTTATTAGACGGCTTTCCGTATACGGGAATTTGGTTGACGAAAACGGCGGAGGACGAAGTGGAAGCTTTTGTCTCTTTTGACGATGACGTTTCCGCTGCACGGTTACAATCTCAAATAGCTTCGTCCGACCTTCTGGAAGTCGGGAAAAACTGGATTTACCTAAAAAGTCGCGAGGCAGAAAAAACCGAAGATCTTACAAGTCCGTTTGGTTTTTAACAGTTAGCCGTCATCGGGACGGATTTATGTACGGGAAAACCTCCATCGGTATGCTGTTTATTTGCCCTGATTTAATTCGGTTATATTCGGTTTCCCAGCAAAGTTGCCTGTTTGATACGGTCGGCCATGCCGATACCTTCCCGAATATTGCCCGCCAGATAAAGTCCCGGGTAACGTTTTTCGACAGCTTCAATGATCTGCAATCGTTCGCCACTGCTCCGTTCGTATTGAGGTATGGCCCGTGCATGCCTGAAGATACGGAGAAGATCCGGTTCGATTCCGGACGGAAATTTCAACATAGAGTGGAATGCGCGGATTACAAGTGTTTCTAATTCCGTATCACTCAATTCCGTTAATTCCCGGTGCTGGATACCGCCGATAAAAAACGAGAACAAAGCGCCTTTTTCGGGTGCTCGTTCGGCGAAGCAGGCGGAAGGGTAAAGAATACCTAGCACGTCTTTTTTCTCTCGCGTAGGGACAAGTCCGCCGAACCCGTTGAAGGCCAAGTTCCCGATGTTATTTACGCCGACGGCGATTTGGACGATCGGTGCATAACTCAAATCCGTCATTTTTTTTATTTCTTTTTCCGGAATGAAAGGCAAAAGACCGGACAAGCTGTACGCGCCGGTGGTGGTAATCACTCGGTTTGCCCAGATCGTTTTCTGTCCTTGTGGGCTGGAGAACGTGATTTCCCACTTTCCTTCGTTGGGATTGATCCGGATGCCTGAGGCGGACAGCGTAATGTTGTCCATCCCGATACGGTGGGTAAGTGCGCTTGTCAGTCGGTCGAGCCCTCCTTCCGTAGAAAAAACTTGTCGCGTGGCTAATCGGTCGCGTCCCGTTTTTGGCTGTTTTGCTTTGGCGATTGCTCCGCGAATAAAACTTCCGTATTTTTGTTCCAGATTGTAAAGTTTGGGTAATGCGTAACGGGTGATTAGTTTTTGCGCATCACCGGCATAAACGCCCGAAAGAAATGGATCGACGGCATAGTCTAAGTAAGATTTTCCTAACCGTCGGCAAACCATGTCGGCGATTGGTTCGTCCGGATTATTTCCTTTTGCGCGGAAAGGTTCGCTCAGAATCCGGAATTTGTCCGTAAAGGAAAACAGGGGAGTCGTTAATGCGGAAAATAATCCCGAAGGAAGTTCGTGAAACCGGTTGCCTTTCCAAATATACCGTCGTTTGGCTGTCTCGAAAGCCGTCACCAAACGGCAATCCGACGCCAGATTCAAAAAGAGTTCGGCGACTTCCGGATACGAGATCACCCCTGTGTTCGGCCCGCTTTCAAACACGAATCCATCCGAATGGAAGCTTCGTATTTGCCCCCCAGTACGGTCTGCCTGTTCCAGTATTTGTAGGTTGCGCCCCCGCTTTTTTAAATAAAATGCGGAGGTTAAGCCAGTCAGTCCCGCTCCGATAATTACAACATCTGTCTCTTTTATTATCATTCCTTTCCTGTTTGAATAGGTTTGCAAAGTTACAATAAAACGTTTTTTGTTTATCTTTGTCTAGCGGAATAAAAAAATACCCCATGGATAATTATATTGTATCAGCCAGAAAATACCGGCCGTCGACTTTTCGCAGTGTCGTCGGACAGAAATCGCTCACTACCACATTGAAAAATGCGATACAGACGAATAAGTTGGCTCATGCATATTTGTTCTGCGGCCCTCGCGGCGTTGGAAAAACATCGTGCGCGCGTATTTTCGCCAAAACGATCAATTGCTTGAATTTAACGCCTGAAGGCGATGCCTGCAACCAATGCGAGTCGTGTATTGCTTTTAATGAACAACGTTCGTATAATATCCATGAACTCGACGCCGCGTCGAATAATTCGGTGGACGATATCCGTTCTCTGATCGATCAGGTGCGCATACCGCCGGCTATCGGTAAATATAAAGTGTTTATTATTGATGAGGTACACATGTTGAGCCAGCAGGCGTTCAATGCTTTTCTGAAAACGCTGGAAGAACCTCCTAATCATGCTCTTTTTATTCTGGCGACGACGGAGAAACATAAGGTGTTGCCGACGATCCTTTCTCGTTGCCAAATTTATGATTTTGCACGTATTTCGGTTGCCGACATGGTAGAATATTTAGAATATGTTGCTTCCTGTGAAGAGATTATGGTGGAACCGGAAGCGCTGAACGTTATTGCCCAGAAAGCAGACGGGGGTATGCGTGATGCCCTATCGATCTTCGATCAGGTGGCCAGTTTCAGCGGAGGAAATATTACTTATCAATCCGTTATAGATAATTTGAACGTGCTGGATTACGAGTATTATTTTCGTTTGACTGATTCGATTCTGAATGGAAATGTGCGAGAAGCAATTCTCATTCTGAACGAAATACTGGGTAAGGGATTCGACGGGCAGAATATTATTACCGGGTTGGCTTCTCATTTTCGTGATTTGTTGGTTTGTCGGGATGAAGCGACTCTGATTTTGTTCGATATGGGGGCTTCTATTCGCGAACGATATAAAGAGACGGCTAAGCGTTGTCCGGAGAGCTTTTTATACAAGGCAATCGAACTGGCAAATGGGTGCGACCTGAATTATCGGGCGAGTCGGAATAAGCGCTTGTTGCTTGAACTTACGTTGATCCAGCTTTGCCAGTTAGATGGAACAGCTCAGGAAGAGAGTAAAAAAAAAGGGTTGATTGAACCTTTAACTTCACTGTCTGTACAAACAGGAGCTGCTCCTGTGCAAACGACGGTGGCCTCTCCACTTGTTTTTACGACCCAAATGCCGCCTCAAACTTCGGTTCAACCGTTACAATCCTTATCTGGTTCCTCGCCTAAAAAACACTCGGTGCGTCCGCCAATGGGGATTTCTCTGAAAGAAATTGGGAAAGAAAAACCTCAAGAAGACGTAGAAGTGAAAGAATCGGCGAAAGAGGAGTTGAACGCTTCATTTACGGCGGACGATTTGGTGAAATGTTGGGATGCGTATACTGAGACGATTGGAGAAAAAGTATATTTGAAGAATACGATGATTAATTGCAAGCCGGTTTTACAGGAAGATTTTTATTTTGAAGTGGCGGTACATAATCCAGGCCAGCAAAATGAGTTGGCGGCTAACAGCATTGAACTTTTATCTTTTATACGTGAGAAGTTACGGAATACCCAGATACAAATGTGTGTGCGTATTGTGGAAACGAATGATAAGCATTTAGCCTATACGACAACCGAGCGGTATGAGCATCTGTTGAAACAGAATCCTACACTCGCCCGGTTGAAAGATGAATTTAATTTGCGATTAGATTAATTTCCTCTTTTTCGTTATAATTCTCGTATCCAGACATTGCGGAAGCTGATCGGTTCGCTGGGATCTCCATGATCCTGCAGAATGAGTGGTCCGGCTCCATGTTTTTTAACCTGAGGAAATCCGATGTATTCGGTTGTTCCGAGTATCGTTGTGTTATTTTGCAGTACGATGCCGTTGTGGATAACAGTAACCCGCGGAGGGATCCGGTATGTTCCGTCTTCCTTAAAAATGGGGGCACTGTAAATAATATCATAAACATTCCATTTTCCCGGTTTACGCATCGCATTTGCGAGAGGGGGCGTTTGTTTATACACGCTTCCCGTTTGCCCGTTGACGTATGTTTCGTTGTTGTAGCAATCCAAAACCTGAATTTCGTAAAGTCCCTGTAGAAAGATACCGCTATTTCCTCTCGCCTGGCTCTTTCCGGTAATATTTTCGGGGATTTGCCATTCGATATGCAATTGGAAGTTGTCGAATTTTTGTTTGGTTTGAATGTCTCCGGTTCCTTTCACAACTGTAAAAGCTCCGTCATGTACATTCCATTTGGCGTCACCGCCTTTAGCGCTTTCCCAGGCGGACAAATCTTTTCCGTCGAAAAGAACGACGGCATCGGAAGGAGCGGAGAGGGTTGCGTTTGCGTTTGGTTCGCCCGGCGTCACAATTTTCGGTTGCGGAGTCCAGTATTCAGACATTCCGGGCGTCATTCTCTCTTGTTTTGGATATTCTTTTTGCGCGGAAAGTGTCCCACAGACAGCACAAGTTAACAGTAAAAAGCCGACTTTCGTTTTCATCTTGTTTTTTTGCATGATATTTAGATTTTAATATTGTTGTTGATGAATACAAATGTACGTTTTTAGAAGGGATTAGCGGTTGTGTTCGAATAATCTTTTTTCCACCCAAGTCTCATATTTCGTGCCTGGTTGGCCATAATTGCAAAAAGGGTAAATACTGATTCCCCCACGTGGTGTGAAAATACCCGTAACTTCAATATATTTTGGGCTCATAAGCCGGATAAGATCTTTCAGGATGATATTCACACAATCTTCATGAAATGCCCCGTGATTGCGGAAACTGAACAGGTAGAGTTTAAGACTTTTACTTTCCACCATTTTAACATCCGGTATATAGTCAATGTATATCGTTGCGAAATCCGGTTGACCAGTAATCGGGCAGAGGCTGGTAAACTCAGGGCAATTGAAACGTACCCAATAATCATGCTCCGGATGCTTGTTGGTAAACGCTTCCAGCACTTCCGGAGCATAATCTGTTTTATAAACAGTTTTTCTTCCTAATAAATGCAGTTCTTCCTGTTTTTTCATCTTATCGATCTCTTAATCTAAGAGCAAAGATAGTTTTTTGCTTCTTTTTAAATGTAAATCAATTGGACTAAAGTTCATTTTTTGTTTAATAAATGAAAGGCATTGTCACCTAAAATGATTTTAAGTACTTCTTCTTTTTTGCTTTTTTCCAGTTTTATTTGTACTGTGACATCGGCGGAGATTTTGCTCTCTTGTTCGAGATAATATTTTTGGGGATAAGTAATGATGTCTATTACACTAATTTGTAATGCGTTTGCAATTTGCAATAGTGTTTTATATTTAAGTTCTCTTTCACCCGACATAACAAGGCTGAGTCCGGCTTGTTTCATTCCTATTTCGCTAGCGAGGTATTCTTGGGAATAACCTTTATTCCGGCGTATTCGGTCGATATTATCAAGTATATTATTCATTTAGGTAAGTTATAAGTTGAATTTTATTTTGACGAAAAATAAATGCAATAAAAAATTGCATTAAAATTTGCTATTATTACATTATGTGATATATTTGCGATATTGTACGAAATACACGATATGTCGTGATTGTTACTTAGGACTTATATTACTCGGGACTTTATTTTTTTTGTTGACTTTAATTAATATTGAGATGAAATTTGCCACAATTAAATTGCAGTTGTCTGCCATGATGTTTATTCAGTTCTTTATCTGGGGTGCTTGGTATGTTACCATGGGGACTTATCTGGGGCAAACCTTACATTTTACGGGCGTTCAGATTGGCTTGGCTTATGGCACAGCTGCTATTGCATCGATGATTTCTCCTTTTATTGTCGGAATGATAGCCGATCGTTTTTTTTCAGCAAATCAGGTGATGGCTTTTTTAAATCTGATCGGTGCTGGTTTGTTGTTTTGGCTGACACAGATTAAGGACTTTTCTCTCTTTTTCCCTGTTTTATTTGCGTATACGATTTGCTATATGCCTACGACGGCGCTTTGTAATTCCATTTCTTTTACGAATCTGAGAGATCCGGGGAAAGAATTTTCCAGGATTCGCCTTCTTGGGTCGATCGGTTGGATTGTTGCCGGAGTATTGGTGAGTTTTCTGAAAGTTGAACATTTGGCGACTCCTTTTTTGATAGCCGGTATTTCTTCTGTTGTGGGAATAATATTGGCCCTTTTATTACCGTACAAAAAACCGGAACGAAGTAAAGAGAAGGTTTCTTTTATTAAGATGTTGGGTTTTGACGCATTTAAATTAACAAAAGAGCGTTCTTTTTCGGTTTTGTTGATATTTTCGGCGCTGACTTGTATTCCTTTGGCTTTTTATGATTCTTTTACGAATTTGTTCCTGAATAATATTGGTATTCAAAATGCTGCTGCCGCGATGAGTATGGGGCAGATTGCCGAAATTATATTTCTGTTTACCTTTCCTTTCTTTTTTGCGAAATTGCGTTATAAAGGCAGTATAGGAATGGCGATGGTGGTGTGGATGGCACTTTATGGATTCTTTGCATTAGGCGCATCGACGGGGATAAACGCTTTTATTTATACGGCGTTGCCTTTCCATGGATTTTGCTTTACATTTTTCTTTGTTTCCGGCCAATTATTTGTAGACGAAAAGGCGCCTTCCTGCTTACGGAATTCGGCACAGGGGCTTATTGCCTTCGCAACATATGGTGTAGGAAAATATTTAGGAACGTTGATCGCCGGTAATGTGGTTGATCAGTTTGCGGTAAATAACTCCTATGACTGGATTTCTATTTGGTTAGTTCCATTTATTCTGACGACAGTTATATTTATCTCTTTCATGCTGTTTTTTAAGGAAAATAAAACTGTACAATAAAATTTTTAGTAAAAACCTGTTAATACAAATGCCTATGACTTAGTGTGGATTTTATCGTTCAATGAGGGATGTGAAAACGCATCCGATTTTTAAGCAACCTTATTTATAATCTAATTAAAAATCTATGTTAACGAAACCAAAAACAAAGAGTGGTAGAAGAACTGTTTCGTTCTTATTTACCTTATTATTACTATTATGTTGTTTGCCTGGATTTGCACAGAACAAATCTATTAAAGGAACTATTCTTGATTCTACAGGTGAACCGCTTATTGGAGTGAACGTTTCTGTGAAGGGTACTACTATTGGTACAATCTCTGATTTGGATGGAACCTATATTTTGGAAGTTCCTAACGATAACGCTGTAATTGTCTTTTCTTTTATCGGATACAAGACACAGGAAATTGTTGTCGGTTCTAAAACAGTAATAAATACGACTTTGTCGGAAGATACACAACTTATTGAAGAAGTTGTAGTTGTTGGATACGGTGTCCAAAAGAAGGTGACTGTGACTGGAGCTGTCGCAAGTGTTGCTGGTGAAGAATTGAAAGCTTCTCCTACTACGAACTTGTCTAATGCAGTCGTTGGTCGTATGCCTGGTGTTATTGGTTGGCAACGTTCGGACGAACCTGGTGGTGGCGGAACAACCTTACGGATTCGTGGAACAAACTCTTTGGGGTACAAAGAACCGTTAATTGTTGTTGATGGTGTTCCTGGGCGTGCCGGAGGATTAGATCGTCTTAATCCGAATGAAATCGAATCTATGTCTGTATTGAAGGATGCTGCTGCTGCAATATATGGATCTCGTGCAGCAAATGGTGTTATTTTGATTACGACTAAACGAGGGAAAGAAGGTAAACCGACTGTTACTTATTCTGGTAGCATGGGATTCTCTCAACCGACACGTATTCCTGAATTGGCAAACGCTTTTGAATATGCGACAATGGTCAATGACATTGATAAATATTCTGGACGTGACCCTCGTTATTCCAATGAAGATTTGCAACTTTATAAAGATGGTACGGATCCTTGGGGGCATCCGAATACGAATTGGTATAAGGAAACTGTAAAAGATTTCTCTCCGATATATCGTCATGACTTGAGTATTTCGGGTGGTAGCGATCGTTTTAAATTCTATCTTAGTTTAGCAGCTAATGGAGAAGATGGAATTTATAAGAAATCAGCAAACCGATATGATCAATATAGCGTTCGTGCTAATTTAGATATGAAAGTAAATGATTATTTAGATATTTCTTACGGAAGTGTAAATCGTTTGCAGGAAACGAATTATCCTGCTCGTGGAGCAACGGATATCTTTAGTTCTATGGTTCGTAGTAAACCTATCTTGCCGGCTTATTGGCCTTCAGGTGAACCAGGACCGGATATTGAGTATGGTGATAACCCTGTTGTTCGTGCTACTCCTGCAACAGGGAAAGATATTTATAAAGAATATTTTATCCAAAATACGTTAAAAGCGACGTTGAAAGTTCCTGGTGTTGAAGGTTTGACCCTTGTTGGAACAGGTTCATACGACCAATATTTTAGAAATCGTCGTCGTTTTGAGACTCCATTTACATTGTATACGTGGGATGGTAACCCGGAACATAAATTGACTCCGACACTGAAAGGTATTTCTCAACCTCAATTGGAAGAAAGGCGTGAAGAACAAAATGACTGGATGGTGAACTTGGTGACTTCATATGATCGTTCTTTCGGTGATCATAATATGGGAATAACTCTTGGTGTTGAAGCACAGGAAAATAACTGGCGTATGGTAAGAGCTACTCGTAAATACTTTATTTCCGATGCTTTGGACGAAATTAATAATGGTTCTGTAACAGATATGGAAACTGAAGGTTATTCATGGAAAGAAAGCCGTATCAATTATTTTGGTCGCGCAAGCTACAATTATATGGAAAAGTATTTGCTGGAATTTGTTTTCCGTTATGATGGTTCATATCGTTTCCCTAAAAATAAACGTTATGGTTTTTTCCCTGGCATTTCTGCTGCATGGCGTGCGTCCGAAGAAGATTTCTGGCAAGATAATATCAGTTTTATAGATTATTTTAAACTACGTGCTTCCGTATCTCAAACAGGTAGTGACTATCTAGTGGATACGGATGGCAACTTGGATCGTTCAATTCAATATTTGAACACATATGGTTTTGGTACGGAATATATGTTTGGAACAACATTCCAAAAAACATTATATCCGACTCGTACACCTAACCCCAACATTACTTGGGAAATTGGGACGACTTACGATCTTGGTCTTGAGTTTAAGTTCTTGGATCATCGTTTGAGTTTGGAAACAGACTTATTCTATCAGAAACGTACCAATATGTTGATTTACCGGAATGCTTCTTTGCCGGAAATTTCAGGTATTACATTGCCGCGTGAAAATATAGGTGAAATGGAAAATAGAGGAATTGAAGGCTTATTGACATGGAATGATAAAGCCGGTAAGGTAGATTATGATGTTTCATTTAATATGACTTATTCAAAAAATAAATTGTTGTTCTGGGATGAAACGCCGGGTATCCCTGTTTATCAAAAAAGAACAGGAAAGCCTGTAAATACGGAATTATGGTATATAGCAGATGGTGTGTTTAATACGCAGGAAGAATTGGATAGTTATCCTCATTGGGCAAATGCTCGTACAGGAGATATCAAATTTGTGGATGTAAATAAAGATGGTGTAATTAATGCTGATGACCGTGTACGTTCCGATAAAAACTCCGAACCACGTTTTGTGTTTGGTATTACAACGGGTGTTCGCTGGAATAATTTTGATTTAAGAGCTTTGTTCCAGGGTGCTACCGGAGGTATCACTTATATTTGGAGAGAAAGAGCTGGAGAAGCAGGGAACTATTATAAGTTTATGTATGATAAACGTTGGACGGAAGAAAACCCAATGATAGAACATCCTCGTGCATATAACCGTGAAAACGAGTATTGGGCAAAAGGTGGAACAGACCAAAAAAATACATATTATCAATTCAAGATGGATTATTTGCGTTTGAAGAACTTGGAGCTGGGTTACACCTTTAATTTACCTGCTATTAGAAATGTTGGTATTCAGGATTTAAGAGTCTATGTTAATGGAACTAACTTGTTTACAATAGATAATGTAAAAGTGCAAGACCCTGAGGCAAATGATACAGGCCGGGAGTATCCGCAACGTCGTATTTGGAACGTTGGAGTTTCTATCACATTCTAAAACAAAGAAATTATGAAAAATATAAAACAATTTATTATAATATTGATTGGGGGAGTAGTATTATCCTTCAGCTCTTGTTCTGATTTTATGGATGTTGTACCTTCAACTTCTTATACAGAAGAGGTGGTATTTTCGGATGCAGCTCTTACGCAGGCGTTTGTTAATGATTTATACAATAATATCCATCCGGGAGCTAAGGAACATTCATTGGATGGTTTGACTGACGATGCTTATTTTACACATAATTATGGACAGAAAGATGTGGTTGAAGCTGCGTCTATTTCTGAAAGCAACCTTCAATGGTTTAACGATGATAATAATCCTTTTAAATGGAAAAAGCGCTATAGTGGTATTCGCTTCGCAAATATCATTATTAATAATATAGATAAGGTTCCTCCTAAAATCGGATATGATTTGGATCGAATGAAGGGAGAAGCTTATTATATGCGTGCTCATATGTATCATGAATTAGTCAGAGGTTTTGGTGGTGTACCTATTGTTACTGAAGATTTTTCTTTGGATCAGATGGAACAAATGCAGAAACCACGTAATAACATGAAAGAATGTCTGGAATTTATTGTTAGTGACTTGACAAAAGCAGAAGAGCTTTTACCCACTACCGTTGCATCTTCTGAATGGGGACGTGTAACGAAATATGTGGCAACAGGATTGAAAGCACGTATCTTATTGCATGTAGCCAGTCCTCTTTATGCAGATCGTACGGTCAATACTTTAGCTGTTAACCAATTTGATGGTGATAGGGTGGCAACGTATCGTGCAGCGAAAGATGCTGCCGTAAAGGTTATAGAAGAAGGTCCTTTTAAACTGATTGATTGTAAAGGTGGATCGAATACGGAAAGAGCTGAAAAATTTAAAGCTATCATGACAGATGTGCAAAACAGTGAACAAATGTTTGTACGCAACTATCATACTTCAATTGGTGCAGAAAACAGAATGGGGTTATGGCATGGTCCAAATGGATATCATAACTGGGCTGGTACGACTCCGACTCAGGATTTGGTTATGGCTTTTGAATTTGAAGATGGTACTATGCCAGAAGGAATGACAAAACCAGGAGAATTTCAAAAAGGAAATCCGTACAATGGTCGTGAACCTCGTTTTTATGCGACAGTTGCTACTGATGGTAATACTTGGGGGCGTCCACGTCCTGCTGACGCTGCCACTTTGGATCCAACTCCGCTTGGACGTTTGCAGGCTGGTAAATATGAGGTAACAGATGGAGATACGGAAATAGAATATCGTGATGGTGTTAAACGTCGTTCCATGTGGGGCGTTGATACTCGTCAGGGACCGATTGAAGACTGGAACGGATCTTGGACTGGTTATTATGAGAAAAAGTTGATAGATACTTCTATAGACGCTCAATATTTCAAACAAACAGTTCCGCATATTTACATGCGTTTGGCAGAAATGTATCTGATTGCTGCAGAAGCTTGTGTAGAACTTGGAGAATTAGATGAAGCGGCTAAATGGTTGGATATTTTACGTGGACGTATCGATTTAAAAGATACGAAATCAACTTTGATTGCTCGTGGTAAACAATTTAATCAGGAAGATATGCGAGAATTTGTGCGTCAACAATGTCGTGTCGAATTTGCTTACGAACAACACCGTTATTTCGATATTCGTCGTTGGATGATAGGTCCGGAATGTGGAAATAAGCCATTAACTGGTATTTTAGTGGAAGCAATTCTGAAGTCTGGTAAGACAGCAATGAAACCGTATATACATAATGAAGAGATTTGGGATTATTACTATTATGTAAACGATCTTTCCAGTCGTGAGAACAGAAAATGGTTAGATAAAATGTATTTTGCTCCTATTTCTCAAGATGAAATTCGTCGTAATCAGAATATAGTTCAAAATCCTGGAATGGGAAGTAAATAATAGTTTATTATTTCATTGATATCTTTATTTTTTTTAGAAATAGGTAATTATCATTTATGGGTTGCACAAATAAGTAATTGATTTTATGTATATTTGTGCAACCCTCTTTTTTTAATTTAGGGAAAGTTTTGTTGCATTAATAAACTTATTGACAGATCATGGAAAACAGAAAACTTAGAATGGGAATGGTCGGAGGTGGTTCCGATGCTTTTATCGGCGCGATACATCGCTGCGGAGCTTTTATGGATAATCAGATTGAGTTGGTGTGTGGATGCTTCAGTGTGAATCCGGAAATCTCTCGTAGTTCCGGACTTTCCTATTATCTTCCGGAAGATCGTATTTATAGTACGTATCAGGAAATGTTCGAGCACGAAATGACGCTGCCGGAAGGAGAACGTATGGATTTTGTAACGATCGTTACGCCGAATCGCTGGCATTTCGAACCCGCGATGATGGCGCTCGAAAGAGGCTTTCATGTTGTAATTGATAAACCGATAACCTTTTCTTTGGAAGAAGCTAAATTATTACAGAAGAAAGTTGAAGAGACCGGATTAATCCTTGCCCTTACACATGTCTATACGGGCTATCCAGCTGTGAAAGATATGAAAGCACGTATCGCGGCGGGTGAATTAGGTAAGGTTCGTCGTGTTTACGTGGAGTATTGTCAGGGTTGGCTGTCGGAACGAATTGAATTGCAAGGTGGGAATAATGCCGGATGGCGTACTGATCCGAAACGTTCGGGAAAAGCCGGCTGTATCGGTGATATTGGAACGCACGCTTGGCATTTGAGTGAATACGTAACGGGGCAGAAAGTGACCGAACTTTGTGCGGATTTGACGGCTTTTGTTCCGAATCGTCCTATCGATGACGATGGCGCGGCGTTTCTTAACTATGATAAAGGAGCTAAAGGAGTGCTTGTCGCTTCTCAAATTTGTGCCGGTGAAGAAAATAATATACGTATACGGGTTTACGGCGAAAAAGGAGGACTGGAATGGCGGCAGGAAGAACCGAATTCACTTTACGCAAAATGGATTGACAAACCTAAAGAAATATATCGTGTAGGGAATGGAGGATATACGTATCCTCTAGCTAAATATAATGCACGTACGCCGGGTGGCCATCCGGAAGGATTTATTGAATCTTTTGCAAATATATACCGCAATTTTGCCGCTACTGTCAGAGCGATCAGCAATGGTAAAAAGCCTACGGAAGAAATGTTGGATTTCCCGACTGTCTATGATGGCGTTAGAGGAATGCAATTCATTGAAACTATGGTAGAAGCAGGGAATAATGATGGTCAGAAATGGCAAAAATGGATTGATTAAGAAACTTTTTTAACATAATTTATATATGAGACTATACCTAATCACTTGTGCTTTGTTTTTGTCGGCAACTTCGCTGTTTGCTCAGAAAAACGAATGGAAAGATCCGGCAGTAAATGAAATAAACCGCGCACCGATGCATGTAAATTATTTCGCTTACGAGACACAAGATGCGGCGTTAAAGGGGATAAAAGAGAAATCTTCGAATTTCATGACCTTAAATGGCACCTGGAAATTTAATTGGGTGAAAAATGCTGACGCCCGGCCGACTGATTTTTATCGTTTGGATTACAATGATAAAGGATGGGATAATATGCCGGTTCCCGGACTTTGGGAGTTTAACGGTTATGGAGATCCGATCTACGTAAATGTTGGTTACCCATGGAGAAATCAGTTTAAAAATAATCCTCCCAAATTTCCGATTGAAAATAATCATGTAGGTTCTTATCGTAGAGAAATTACGGTACCGGCCGATTGGAAAGGAAAGGAGATTTTTGTTCATTTTGGCTCTGTAACATCGAACATTTATTTGTGGGTTAACGGACGATTTGTCGGTTACAGTGAAGACAGTAAATTAGAAGCTGAATTTAATTTGACGAAATATTTGAACCCCGGGAAGAATCTGCTCGCTTTTCAGACGTTCCGCTGGTGTGACGGAACTTATTTGGAAGATCAGGATTTTATACGGCTTTCCGGCGTGGGACGCGATTGTTATTTGTACACAAGGAATCCGCAATATATTCAGGATATCCGGGTAACTCCTGATTTGGATGCGCAGTATAAAGACGGAACGTTAAATGTTGCGTTGAATCTTGTTGGAAATGCGACAGCGGAATTAAACTTGTTGGATAAGGAAGGATTGACTATTGCTTCTGCCTCCGTAAAGGGAAGTGGAAAAAAAGCCGTTGAAATGGCGGTACAGAATCCGTTGAAATGGACAGCTGAAACGCCCAATCTGTATACATTGGTGGCCAACTTGAAAAACGGGGATAAACTGATCGAATCGATTCCGGTAAAAGTTGGTTTCCGGAAGATTGAACAGAAAGGTGGTCAGATTTTGGTTAATGGGAAAGCTGTTCTCTTTAAAGGAGCAAACCGTCATGAGGTAGATCCGGGAATGGGATACGTGATTACACCTGAACGGATGATTCAGGATATTCGTATTATGAAGGAATTCAATATTAATGCAGTACGTACTTGCCATTATCCGAACAATAATCTATGGTATGATCTTTGTGATCAATACGGTATTTATGTGGTTGCTGAGGCGAACATCGAATCGCATGGAATGGGTTACGGTGATGAAACATTGGCGAAAAATCCAGCTTATGCGAAAGCACATCTTGAGCGGAACCAGCGCAATATCCAAAGAGGATTCAATCATCCGTCGATCATCTTCTGGTCTTTGGGTAATGAAGCCGGATTTGGGCCTAATTTTGAAGCTTGCTATACATGGATTAAAGGGGAAGATCCTTCTCGTGCCGTCCAATACGAACAAGCTCATGGAAATGAGTTTTCGGATGTGTACTGTCCGATGTATTTGGATTACGAAAGAAGTGAAAAATATTGTCAGGGAAATCCATCAAAACCGTTAATTCAATGTGAATATGCGCACGCAATGGGTAATTCGCAGGGAGGTTTCAAGGAATATTGGGATTTGATTCGTAAATATCCGCACTATCAAGGTGGGTTTATCTGGGATTTTGTCGATCAATCGCCGCGTATGGTTAAAAATGGCATTACCTATTATGCTTATGGCGGCGACTTCAACCGATATGATGCGTCTGATTATAATTTCATGGATAATGGATTGATTAGTCCGGATCGTTGTCCGAATCCGCATATGTACGAAGTCGGCCATATTTATCAATCGATTTGGGTAACACCTTCTGATCTGTCTAAAGGAATTGTCAATGTTTACAATGAGAACTTCTTTACGGATTTGTCAGCTTATTATGCAGAATGGGAACTGCTGGCGAATGGTATTGCCGTTCAGCGGGGAACGATTCAGGATCTGAAGGTTGCTCCTCAGCAAACGGTATCAGTGCAACTTGGTTATACGTTGGATGGTATTTGCCCGGAAAAAGAAGTGCTGTTGAATATTGCGTTTAAGACAAAGAAAGGTTGTGCTTTGTTGCAGGCCGGACATACGGTTGCTAAAAATCAACTGATGGTACGTGACTATAAACCCTGTGATATGCAGTTGACGAATGTGGAGAATAGTAACTGGTCGGTCGTTACTCCCCAAATTATGGAAAATGAGATGAACTACCTTATCGTTACCGGCGAAAATTTCCATATCGATTTTAACCGTTCTAACGGATATATCAGCCGTTACGACGTAAATGGATTGGCGATGCTTCTGGACGGAGGCGAACTAACGCCTAATTTCTGGCGTGCTCCTACAGACAACGATATGGGTGCTAATCTGCAATTAAAATACAGAGCTTGGTTAGAGCCGGGATTGAAGTTGAAAGAATTGACTGGCAAGATAGAAAATAATCAGGCAATCGTGCAGGCAATCTATGACATGGAAGCTGTTTCTGCAAAACTTAATCTTACGTACATTATTAATAATGTTGGCGAGATAAAGGTGACACAGTCCATGACGACAACGCCGGGTGTTAACGTTTCTGATCTGTTTCGTTTCGGTATGCAATTACAGATGCCGAAAGATATGGATCGGATAACCTATTATGGTCGCGGTCCTATCGAAAACTATTCAGACCGGAATCATAATACGGATATCGGCTTATACAAACAAACAGTGAATGAACAGTTCTATCCCTATATTCGTCCGCAGGAAAACGGTACGAAATCCGATATTCGCTGGTGGGCACAAACGAATAGGAGTGGAAACGGGTTGATGTTTATTTCGGAAGCACCATTTTTAGCTTCGGCGCTTCATTATTCTATTGAATCGTTAGACGACGGGGTAAAGAAAGATCAGCGGCATTCCGAATTTGTAACGCCTGTCGATTATACGAATGTTTGTATCGATAAAATACAAATGGGACTTGGATGTGTGAATTCCTGGGGTGCTTTGCCTATGGAAAAATACAGAATTCCTTATAAAGATTATGCGTTTACATTGATCATTCGTCCGGTACAATCTGTGTTATAAATAGACATAAAAGAAGAGGTAGATACTATTTTATTATCTACCTCTTTCCGGTTTGGTTGAGGAAAAAATTATTTAATAGAACGAGTTAAACTTTTCTAACAATAAAAAAAACATTATTTTTAGAGCCTTGTAAATATTGGATATGTTTACTTGTGTTGCTGTTAACAGATTACCATAAAAACAAATGACAAATAAAAGCGCTTATTTGAACTCTCAGAAGAAAAAAGGTTTTTTCCGCGGAAAAACTTTTATTTTACTCTTAGGCATCGGGCTTGGTGTGGCTGCGATGATTGGTGTTTATCAAACTTCCGTTTATTTTTCAACCGATGAATCCTGTATGATGTGTCATGTTCATCCGCATGCAGAAGATACTTGGAAGATCGGCATGCACGTGAATAACGGCAGCGGTGTGAAAGTCCATTGTGTGGATTGTCACCTCCCGCCTAAAAATCAGACGTGGGCGCATTATACGGCAAAAGCTGAATTAGGGGCGAAAGATTTATGGGGATATTTGACGAAAGACAGTGCCGATTTTGATTGGGAGAATAAGTCTCAACTGGAAAATGCGATCAAATTCATCCCGAACGAATCGTGTAAGGAATGTCATCAAAATTTATTTCCGGAAGGAATTGATAACGATGGAATTACGGCACATCTATATTATGAAGAAAATGAAAAAAAATTAGATTTGCAATGTATCAGTTGCCATTTGGACGCTGGTCACCATAATCCCAATTATACGCACGGGAAGTTGGAAGGACTGCCGACGATGGCGTCAGCGACGATGGATACCAGTTTGTTTTTTAAAGAACCGGCTACGGTAAATTCTTTTGCGGATTATATGGAACAGATACCCGGGACAATGGTTTCGTTTAAAATGGTTGCCGTATCCGGTGGTTCGTTTAAAATGGGTAGTCCGGAGAAAGAACCTTTCCATAAAGCAGATGAAGCACCGCTCCGTAACATAACATTAAGTCCATTCTTTATGGCCGAAGTGGAAGTGACCTGGGATCAATATTGGGTATTCTACGGGCAAACGATGAGTGAAGGACGTACCCCTCCGGAAGATGTGTACGCGAATAACAGCAATCCGGACGTGGATGCAATTTCAGGACCGACTCCCCCGTTCGGTTTCCCGGATCAGGGTTGGGGTTCAGGCGATCGTCCGGCAATTACCATGACACATTATGCTGCGGAAACATTTTGTCAGTGGTTGTCTAAAAAAACCGGAAAAAAATACCGTTTGCCGACTGAAGCGGAATGGGAATATGCTGCAAGAGGAGGAACGGAGACGCCTTATTTCTTTGAGGGTAACCCCAAAGATTTTTCCGACCAGGGATTTATGCGTAAGTTCTTTAGCGCAAAGACCGAAGGAATAAGCCCCTATGTAATTTATAGTAAGAATAGTAAAAACAAAACCCAGGAACCTTCGGCTGTAAAACCGAATCCTTTCGGTTTGAAGAATATGTTAGGAAACGTGATGGAATATTGTGCGGATAAATACGATTCGGAGGCTTATTCCAAAACAGATGCAAATGTGACGAATCCGCTGTCTACGGCTGGTGAAGAATGGGTCGTTCGCGGAGGAAACTATACCTCCGATGCCGCTGATGTGAGAAGTGCCGCCCGCGAGCATACCAAACATGACGCGTGGTTGAAAACGGATCCTCAGCAACCCAAAAGTATTTGGTGGTATTCGGATATTCGGGGAATCGGGTTCCGCGTAGTTTGTGAACCGGATTCTTCTATAAACGCAAAATAAGTACAACACTTTAAATAAGTTATATCATGAAAAAGGAAAACAGTATTAGTAGAAGATCATTTCTGAAAAGTTCAGCCATGGCAGGTGCCCTGGGAGCAATTGGAACAGGTAGCGCAGCTACCGTATTAACATCTTGCGGTGGTGGTGAAAAGACACCGGCAGTGAAACCTCTAAAAGACCCGGGAACGTATTATATTCCTGAATTGGTTGATTTTGCGACGGACGGACAAGAATTGAAAGCTGGTGTGATTGGATGTGGCGGACGCGGTTCAGGTGCTACTTTTAACTTTCTGAATGCCGCTAACGGAGTGACGATCGTTGCGTTAGGCGATACTTTCCAGGAAAGAGTAGACGGCTTGGCCGACAAATTGAAAAAAGAAAAAAATATCGATATCCCTGCCGATAAACGTTTTGTTGGTTTAGACGCTTACAAACAAGTGATTGATAGTGGTGTCGACGTGGTTATTGTTGCTACGCCACCAACCTTCCGTCCGATTCATTTCCAATATGCGACGGAAAAGGGTAAACATTCATTCCTTGAAAAGCCGATTTGTGTTGATCCGGTTGGTTACCGTATGATTATGGCTACAGCGAAACAAGCAGCAGCGAAAGGTCTTCGTGTGGTTACGGGTACTCAGCGTCACCACCAACGCAGTTACGTAGAGTCTTACAAGAAAATCATGGAAGGCACTATCGGTGAGATTACCGGAGGTGTTGTTTATTGGAATCAAAGCATGCTTTGGTATCGCGAACGTCAAAAAGAATGGAACGATTGCGAATGGATGATCAAAGACTGGGTGAATTGGAAATGGCTTTCAGGAGATCATATCGTTGAACAACACGTACACAACATTGATGTATTCACTTGGTTCAGTGGCTTAAAACCGGTGAAGGCTGTTGGTTTTGGTTCTCGTCAACGTCGTCTGACTGGAGATCAGTACGACAATTTCAGTGTAGACTTTACGATGGAAAATGGAATCCATTTGCATAGTATGTGCCGTCAGATCGATGGTTGCGCCAATAACGTTAGCGAATTTATTCAGGGTACGAAAGGTTCTTGGTCTACGGCTAACGGAGAAACCGTGATTAAAGATTTGGCTGGTAATGTGGTTTGGAAATACGATAATGAAGCTGAAAAAACAAACTTTAAACAAACCGATCCGTATACACTTGAACATGTAAACTGGATCAACAGTATCCGTGGAAAGAAAGAGATCGAACAAGCTTCTGAAACGGCTGTTGCCAATATGGCTGCGATTATGGGTCGTGAATCGGCTTATACCGGTGCTGAGATGACTTGGGATGCTATGACTGCTTCAGGTTTGGATTATATGCCGAAAGATTTGAACTTGGGTAAGATGGATATGAGCGGCTTTACCGTTCTTGTTCCTGGGAAACCCCTAGAAAAGAAATAATTTGTGTATGACATTTGATAGACGAAATTTTTTGAAGACAACACTTGCCGGTGCCGCTGCAACTGCAGTCGGCACAACGGCATGGGCTGGATGTCTTTCTAAACCGGAAGAAACAGGCGAAACTGCCCAAACGAAAAATAAGGCCGAATTGAAAATTTCATTTCAGGAGGGAACCGCTCCCGGAGCGAATCTGAATGAAAAATTCGACTATATGGAAAAGTTAGGTATTGTTGGTTTTGAACCGGGAGGTAGAGGACTGGCTGGTCGCGTAAACGAGATCAAGGAGGCGTTAAAAGGACGTAATATAAAGGTGAGTGCAATCTGTGCCGGTTTCGAAGGGTTTATGCTTTCGGAAGATGAGGCTGTACGTAATTTATGTCGTGACACCATGCATGAAATCGTTACGGCTGCCGGCGAACTGGGTTCGATAGGTGTAATTATTGTCCCGGCCTTTAATCATCAGAAACCGGCCATGCCGCATACGCAGGAGACGCGCGATTTTCTTTGTAAATGGTTTGATGAATTGGGGACCTTCGCGGCACAGCATGGGACAACCGTAATTTTCGAACCTTTAAATCGTAAAGAAGCGTTTTATCTGCGTCAGGTAGCGGATGCTGCTTCTATCTGTCGGGATATTAATAACCCGGGTGTGCGCTGTATGGGTGATTTTTGGCACATGACGTGGGAAGAAACCTGTGATATGGGGGCATTCCTCTCTGCCGGCGAATACTTACAGCATGTACATATTGCCAGCCGTAAGCGGAGAAGCATGCCGGGCGAAGATGGCGAAGCCGATAATTACATCGATGGTTTTAAGGGCTTGAAAATGTTAGGCTATGATAAATACATCAGCTTCGAGTGTGGTTGCCAGGGCGATCGTAACGTGATCCTTCCGGCGGCTGTTGAATTGATGCGTAAACAATGGGAAAAAGCTTGATATGCCTTTAATATATCCCAATATGCAGTTGAGTGAGGTGGTGGAAGAACACCCCTCACTCATTCCTGTTATTAATCGGTTTGGGATCCGTCTTGGATTGGGAGATAAGTCTGTGAAAGCAATTTGTGAACAGTATATTATCGATACGGATTTTTTGCTTGTGGTCATCAATACGTTCCTCAATGAAGAATACTTTCCCGAAAAGAAGTTACAGACTTTTCACACGTCGCAAATTATTGATTACCTCACTAAGACAAATTTCGATTATCAGCGTCATCAAATCCCGAATATCGAACGGCATTTAGGTTCTTTTATTTCGCTTAGTGCTGCTGTCGGCAATCATTCGCTGGCCTTGATCGGTAAATTTTTTGCTTCGTTCAAAACTAAACTGACGAACAGGATAGAGAAAGACACGAACGAATGGTTTCCTTATTGTCTCAGTCTGAGCGAAAAATTAGGCAAACAACAGGCGGAGCAGGAAACGTTCATCTTGAACTTACCTGAACAACAAATTGACAATTCGCTGGAAGCTCTGTTGACCGATTTGAAAAGTTTGATGATTAAACATCTTTCCGGAGAATACAATGAGAATTTATGTTACGCTGTTATTTTTGCGATCAGTAGCTTGGAAAAAGATATCCGTCAACAGGATCGTATACGTTACCGTATTTTAGTCCCTATGGTTGCCGCTATGGAAAAGCTAAGCCGATAATCCTCCCGGCATGCACAAGAGTAAACAAATAGCGATTATACTTACCGATACATTGCAGATTACCGGATTACAGTCTATTCTTTTAGATTATTTTCCGCCGGTAACGTTTTCTGTTTTTTATTCATTCCAATCTGCGGAAGAACGAGGAATCGATTTGTTTGATTTTTATTTTGTTTCGGCAGATACATTCGTGCTTTATTCGGAGTTCTTCCTTCCGCGCCGGAATAAGACGATCGTCTTGACTTCTGCCGGAGAAATGAAAGAAAATGCCAACGCCATTACCTCCAATTTTTATTTGAATATAACCAGCCCACTCGAACTGATCATCGACCGTTTTCAGCAACTCTTCAATTATGAAACGAACGGCACGGAAAACAATAAAGGATTATCCGCGCGCGAGACCGACGTATTGCAGTTGATCGTAAAAGGAATTACCAATAAAGAAATTGCCGATAAATTAAATATTAGCCTTAACACCGTCCTCAGTCACCGCAAGAATATTACCTCCAAATTAGGGATTAAAACGATCTCTGGTCTTACTTACTATGCGATCATGAACGGATTCATTTCTGCAGATGAAATAGAAATATAAATAAAAATAAATAATGCTTGAAAGCAAATATATACTATTTGTTTTTCACGAAAGAACAAAAAATGGCGAGAGTACGTTCATATAGTCTGCGGGAAGAATGGCTTAATGCCGGGTCTCATGCATTGGGCATTCTGTTGGGGATTGTAGCGGGGGGCATTTTGTTGAAGGCTTGTGGTAGTGATCGTTGGGCCATCGGCAGCGTATGGGTTTATCTTTTCGGAATGCTTTCGTGTTATATTGCTTCCACCAGCTATCATGCTTGCCAGGATCCCGGAAAGAAACAGACACTGCAAAAGTTCGACCATGCTTCTATCTATCTTCATATCGCCGGGTCGTATACCCCTTTTACCTTAGTGACTTTGCGTGAAGTAGCCTGGTGGGGTTGGGGACTGTTTCTGTTTATTTGGCTGGCGGCTGTTGCCGGCGTAATTCTCAGTTTTCGAAAATACGAAAAACATAATCCTGTAGAAACCGTTTGTTATGTACTTATGGGGTGTGCGGTGCTTGTCGCCTTTAATCCATTGTTACGTGTTTTTTCTGACACTGGGAGAATGGCTGCCTTTTATTGGCTGATTGCCGGAGGGGTTTCCTATATTATCGGCGCTTTATTTTATTCCTGGACAACACGGCGCTATATGCATACTGTCTTTCATCTTTTTGTGCTCGGCGGAAGCGTTTGTCACATCAATGCCATTCTTTTGGCGATTAGCCGATAGTTGGTCTTGCTCGGAAAAATCACTACATGTAGTGATTGTCTTGCCGGACTATTCGGGATAATTTTGCGCTGCAAACTAAAATTATACCCATAAACAGATGAAACGGTGTTTACTTTTTGTTTTTTTATTCGTCCTCTTATGTGACTTTGGAACGCTTTGGGCGGAAGAACCTGTTTTGAACGATACTATTAAGACTTTTACGGTCGATGAAATAGTCATCACGTCTTCAACTAAAGAAACGAATCAATTTCGTTATCTGCCGACAGCCGCGTCTATTCTTTCGCCTCAAACAATTGGGGGACGCCAAATTGAATCGGTGAAAGATCTCAGTTTTTATGTCCCGAACCTGTATATGCCGGATTACGGTTCCAAGTATACCTCAGCCATTTATATCCGTGGAATCGGTGCCCGCAGTAGTGGACAGTCTATCGGACTATATGTCGATGATATGCCGTATCAGGATAAAAGTACATTTGATTTTGAGTTGATGGATATACAGCGTATCGAAGTGTTGCGTGGACCTCAAGGTACACTTTACGGGCGGAATGCCATGAGTGGAATTATCAATATTTATACGCTTTCACCGTTTTTGTACCAAGGGACGAAACTGAGTGTGGGCGGCGGGAATTATGGCTTGTTCAAAGCACATGCTTCTCATTATGCCAAATTGACGGAGAATGTCGGGCTTTCTGTCGGGGGCTATTACGATCGTAATGATGGTTTTTTTACGAACCAGTTTGATGGAAAGGAAGCGGATGAGGAAGAATCGGCCGGCGGACGACTGAAGTTGGAATGGCTCATTCGTCCGAATTTAACATTACGTTATGGATTTAATATGGATTATACGGATCAGGGGGCTTTTCCTTACCGGCTCTACGATCCGGTAAACGATGTGTTGAAGCCGGTGAATTATAACGATCGGAACACATATACGCGAACGATGTTGACGAATAACCTTCAGCTCTTGTATCGCGGACAGGGATATGCGTTGACGAGTACGACCGGTTATCAATATTTTAAAGACAACATGTGGCTGGATCAGGATTTTACCGATTCGACAATGTTTACATTGAATCAAAAGCAAAAGCAGCATGCCATAAGTGAAGAATTGGCGCTGAAGAGTATGACTTCCGGCAATTATCAATGGTCGTTTGGAGCATATGGTTTTTATAACGATTTGCATACGGAAGGGCCGGTGACTTTTAAAGCGGATGGTATACGTTATATTTTTCAGTCTGTTTTTGACCGGCTGAAAGAAGAGAACCCGAAAATGCCTCAACTGAAAGTGCTCGACGACGAACTTGCGATTCCCGGGACGTTCGAAACGCCTTCGTACGGTGGAGCAGTTTATCATGAGTCGACTTACAATAATTTATTTGCCGACGGACTTTCTCTGACGGCGGGGCTGAGGCTAGATTATGAGAAACAGGAGATGACGTATCGTTCGGAGGGGTTAATGCGACTGGGAATGTCGATGGGATCCGGTATGCCGGTGACGGAATTGCCGGGACAGAAACCGTCTGTCGTTGACGAACATATAACACACGATTTCTGGCAGTTGCTACCACGCATTAGTTTGAAATATGCCTGCACGGATCGTACGTTTACGTACTTTTCGGTCGCCAAAGGCTATAAGGCCGGAGGATATAATGTGCAAATGTCGGCCGACTATATGCAGGGGCAGATGCAATATGACCTGATGAGTAAATATATGCCCGCAATGGCGGTTCCCCCTACGTCGATCGACAGTGTTGCCGCGTATAAGCCCGAGCAGAGCTGGAATTATGAATTTGGAATACGCAGTGAATTGATCGAAAATGTGCTGAAGGCAGAACTGACGCTTTTTTATATGGATATTAAGGATATACAATTGACAAAATTTGTCAATAGCGGAAACGGGCGTATCTTGACTAACGCGGGAAAGGCGGAGAGTTACGGTGTGGAATTGTCGGTGCAGGCGAATTTGTTACCCGGCTTGAACGCTGATCTGAATTATGGCTATACGCATGCCACCTTCCGGGATTATAATGACGGAAAGGTGGATTATGAGGGGCATTATGTACCTTATACGCCACGCCAGACATTTAGCATTGGGATGAATTACAGCCGACTTTTGTCGTCAGGATGCCTGGATCAGGTGACGGCTTCGGTGCAATATGGTGGCGCGGGTAAGATTTATTGGACGGAACAGAACGATATGGCGCAATCTTTTTATGGAACGTTGAATATGAAAGTTGGTGTTCGGAAAGAAAATCTGCGTTTGGATCTCTGGGGGCGCAATTTGACAGATAAGGATTATGCTGTCTTTTATTTTTATTCCCGTGGTAATTCTTTTTTACAACAAGCAAAGCCGGTGCAGTTTGGAGCGGATATCACCTGGCTCTTTTAACCATTAAATAAAAGATCAGGACAATTCTTTTTTGAGATCGGGTTGTATCTTTTTTGAAAAAGGATGATTTATTATTTTGACAATTGTAGTAAATTATTTTGACAACTGTGGTAAATTATTTCGACAATTGTAGTAAATTATTTCGACAACTGTAGTAAATTATTTCGACAACTGTGGTAAAAGAAATACAACGGGAAGAAAAAAAAGTTTTTTCCCGAAAAGGAAAAAAGTTAGTCCATACGAAAAAAACAAATAACAGGAGAGACTTATATGTGGAATAAGATAGTTTTATTTGGTTGTATGCTGGGATTTTGCGCGGGCATCCTTTGCGCGGAGGAATTGGATACGATGAAGATCAGCAATTTAGTTGAATTGGATGAGGTCGTTATACAGTCGTTCAAACAAGATCGGCGTTTGGAAACGGCGCCGTTAGCGGCTTCGGCGGTGAACGGTGCGACACTTCGTCACCGGGAAGTGACCGGAATTAAAGAGGTCAGTTCGCTCATTCCGAATCTGTTTATCCCGGATTATGGATCTAAACTGACATCGCCGGTATATATCCGGGGTATCGGTTCGCGAATTAACGCGCCTTCGGTAGGTTTATATATCGACGGGGTTCCTTTTTTCGAAAAATCGGCTTTCGACTTCGATTTTTCGGAGATCGACCGGATTGAGGTGTTACGTGGTCCGCAGGGGACGCTTTACGGTCGAAATACCATGGGAGGGATTATCAATGTGTATACCCGTTCGCCGCGAAAATATCAGGGTACAAACGTTTCTTTTACAGGAGGGAATTATACGTATCTGAAAGGGTCGGCTTCGCATTACGGGACGTTGTCCGATCGTGTTGTCTTTGCCGTTTCTGCAGATGTGCAAAACCAGGATGGATATTTTAAAAATGAATATACGGGGGAAAAAGCGGACGATTTATTTTCAGCGTCTGGACGTGTCCGGTTGGAATGGGAAATGACCGACCGCTTGACGATGCGTGTGATGAGTAGCTTGGATCATACGGATCAGGGAGGTTATCCGTATGCGCCATATGATAGTACGAAACAAGTTGCAGACAAGGTAAACTATAATGATTACAGTTCGTACAAACGGCTTTTGTCTACTTCAGGGTTGAATATGGATTATCGGGCAGACAGGTTCCGCGTGGGCAGTCAGACCTCTTTTCAGTATTTATCGGACGATCAGGAGATCGACCAGGATTTTTCGCCGGCCGATCGTTATTTTGTCACGCAGAAACAGAAGCAGCGTATGTTCTCGGAAGAGTTGAATGTGAAATCTAACTTGGGGACGGACTACCAGTGGTTATTCGGGGCGTTCGCCTTTTATCAGGGGATAGATAATACGGTGCGGATGAATTATAAAGAGCGGTATTATTTTACACATAAAGACTATGATATGCCGACGTACGGAGCGGCGCTCTATCATCAATCGGTTTTTAACAATCTGTTGACCGATGGCTTGTCGTTGACGTTGGGACTGCGTTTTGATTATGAACACGCGGAAAACGATTATGTAGCAAAAAAAGAGACGGAAACAGACAGCAAAGAGACCGATCATTTCGATGCGAAACTTAGTTTTAAGCAATTGACGCCCAAAGTAGCCATACAATATACCTTTCCTGCCGGACAGATGGTATACGGTACGGCAACGAAGGGTTACAAAACCGGTGGGTTCAATACATCTTTCAGTACAGACGCCGACCGGACCTTCGATCCCGAATACAGTTGGAACTATGAAGTGGGAGCGAAGGCGGCATTGATTCCCGGTGTTTTGAGCGCGGAGTTTGCCGTGTTTTATATCGACTGGAGGAAACAACAGATTTCTCAGTCTATCGCAAGTGAGCAGGGTTCGATGTTGAAAAACGCGGGGAAATCGGAAAGTAAGGGCGTCGAACTTAGTCTGCATGGCAGTCCGTTTAACGGTTTCCTGTGGCAGTTGCAATATGGTTATACGCATGCGAAATTCAAGGAATACCAACGTAGTGCTACGATCGATTACGGCGGGAAATTTTTGCCGATGGTACCCCGGAATACGTTTTCGCTTAGTGCGGATTATACACTTTCTTCCGTTTGTAAGGCTATCGACCGGATGACGTTCAGCTTGGCATACACGGGTACGGGAAAACTGTATTGGACGGAAGCGAACGAGGCTTCGCAGTCGCGGTATGGTTTGCTAAACGGAAAAATTTCCGTGACGAAGGGGATCGCTACGTTGTCCGTTTGGGCGAAAAACATTACAAATACTGATTATACGGCTTTTTATTTTGAAGCGATGGGCAGTCGTTTTGCGCAAAAGGGAAAACCTTTTACCTTTGGGGGCAGTATAGCGATGTCTTTTTAAAAACCAATATGATAGAAAGTAGAAAAGTAGCGGATCTGGGAACTTTCCTGTTTTTGTATATTGCACAGTCGATACCGATGAGTTTTTTTTCGACGGTTTTACCTGTGATTATGAGGCAGGAGAATTTTTCTTTAGCGTCGATCGGTTTGTTGCAACTCATTAAATTGCCTTGGATCTTCAAGTTTTTATGGTCGCCGTTAATCGATCGGAATTGTGTGACGACACGGGATTATAAACGATGGATTTTTTCGTCGGAATTGATCTATGCTTCTTTGATTTTTATCGTTGCTTTTCTGGATTTTAAAGCCGATTTTTATATCATATTAGTATTAGTGATTTTTTCGTTCATCGCTTCTGCTACGCAAGATATTGCGACGGATGCGTTGGCGGTGCTTTCTTTTAGCCGGAAAGATAAAAGTTTAGTTAATAGTATGCAGTCGATGGGTAGCTTCTGTGGAGCGATGATCGGAAGCGGACTTCTGCTGCTTTTGTTTCGTCAATTGGGATGGAACAAGCTGTTGCCTTGTCTCGCGCTTTTTGTCATTCTTGCCTTGTTGCCGCTGTTCCTAAACCGAAAATTGAAGGTGCAGGAATCGGCTTCCGTACGTGCTAAGAAGGCTGATTTTATTTATTTCTTTAATCAGAAAGGGATCTGGAAGCAGGTAGGTTTTCTTTTTCTTTCTTATTCAGGCCTGATCGGTACGTTGGCGATGCTGAAACCGTATTTAGTCGATCTGGGTTACGAAATGAAAGCCATCGGCCTGATGTTCGGGATCGTGGGAACGTCGGTCGGTGCCTTGTCTTCTTTTGCTGCGGGATTTATTGTTCGCCGGATCGGCCGCCAGGCTTCGCGGATATTTTTTGCCGCAGTTATTTTTGTGACTGCGGTATTTTTTACGTTTATCACTTTGTTGAACCCGACAACACCTGTCCTTTATACCGGAATCCTGCTGATTTGGGGGAGTTACGGCATGGCGACGATTGTTGTTTATACGACGGCAATGGATTGTGTGCGCCCAGGGCGCGAAGGTACGGATTTTACGATACAGACGGTGATTACGCATTTAAGCAGTATTTGTATTGTGGTACTAAGTGGTAAGTTAGCTGATCATTGGGGATATCAGGGCTTGTTTTGTTTTCAGGCGACAATGGCGTTGACTTCGTTTGTGTATGTATTGACCGTTTTCAGGGGAAAGGAGTTTAAAGAATAAGATGAGACAGGATCTATTGGAGAAATATAATGTGCCGGTGCCGCGGTATACGAGCTATCCGCCAGCGAATTTTTTCAGCACTTCTTTTACGGCTGCAGATTATGAGCGAGCTATCGTACAGTCGAATATGGCGAGTCCCGATCATTTGTCGTTTTATTTGCATATGCCATTTTGTCGCCGGCTTTGCCATTATTGTGGTTGCAATGCTTATGCCATGCAAAAACCGCAGGAAGTAGAACGGTATATTGAGGCGGTACATGCCGAGATTGATCTGGTAATTAAACGGCTTGATCCGCGGCGGAAGATCGCCCAGATCCATTATGGAGGAGGAACGCCGACAGCGCTCCCGGTTCGTTTTTTGAAAGAATTGAATACGCATATGCTTAGTGCATTCGATTGTATCGAGCGTCCGGAGATCGCTATCGAATGTCATCCCGGTTATGTGGATGAGGATTATTGGCACGAATTGATGGCGGCTGGCTTCAATCGTTTTAGTCTGGGAATACAGGATTTTGACGAAGCGGTGTTGAAGGCGGTTAATCGGAAATCATCGTTGTTGCCGACAGAGCGGATTGTCGAGATCTTAAGATCGAAGGGGGCTTCGATCAATATGGATTTTATCTACGGGTTGCCCCGTCAGACGGTCGGCCGTTTTGCGGAAACTATCCGGCAGGCGATCTCGTTGGGGCCGGATCGATTGGTGACTTTTTCGTATGCTCATATTCCTGGGATTTATCCGCGTCAGCTCTTTTTGGAGAAAATCGGTTTGCCGACAAGCGATGAAAAAAGCCGGATGTATGAAACCGCCTGCGATTTGCTCGCTTCGGCAGGTTATGAACGGATTGGATTGGATCATTTTGTCAAGCCGGAAGACGAACTATTCCGTGCTCTGTCCGACGGTCGGCTGCATCGTAATTTCCAGGGATATTGTACGAGGCGGACGACGGGGCAGGTTTATGCTTTCGGGGTGACTGGTATTAGTCAACTTGCGGAGGCGTACGCTCAAAACACGAAAAGTATACCCGAATACATCGAGCGGGTAGAAAAGGGACAGTTGCCGGTAATTAAAGGATATGCCTTACGGAAGGACGAACAGGTCACGCGCGAAGTGATCGAAACGTTGATGTGTAATTATCGCATTGACTGGTTTGAACTGAAAGAACGCTTTTGTAGGCCGCTTTCCGAACTGCGTCGCACGGTCGGCTACGAGGACTCTGTCATGGCGGCGTTTGCTCGTGACGGGTTGATTACGTACGATGACCGATTCTTAACTATTACCCCGGCAGGTCGGCTTTTTGTTCGGAATGTTGCGGCTTCGATGGATCCGCTGATGAAAAATTCCGACAAAATATTTTCCAAACCCGTCTGACGGCAATAAATTGTCAACAGGAAAGCGTTGTTCCTTGTCGTTGAATTGCGCCATTTTTTATATTTTTGTTTCCGAATCAAATATATAAGCTATGAAGCGAGCAAGTCTGGTTATTTCGCTATTTATGGGTATCTCGGGATTCCTTTTGGCACAGAATGGAAGTCAACGGGTCAATCTGAAAGAAATTGTCGATGGGAAATTCCGTCAGGCGAATGTTCAGGGTGAGATTCGTTCATTACCCGATGGAGAATATTATACGGTGATGAACAGGGAGCGTTCGATGTTGATTAAATACGCTTATCGTACGGGACAGCCGGTCGATACATTGTTTAACGCCGCGAAAGCCCGTGAGTGTACATTCGATACCTTTGATGATTATCTAATCAGTTCTACGGGGCATCGTATTTTGTTGTTGCGGGAGACGGAACGGATTTATCGTCGCTCAACCAGTTCGGTGATCTACGATTATGATGTCCGCCGAAATTATGTGAAACCGTTGACGGAATCGTCTGAAAAGCAAATGATTCCGACTTTTTCGCCCGATGGACGTATGTGTGCATATGTGCGTGGCAATAATATCTGGTTGAAGAAATTCGATTACGATACGGAAATACAGGTGACGAAAGACGGAGAAGTGAACAAAATTTTGAACGGAATAACGGACTGGGTATATGAAGAAGAATTTTCAACCACGAACTTGATGGCTTGGTCGCCGGACAGTGAATGCCTGACTTATGTGCGTTTTGACGAATCAAAGGTGCCTGATTTTTCCATGCAACTATACGGTGATGACGATTATCCTGGTTATTATACGTTTAAATATCCAAAAGCCGGGTATCCGAATTCCAAGGTGACTCTTCATTCGTACAGTGTGGAGACGAAAGATATTAAGACATTGAACGTGCCGATGGACGCGGACGGATATATTCCGCGCATCGCTTTCACCCGCAATTCCGATCAATTGGCGGTGATGACATTGAACCGGCATCAGAATATATTCAGCATGTATTACGCCAATCCGAAAAGCGGTGTTTTCCGTTTGGTCTTGCGCGAAGAGAATAAAGCCTATGTTGATTCCGAATGGCTTTCTTCGATTTGTTTTATGAATGACGGATTTACGTATGTCAGCGAACAGGACGGTTACGCGCATATTTACCTTTATTCGCCCACTGGCGTGATGCAGCGTCAGGTGACGAAAGGGAATTGGGACGTAACGGAATTTCTGGGTATTGACGAAGAGACGAAAACCGTCTATTATCAATCCGCCGAAGAAAGTCCGCTTCGTCGCTCTGTCTATAAAATAGATGCCAAAGACAAGAAAACCAAACTTTCTACGGTAAGCGGTACGAACCGTGCGGTATTCAGCGCTAATTACGCCTATTTTGTGAACGATCATTCGGATGCGAATACACCTTCCCGTATTACTGTCAACGAAACGAAAACTTTGAAAGAATTACGTGTGTTGGAAGATAATCGGGGCTTAAATGCTTTTTTGGCTGATCATACGTTCCGGCCGAGGGAGTTTATGACAGTACAGACTGCTACGGGATATGAATTGAACGCGTGGATTGTCAAGCCCGCCAATTTCGATCCCTCGCTTCAATATCCGGTGTTGATGGTGCAATATAGCGGCCCGAATTCGCAGGAGGTACTGGATTCGTATGAATTCGGATGGGAACAGTATTTGGCTTCTGCCGGATTTATCGTTGTCAGTGTGGACGGACGCGGAACTGGGGCGCGTGGAGAAGCTTTCCGCAAATGTACGTATTTGCGGATGGGAGAATTGGAAGCACGAGACCAGATAGAGGCTGCTCAAGCCTTGGGCAAATTGACTTTTATCGATGCTAAACGGATTGCTATTTGGGGGTGGAGCTTCGGAGGATATACGACTTTAATGGCGATGAGTCTCGGAGAGGGCACATTCAAAGCTGGAATAGCGGTTGCACCTCCGACAGACTGGAAATATTACGATACGGTTTATACCGAGCGTTATATGCGTACTCCGAAAGAAAATTTCGAAGGCTATGCCGCTACTTCGCCCATAAAACTGGCAACCAAATTGCAGGGTAAATTGTTGCTTATACATGGTACGGCGGACGATAATGTCCATTTCCAACAGACCATGGATTATGCGGAAGCATTGGTGCAGGCTGGAAAGCAGTTTGATATGCAGATTTATAAAGACCGCAACCATAGTATCCATGGTGGGAATACCCGTTATCATCTTTATACGAAGATGTCGAATTTCCTGTTAGATAATTTATAAAATGGTAGAACATGTTAGGAAGCCGGATTGGTTGAAGATCCGGTTGGGTGGAAACGAAAAATTTACGCAAACTAAAGAGATTGTCGAGTCGCATGCTTTACATACGATTTGCACGAGTGGTAAATGCCCGAATATGGGTGAATGTTGGGAACGTGGAACGGCCACATTTATGATTGGAGGAGAGATTTGTACGCGTTCCTGCAAGTTTTGCAATACCTTGACCGGCAAACCGCTTCCTTTGAATCCTTTGGAACCGGAGAATGTGGCGTTGAGTATTCGTTTGATGAATTTAAAACATGCGGTGATTACCTCTGTGGATCGCGATGATTTGCCCGATCTTGGTGCTGACCATTGGGTGAAAACCATTGAAACAGTTAAGAAACGGAATCCGGGATTAACGATCGAGGTGTTGATTCCCGATTTTAAAGGACGAAAAGAATTGATCGATCGGGTAATTAATGCCGCGCCGGATATCATTTCCCACAATATGGAAACTGTGCGCCGCCTTACCCCCAAAATACGCAGCGCGGCAAAGTACGACGTTAGCCTTTCTGTCTTGAAAAGAATTGCAGAACGGGGAGTAGTTGCCAAAACCGGGATGATGGTCGGTCTGGGAGAAACGGTAGATGAAATTTATGAATTGATGGATGACGTGTTGGCGGTCGGAGGTTCGGTGCTGACGATCGGACAATATCTTCAACCTTCCCGCAAACATATTCCTGTGTCGGAATATGTTCACCCGGACCAATTCAAAATGTTTAAGGAAGTGGCTTTGGAGAAAGGTTTCGCGAAAGTGGAGAGCGCACCGCTGGTACGTTCTTCCTATCACGCTGAGAAGCATGTTTAAAACATAACTTTTCACCCGGATAAATTGTTATGTATAGAAAATGAGCGATAAAGGTGTATGATGAAGCGATTAAAAAGAGGAACAGATAATCAGGCAATAGGGATACTTCCCATATTGCTTTTTATTTTTATGGAAAGGTTTTACGCAATCATTCCTTCTTTCCTTTTTTCGTTTATTCTCAGCCTTGTTCTTTATTGCGTTTTCCGGTGGTGGAATTCCGGTGAAATGTATCATTTTGTCTTGTATCCGGTTGCCGTGACGCAGGTGCTGTTTTCCTCCTTTTTGCTATTGAACGAAAATACGCTGATGATGGAATACGCGTCTCTTTTCTTAGAGATGCTGCTTGTAGTGGTTTTGATCTACGCTTCCTTGCGTCGCCGTTCGTTGATGCGGAAAGTACGTAATTTGGAGTTTACATCCGATAAACAAAGTTATCTGAACGCTTCGTTTAACGAATTTTTTTTCACGGCTCAGATTATTCAACATTTGTTTACACTTCATCTCTTTTGTGTTTTATTCTTTTTTTTACTTCCGGAAACTCCTTCAAAAGAGGAATATAAGCTTTTCTTGTTTTGGCATTTACCGCTTATTTTGGGATTGGGGATTGTTGTTTACGAACAGATTCGCCTTCTCCTTTTCAGGGGTTGTTTGAAGCATGAAATCTGGTTACCCGTGCTTAACGACCACGGTAAAGTCATCGGACGTATTGCGCATTCTATCAGCGCCTCTTCGATGCGTAAGTTCTATCATCCTGTAGTGCGTATCGCTGTTGTTTACAACGGGATGCTTTATCTGGCTAAGCGGGCGAAGGATTCGGCTATTTCACCGAATACCCTGGATTATCCGTTTAAATACTATGTCCGTTTTAAACAGGGACTTGAGGATGCGGTTTATGAAGCCTTGTCGTGTTGTTATGATAAGGAGACTGTTTCTCCGCGTTTTTTGATTCGCTATAAGTTCGAAAACGAATTGGTCAAACATCAGGTTTCCGTTTACGTCGTGTATATCCATTCTGAAGAACAATTGCATAGTTATAAATTAATGAATGGGAAACTGTGGACGTCGAAACAGATTGAAGAGAATCTGGGTACGGGTTTATTCAGTGAATATTTTGAAAAAGAATTTCCGTATTTACAAAACACGGTGTTGAAGGTCGACAGTTTTTGCTGTCAGGAGAATCATGATGAAGTGGAAGTCTGACGCACAAGTTAACGATGCCCGAGTTCGATGACTTCCAAATCATGGATATTTTCCCCTTCGATGACGAACCGTACCAACGTACGTACCTGATGGAAACCGCTGATGCCAGCTGCTCCCGGGTTGATGTGCAGACAATGGAGCGAGGCGTCGAACTGAACTTTCAGAATATGCGAATGTCCACAGATAAACAGACCGGGGCGGGTTTCGTATAATTCTTTTCTGATTTCCGGAGCGTATCTTCCGGGGTAGCCCCCGATGTGCGTGAGAAGAACTTTTACTTTTTCAGCCATAAACAGGATCGTTTTCGAATATTCCAATCGGATATCCTGTCCGTCTATATTTCCATAGACCGCCCGTACCGGTTTAAAAGCCGTTAGCTGGTCGATCACATCCACTGATCCGATATCTCCGGCATGCCATATTTCATCGCAATCCTTGAAATGTTCGAGATAACGTTTGTCCCAATAGCCGTGCGTGTCTGATAAAAGCCCGATTTTCATCTTCTCTTTTCTTTTATACTACAAAAGTATCTATATTTACCGAACGAAGAGAAAAACCATGGACGATTCCTACAAATACTTTAAACGCGATATCAGTTGGCTGTCGTTTAACTACCGGGTGCTCCTGGAAGCTGAAGATACTTCTTTACCTGTTTACGAGCGGATAAAATTTCTTTCGATCTATTCATCGAATCTGGAAGAATTTTATGAAATCCGTGTGGCGGAACATCGCAGCGTGATTGTGAAACGCCGATTTATTGAAGAAAATGTGGAAGAGGCGGAAGAAGTTTTGTATGCCATCACCGCGGAAGTGAACCGTCAACAAAAAGAGTATTACCGTATTTTCGGAGAAAAGGTATTGCCTGAATTGAATCGCCATGGAGTTTATCTATATCAGACTTGCATGCCGGAACCGTTTCATGCGGATTTTGTTAAAAACTATTTTGAAGAAGAAGTTTTTCCGTTTCTTGCGCCGGTGATGCTTGATGTCGGTTCTATCCGTATTTTTCTGCGTGATCGCCGACTTTACTTGATTGTTCGGATGATAAGGAAAGGAGATTTTTCAGGGAAATACGAGTATGCGTTGTTAAAGATTCCGTTTGCCAAAGTGCCTCGCTTTATAGAATTGCCCCGGCAGAACGGTCAGTTTTATATTATGTTTATCGACGATATTATCCGGGCGAATCTGTCGTCTGTATTTCCAGGTTACCAAATTGAAAGTTGTTACAGCATCAAGATTTCGCGTGATGCGGACATTTATCTGGAAGATGAGAGGGGAAATTTAGTTGAGAAACTGAAGAAGAAAGTAAAAAAACGGAAGATTGGTGCGTTGAGCCGCTTTATGTATGATGAGGCTATGCCGGAAGATTTTTTGCTTTATGTGCGCCAGGCTTTTGAAATTGAAGAAGACAGTCTGGTTCGCGGAGGGCGTTATCTGAATTTACAGGATTTGATCAAATTGCCGAACCCGCTGGGCTTGAATTTTGAATTTCGCCGCCCTAAAGCATTGCGCTTGCCGTTGCTGGATAAGAGTGATTCGGTTTTGGATGTGATTCGGAAACAGGATGTGTTGTTGCATTTCCCGTATTATTCTTTTGATTATATGCTTCGTTTTCTGACGGAGGCGGCGGTGGATCCGGAGGTTGAGGCAATAAAAATTACACAATACCGTGTGGCAGAGGATTCTGCTGTTATCAATACGCTGATCCGGGCGGCGAATAATGGGAAAAAAGTAACGGTCTTTGTGGAATTGAAGGCGCGTTTTGATGAAGAAAATAACATGCATACCGCAGAACGTATGGAACAGGCGGGAATCCGGATTTTTTACAGCATTCCTGGATTAAAGGTGCATGCTAAAGTTGCTCTCGTGCTGTTAAAAGATTCTGAAGCGGGTTCTTGTCCATTGAATTATGCATATCTGAGTACCGGTAACTTTAATGAAAAAACGGCGACGGTTTATTCGGATATGGCTTTGTTAACGGCAAACCCGGAGATGATTCAGGATATAAAAAACGTGTTCGCTGTGCTGGAAGGTCAAGTGGAAAATCCGGATTTTAAACGTTTGCTGGTAGCCCGTTTTAATATGGTGGATGAACTAACGCGTATGATCCGCCGGGAAAGTGAACATGTAAGTAATGGGAGAAAAGGACGGATTGTTTTGAAGATGAATGGATTGCACGATCAGAATATGATTTTTGAACTGTATAAAGCGAGTGAAGCCGGTGTACAGATCGATTTGATTGTTCGAGGCATTTGTTGTTTGGTTCCGCAACAACCATATAGCCGCAATATCCGGATAACGCGCATTGTGGATATGTATTTGGAACATTCGCGCGTGTGGTACTTTTATAATGACGGAGAGGAAGATTTGTTTATGACTTCCGCCGACTGGATGCGCCGGAATTTAACCCGTCGTATCGAAACGGCGTTCCCTATTCTGCAATCGGATGTTAAGCAGGAAATTATCGATATTTTGAAGATTCAGTTGCAGGATAATGTGAAAGCCTGCTGGATTGACGAGCATTTGAATAATCTTTTCAAACGGACGGATACTCCGGTGAAAGTTCGCGCTCAAGAAGCTATTTACGATTATCTGAAACGAAAAAACGAGGAATTATATTAAGGTTTTAATTTCGTTTGGAGTGTAGCCGGAACGAATGCGCCATTCGGTGGGGTAGAGATTGTTTGCCCTGTTGCCGATTTGCTTGACAAATCCCAAAGGTATGTCTTTATAGGTGATAAGATGAAAACCTTTAGGCGATTGGGCGTCTAATGAAACCGCTTCTTTTCTCAAGAAACGGATGGCGTCTTCCCAATCCAGATCTGTTTGATGAAAAGAAGCTCTATTTAATACACAACTCATTGCTAATGCGGGATGAGGAATCCGGTCTTTACCTTTGACTTCCCCTAGTTGAACACCAGCAGAAACAACCGCCAGTTTTTCTGTCAATAAGATATAATCGGCCTTCAAGGAAAGAGGAAAGGCCTGTACGGCGTCCTGACGATTCACAAAAAAGAATTTTTCCGGCTCATTCAACCATTGCCGGAATTCTTCCGGTACTATTTCTTTTTTTCTTTCTTTGTTCGTTTTTGTTTTTAACCTGATCGGGATTGTCTCATCTTCTTTTTTCCGAAGCATAGTAAGAAAAAAACCTTCACCTTTGGTTTTATGCGGGAAAAAACGATTGACGGGAACTTCGCCTTTCAGCGAATGACTGATTTGCCACGCGTTCGGAACAGTAAGAGGCAGAACTTCTGCACCTAATTCTTCTATGAAATAGTGTATGTTATTTTCGTTTTCTTCCGTATTATAGGTGCATGTGCTGTAAATGAGAAATCCACCTGGTTTTAATGCTTCCCAAACGTCCAGGATAATCCGTCGCTGGCGAGACGCGCAGAGTTCTACATTGGCTATGCTCCATTCCGTTCTGCTTGCCGGATCTTTTCGGAACATTCCTTCTCCGGAGCAGGGAACGTCGGCGACGATCACATCAAAGTAGTGCGTGAGTTGTCCGATTTTTCCCGGATCGTCGTTGGTCACAATCATATTGGGTACTCCCCATTTTGTGATATTTTCGGAAAGGACAAACGAACGCGTTCGTATCACTTCATTACTGACCAGCAAACTACCCTCCGGCAGCAGGTCGAGCAAATGTGTGGATTTTCCACCTGGTGCGGCGCAGAGGTCTAAACATTTCACGGGTTTCTGAATATATGTTTTTACCGCCTGTTCAAGAAACATAGATGAGGCTTCTTGCACATAATACCCCCCTGCGTGAAATAACGGGTCGAAAGTAAATGTCAGTCGTTCGGGTAGGTAATATCCCGTATGACACCAAGGTATAGAGGTGCCGGACGAAGGTTTCAATAACCCTTTACGCGTATTTAACCGGACACTGACGGGCGGTTCGGCCGCCAACGCGGCTTCAAACAGTTCATATTCATTCCCGAGCAAGCTACGGGTACGGCATACAAAGTCAACAGGAAGTTCCATTTTTTTTAACTTGTTTGGTGTAAAAATACTATTTTTGTCTAAAATAGATTGTATGCAAGCATCGCTTTTCCTGATACCAGTTACGCTGGGAGAGACGGATCATCGACGTGTGTTGCCGGAATACAACCGGGGAATCATTGTCGGAATCAGACATTTTATTGTGGAGAATGTCCGTTCTGCGCGACGTTTTCTAAAAAAAATGGATCCGTCGATTGTTATCGATGAATTGTTTTTTTATGAACTAAACAAACATACATCGCCTGAAGAGGTCGACGGTTTTCTGAAACCTTTGGCAGGAGGGGAATCGATGGGTGTAATTTCGGAAGCCGGTTGTCCGGCTGTGGCCGATCCGGGTGCCGATGTGGTGGCGATTGCGCAACGAAAAGGTTTTCGGGTAGTTCCACTTGTTGGTCCTTCGTCAATACTAATGGCGGTGATGGCTTCGGGATTTAACGGACAGAGTTTTGCTTTCCACGGCTATCTTCCGATCGACAGCAGCGAACGGACGGCGGTGTTGAAAAAATTGGAGGGAAGGGTGTATTCCGAAAACCAAACTCAGTTGTTTATTGAAACACCTTACCGGAATAATAAGTTAGCGGAGGAACTTCTTCGTGTTTGTCGTCCGTCGACAAAATTATGTATTGCTTCGGATATTACTTGCGAGGGAGAATATATACGGACGAAAAACATAAAAGAATGGAGCGGAAGGCTTCCTGATTTGAGTAAAAAACCGACGATTTTTCTTATTTACAAATAATTTGGAACTTATGATTAGTTTTCAGGCACACGAAACAGCGGTGATTGATGATGGTTGTATCATTGGAGCGGGTACACGCATCTGGCATTTTTCGCATATTATGGAAGGGGCTGTGATCGGGCGGGACTGTAATATTGGGCAGAACGTCGTGGTTTCTCCGGGTGTTACGCTCGGACGAAATGTTAAGGTGCAGAATAATGTTTCGATTTATAGCGGGGTAGTGTGTGAAGACGACGTTTTTCTGGGCCCAAGTTGTGTGTTTACCAATATCTTAAATCCTCGTAGCGCAATATCTCGGAAAGAACGATATCTGAAAACGATTGTAAAACGAGGAGCTTCCATCGGCGCAAATGCAACGATTGTTTGCGGGCATACGATTGGGGAATACGCGATGATTGGAGCCGGAGCGGTGGTGACGAAAGATGTGCCTGCTTACGCGTTGGTGATTGGTAATCCGGCGCGACAGGATGGATGGGTGAGCGAATACGGACACCTGCTAAAATTTGACGGTCGGGGAATTGCTTGTTGTCCGGAGAGCGGGGACGTTTATCTGTTTAAAGACGGTATGGTGAGAAAAACGGAATGCGGAGGCATTTAATATAATTCTTTTGCCTCCGCGTTCTCAAAATTCTTTTTCAGTTTTCTTAGCAAGCCTTCAAACTCATGTCTAAACTTTTTACAGAATGCGTCAGAGCGCCGACTGAGATATAGTCTACACCACATTCGGCGTAGTCCCTGAGTGTATCATACGTAATTCCTCCGGAAGATTCTGTTTCGTAGCGTCCGGCAATCCGTCGAACGGCTTCTTTGGTATCTTCAATATTGAAATTGTCGAGCATGATACGGTCTATTCCACCGACACGTAAGGCCTCTTCCAGTTCGTCAAAATTCCGAACTTCAATTTCTATTTTCAGTTTTTTATCTTTTTCTTTGAGGTAATTTTGTGCTCTGGTGATGGCGTTTTCAATACCTCCGGCAAAATCCACATGATTGTCTTTCAACAGGATCATATCGAACAGACCGATGCGGTGATTCACGCCGCCTCCTATCTTGACCGCTTCTTTTTCCAGCATACGCATGCCGGGCGTTGTTTTGCGCGTGTCCAATACGCGTGTTTTTGTTCCTTCCAATGCCTTGACATAGTGTCTTGTGGTCGTGGCAATGCCACTCATGCGCTGCATGACATTCAGCACTAAACGTTCAGTCTGTAGTAAGGAACGTACTTTCCCTTTCACTGTAAACGCGATATCACCCTTCTTGACTTTCGCGCCATCTTGAATAAAGACTGTAATAATGAGTTCAGGGTCGAACGAAAGAAAGATATGCTTTGCCATTTCCACGCCTGCTAAAATACCCTCTTCTTTAATGATTAGTTGACTTTTTCCCATCGCTGTTTCCGGAATGCTGCACAGCGTGGTATGATCGCCATCGCCAATATCTTCAGCAAAAGCTAATTTGATTAAATCTTCTATTAGGTGATCCATGTATGCGTTTGTATTATTCTATTCTGATCGACTGAATGATTACCTTGTCTCCTTCCGCCTTGTATGTTATGTTTACCCGAAAGGTTTTATCAGAGGTTGTCAGTTTTCCGACAAAAAATCCACTGTCTTTTTTATCGGCATGGTGTACAACCACGAATGCACTTGGTTTATTGGTCTTAAAAAAGTTGCTTAGAGCAGAATTAGTTTCCGGATTATTCCCTTTTTTCGTATAGCCCGGGATGGCGATATCTGCTTCCGGATCCATAGTTGCAGTGAGAGAAGAAGTATTTCCCGCTTTCAAAGCATTAGAAATTGCAGTAATATCCGCTGCCTGAATGTTCAAAACAGAGAGTACGAATGCGAACGTAAATAATAATCGTTTCATAATTTTCCTCCTTTATTTTGTAACTGTCTTCGGCAAAGATATGCATTTTTGTGTAAATTAGCTGTTTTTAACGGGTAAATCGGAGGAAATGAAGATAGTGTTGTGTGTAATCGGGAGGACCGATGCGGATTATTTAGCTTCTGCCATACAGGAATATAAAAATAGATTAAGCCATTATATTCCGTTTGAAATGAATGTAATTCCGGATATTAAAAATGTAAGAAATCTTTCGGAAGGGCAACAGAAAGAAAAAGAGGGGGAGGCGATCCTGAAGTTTATGCAGCCAGGAGATTATTTGGTTTTATTGGATGAAAAGGGAAAAGAATTTTCTTCGATTAAATTTGCCGACTATTTAGAAAAAAAGAGGCATACCGTTTCTAAGCGGCTAGTTTTTCTGATCGGAGGACCGTATGGATTCAGTGAAACTGTTTATGCAGCGAGTCAGGAAAAAATTTCATTGAGCAAGATGACTTTTTCCCATCAAATGATTCGTCTTATTTTTATTGAGCAACTTTACCGGGCGATGACCATATTGAATAACGAACCTTATCATCATGAATAAACAAGGTCAGATTTCCCTTGTTTTTTGAATTAATAAATAGTCCAAGAGAGTCATGGCCGTCATTGCTTCGACAATAGGTACTGCGCGAGGTAAAACGCAGGGGTCATGCCGTCCTTTCGCTTTTAGAATGGTTTCTTCTCCGGTCATATTGACGGTTTCTTGTTCCATTAAAAGGGTAGCGACCGATTTGAAGGCGACACGAAAATAGACATCCTGTCCGTTGGAAATTCCGCCTTGTATTCCACCCGAATAATTGGTGCGGGTGCTAATTTTTCCTTCGTCATTGAAGAAGCGATCGTTTCGTTGTGACCCTTTGTAACGGGCAGCCTCAAACCCGTCTCCATATTCGAACCCTTTTACTGCGTTGATTGTAAGCATGGCATGCCCTAACGCTGCATGTAATTTGCCGAATACCGGTTCACCCAGTCCGGGGGGGACGCCTTGGGCGATACACGTAATCACTCCGCCGATGGTATCCCCCTGAGTTTTTATTTCAGCAATTAGAGCTTCCATTTCCGCAGCTTTTTCCGGATCCGGGCAACGAACAGCATTGGTTTCTGCAATGGCTAAGTTGTATTGATTGTAGTTATCTTCCAGCCGGATTTCTCCAACTTGCGAAGTATAGGCTCGGATCTGTATATTATACGCTTTTAGAGCTAACTTCGCAATTGCTCCCGCGACACAGCGTGCAATTGTTTCGCGGGCAGACGAACGTCCGCCACCACGCGGATCACGGATGCCATATTTTGTTTGGTAGGTGTAATCGGCATGCGAAGGACGGTAAACCGTCTTCATATTATCATAGTCCGACGAATGCTGATTTTTATTCCAGACGATAAAACCGATTGGTGTTCCGGTTGTTTTGCCTTCATAAATACCGGAAAGAAACTGAACTTCGTCGTCTTCTTTACGTGGGGTGGTGATTCGGGATTGACCTGGTTTACGCCGATCTAATTCGTGTTGGATAAAATTCATATCCAATTCGATCCCGGCCGGGCAACCATCAACTACTCCTCCAATTCCTACTCCATGCGATTCGCCGAACGAAGTCAGCCTGAATATGTTTCCGAACGAATTCATACGTTAGTGACAGCTACCGCAACCACAACCGCATCCGCCGCCTTCTTCATCATGCCCGCCACATTCGCAGCTTTCATCACCGCATCCGCAGCTCCCGGCCGTCAGTGCTGCAATTTCTTCCGCAGTTGCTTCATGAATATCGATTACTTTTCCACTAAAATGTAATGTTTCTCCAGCAAGAGGATGATTGAAATCCATAACCACAATCTCGTCTTTGACTTCAAGGACGGAACCGTTCATCCGGTTTCCGTTTGAATCCATCATCGGCACGGTATTCCCTTCTTTAATTACCTCGTCGTCGAATTTGCCATCGACGAGAAAAATATTTTTTGGCAGATCCAATACATGTTCCTCGATATATTCTCCATAGGCTTCTTCCGGCGAAAGAGTAAAGGAGAAAGGATCTCCGGTGGCAAGCCCCAATAATGCTTTTTCAAATGCAGGAAGCATAGACCCTGTTCCGTAAATAAACTTTAATGGAGTTTCTTCCGTTGCTTTTTCCATTAATTCGCATTCTGTTCCTTCACCTACGTTCAGGTCGTATGTCACTGCTACGGACATGTTTGTTGAAATCTTCATTTTTTATTTCGTCTTAAATTGATAATAATATCCGGACAAAAATACAACATTATTTTTTATCGACCGCTTTCTTCAGCGCATTCAATGCTTGTTCGAGGATTAACCTAGAACAACCCACATTCATACGCATGAATCCTTCACCGCCAGGGCCGAACATTTTTCCGTCGTTCAGAGCTAATCCGGCTTTGTCCTTGAATAAATAAACAAGTTTTTCCTGTGTAAGGTTCAACTTCCGGCAATCCAGCCAAACGAGGAAGGAGGCCTGAGGTGGATACATTTTTATTTGAGGAATGTGTGTTTGCAAAAAATGATCTACCGTCCGGACATTTTCCATGACATATGTACGCATTTGTTGTAGCCATTCCGCACCATAGGTATAAGCCGCTGTAGTTGCTGTATAAGCGAAAATCGTTCCATCGGAAAGCTCGCCGGCTTCTAGAAAACGAAAGAATGCTTCGCGGATTTTATCATTCGGAACGATTGCATATGAAGTTACAATTCCTGCAATATTAAACGTTTTGCTGGGGGCCATGAACGTGATGCTACAGGCTGTGGCTTCCGGAGAAACCGAAGAAAACGGATGGTGCCTGAATTGGGGATACGCCATTTCAGCGTGAATTTCATCCGCAATAACCAAAATTTGATGCTTGTGGCAAATCTCGGCCAACCGGATCAGAGTGTCCTTACTCCATACAATTCCGGCCGGATTATGTGGACTGCACAGGATAAAGATTTTGCATTTCTCGTCGATGATTGATTCCAAATGATCGAAATCCATTTCATATTTACCATTGACGATTTTAAGCGGATTATTCACGATTTCGCGTTTCATATGCTGAGGTACGAGGCGGAAAGGATGGTATACGGGTGGTTGAATAATTACCTTATCGCCCGGATTTGTAAAACACTGTAATGCAAAACCGATTCCTTTCACAATGCCGGGGATGTAAGTCAGCCACTCTTTTTTGATCTCCCAACTATGTTTGTATTGTACCCAGTCAATAATACTATTATAATATGCGGGCGAAGCAAACGTATATCCGAAAATTTCGTGATCGCAACGTTTGCGAATCGCATCGACAATAAAATCGGGTGTGCGGAAATCCATGTCTGCCACCCATAATGCTGTCAAGTCTTTTTTCCCGAAACGTTCTTCCAGAAGATCGACCTTCACGCAATCTGTTCCTTTCCGGTCGATAACCAGGTCAAAGTTATATTGTTTCATTTTATTATATTATAATTTGAATTTAAGCCTTCAAAGATACGGGTATTCTGCGAATATGCCGTTTGCTCTCCCATGAAAACTTGTTTTTGTTCGAAGATGAAAAGACAGAGATGACAGATCCGTATTTAAAAAGATAGAGAACAAATAGTACAAATCCATTTTACTCGCCGTATCTTCCCGTCAGTAAAAAAGATTTTTTTTAATTACGTAGAACTTTTTGCTAAAGGCAGTAAAGTTTAGTAATTCCGTTTAATTTTCTTCTTGATAGTCGAACCAGTCGAAATAGGCTTTTGCCTGACTTGTATTCCCATTTGAAGTGCTATAAAGCCCGATCATGATACCGGTAAAACCTCCGGCTACTTCCGTGCTTAGGTAACGGGTGTCGAGTTGCCCCAGTTCCTCATATTTCCCGTTTTCAGTTCCCGTAAAACTAAACCGGTATTTTAAGGGAGTTCCTTCGATTTTGAGTTTAATCTTGTTGCCGTTGATCGTTCTTTCGGCTGCAATATAAGAGAGAGAGCCAACAATTATTCGTAATTGAAAAAGATATTTGTCCTGATATTTTTTGAAGGCTAAATCATAATGATGATGTGTTGTTTTGTAGTAACGTCATGCCGGCTTCTTCGGAGTCTTTTGAGGTGACGAATTTCATCCAGGCTTCTGCCGAAAAAAGATGTTCGGTTTGTCGGCGAGCTACGAAAGAAACGGATTCGGTGTCATTGAGGGTATATGGCGATGCTGCTATTCTCAGATGACCTTTTTCCCGTCAGCGAATAATTATCCCATATGGGATTCCTTAGGTATTGCCATTTGAAGTCCAGACTTTCCTTGTCGAAATCCGTACGGGTCGGTTCTATTTCAACTGTTTGTACAGGAAGAGTCGGAACATTCATCTCCAAAGAAATGATGCCGTTACCATTTACCTGTGGCCATCCTCCTTTCGGCCAGTCGACTGGCACTAAGAACGTTTCGCGTCCTAATATGTGATAGTACGAATAAGGTTGCGTAACCCGGAAACTCAGACATACAGTCCACCAAGAACCGTCTTCTGCCTGAATTAGATCGGCGTGACCTACGCCTTGTATCTGATTCCCTTGTCCAATCCGGTTACAGTGCGAAATAATCGGATTTAAGGGGCAGGATTCGTATGCCCCCATAACTGTCTGCTGCATCCGATAGTCGTGCTGTGTGCGTACTCTGTTCCTCCTTCTCCCAGAATCAGGTAATAATAGCCATCTTTCTTGTAGATGTGAGGCGCTTCAGGAAAACGTCCTCCCGTCCCTGCCCAAACCAAACGTTCAGGAGCCCGTACTCTTCCCGTTTTAATATCGATTTCTGTTATTCGTATTCCTGCATCTCCCTGCGTCACAAAATACGTTCTGCCGTCTTCATCCCAAAAGATATCCGGATCGCTCCAGGGGCCGCCGGGTTGGTCGCAGTACAATAGAAATTGCCTCCGCCCGATACATTTGTGCAGATAACATAGAACAAACCGTTTTTATAACGCAAAGACGGGGCATACAATCCGCCGGAAGCCGGAGTCTGGCATAAATTAAGTTGAGAGTTGCGCGTCAGACAATGTCCTATTTGTTTCCAATGGATTAAGTCCCGGCTCTGATAGATGGGGAGTCCAGGAAAATACTCGAAAGAAGAAGTCGTCAGGTAAAAATCACCATTGACCCTGCAAATACTAGGATCTGGATTAAATCCTTTCAACCCCGGATTTTTATATCCCTGAGCATACAAAAATCCGGGGTAAAGGATTGAAGTATATAAAATAAAGAATAGTGTTTTTACTCTTATATGTATAATTTTATTGCGTGATTCCTTCCAAGGTGAAGAAAAAAACATATTCCAAGGCAAGATCTTTTAGATAATCGAAACGTCCGCTGGCTCCGCCATGGCCGAAGTCCATATTCGTTTTGAGCAGTA
>JAQVZS010000071.1:0-3916 GCA_028708075.1 Massilibacteroides sp.
GATAGATGTCTTGAGAAAACTACCGATATATAAAGAATCAAAAAAAAATATCTGCGAATTACTCCCAAAATACTGGGAGAAGAATTTAAATACGGCAAACTCGTAACGACTTGAACAAACTTTAAACAAGTTCCGCCAACTTTAGACGACTTTGTTAAAGTTGGCGGAACTTGTAGTATATGATATGTACTTTACCAGAGGCTTACCATTATAGAGAGAATAAAAACTATTACACTAGTGGGTACTAAAAAATAAAATACGTTCTTTGAAACTCTTTATTCATCGCATTTGTAGCGTTTTTTAATAGCGTGACGATTTGAATTGAAAAGTAGATTTAGCTTTAGCTAAAGTTTCTATCTATGAATCAAGGCAAATACATTTTCGCTCAACTTACAGAATTTTTACCGCGTCGGGTTTTCGATCGAATTGTCCAGGGTTACAGCGGCAACAGGTACATCAGGTCTTTTACCTGTTGGAACCAGATGCTTTGCATGGTCTTCGGACAACTGACCTTCAGGGACAGTATGCGTGATTTAATGATGAGCCTTGAAGCTCATCAGGCAAAGTACTATCACCTGGGATTTGGACCGACCGTTTCACGCAGAAATCTTGGAAAAGCCAACCAACGGCGCAGTTATAAAATTTTTGAGGAGTTTGCCTATGTTTTGATCGATCAAGCCAGCAAGAGTTGTTACAAAACCGATTTCGAAGTCAATGTTGATAGCAAGGTGTATGCTTTGGACTCCACCACCATTGATCTGTGTTTGAGTGTCTTCTGGTGGGCCGAGTTTCGCAAGCATAAAGGTGGAATAAAACTTCACACTCTTAACGATGTAAAAACGTCTATTCCAAGCTTTCTTCAAATCACAACGGTCAGTGTTCACGATGTTAATATGCTCGATCTGATTCCATACGAAGCTGGAAGCTTTTACATTGTTGACAAAGGATATATCGATTTTGACCGTTTGTACTGGCTCCATTTGCAGGGTTCATTCTTCGTTACCAGGGCAAAAAACAACATACGCTGCTTTAAGCGAATGTATTCAAGGACTGTTGACAAAACAACCGGGGTTCGGTACGATCAGATTGGCAAACTGGAAACTTATTACTCCAGAAAAGGTTATCCGGGAAAGTTGCGAAGAGTCAAATATTACGATCAGCAACAGGATAGAACCTTTGTATTTTTAACCAACAATACCGATCTGAAAGCTGAAGAAATCGCCATGCTGTACAAGAAACGCTGGGAAGTAGAACTTTTCTTCAAATGGTTGAAACAGCATTTGAGAATAAAATCTTTTTGGGGAACAACCCAGAATGCTGTTAAAGTCCAAATTTATTGTGCGATCATTGCTTACTGTTTGGTTGCCATAGTTGGTAACAAACTGAAAGTTGACCGTTCGGTCTACTAAATTTTACAGATTCTCAGCATCTCTCTACTCGACAAAGCTCCTGTAAGAGAAATACTTATAAAATGCGATTACAAGAATGTCAAAGAACTAAAAAATAATTAATTAATAATCAGTGAGTTTTAAGTGCCCGCTAATGAAACTATTAGTAAATTGATATTTACAATTTATAACAAGCCAATTATTTAACCATTTTTGACCTTTGTCAAAAGGTTATCTTCGCTTCTCCAAAATCAACAAATTTAAGTTCAGAATTACCTGATTCGATTAATTTGAGATTTTCTTTAGCTTCATCCAAATTTTGGTCTACAGCTTTTTGTATCCATTTTTTTGCTTCTGTTACATCTCTTATCACTCCTATCCCTTGATAATAGCACATTGCTACATTATTTTGTGCTTGAGGATAGCCTTCTTCTGCAGCTTTTTTAAAACACTCAAATGCTTTTTCATAACTCTGTTCAAGACCATGGCCAAAATAATAGCACCTTCCTATATTATACTGAGCAGAAGCATAAGCATTCTTTTTCATAATAGAGGAAGTTGAATTATCTGCATTTTGCAAAACTGTAGTAAACCATTTAATTGCTTCTGGGAAATTTTGTTTAACTCTAAATCCTATGTAGTAAAATTCTCCAAGTAAAGCTTGTCCTGTAGGATCTCCAGCTAGGGCTGCCTTATATGCAAACCCAAAATTTCCACCAAATTCTTCCCCTGACCTAATTCTTTCTAAAAATTCTTTTTCGTTCTGTTCAACTCCATTTATTTTATTTTCCATTTCCGTAACTTCTCGAGCATAATAATTTGCACCTAATTCTACTGCTTTTTTGTACCATTTTAAAGCTTCTTCATAATTTGGTCCTAAATCACCATAGTCATATAAACTACCAATCCATCCATAAGCAAGCTCATATCCATTACTTGCTGCTTTTTTGAATAATTCAAGTGCTTTATTTACATCTTTTTTTACACCTTTCCCATCCCTATAACATTGGGCTAATTCCGTAATTGCTTCATTGTTCCCGGATTCAGCTGCAATTGAATACCAGTAAACGGCTTTCTCATAATCTTGGTCAACTATCCAGTTTGAACCTCCATGATAATATCTTTCCCCCATTTCAAAAGCATGATCGCGGTTAAAGTATTTATCAATTTTTTCAAACCATCTAAACGCTTCTTCTTCATTGTTTTGTGAATAACATAATCTTGCCAATGATTTCATGGCTTTAATATTTCCTTGTTCTGCAGCTTCAGTGATTAGTTTAATTGTGGCAGATAAATCATACATAATATTTTGATTATCTGCATAAATGTCTGCGATTCTGTCTATGGCAAAATAATCTCCAAGTTCTGCAGATTTAGCAAAATATTTTATTGCTTCAGAGAAATTATGCATATCGCTATATAACCTACCTAAATCATATAGAGCTTCTGTTTTTCCTATCCCAATAGCTTTAAATAGCCATTTTTCAGACTCCTTGCTATGGTATTCTATACTATCTGTGTTAATATTTGCTCTACTTTCAGCAGATCTTATATTAAAATAATAACGCCCCATTTCCAATATAGCTTCCGGATTATTTGCTGCTATAGCTGGTGATATCCACGTTAAAAACTCCCTGCCATAATAAGTGAGGCTGTCTTCATTTGTGTAATTACCAAAAAGCCATTCCCACTGTATCTTTTCATTATAACAAATTGCAACAAGAATCTGATTATCGATAGTATTATGCTTTTGTACTATTTCTTTAATAAGAGAAAGTGCTTCATCAATTTTATCAGGAAGAATACTTCTGTATTCATTAGGCAAACTCACAATAGCCAATGAATCACCTGATGCTGCATTTCTTGTAAGCCATTTTATATCCATATTACGATACAAATCAGATAAGCGCACATTGGCTAATGAATCACCTTGTTCAGCAGCTTTTCTGTACCAATTTACAGCTTCTGTATAGTCCTGTGTTACTCCTATACCATAATAGTAGCATCTTCCTAAGTTACGTTGTGCTACAGCAGATCCTTGATCCGCAGCCTTCCTGTACCAGTTTACTGCTTCGGTCGAGTCCTGTGTTACTCCCATGCCATCATCATAGCAAACTCCTAGTGCGAATTGTGCCTTGGAATCACCTTGTTCCACAGCCTTTCTGTACCAGTTCACTGCTTCGGTCGAGTCCTGTGTTACTCCTATACCATAATGGTAAAAGACACCTAAGTTGAACTGTGCATCGGCATTGCCTTGTTCAGCAGCCTTTCTGTACCAGTTCACTGCTTCGGTCGAGTCCTGTGTTACTCCTATACCATAACGATAAAAGACACCTAAGTTGAACTGTGCATCGGCATTGCCTTGTTCAGCAGCCTTTCTGTACCAGTTCACTGCTTCGGTCGAGTCCTGTGTTACTCCTGTGCCATTATAATAGCAGGACCCTAAGTTGAGTTGCGCCTCGACCAATCCTTGTTCAGCAGCTTTTCTGTACCAATTCACAGCTTCGGTGGAGTCTTGCGTTACTCCT
>JAQVZS010000071.1:4016-12294 GCA_028708075.1 Massilibacteroides sp.
GACCCTAAGTTGAGTTGCGCCTCGACCAATCCTTGTTCAGCAGCTTTTCTGTACCAATTCACAGCTTCGGTGGAGTCTTGCGTTACTCCTTTTCCATACTCGTAACAGATACCTAAGTTACATTGTGCCTTGGCATCTCCTTGTTTCGCAGCTTCTTTCCACCATTTTACAGCTTCAACATAATCCTGAGGCAAACCTCCTTTACCATCGAAATAGTAATTACCCACTTTATTTTGGGCTTCTGCATGACCTTGGTCTGCCGCTTTTCGATACCATTTTATCGCCTCGTTCAAATCCTCAGGAACTCCCTTGCCGTTCGCATAGCAGATGCCTAATTCGTTTTGGGCACTCGCGTCTCCATCATTAGCCTTGTTAGTCAGAGTATTAATGTCACTATTCTGGGCGCGAAGGGAAAAACTAAACAATAACAAGATAATTGTAGTTGTGATTAAAAATAAATGTGTTTTCATTTTTACTGACAATTAGATTTGTCCTTATATACTTTCTCAATTATCACAGCAAATACTTTTGCATCTTTTTCTATTTGTAGATTGTTATACTGGGTTTCCAACCGGTTTATATTGCGGATCGTTGAAATTACTAATTGTTAAATATACGGTTGAAGTCAGTTGTTATACCAGAAGTACTAACAGTTTTAATTTTTCCAGTACCTGTTTTTAGAACCTCAAGATTATTTTTTGCCACTTCTGTAGCCTCTGAATCATTGTTTTCTAAAACCTGCTCCCATAGTTTTTTTGCTTCAGCAATATTTCTGATTGTACCTTCTCCATTGCAATAACAAACCCCTAAGTTGTTTTGTGCACCAGCACATCCTTGTTCTACCGCTTTTCTGTACCAATTCACAGCTTCTTTATAGTCCTGATTCACTCCTTTACCATAGTAAAAGGAAGACCCTAAGTTACTCTGTGCTATAACATATCCTTGTTCTGCCGCTTTTCTAAACCAATTCACGGCCTCTGTATAGTTTTGGGGTACGCCATATCCATAATGATAACAAAGCCCTAAGTTGTTTTTTGCTATAGCATCTCCTTGTTCGGCAGCTTTTCTAAACCAGTTCACGGCCTCAATATAATCTTGGTTTACGCCTTTACCAAGATAATATAGATTTCCTAATCTGCTTTGTGCGTCAACAAGTCCCTGCTCTGCTGCTTTCCTGAACCAATTTTCAGCTTCGGTATAGTCCCGATTCACCCCATTACCATTATAATAGCAAAGTCCTAAATTATTTTGTGCCATAGCATCTCCTTGTTCGGCAGCTTTTCTAAACCAGTTCACGGCCTCGATATAATCTTGATTCCGTCCTTTTTTACTATAATAACAGGATCCTAAACTATTTTGTGCCATAGCATCTCCTTGTTCTGCCGCTTTTCTAAACCAATTCACAGCCTCGATATAATCCCGGGGTACGCCTTCTCCATGATAATAGCAAGATCCTAAGATACTTTGTGCTATAGCATATCCTTGTTCGGCTGCTTTCCTGTACCACATCACGGCTTCGGTATCGTTCTTATCCACGCCTTGTCCATTATAATAGCACATCCCTAAGTTGTACTGTGCCTCAGCAAGTCCTTGTTCGGCTGCTTTTCTGAGCCATTTCATTGCCTCAACATAGTTTTGATAATAAAGATAGAAACCCGCTAAAGCGCTTTGTGCGTTAGTATTTCCTTGTTCCGCAGCTTTTCTAAACCAATTTATCGCCTCGACATAGTCTTGATTCACACCGATACCACTATAATAGCAATACCCTAAACTATATTGTGCCTCAGCAAGTCCCTGTTCCGCAGCTTTTCTAAACCATTTTATTGCCTCATTTAAATCCTCGGGAACTTCCTTACCCTTCGCATAGCAGATGCCTAATTCGTTTTGGGCACTCGCTTCTCCAGCATTAGCCTTTTTAATCAGAGTAGTAATATCACCATGCTGGGCATAAAGGGAAAAATTGAGCAATAACAAAATGATTGTAGTTGTGATTGAAAATAAATGTGTTTTCATTTTTTATTATTGTTAGTTTTGTCTATGTAAACTTTTTGTATAATATCGCTAAAGTCTTTTGCATGCTCTTCAAGTAGCAATCCTTCATACTCTCTTGATAATTTAGCTATGTCTTTTTCTAAGCGTTTTATTTCAATTATTAAATTGGTTCTTTCTGTTGAGTTTAGGTTTCCCTCTTGGAATTCTTCCTGTTTTTCCAAAAGCTCATTTGTACGTTTGGGCAACAAATCATATACATTGCTTTGAATATCTTTTCTCCACTGTTTTATTATTTCTGGATCAATTGTGGTTACTGCATTCGTTTCAACTGCGGTTAATTGGTAAGCATGATACACCTCTTCAGCTACACTCTTTATCATTATTTCAGCACTTTCTTTTTTGAGATATGCTTTATTAACCTGTATTTGTTGATAGTAAATACTATTTGGATCAGCATAAAATTTTGCTTTAATATTATTTTCTTCATTAATTATTTTTGTCCCCCAAATTGTATTTTTAGATACAGGCTCTGTTTTTAAATAATCAAGAGATGTTGCAGGATTTAAATTTGCTCCTAATTTCTTCGCAAGTGTATTCACAAACTTATTAAGGTCATCTTTTCTATTGTCAATGTCATCATCATTATTAACCTTTATCCAATGGGCTGCAGAAAAGTTAATCTTATCAAAAACATCATTGTATTTTTCACACATTGCCTTTTCAAATGCAGTAACACATGCCGATTGTGCAAACATGGTTATAGCACAAAAAAGTAATCCGATGGTAAATATTATTTTTTGCATAATGACTAAAATATGTTTAAATATTTGGTTAGTTTTTCTTTTTCTTCAGCCGGACAGGTTTCACAATTGTTTATATCTTTTATTGCCTGTTCCCTGATTCCAGTTGCATGTAATTCCATTCTATTGTTTAGTTCTTCCAGTTGTTTTATCTTTTTTATTTTATCTGTTTCATTTTTTATATTTTTCACACTATTGGTTTCTGTCAAAAATTTATTTGCCCTGTCAGCATACCTTTCTAATGTTTGCCGTGTATTTTCACTTACATTATTGCCTAATGAGGCCAAAACATCTCTGGCACTTTTCGCCTTTTGTGAAAAATCTTTTTCTGTCTCAGAAATTCTCTTTTCTATTAAACGTTTCTCATTTATTACCCGGGTTAATCTATCCGAAAAAACAGGGTTAATAGCTATTTTTCCACTATTACCAGACATAGCCATTGCTGCCTCTCTGGCATAATAGGCTGCTTTATCCGTATCCTTCTTCTCTGCTGTTGCCATACTGGAATAAAATGTTGCATCAACTAATGCATTGCTTGTTTTTACATCTATTACATTCCCTTTACTGGATTCTTTTTGCGTCCATTCGAAAGGTTCGTACTTTGTTATATCCTCTTTTTGTTTATGCTCTTTTGATATCTGTTCTGTATAATTAAGATTTTTTACATTGCCTGTTTCTTTTGTCTTGTTCTGAGAAGCCGGATATTCATTTGCATTCTTATCTTGATATGATATTGGCTTAAGAACATCTTCATAATGTGCCATATAACGTTCAATAACTGCATCGTCTTGATTATTGTTATTCTCAGCATTGTTCTGTGACGCTGATTTGCTACTATTATACGCCTTATAATGGGCACGGGCATTTTCTTCAGCTTTATCGTTATTGCTATCATAATAGTTGAAATAATGGACAATATCACTGCTCGGCGTATTTCCTGTTCCATTGGCATAGTTATATTCATCGGGTGTTGTTCTTAGGACTCCGATTACAGTTCTAACTTTCTCTGTATTATCTATTGGTTTGTTCTGTATAGAAGCATTCAATGAATGTCCGCCGACAGTGCCGGTTACATTGATATAAGTATCTTCTCCTACTTTGGTTTGCCCCACTTTATTATTGGTAACAACTACTTTAGGTGTTTTCATCCAAAGTCCGTTGTCGGTTTTAAGGGCAGCAATGTAGTCGTCTTTTACTTTCTCCATATTTATTCCAAAATACTTCGCATTGAGCCAAATGGGCCAATAAAGCTTGGTAATTTCACGAGATAAATATCTTATGGAAGAATAGTCAGAAGTGTATTCTCCATTTGGATAAGAGACATAATTGCAAAGTTTATTGAAATCAGAATAACTTAAATTATACAATTTGTTCCTTAATGCTTCAATCTCTGTGTATTGTTCTATTGTTCTTTCATTGATGGTTTTTTCTTTTGACGCTTCGAGCCATAAGTTAATTTTCCGATTAAATTCCTGTAAGGATTTTTCCCGTCCGTTTTTATATTTTTCTGTCGTTTGGAACTCCTTTATAGTCATGTTATTTTCTTTGGCTGCTTTCTCAACCGCTTTTTTGAATTCTTCTTCCCATTCGTTTCTCTTTGTATCTGCAAGTATTTGGAGGTTCTGATAAAGGTACAGTTTAAAGTAATCTTCTTCGATTCTCCTTGAAATGGTTCTTATTTCGTCATTCGATAAGTTTCTTAGTTTGTTTAAAATCTCACGTGTGTCGTTTAGGAGAAGCGTGGATTTGTCTATTGTATGTGGATTGGAATAGATATTGCAGTGTATATTATTCGTTTTAAAAATCTGGTAGAGGGCCGTATATTGAACCACCCTTGCCAAATCGGCATTATTCAGGCTCGCAAGGTATTTATTGGCTTCAGAGTTTATTGTATTATTCATATCTTTCTCTTCTATTTCCGATGCATCAAATAAGGAAGCATTAAGGCAGGCAGTATTTCGAAAAGCAATTACATTCTTCTCATAAAAGCGTGTTGAATAAATATAATCTTTTGTATTCCAGTTATACCTGATGTTTGCGATATGATCCCTTTTAATGTCATAATAGTGATTCGGCTTGGGATATTTATATTCCGGATATGAAAGGAAACCAGCAGATAACCAGTCTTTCAGAAAAATATCCGTCATTGTAAGTAAATGTCCAAATTCGTCGTTTTCTAATTCATCACTTACAAAAGCAGGACACCAGTCAGCCCCGTTATCCATTTTCCCGGTTATTAGCTCTGCAATATTCAGACTCTGGCTTAGATTTTCATTTTTTGTGCCGGCAAGCATTTCTATGGTCTCTATTCGTAATGGAGGGAGTTCGGCATACGAACATTGTCTTGCACGACCTATAACAATCAGAGTCTTGCTATTTGAAATTGCTCCCAGTATAATATCTGATTCGATAGTAAACTTTCCGATGTTTTCACGGCTAAAACCGGCCTGATTGCCGTAAGGAATACTCCATATAATAAAGGTAGAATCGTTGCTTGCATAAACACCTGCTTTCGGACTATTGAGCAATTCGTTAAACGAATACTGATTGATAGACTTTGCTACTTCGACAAACTGCATATTGTTTTCCACAAACCATTTATTAAGCTCCATTGCCGAAATTTTATAATCAATAGTATTGGCTTTAATAAATATACGGCGGGGTTGTACTACAGGCAATTCTTTACAAATTAACCTATAAGAATTAGCGTATAATAACTCATTCAATTGTTTGATAAATAATAATTTATATACAGGAGGAATATAATGCACGCATATCACCACATCTTTTACCCAACCGTCATACCCTATGTTCCAGGTTTTCACTTCTACAGAATAGTCGAACCCCTCAAACAATTCAGTGATGTCGCTTAGTTGTATATAAGAGGGAGGTTCGGAAATAAGATATAACTGGCTTTTATCGTTGAATTGAGCAAAACCTATTGTTTGGTATGGATTAGGGTAGTTCTCCCTAAAATTTTGCCATATTTTTGTTTTTTCCTTTTCGGCTAATGATTGTGAGAAGGCAGCATTACTTATAAATAATGAAAAAAGAATAAAGGCAATTGTTCTCATAGCTTGAATTTGAGTATAAAAATATTATATTAAAATATTGATGTTTAACTTTTCTAAGACTTGTAATTATAAATTACTGTATCCTATTGATTTAAGAAATTCAGGAGCAATATGCACTTTCCCTTTTTCATGACAAATTGGAATATGTCGTCTAACGGATTTACCATTAGGGGATGAGATATAATAATTCCTTGCAATCATATCGTTAAAATGGATGAGAAAAGCGCTTTTAATTCGAGAATATTTTTCATGAATAGAATTTGACTTTGGATTTATTAAGTCTTGTACACTTTTTCTAAGAATATCAACATCAATGCGATTGGAAATAGTGAGGTATATGTTTATCAAGAGTTTTTGATATTCTTGCAAAGACGAAAAACACACACCTTCTGGATGAAGCAAGCAAAGTATATAAATTATTTTGGACAAAGGGGGCATTTTGATTTCTATACCATAGTCAGGTAGTGTAATTACTCCCTCTTTGTCCACTCTTACAGGACTCAAGTTTATTTGAGAAAATAGGGTATCCATTAAAGTAATTAAGTAGCCCCTGCTTTGTAGTATCTCTATTTTGGTTTTAACTTCATCAATGAGTTCCTTTATATCATTGGGATATTCCTTATGATAAGAACATGGTTCGATATAAATGCGGCAATCGCAGGGATATAGTTCGTCTTTATGAGCGAGCTTATAAGCAAATAGATTAATTTGATCCCAAAGTTCTGATATCGTGTTAATGTCAAATTTGATGGCCACAAAATATTGATAATATTTTCCGCTACTATCTTCTGCTTTCATCAAAAGAGCTGGCGAATTAGGTAGTTTAAATGTTTTTTTGTCTATAAAAATTGTATTTATAGCTGCATTTAGAATAGTTTTTGTCACACTCCCAGTTATATTCTTAATAGAAATTGGTCGCTCAAAGTTGGTCTCATTTGGGTTGTTATAGGCTATAAATTCTTTAAAATTTGGCTGTTGGATAATTTCAGGAAGATATATGAAATCCAAGTCGTATTGTAAGAATAGTTGCTTTATAATGGCTAAGTTCTGTTTTATAAATAGATTTATATCCTCATTATATTCCTGCTCAATATATAGAACTTGTTTATTAAAAGTAGGATTCGAAAAACTATCTGTTGGAAACCAAATAATGTCAGAACTGGATCCGGTTTTACAATCAATTATCAAATCAGTTTCATTCACATTATAACCTCTGGTTGCAATTTCATTCAAGGCTAATTCGGTAAGTTGTTCTCTTGTAATCATTATGTTTATGTTTTTTAATCTTAATAATTCTATTTACTTATAATAATTAACTGTTAGTTAATAAATTGCAAAACAGAACATTCAATTAGAATGTTAAAAATGGCATTTACTCGTAATTTGTGGATATTGTTTGGATATTGTTTAAAAACTTAGTGATTGAGATAGTTAAAAATAAAGCTAGGAGCAAGTACAATCCTAATTTTGTAATTATATATAAATTACTATAGGAAAATGATCCAACATAATAAATTAAGTCTAAAAGTTGCAATAAAACAGCTGAAATTATCCAGAACTTAATCACTTTTCGACTTGGATATTTAATAACTACGGATTTTCCGGAGTTCAGCGTCAATTGTTCAGTAACACGAAATGATCTGTCAAAGAAAATAAAATAGATGACATTTATACTTATTCCAAAAATATATCCTAAGATGATATTATTAGCAAGTGAGATAAAAAGCAATCCGAAACAAACTATCACGATAGGTTTTAAACAATATGGGTAGAGATTAATTTTTCTATACAGTTGTGTAAACGTAAGTCCTAGTGTGACAAACAGAAACAAAAAAAAATCAAATATCTTTGCTGTTAATCTCAACAAATAGGGTACTCTTCCGTATATAAAATCTCTAAACCAAACTAAGTGATTTTCTTCTATCAGAGTATAAAAGTCTGCGGGAGCAACGTTGTGTCGTACTATGAAGTAAGATTGATCAACTATAAAGAAGGTAATATATATCCAAATAAAAATAATGGTCAATTTCCCGGTTTTGGAAACCAGCGTTGCCGAAGGGTTGAATTTATAATTCGGATTAACAAAATACAGCCCTATGGTTGATAAAATAACAAGTACAACTGCACCTATTATTATTTCTGAACCAAACATATCGAAAATACGATGCTTTAATGTGTCCAGCCGTCCTAAATTGAGCGAGTTCTGAAAAAAGCAAAGAAACAACAATACAAAAGACAAGACCGTATAAGAAATACGAATGCCGAGTTTTGCCATTTTATTTCCACTCCACCATAACAGTAAAACCAGTAGATAAGGAGCAATTGGGTAAGAATTCAGAATAATGGAATTCATAAAAATTCCAGTAAACAGTGCCATAAGAATGCTCACTATAACTATAAAAGATAAAATTC
>JAQVZS010000072.1 GCA_028708075.1 Massilibacteroides sp.
CGTCCGCCTGCAAATATTATGGAATGGCTGAGGACAAATAAAATAGAGAAAAATGAAGTTTAACAGACGCGATTTTATTAAAACAGGAAGTATGGTTATGATCGGATCATTGGCTGCTCCTTCCTTTTTGGGGAGTTGTGCCGGCGGTCCAACTGATAAGGCTGTCGGTATCTTGTTTGCCCAAAATCATTTTGGGGTAAGTGAACAGGATTTAAAGAAAGTGCTCGCGGCAGCGCTCGAAAAAGGAGGAGATTATGCTGACTTGTTTTTTGAGCATACGTATAGGAATAATATCGGCTTGCAGGACGGTGCGGTGAACCGTGCTTCGTCGAATATTGATTTTGGTATGGGAGTAAGGGTGTTATCGGGCGACCAGACCGGTTATGCTTATGTGGAAACCATTACGTTGGATGAGATGCTGAAAGCGGCGCGTACGGCGGCGCGTATTGCCGATGGGATTAAGGCGAATGTAGTGGCCGATTTGACCGAAACGCCGGTGAAGCACAATTTTTATTCTGTGCAGACGGATTGGGATGAAATTGCTGTGAAGGAAAAGATGCCTTATTTGCAAAAGCTGAACGATACGATCTTTGCCCTGGATAAACGGGTGAACAAAGTGATGGCTTCATTGGGCGATTCGATTTCGCATATTTTTTTCTGTAATTCGGAAGGTCAGATGTATTACGATTATCGTCCGATGGTGACTTTGGGTGCGGTGTGTATCATGGAGGAGAAAGGGAAAGTGGAAAACTCGTATGCGGCACGTTCGTTCCGTATGGGGGCTGAATTTCTTACTGATGGGGTTATCGATGAAGTGGCGAATGAGGCGGTGGAGAAAACGTTGATCTTGTTTCAGGCGATTAAACCGAAAGGAGGAGAGATGCCTGTCGTTATGGGTGCCGGCGGATCCGGGATTCTATTGCACGAAGCGATAGGTCATGCGTTTGAAGCGGATTTTAACCGAAAAAATACATCTATTTTTGCAGATCAGCTGAATAAGAAGGTTTGTAATGAACATATTAATGTTGTCGACGATGGTACGATTCCGTTCAACCGTGGTTCGGTAAATATCGACGATGAGGGTATTGAAGGGCAAAAAACGTATATCGTTAAGGAGGGTATCCTGACGAGTTATCTGCACGACCGCCTTAGTGCGAAACATTATGGTATTCCGTCGACAGGAAATGGCCGCCGGGAGTCGTTCCGCATGATGCCGATTCCGCGTATGCGTGCGACGTATATGGAGGCAGGTAATGTGTCGGAAGAAGAAATTATTTCTTCTGTGAAGAAGGGGATTTATGCCTCCAACTTTACGAACGGCCAGGTGCAGATTGGTGCAGGCGATTTTACCTTTTTTGTGAAAGATGGGTATTTAATAGAAAACGGAAAGTTGACTCAGCCGATTAAAGATATCAATATCATCGGAAATGGTCCGAAAGCATTGGCAGATATTACTTTGGTAGGAAATAATTATAAAATGGATAATGGTACTTGGACTTGCGGTAAAGATGGACAGTCTTGTCCGGTGACTTGCGGAATGCCGTCTGCCTTGGTTAGTAAACTTACAGTAGGAGGGGAGAGTTGATATGATAACGAACGAACATAAGAAATTAGCGCAGTGGGCGATGGATTTTGCTTTGAAAAATGGCTGCCAGGCTTCCAGGGTAAGTCTTTATAACGGCTCGAACAGTTCGCTGGAAGTACGTAATATGAGGATCGACCGTCTACAACAGGCTTCGGAAAGCAGCTTGGTAATTCATTTGTTTGTGGACGGAAGGTATGGTTCTTTTTCGACGAACCGTTTGGATAAAAAGGAACTGGAAGGGTTTATTAAAAATGGAATTGATTCTACCCGTTATCTAGCGGAAGATAAAGCGAGGATTTTGCCGGATTCGTCTCTTTACTATACCGGAGGTTTGCCTGATCTGGAATTGTATGACCCGAAAGCAGAACGTGTTGATCCGGACGAAAAAGTAGATATGGCCATGAAGATCTGCGACGAAGTGATGGGTAAAGACGAGCGAATTATTTCGTCTGAGGCTTCGTATAGTGACGATACAGAGTTCCGTTATATGGTGGCAAGTAACGGGTTTGAAGGAGAAAGTTCTGCTTCTTCTTTCTCGTTGGTTTCCAGTGTCAGCATTAAGGGAGATGGGGATGCGCGTCCGTCTTCTTACTGGTATGATTCGGCTTTGTTTTACGATGCTTTGATTAAAGAGGGGATAGGAACAAAAGCGCTTGAACGTGTGATTCGTAAACTGGGACAGAAGAAAGTGGCTTCAGGTAAGTATACGATGATTGTTGACAATATGAATTCGGTACGTTTGCTTTCGCCTTTAATCGGCGCGTTGTATGGATCGTCTATCCAACAGAATAATTCTTTTTTGATTGATAAGCTGGATCAACGTGTGGTTAGCGACAAGTTGATAGTTGCTGATGAACCGCATATCAAACGTTCGCCGGGAGCTCGTTATTTCGATAGCGAAGGAATTGCGACACAAAAGCGTTCGGTTTTCGACGCCGGTGTGCTGAAAACGTATTATTACGATACATACAGTGCGAATAAAATGAATGTGGAACCGACGATTGGCTCGCCATCTATTTTGACGCTTCAGATGGGGGATAAGGATACGGATGCATTGGTAGAAGCCACGAAAAAGGGAATTCTGGTTACCGGATTTAACGGCGGTAACAGTAATAGTACGACCGGTGATTTTTCGTATGGTGTGGAAGGGTTCCTGATCGAAAATGGGAAATTGACTCAGCCTATTTCGGAGATGAATATTACCGGGAATATGCTGACTTTGTGGAGCAATTTGCGTGAAATAGGCAACGATCCGCGTCCATCGTCCAGCTGGAAAGTACCTTCACTGGCTTTCGAAGTCGTAGATTTTAGCGGCTTATGATAGGACCGTCAATTTGGTTGGAATAATAATAAAAGAGAGGGCCCGGATTGTATATAGCAAGCATTCGGGCCCTCTCTTTTAACGTTTGTTGTTCTTACTTCGTAATTCGTTCGAGCCAATTAAGCATAAACAACATGGCGAACATGGAGATAAGACAAGCGATAACGAATACGCTCCAGGTTTGCCAGATCGGGATTTGTTCATACAAGATCGCACCAACAAAAAGCAGTTGGTTTCCCAACGCGGTCGCGCCTAACCAACATCCCTGCATGATTCCTTGGTATTGTGGAGGCGCTACTTTAGATACAAAAGAAATTCCTAATGGGCTGATGAATAATTCAGCTATGGTTAGTATTAGGTAGGTCCCGATCAACAGGAAGGGCGTGACACGTTGTGCATCAGGCAGACCACCCATTGCGTTTACTTCTGCAGAAGCCGGTAAAGCCATCGAACCGATTGTCATGACGATATAAGCAACAGCGGCAATACCCATCCCGATCGCAATTTTGCGCGGTGCCGAAGGTTCTTTGCCTTTTGCTCTTAACCATCCGAAGAATGCTAGAATAATCGGAGTCAGGAACACGACGAAGAACGGATTCGCCGTTTGGAAAATTTCGGCGGTTAAATTCCAGTTCCCTAATTTTAGTAACGTATAATCGTTGGCAAAGAATGTTAGAGTCAATCCGTTTTGATGGAAAGAAAACCAGAAGAAAATGACGACGGCAAATACGGCGAACAGGGCGTATAAGCGTTGTTTTACTTCTTTAGCATCTATCGCCGGAACTTCTTCAGTGGAAGTTGATGCGTTTTTGACGGTCGGTTCCGGGAATTTTTTCTTGTTTAGGACAAAGATTAATAAGGAGATAATCAAGGCCAGGATGGCAACGCCGAACGCATAATGGAACCCCGTATTGAAAACATTCAGGTAGGTGTTTGCAAATACGCCCGGATCGGTGATGGACGGTCCGAGAGTGACTTGTGTCATCAATTCGTTATAACGGACTGCCGCTTCGGAGGATAACGTTCCGGATAAGTATTGGTGGCAAAGTGTAGAGATATCCGAATTATATAAGAACCCGTTCTTTTCTAGCCATCCGTTACGTACGGCGACAGCCGTCATTGGAGCAAATATGGCACCGACATTGATAAACATGTAAAAAAGAGAAAAACCGGAGTCGCGCATGGAAGCATATTGTTTGTTGTCGTACATTTGACCGACAAGCGCTTGCAGATTACCTTTGAATAACCCGTTACCAAACGCGATGGTAAACAAGCCAACGCAAGTTAGCGTCAGAAAAAGAGGAACGTTCAATACCGGCGTATCGGTCGGTATGGCTAATATCAAGTATCCGAAAGCCATTAATATGATACCTGCCATAATCGTCCGTTTGAAATTTCGGGTTTTATCGGCTATAATACCTCCTACTAACGCAAGAATATAGATGGAAAAGTAAAATACCGAATAAATGATTCCCGAATTGGTTTTGTCCAATCCGAACTTAGACATTAAAAACAGAGACAGAATGGCCATCATGGTATAGAACCCAAAACGCTCTCCCATGTTTGCTAATGATGCCGCGATTAATCCTTTGGGATGATTCTTAAACATTGTTAGTTAGTATTATTATTTGTGGTTATTGTATGATCTGTTTTATGGTGCCTGTTTCCGGATAAAAATATACTTTGACCGGAGCCTTCTTGTCTTCGAACATCACGGGAGCCAATCCTTCTTGCGTGCCGAATTGTACAATCTGTACTTCGCCTTTATAAAGGGTCTTCTTGTTCATTTGTATCTCTACACTTGCTTTTCCCGGAAGATTATAGACAATACCTTTCAGGGATTTTTCTTTTTTCGCGGCTTCCTTTTCGTCCAATTCCGGAGCGCGTTCCGTTGCTTTTAAATTTAAATAGACGGGCGTTCCTCCCAGATCGTCTGCATCAACAATACCCAAATGAGTGGAGAAACGGAACAAGATTTCCTTATCCAGATTGTCGTACGGTGTGATAGTGACGTCATAATCAGAATACTCTTCTACAATAATTCCGGTAAACAGGTTGGTCAGAGCCTTTTCTTGTTCTTCCAGTTGTTGAATGACTAATTTCATGGCTTCTCCGTCGGGCGGAAGGTTGTCGGATTCTCCGGTCAGAATATTTAATCGACTTTCGCGAATACGGTAAATTTGTTTTGCTGCGACTTCTGCCTGTTTCGCTACCGATCCTGCCATCAATAGCTCTTCCGAATAAACGGAAGCGTCGGCAACGCGTATCGGTTGAATCCTTTTTTTGCGGGCTATTTCTATTTCCGATTCTTCCGGTGTATATTCCGCGTTGATCGAACAGAGCAGTCCGTCTTCTGTCAGATATGCGTAGGGAGCAACCGTTCCGGCTTTAAACTCGACGATGTATGTACGGTTAGGATCCGGTATCCCTTTGTTGAAAAGAGATATTTTTCCTAAGGAATAGAAAACTTTATCTTCCGTAACGACATCTTTAACGCCAAGATATTTCTCTGCGTATATATAATATGGTCCGGCCTTACAAGTGGATTTCTTTACTTCTGCACTGATGATCAGGGATGTTTTGGGAAGGGAATAGGTGATTCCGAAGTTGTTACTCTTTAACGCAGTTCTTTTGACGATTTTTGTCTGCGAAAAAAGCGGGATTGAGATTAACAAACCGACTGCAAGGATATAATTTTTCATTTTCAATTCCTGTTATGTTCTATTAAAGATTTTACAAATCTATAAAAAAAACCATATATTGCGTTATGTAAGTCGAAAGAAGCTTCCAGAAGAAAACAGGAAACTATTTATTTTGTATTTTTGTGAGGAATTTTAAAAAAAAGACGTATGAAATCTTTACTTTCCTTCGTATTTGCTGCTGTCTTTAGCGCTTTTAATATTAACGCGCAAGAAGTGGAAACGCTTGTTCTTATCGATACCGATATGGGAAAGATAAAGGTCAAGTTATATAATGAAACACCTCTGCATCGGGATAACTTTATCAAACATGTGAAAGAAAAGACGTATGAAGGTCTGCTTTTTCATCGAGTAATTAAGCAATTCATGATTCAGGCGGGAGATATTAACTCCAAGGATGCTTCGCTGGATCAGGAATTGGGTAGTGGCGATCTGGATTATACCCTTCCTGCGGAGATTGTTTATCCGAACTATTTCCATAAAGCCGGTGCGTTATGTGCTGCCCGCCAAGACGACGATCAAAACCCGGAAAAAGCGTCTTCCGCGACACAGTTTTATATTGTAACCGGCACGTTTTTCACAGAAATGGAACTGAATAAAATGGAGAAAGAGAAGCATATTCAATGGACACCTGAACAACGGGATGCCTATATGCATTTGGGTGGCGCGCCTCATTTAGATGGTAAATATACTGTTTTCGGAGAAGTTGTCAGCGGGATGAAAGTGGTCGACAAGATTCAGTTTGTTAAGACGAACGAAAAAGACCGCCCACTGAAAAATGTCAAAATCAAATCTATGGAGATTGTGAAAAAGTAATTAGTCCGGATTGACTCGTCTCATGTTTTTTTTATCGGATTATAAGACGCATTATAAGCAAATTATAAGGCTTGGGGGACCCATTATGCTGGGGCAACTGGGTGTTATTATTGTCGCTTTTGCAGACAATATCATGGTGGGTCATCACTTGATGGAAGAACTGGCAGCCGCTTCGTTCGTGAATAATTTCTTTACGCTGGCTTCTATTTTCGGGATCGGTTTTTCTTACGGTTTGACGCCCGTAATCAGTGAACATGCTGCTCGAAAGGAATGGAGTAAGGGAGGAGCTCTTTTGAAGAATGGTTTCTGTTTTGGCTATTCCGGTTATATTATATCAAATTGGCGATGGCTTACAAGTATTATTTGCCAATGCGTTGCGGGGAATAACCGATGTGAAATTTTTGGCGTATGCAGCTTTTCTCTGTCATTTCGGATTGGCTTTACCTATAGGATACATCAATGGTTTTGTGCTGGAATGGGGTGCACTCGGTATCTGGTCGGGTTTTCCCGTCAGTTTAACGGCTTTGGGTTTATTGCTTTGGTATCGGTTTAACTGGAAAACAAACAGTCTCATAAACAAACATATTCGATGAAAAAAGGGAATTATCCGGGACATTTGGCCATGTTGACAGCCAATATTCTATGGGGATTGATGTCGCCGATATCCAAGCGAGTTCTTACTTCCGAACATGTCGATTCCTTTTCATTGACTACTTTTCGTGTGATGGGTGCGGCTGCTTTGTTCTGGATTGCTTCTCTGTTTACCAAGAAAGAAGAAGTGAGTTCGTCCGATATGATCAAGCTGTTTTTTGCCGCCTTACTGGGAATCGTTTTAAATCAAGGTTCGTTTATTATGGGCGTATCCCTTACGTCTCCCATTAATGCTTCGATTGTAACGACAACGACTCCGATAATAACCATGATAATCGCGGCACTTTACTTGAAAGAACCGATTACCGGAAAGAAGCTGTCCGGCATTTTTGTCGGTGTTTCCGGTGCGTTGTTGTTGATTTTGGGTAGCCGACATACAATAGGAGGAATAAATTCCGGGAATATATGGGGAGACCTGCTGTGTTTGCTGGCGCAATTCAGTTATTCGATCTATTTCGTTCTGTTTAAAGGGCTGATCGGGCGTTATTCGCCGGTGACGTTAATGAAATGGATGTTCATGTACGCGTCTATTTGTTGTATTCCCTTTTCGTACAACCATATTGCCGTTGTACCTTATTCTTCTCTGTCTCTGGAAATCTATGGTGAAATCCTATATGTGATTATAGGTGGCACGTTTATTACTTATTTCCTCATGCCGGTGGGTCAGCGTTTGTTACGTCCGACCGTAGCCAGTATGTATAATTATATGCAGCCGATAGTCGCTTCCATCGTAGCTGTTTTCTGGGGAATGGATACTTTCGGTTTAATGAAAGTTTGCGCGATTCTGTTCGTTTTCTCTGGAGTTTATTTGGTCATCCAAAGTAAGTCGAAAGCACAATTAGATGCAGAGAAAGCTAGTCAAAAGAATAGCAAACTATAGTTCTGCACTGATACCCAGCCATAAATTATCGTCAGGAACTGGAGCGACAATTTTGATCAGTTGTTTTGATACAGGATGTATAAATTCCGCGCTCCTGGCGTGTAAACTTATTCCCCCATCTTTATTCGAACGCTCGGCACCATATTTTAGATCGCCTTTGATCGGGCAGCCGATTTTGGCCAATTGACAACGGATTTGATGATGGCGTCCGGTTTTCAGGTCTATCTCCAAAAGAAAATAATTATCCGAACGGGCAATAAGCTTATAATGAAGAATTGCTTTTTTCGCTTCCGGTTTTTCCGTATCGTACGCATAACTCTTATTTTGTTTTTCATTACGAACCAGCCAATGCGTCAGTTCGCCTTCGTCCTGAGGCGGTCGATTTTTTACGACGGCCCAATACGTTTTCCGGATGTCGCCGTTGCGGAACATTTCGTTTAAGCGTGGAAGTGCTTTGCTGGTCTTAGCAAATAAGACGAGTCCGCTTACTGGTCGGTCTAACCGGTGCGTAACGCCGATATATACGTTCCCGGCTTTACAATACTTCTCTTTCAGCCATGCTTTTAACATGTCTGAAAGAGGCGTATCGCCAGTCTTGTCGCCTTGGACAATTTCCCGGCAGGTTTTATTTACGGCAATCAGATGATTGTCTTCGTAGATAACTTCCATTTTATGTGTTCATTCCACCACAGACATGAATAACTTGTCCGGTTACGTAAGACGACAGGTCGGAAGCCAAGAATAAAGCCGTATTTGCCACATCTTCGGGTGTTCCGCCACGTCGCAATGGTATTTGTTTTGCCCATTCCGTCTTCACTTCGTCAGACAAAACAGCTGTCATGTCCGTAATAATAAATCCTGGCGCGATGGCATTTGCCCGTATTCCGCGCGAACCCAATTCCTTGGCAACACTTTTTGCCAGCCCGATCATTCCCGCCTTGGAAGCTGAATAATTACTTTGGCCTGCGTTACCCGATACCCCGACGACAGACGCCATGTTGATAATACTTCCGTTTCGTTGTTTCATCATCACAGGAGTAAGTGCGTGAATAAAATTGAACGCTGACTTCAGGTTCACGTTGATCACCATGTCCCACTGTTGTTCGCTCATCCGCATCATTAGTCCGTCACGCGTAATGCCCGCGTTATTTACCAAAATATCGATACGTCCGAAATCTTTCAAGATCTCGGCAACAACTTGGTGCGCATCCTCGAAATTTGCTGCGTTAGAAGCATATCCTTTCGCTTTTACCCCGAAAGCTTCGATTTCTTTCTGAGTAGCCAATCCATTCTCGTCAATGCTTAAGTCTGTAAAGGCAACATTTGCACCTTCCGAAGCAAACTTTAATGCAATTGCCTTACCGATTCCGCGAGCGGCACCGGTAATTAAAGCAACCTTTCCTTCTAATAACTTCATACAATATAATCTTTAGTGTTTAACATTCTATTAAGCATGCACCGGCAGAGTAACCTCCTCCGAAAACGGTTAGGCAGATAAGATCTCCGGTTTGGAACTTATCTATATTTTGTGCGTATACCAAAGCCGAACTAACCGAGCCGGTATTTCCTAATTCCTCAATATTATACAGAATTTTTTCTTCCGGCAATTTTAATTGCTTAGCTATATTCGTCAGGATACGCATATTTGCTTGATGTCCGATTAAATAAGTGAGTTTATCCAGTGAATAACCGTTTTTCTCCAGCAAATAAAGGGCGTTTTTAGGCATATACGTACAAGCTTGTACAAAAACATCCTTCCCTTCGGGCATCATAATACCCCCGTTTCTCGGACGTAGTTGAACCCCTTCCGGACCTTTACTGATATGGCCTAACCCTTCAGTAAAAACTTCAATGATTCTGGCTTCATTTTCCGCCTGTTTTTCTTTAGAGATAAAAAAAGCCGCTGCGGCGTCTCCCCATAAATGACCCGCTTTCGGATCGGTTTCATTATAGTAAGTCGAATTTTTATCCGCCGAAATGATCAAAGCTTTAGTGGCTTTTCCCATGGCGAAATAACCTTCCACGACTTCAAGCGCATTGACGAAAGAAGAACAGGCAGAAGATAAATACAAAGCTTTTGCTTTTTCTATTTGAAACTCCCGTTGAGCAACGTGCGCTCCCGTAGCTACTGTATCATAAGGAGAATAAGAGGCAGAAATAATTAAGTCTACTTCCTTAATGTCGTAAGGTAAACGGGGCATCGCATTTTTGATAGCTTCCAACCCCATTGTGTTAATGTTTTCATCTTCTCTTGCTCTGGAACGGGTTTTTATTCCCGTTCTTTGTTCAATCCACTCACTTGTTAAGCCATTTAAATTAAGGAAGTGTTGATTGTGTACCCTTTCTTCCGGCACATAATGTCCTGTTGCGTTAATAAACATGCTCGTTTCTTTACTTAATCTTAATTCCGTTGAATATTAAATTCATTACGTTATCTCGTCTCTTTATCCGTTGTGTAATGTTATCGCCCATCAATCCACGTATATAAGGTACCTCGAGCCCTTTTAAGGCATGATGAAGAACAAGCGCGGTAATTTCCACGTCAGGCATGCTGAATAGGCCTTCTTTTACTCCATCACCCAAAATGTTTTTGATGATTTCTATTTCCCTTAGGTCAAAACTCTTACGCACTTTTTCCACACGCCAAATATCCCTGAAAAAGGTTGCTCGCAATGTTCCATTTCTGAAAACAATTGCTTTAACAGCATCTAATCTGGCGTAAATAAAAGACATTAGCTTTTCGTCTGCCGGCAGTTCTTTGGCCGCTACATCAAGAAGCATTTTATGCAATCTATCCAATTCCGACTCAACCACTGCCAGATAGATTTCATTTTTACTTTTGAAATAGGTATAAAGCGTACGCCTGCCTTTGCGTGAAGCTTGTGCAATATCATTCATGGTCGTGTTGTCTACCCCTGACCTGGCAAATAATTGCCGGGCCACATCAACAAGCATATCTCGTGTCTTAGAAACTGTTGTCGGCATTACACTGCACAATTTGATTGAATATGTGCGCAAAGTACTCAAAAAAGATTGTATCTACCAAGAATATTAAAAAAAACTTACATTTAATTTGTTTGATTCAAAATATTCTTTACCTTTGCACTCGCAATCGAGAAGATAGCAACAATATCGCGGAGTGGAGCAGTGGTAGCTCGTTGGGCTCATAACCCAAAGGTCGTAAGTTCGAGTCTTGCCTCCGCAACAAAAGAAAGGAAGATGTAGTCAAACATCTTCCTTTTTCCGTTTTAACAAGACTGTATTTGTTTTTAAATTTTCTCTTTATTTGATTCAACATATAAAAAACTTCCATATTTTTGTCACGCCAAAGGAGGGATGCCGGAGTGGTCGATCGGGGCGGTCTCGAAAACCGTTATACCTTTGCGGGTATCTGGGGTTCGAATCCCCATCCCTCCGCTGAAAGGTCTGGACAATGTTATTAATGTTGTTACAACTTCAATATCATTTTATATAATATCATTCTCATTCATTGTTCTATGTCGTTATTCATGTTTGCAGACAACGGCTTTATCCTTAAAACAAGTTTTAACTCATTCAATAATATCATCTGCCATTACTGCTAAAAAGAATCCAATCGGGCGTCATAGGTTTTCAAAAATGTAAATGTCTTTAATCAATTTACATTCGCAATCCGGCAACACTTAAGATAAAGAGCACACCGGCTGATGACAAGCTAATGGATTCTAATATTAACAACTGAACTGGCAATTTATCTTCCACCACCGG
>JAQVZS010000021.1:0-32171 GCA_028708075.1 Massilibacteroides sp.
CTGTAAAAGGCTACTCTCACTTAGTCGCAAAAGATTCACTAAATACTAACTTATTAGCAGAATATTCATATGCTCTAGCACTAAGTGGTGCCTACGATTGTGCATTAATGAATTTAGATAGAGTTCGGCTTGTATCTCCCAAATCGGAAGAAGGAGATTTTTATTCTGGATTAGTTTTTTCGTTAATGGGATATAATGATTTATTTGAAGAATATATCAAGAATATACCTAATTCAAAAATACCAAAATGGATATCTTTTGAAATTCATTCGAGTTTATTATCAGCCTTTCAACAATCTCCAAAACTGAATATGAATGACTATCTAACAGTATTAGAGCGAGTAAATTACTTAGCCGCATCCGGCTTATATCTACAATCTATTGCCTTATATGAAGAGATCATAAAGGAAACCCCCGCAGAATATTTACCTCATGTGGGCTATAGTATTGTTTTGGAAAAAATGGGTCTATACCAGAAAGCCAATCAAGAACTTGATTTTGCTTTGAAATTGATGGGAGGTACGCCACAAGAGCTTGAGACTAAAAGCATTTTTGAAAAGCGCAGAAAAGAATTAGTCGATAAAATAAACTCTCCCCAAAATATTAAAAACAAATGGTCTAAATATAAAAATGATTTCAATCCGCAAACAATGCTTTATGTCGGGGGAATGGTTACAGAATCATCTGTATCATTTGATTCCCGTTTTGGTTTGTTCTTAACAAATACATTTAATGGAGCTATAGATTTGAATTTGTCAGGTGGTTCCGGTGACTTCAACGTAAACTTAGGAGCGTCAGGATATCAGCGGTTCGGTGTTTTTGTATGGGGAGAAGGGCTGAGTTTACAGATGGGTAATTCCACTGTTCTTAATCTGAAATCTTCATTAGGGCTGAGCTTTATAAATCGTAAAAGGAATTCAAGCTGGGATATTTTTTTTGATTGGTATGTGCCAATAGGCAAAGACGTTAAATCAAGTTATGGCATCTCAATAGGTAAGAGTATTTATTTTGGAAAAAGAAAATGAACATGAAATATATTTATTCAATTATCCTTATGTTGGTTTGTTTCCAATATGGATTTGCTCAAAGTGGAACTTCAGATTTAAATATCCCTGACTTTCTATCTGACAATGAGCAATATTTTACAGATGCAAAGTTGAAAAATGGTGGGACGCTTGAACTCCAAGCTAAAGAAACATATTTTGTAATGGAACAAAGTAAAAAAAATGTGATTATAGAAATTGCTTTAAAGAAGTGGAATGGAGAAATGATTTTTATCCATGCCGGATATAATCGTGAAATATGGAGAAGGGACATAACAACAGGGCAAATCACCTTGATTGGTCAATGGGATTTGAACAATGCTGAAATATACAAATATCTTCCCAAGACCTTACAAACAACAAAATTCCATCCTTTCTTTTTCTATGTTGGAGGACAAACAAACTTCAATTCAGATAAATTTACTTTGCTTTTAAGTGCTCGTATAGGTTCTTTTCTTTATAAAGACAGATGGGATTTAGCATTATCGGGGTCTTTAAGCGTAATTGATAATGATGTAAATTCAACGACTAATGCAGAACTTGGTTTTTTGTCCAAAGTATACTTTCCAATTAGAAAACATAATATAAGTCCGTATGTCGGAGTGGGAATCTCTAGGGTGTTTACGAATTTAAGCATGGAATATGGTACTGAATATGCAGATTTTGATAATAGTTATTGGGATAAAATGCTTCTGCTTGGTATCAGTTGGTATGTTGGTTCCGGCAGTTTAGATTTTGGAGCTCAAATCGTAGATAATTTTAATCTGACATTAGGTTATACTTTCTCTTTCTAGTATAATGCTATCAAAAATCAGTCTGATTCTTGTATGCAGGATACTATGTATGATACAATGGGATTCAGACTAATAATTGATAAAAAATAATTTACTGTTTACTATTTCATTTTGTCAAGGTGCAATGTGTATAGAATCAGGAAGCCGAGTGTTCCGGGCGCAACAAATCGTTCACCGTCTTCACGGGATTGAATGTTTCGATCGGCACTTCCACAAATACCGTATTCCAGTCGCTCATTGCACCGTTCCAAAGTCCCGGTAATTCGAGCGCTTTCAGTTCGCGTCCGTCTTTGCTTTTTCGGGAGATAAAGCCGGCGTTTTTATCTACGTAATCCGGCAGATGGAATTTTTCACCTTGATAATTCCGGACGGCACAAACCAAATCTACAGGATTAAAATGCGTCCCTTCTTCAAACAGTGCTTTTTTATCCGGATCGTTTAAATCAATCTGAGTACTTTCGAGTATCTGCAAAGAAATCGTACCATCGGGATTGACGGCGAAGAAAGGCCCTCCACCCGGTTCACCTGTATTGCGTACCATTCCGCATACCCGTATCGGACGGTTGAACTTTTTTTTCAAATAAAGAATGAGTTCTGCGTCTTCCAACACTTTGAGCCCCGGATTACGGACATATAATTCATCTTGCAGAAAATGGATCATATCCTGTACTTGTTGATGCGAATACTTGCCGCCGTCGATCAGTTTCAGATAGCTGAATATTTTTTTCTGTAAACGTACTAGCCAGCCAGCCAGCAGTTTTTTGTAAGCGACCGTGGAAAACTTGAACGAATCCGGAACTACATTATCAATGTTTTTTACAAAAATAATATCCGCATCGATATCGCTTAGATTTTCGATCAAAGCCCCGTGTCCTCCCGGACGGAACAACAAACTGCCGTCTTTATTTAGAAAAGGACGATTATCCAAATCTACCGCAATTGTATCCGTACTTTCTTTCTGTACACTGAACGAAATATCGTAATCCACAGAATATCTTTTTTCGAACGCCTCCTTTCGTCTCTGTACTAAATGCTCGAAAAGTTCACGATGTTCCGGCGAAACGGTGAAATGTATATTTATTTTCCCCAATTTGTTTTTGGTATATAAAGCACCTTCTGCCAAATGTTCTTCCATGGCTGTCCGAAGATCTTTCCCCGTTCGATGGAACAAAAGGGCACCTTTCGGTAACTGACCATAATTGAGCCCGTCTTCGCTTAACAATAAGGCAACAACCCGTTTATAGTTTTTTTCTGCTAGCAGAGTCGGAATATCCTTTTCTTCTTTTTCCAGACAGCAAGCGTTCAACGCTTCATAAAAAGCGAACTTTTCCAAATTATCGAAAAACTGCCGTACAAAAGAAGTCGCAGGCTCATCGGCCGGGGAAGATAGAAATTCGTATAAACTTTTAAACATCCGGCTTGCCGCTCCGGAGGCCGGGACAAATTTAAACACCTTTTTGTCGCTTCTCAGATATTCATCCCATTCGTTCATCAAGCCGTCCTGCGCTTCCTTCGGAATCACAGTGATCCCTTTTTCGACGGAAGCCGACGCAGTAATCTCCAAAAAAGGAAATCCGTTCGAAAAACATTCCAACTGTTCTTCAATTTGTTTTTCCTTGATCCCTTTACGGGTTATTTGCGCAAGCGCTTTTGAATCCAACATATTTATATCATTTTATATTCATTATTCTCGCTCAAGGCTCATCTGTGAGAAGCACTTACAAATATAGAAAAATGGACTGCAAACTTATGCTGTTTCATGAAAAAAAGATACTTTTACAGTACGTTTAGGCTATCCATAATTGTTTTTTTATTGTAAAGGCATACTGAGATGAACGAAATACAAGCATTTTTCACCCCGGAAGAGAAAAAAATATTTTTCTCGGAATACAAAAAATTGCTGCGTAGTTTATATTCTTTTTTAGAGAAAGAGGATATTCGGAAAATGCGTTCTTTATTGAACGAACTGGTTTCGCTGGAATGTTATGGTAGAGATCGGAACGAGATAAACGGGTTGGTCAGAAATATTAGTACCGCATTGATCGCGACTTCCGAAATCGGGTTAAAACGCACGTCCATTTTGGCATTGCTTCTTTACCGGCCGGTACTTAAAAAAGCCATTACATTGGAAAAGGTGAAGGAGACGTTTGATGCGGATGTTACATTGATCATCAGTCGCTTGTTGAAAACATCCGATTTGTATGCGCGTAATACTGCCGTCAATTCCGATAATTTCCATCGTTTGCTTTTTTCTTTTGCTGAAGACGTGCGGGTAATTCTCATCATGATTGCTGACCGCCTCTGTATGATGCGTATGGGCAAGCAGATTAAGGAAGATACCGACCGTAAACGTTTAGCGATGGAAGCATCATATCTGTATGCTCCTTTGGCGCACCGGTTGGGTTTGTATACGATCAAGAGTGAACTGGAAGACCTTTCGCTCAAGTATATGGACAGTAAGCAATATCAGTTTATTAAGCAAAAGCTGAATGAGACCAAACGTTCGCGCGAAGTATATATTGAAGAATTCATCCGTCCGGTACGTGAAAAATTGAAACAGGCCGGATTAACCTTCGAAATTAAGGGGAGGACTAAATCCATCCACTCTATCAATAATAAATTGAAAAAGCAGCAAGTCGAATTTGAAGACATTTACGACTTGTTTGCCATCCGTATTGTGTTAGATACGCCGATCGAAAAAGAACGTTCGGAATGCTGGCAGGTTTATTCGATCATTACCGACATGTACCAGCCGAATCCTAAACGGTTGAAAGACTGGATTTCCATCCCTAAATCGAATGGATACGAGAGTTTGCATATCACCGTGTTAGGGCCTCAGAACAAATGGGTAGAAGTGCAAATACGTACCATCCGAATGGACGAAATCGCGGAACGGGGTTTGGCCGCCCACTGGAAATACAAAGGGGTAAAAGAAGAAACCGGCTTGGATGAGTTCTTGACCAATGTTCGGGCGGCGCTTGAAGCGAACAGCAACAATCCGATGGATCTGATGAAGGAATTCAAGATGGACTTGTATAAAGACGAGATTTACGTCTTCACGCCTACCGGGGAACTGATTAAATTACCTAAAGGCGCTACGGTTCTGGATTTTGCTTTTTCCATCCATTCTAAAATCGGCGGTCGTTGTATATCTGCTAAGGTGAACGACCGAAATGTGTCGATAAAGCATGTATTGAATAATGGCGATTCGGTAACTGTCATCACTTCTCCTACTCAATCGCCGAAACGCGACTGGCTTAACTTTGTCGTCACGGCGAAAGCGCGGGTGAGAATTAAGCAGGCTTTGCGTGAGGAAGCTGCGAAGACGGTCGACTTTGCCAAAGAGATGCTTCAGCGTCGTTTCAAAAACCGGAAGATCGATTTGGACGAACCTGTACTGATGCGTTATATCAAGAAAAAAGGTTATAAGACGGTCACGGATTTTTATCTTGACATTTCGGAAGAACGACTTGATCTGAACCAGATTATCGACCAATATATCGAATTGGAAAAGAAAGAACGGGACGCGACGGAACATAATGAGATAAGAAGTGCGGAGGACTTTGTTGCGACGACGGAGGTCGAAGAAAAATCGACGCAGCAGGATGTGCTGGTGATCGACAAGAATCTTACCGGCATTGAGTATAAGCTGGCGAAATGCTGTAATCCCATTTATGGCGATGATGTGTTTGGTTTCGTGTCGACTAAGGGGATCAAGGTACACCGGACGGATTGCCCGAATGCACAGGAAATGTTTAGCCGTTTCGGGTACCGTATTATCCGCGCCCGCTGGAGCGGAAAAGGCGATAACGGCTATGTGGTGACTTTACGAGTGATCGGTCGCGACGATATTTCGATCGTGACTAATATCACATCTGTTATCAGCAAAGAAAATGGTGTTACGCTGCGGTCACTGAATATCGATTCGGTAGACGGGCTTTTCCAGGGGAATTTTTCGGTTATGGTGCGCGACACCGCTTCACTAAATGTGTTGACCAAGAAAATACAAACGGTAAAAGGGGTTAAAACGGTTGAGCGATTGAACACGTTATCCTGAAGCAGACGAACCGACGGAAAAGGTATTTGTTTGAAACGAGATGGAACTAAAATTACGGATGGTCAATGGGGGAAAATCAGGAAAGCGCTTCCCGCTGGTTGAATAAAAAGATACCTCAAGCGAAAAGCGCCTATAGTTTAGCTGCAATATTTACAATGATAAGTGCGGGATGTTTTGTTGTTTTTTGTTGGTACTTGTCGAAATTTGCGGCGTCGTGGCTCAACGATGGACTTATAATCTTGAACGAGTTATTGTTTGCCTCTGTTTTTCTCGCGGGCAGATATTTTTTTGCTCATTTTGCATCGCAGTTTAACTACAACGCGGGAAATAGTATTGTCACCAAAGTTAAACAGGAACTTTATCCGATATTATTAAACAACAGTCAGTCAGATTCCGTATCAAGCACTTTGTTGGTTACCCGGGTAAGCGATGACTTAAAAGCTTATTATGCGTTTTTTATTCCTTATGCGATGGCCTCGGTATTAGTCAGTTTGTTATTGATGGCCGTTTGCCTCTGGACTGAGAAATGGATCGGCCTGGTACTATTGGTTTCGTTGGCGGTTATTCCTATGCAGATGATTATTATCGGTATAGGTGCAGAAGCACTTCATAAAAAACACATTGATTTGTTCTTGAAATATTCTGCCGTCTTCTATAATCGGTTACAAACAATTGCAGAGATCGTTAACTTAGACAATTTTAAATCGCAATATCGTTTTTTAGCAGAGAAGAGCAAGGCTCTAAACAATGCCACAACCAGTGTAATGCGGATTGCCATCTTGTCATCCGCTGTCTTGGAGTTGTTTGTTACACTTGCGATTGCAATGGTTGCTATTTATCTCGGCATGAGCCTTCTGGGGATAATGACCGGTCCAAATTACGGCAATGGATACGACTTCCGGATCGCTTTGTTTCTACTGACGATAACTCCTTATTTCTTCTTTTATTTACGCAAATTCGTAAGTGCTTACCACGATCGTAACCGTGCTATCGCTTCCGCAAAATTAGTGATGCCGTTATTACAGGAAGAAAGCTGCGCAACGGGGGGAGATACGAAGGAGATGTTCAACACATTTGAGATAAATAATTTGCATTTTTCTTATCCTGATTCTCCGGTAAAGGTGTTGCATAATATCCGGCTGACTTTTCCTCAGAAAGGACTGGTGTTGGTCAAAGGGATCTCCGGTTCAGGTAAATCTACCTTGCTGAAGATCTGTACCGGAAGCTTGTTTGTGAAAGAAGGTATAGTGTCGGTAAATGAGAAAGATAACAAATGGTCACAGCAATGGTTGAATGCTAACACGTCTTACATGAATCAGTTTCCTTTTATTTTTGACGGAACGCTGCGGTACAATGTCTTTCTTGAAAAGGAAACAGATGAAAACACTCTATATCCTGAATTTTTAGATAAGATACTCAGCAAAAAGGAAGATCGCTGGCAAACCGTATTGAGCCACAACGGCAAACAACTTTCCGGGGGAGAGAGGCAGTTAGTTACACTTGCAAGAATGATGATGCATCCGCGGCCGATAGCTATTCTGGACGAACCGACGGCAAATTTAGACGCCGACACCGTCGAGATTATTCTTTCGCAACTAATGAAATTAGCGGAAAGTCGATTAGTGATCGTAGCCTCGCACGAGAAAATGTTCAACGCAGTTGCCGATACCATCTTAAACTTAAACTGGGGAGAACAAATGAGTTATGAATAGATTTATTACAAAACAGATCGTATTCCCCTTGGCCGGCAGATGGCTTAAGGGTTTTTCCCTATTGTTGCTATGGACAATCTCCTTTGTTGCGCTTCCGGCTATTTCCGGCTGGTTTTTAGCGATATGTAGTGTTGTATTCGTCACCGCAAGCACTACTTTTTCGTATTTAGTACCATCGGCGATTATCCGTTTGATGGCATTAGTCCGTACGGCGATGAGGTATTTCGAACGGTTGGAGAATCACAAAACCACACTTAACGCGCAGCAAAGTCTGCAATTGAAGATCTTTCAATCTGTTGCCAGACTTCCTTACTTCAAGAAACAGGTCAACAATAATTCAGCGTTGCTTGAAAATAGCACACACGGAGTAGATCAGCTATTGAATCATCTTCTTTTGTGGCTATTACCGTTTTCGGCGTTGATACTTACACTTGCTGTTTACGCATTCTTGTTGGCTTTTTTTTCCGCTCCGATGGCTCTTGAGTTTGTTCTTTCATCGGCAATTCTATTATTTATGGTTCCCCAATTTTTTTTCGTAAAAAATAGAAAATTATATCAGGCCCTGAAAATATGTCGTGAAGAAAACAATCAGGCACTCATCCAAAGTTTTAGGGGTAGGATTGAAATTTCGAAATACAAACTGGAGGAGAAAGTTATCGCCCAATACAAGCAAAAGCTTTCTGAACTCGACCGATTGGAGAAGAAGCTGCAAACCAATTCCTTCTGGCTGCAACTGATTGCCGGGCTTGGATTTAGTTATATTGCCGCGTTTCTATTATGGCGTTCCGCCCATTACGAAATAGATCCTCCGGTGGCGATCGGTCTTTTCTTCGGAATCATGGCACAGGCCGAATTATCCGAAATGCTATTTTCCGGGAAGTCTGAAAAAAGTTCTGTGGCAGATCAAATCACGGATATTGATTCAATTATTAAGCAAGGTGCACAACCCATCGAGACGGTACAGGTTCATTCTTCCTTAGAAAAACTAAGTCTGACAAAGATAAGTGCGAAAATACCCGAAACATCCGTAGAAACTAGCGAAGTGTCCTTATGCATAGAAAAAGGGGATTGGATTGCTCTTTTCGGAGAAACCGGAAAAGGAAAAACCACCCTGCTGAATAGTTTGTTTTATCCCGAGTATCGCCGTAGTGGTTCTCTAACGTGGAATGGGAATACGGAGGACTTACGGCATTTACCTGTGCCGGAATGTGTTTATGTCACCCAAAAAGCTTATCTCCTCACCGGGACACTGCGTGAAAATTTCGAGGACCATCCGGACGAAGATATTAAACAAGTACTAAAAACAGTCGATCTGGAGAGCTGGTGTTTATCGCTCCCCAACGGCTTAGACAGCTGGATCGGAGAAAACGGTGAAACCCTGAGTGGCGGACAACGAAAAAAGTTACTTCTGGCACAAGCCCTCCTAAAACATCCCCAACTCTTAGTGGTAGACGAACCCACAGCCGGCATCAGTTCCGAAAACGCAATTGCTATTTTCCGGAATATCAAACAAAGTTGCCCCGATATTACTATCCTGATGGCAACCCATTTGAAAGATTTTGAAGAAGTGGTGGATAAGGTGGTTAAGATTTGATTGTCCGCACCTTACGGGAACACGTAAGATGGCGGTAGAGTAAGTGTTTTGAGTGAAATTTGCAGAACGGCTAAGAACCGAAGGAGATTTGTTCAACGACAATAGGGTAAAATTAGTTAGTCGATGTTATCTTTGCAGCCTGAATAGTGACAGACAAACGAATGTATTTAAGTAAAGAAGAATTAGTACACCATATTTCAACGAAACCCTTCCGTCTGGTTTCTGAAGCTGCAGATACCTTGGGGGTCGAAGCTTATGTTGTGGGCGGATATGTAAGGGATATTTTTTTAAACCGTACATCGCCGGATATCGACATTGTAACTGTCGGTAGTGGTATTCAATTGGCCGGGGAAGTTGCGCGCAAGATCGGCCGGGGAGTTTCACTTTCCGTTTTTAAAAATTTCGGCACGGCTTTGATTAAAACAAAAGATTTTGAACTGGAGTTTGTGGGTGCCCGAAAAGAATCGTATACGCGAGAAAGCCGGAAACCAATAGTGGAAGACGGGACGTTGGAAGACGATCAGAAACGGCGCGATTTTACAATCAATGCACTGGCGATTTGTTTGAATAAAAATCGTTTCGGAGACTTGATCGATCCTTTTGAAGGACTGTACGATATGGAAGATCAGATCATCCGGACACCGCTCGATCCGGATATTACGTTCAGCGACGATCCGCTCCGGATGATGCGGGCAGTCCGTTTCGCCTCTCAGCTGGGCTTTAGGATTGAATCCGAAACGTTCGAAGCGATCGAACGTAATAAGGAACGGATTCATATTATTTCGGGGGAACGGATTGCTGAGGAATTAAATAAAATCATTCTATCCCCTAAGCCCTCCGCTGGTTTTGAGTATTTGGATAAATGCGGACTTCTTCCGTTGATTTTTCCGGAACTAGAAGCCTTGAAAGGAGCGGAAACACGGGAGGGAATCGGACATAAGGATAATTTTTCGCATACGTTGATGGTGCTCGACCGTTTGGCTACGCAGTCTGATCATCTTTGGTTGCGCTGGGCTGCGCTGCTGCACGATATCGCCAAGCCGGCGACGAAACGCTGGGATCCGAAATTGGGGTGGACGTTTCATAACCATAATTTTATCGGAGAGCGTATGATTCCGGGGATATTCAAACGGATGAAGTTGCCTATGAACGAGAAGATGAAATTTGTTCAGAAAATGGTGTTGTTGCATATGCGTCCGATCGCTTTGGCTGATAACGAAGTGACCGATTCGGCTATTCGTCGTTTGTTGTTCGAGGCTGGTGATGATATCGAATCGCTTATGTTGCTTTGTGAAGCGGATATTACGAGTAAAAACCCCGAGAAGGTGCGTCGTTTCCTGAATAATTTCAGAACTGTGCGGGAGAGATTAGCGGTCATTGAAGAAAAAGACCGAGTACGAAACTTTCAACCTCCTGTCTCCGGCGAAGAGATTATGCAAACTTTCGGACTTCCTCCTTCGCGCCCAGTAGGGGAATTAAAGGATGCGATCAAGGAAGCGATACTTGATGGAATTATTCCCAACGAATACGAGGCGGCACATGCTTTCATGTTGAGGAAAGCGGGCGATATGGGGCTGATGCCTGTAAAGGAATAGCGAATCCGGCTGTCAAAAGCAAAAGTTATCTTTCGGATTCAACCTCATTTTTTTGTATGTTTGCAGGAGAAGAAAAACGAACGATAGATGAAAAGAATAATAGGTTGTTTGTTATTTGCCGGTCTTTTGCTGGGCGGTTGCTCTAACCGGGAGAAAGAAGCGATGGCTAAATTAGACAATGCGCGTGAATTGTATGAATCGGGTGAATTTTTTGCTGCTAAAAGTGAAATAGATAGTATTCGCTTGCAATACCCCAAAGAATTTAAAGTATTGAAAGAAACGCTGAATCTGATGCGTATGGTCGAACAGAAAGAAGCGGAACGTACGCTGGTTTTTTGTGATAGCCTCATGCCTATCCGTATGGCCGAAGTGGAAACGCTCCGGAAAGATTTTGTGTTTGAAAAAGACTCGGTCTACGAAGAAATAGGAACGTTTGTCTTCAAACAGCAAACCATAGAGCGCAATATCAGCCGGTGTTATGTCCGGTGCGGAGTGAACGAACAAGGCGAAATGTATCTGGCCAGTGTTTATTATGGAAACAAACCCATCAACCATACGTCGATAAAACTGAGTACGCCGGATGGGTTATACGCTGAAACAGCGTCTATACCCTACGATGGAGGGGTCAATTACCGTTTTAAAGATGAAGGGATGAACACGGAAGTGGTAACCTATAAAGGAGAGGCAGGATTAGATGCGATTAATTTTATTTACAATAATGCGGAAAAACGGATCAAAGTAGAATATACCGGTGGAAAACCATACCTTATTTACATTGCAGACGCCGATAAAAAAGCGTTGATCGCTACGTTTAACTTAGGAACCGTGCTGAGCGACATTCATCGCTTGACGACGGAAATGAATAAAGCACAGAAACGCTTGGAATATCTCCAGGGGAAACTTCAAAAAGAAGTAGCTTATAAATAGTTTTTAGGGTTGTGGTACAAAATCTTATTATTTGTAGTAAAGATATAAATAATTCATATTTCGGGAGGTGAAGTAAATTATTGCTTAGTTTTGCGGAAATAAACAGGAAGATGAGATCGATCATATTGTTTGTAATATACCTCCTTTTTTCCTTTGGCTGTTTCGGTCAAACCTATGAGGAATTGATAGAAAAAAGTTTTGACTATTTGGATAAAAACGATTTAGTCTCCGCCGAAGAAAGTCTGCGGGCGGCAATGCGTCTGGAACCGGCGAATGCGCATAATTATGCGTTGTTATCGAACCTGGGAACGATTCAGCGCAGACAAGGGAAAAAAGAAGAAGCGTTATCGTCTTATTCAACCGCCTTAAATCGGCGTCCGCAGGACGTAACGCTTCTGGGAAATCGCGCTTCTCTTTATGCGGAAATGGGGGAAACGGAAAAATCCATTGCTGACTATACGATTCTTCTTCTGCAAGTACCTGACGACCAAAATGCGCTTTACAACCGGGGAATATTGTATCTCCAACAACGGGATTTCATCCGTGCGGAAGCGGATTTTAACCAAATACTGGAAGTGAACGATAAAACCTTTTACGGGCGACTCGGATATGCGGTACTGGAAAAAATGAGAGGAAATTACGAAGATAGCGAACGGATTTATTCTTTCCTGATCGACGAAAAGCCAAAAGACTGGCAACTCTACGAAGGACGTGCCGAACTTTATTTTCTTATGGGGAAAAATGCCCGTGCTAAAGCAGACATCAATAAAGTGATTTCTGAAGATGGGCCTTCTGCTTCACTCTACGTATTAAGAGGAAAAATCAATCTGGCACAATACGAGAAAGAAGTTGCACGAAAAGATTTCTTGAAAGCTCAGGAAATGGGCTATGATCCGGAAGTCATCCGCGATCTGCTTCAACTGGTACAATAAAAGAACGCTGACTATACCAATCGTATCATCAGCGTTTCATTTTATTTGTCTCGGATTTTATTTCCCTGAAATGTACGTAGCTACCCAATCGCCAACTTCAGACGTTTTATATGCTTTTCCTTCGCCGGCAATATCTTCCGTCACAACTTTCGCCTCCATGGAAGCAGCTACCGCTTTCCGGATTAAGGCTCCTTCTTCCATCAGATTAAACGCATATTCAAACATCAACGCGGCACTCAGAATAGTTGCCACCGGATTTGCAATATCTTTTCCGGCCGCTTGCGGATATGAACCATGGATCGGTTCAAACACCGATGTATGAATTCCCACGGAAGCTGAAGGCAACAATCCCAAAGAACCGGTGATTACCGAAGCTTCATCTGTCAAAATATCTCCGAACATGTTTTCCGTGACCATCACATCAAAACTTTTCGGCCACTGAATCAAACGCATGGCCGCATTATCGACAAACATAAATTCAGTTTCTATGTCAGGGTAATCCTTCGCTATTTCCTGCGATACCTGGCGCCATAGGCGCGAAGTGGCCAATACGTTCGCTTTGTCCACAATCGTTACTTTCTTCTTTCGTTTCCCGGCATATTCATAAGCCAAACGGACGATGCGTTCGATTTCTTTACGTGAATAAACACAGGTATCATAGGCGGTATCTCCATCTTCACTTCTTCCTTGAGGACGTCCAAAGTACATTCCTCCGGTTAGTTCGCGGATACACATAAAATCCGCTCCTTCCACTAAGTCTGCGCGCAAAGGCGATTTATGCAAAAGCGAAGGAAAAGTCGTTACCGGACGAATGTTGGCAAACAGTCCCAACTTCTTGCGCATGGCCAACAAGCCCTGCTCCGGGCGTACCTTGGCTGCGGGATTGTTATCGTATTTCGGAGAACCGATCGCTCCGAACAAAACCGCGTTGCTTTTCATACATAACGCATGCGTCTCGTCCGGGTAAGGATTTCCGACCTCATCAATGGCACATGCACCCGTCAACGCATATTCATACTTTAATTCATGTCCGAATTTACCACACACAGCCTTCACGGTTTTCATCGCCTGCTCAATAATTTCGGGACCAATTCCATCCCCAGGCAACACCGCAATAGTTAATTTCATATAAATCAGTTAATTTATTCGTTCGTATTATTCCGATTGAAATAGATATAACGAGGTTCTGTAGGCACATACGTGTCGTCATCCCATAACGTGCTGGTTAGCATCAAGTCTGCGCTGTACCGGTTGCATGCAATCGGAATATTGTGCACACGACATTGGCGAAGCAACATTTGAATATCCGCTTCATGTGGTTGTGGATTCAGATCGTCTATCAGGAAAATAGCCAAGTCCACTTCCTTACGAACCACCATCGCCGCAATTTCAGCATCCCCCCCCATTGGGCCGGAATGCATGCGGGTAATTTCCGCGGTAATGCCTTTCTCTCTAAAAGCATTTCCTACTAATCCGCCGGTAGTACCGGTACATACTAATTGATGTTCAGCAAGGAATTTTGCGTTATGTACTGCCCAATCCACCATATCCGCCTTACGGTTATCGTGTGCAACCAAGGCAATCGTTAATCTCTTTTTCATCTCATTCATATTTTGTTCGTTATCCTTCGATCCGGTTCAACATTTTAACAGTCGCTTTTATCGCCGCCTCCGTCTGGTCGGCATCCAACCCGCGCGTTTTAAAGTCTACACCCGCATAATTCCAGCTGATGATTGTCTGCACGAAAGCATCCGTTCTACCACCCGGCGGGATCGAAACCGAATAGTTGGTCAACATCGGGAAAGGCCTTCTCAGATCTGAATAAATTTTACGAAGTGCCCTGACAAAAGCATCATATTGACCGTCTCCGGTCGCCGTTTCTTCATAAGGCTCTCCGTTAATCTCGATTTTCACCGAAGCAACCGGTTTTAATCCCTGAGCCAAAGATAAAGAATAATTCAGGATCTTGATCTTCTGTTCGACAGAAGGATCATGATTTAACACGTCACTTACAATATAAGGAAGATCTTCCGTTGTTACCATCTCTTTCCGGTCGCCCAGTTCGATAATGCGGTCGGTTACTTTCCGCATGGAATCTTCATCCAGTTCGATGCCCAGCGCCTCCAGATTCTTCCGGATATTTGCTTTGCCTGAAGTTTTTCCCAACGCATATTCACGTACGCGTCCGAATCGTTCCGGTAGAAGATCGTTGCAGTACAAATTATTTTTGCTGTCTCCATCAGCATGCACACCGGCACATTGTGTAAACACATGCTCTCCGACCACCGGTTTATTCGGCGAAAGACGAATTCCCGAATACGTCTCGACCAAACGGCTGATTTTATTAATCTTCGGTTCTTTTAAGTTTGTTTTTATATCCAACTGATCCGTCAAGACGGCAAGCACACTGCTTAACGGGGCATTCCCGGCTCGTTCGCCCAGACCGTTTACTGTTGTATGTACTCCCTTTACTCCCGCACGAACGGCAGAGTAAACATTGGCAACAGCCAGATCATAATCGTTGTGCGCATGAAAATCGAAGTGCAAGTCCGGATATTTGTTCACCATTAGCAAACAATAATCGTAGGTTTTTTCGGGATTAAGAATTCCGAGAGTGTCTGGAAGCATAATTCGTTTTATCGGTAGGTCTTTCAGTCCGTCGACCAGCAAATAGACATATTCAGGCGAATGCTGGATGCCGTTCGACCAGTCCTCCAGATAAATATTTACATCGATATTTTTCTCTATGGCAAGAGCCACTACTGCGCGGATATCCGTCAGATGTTGTTCGGGCGATTTGCGAAGTTGTTCGGTCACATGTTTGTAAGAACCTTTGCAAAGCAAATTTACGACTCGGCATCCCGCATCTTCGATCCATTTCAGTGAGACACCGCCATCCACAAAGCCTAACACTTCCAACCGATCGAGGTAACCCGTTCGTTTTCCCCATTCGGCTAATTTTCGCACCGAATCATATTCTCCGTCAGACACTCGTGCCGAAGCAATTTCAATCCGGTCTACACCCACTTCGGAAAGCAACATTTGCGCAATACCGAATTTCTCCTGTGTCGCGAACGAAACGCCCGAAGTCTGTTCCCCATCGCGAAGCGTCGTATCCATTATTTCTATCATACGCTCTTTTACAATGTCTTTTCGTATTCTTCGATCTTATGTTTATTCGACAGCAAGTAATCGATATCATCTAAACCATTAACTAAACAATTTTTTTTGTACGCGTTAATTTCGAAATACTCGGTTCGTTTGGTCGTATTGTTCGTAATGGTCTGGTTGGGCAAATTTACGGTCAAAGTCATGGCCGGGTTTGCTTTAACATGCTCAAACACCTCCGACAAAAACTCCGGCGAAACAACCACGGGAAGCAATCCGTTGTTCATGGAATTATTTTTGAAAATATCCGCGAAGAAACTGCTTACAATTATTCTGAAACCATATCCGCCGATTGCCCATGCCGCATGTTCGCGACTACTTCCACTACCGAAATTTTTTCCGGCAACGAGTATTTTTCCCTTGTAAATATCTTGGTTCAATACAAAATTCGGGTTTGGATTGCCTTCTTTGTCAAACCGCCAATCACGGAAAAGATTATCTCCAAAACCCTCCTTGGTCGTTGCTTTCAAAAAACGCGCCGGAATGATTTGATCGGTATCCACATTTTCCAATGGAAGAGGGACACAAGTCGATGTTATGATTGTTATTTTTTCTTTCATAAATGAGATGCTTTTTTGAGTTCAACTTTTAGTTCATTAAATCTCTCGGATCCGTAATCACGCCGGTAACCGCCGCTGCAGCAGCCACAAGCGGCCCTGCCAGAATCGTGCGTGCTCCCGGCCCCTGGCGTCCTTCAAAATTACGGTTGGACGTAGATACCGCATATTTTCCGGCAGGTACCTTGTCGTCGTTCATCGCCAGACAAGCCGAACAACCTGGCTGACGAAGTTTAAATCCGGCTTCTTCCAATATTTTATCGATCCCTTCTTCCTTCAATTGACGTTCCACGGCCCAACTACCCGGGACAAGCCAAACAATTACATTCGCCGCTTTCCGACGTCCTTTCACTATCGAAGCGAAAGCGCGGAAATCTTCGATCCGTCCGTTTGTGCAACTTCCCAGGAACACATAATCAATGGATTTACCTAAAATTGGTTCGCCTGCATTGAACCCCATGTATTCTAATGATTTTTGGAATGAAATACGTCCGGATTCATCTATCCTTTCCATAGCCGGGATACAATCTTTTATCCCCATCCCCATTCCCGGATTTGTACCATAGGTCACCATCGGTTCAATATCTTCCGCGTGGAAACGTACTTCCTTGTCAAAAATCGCGTCGTTGTCCGTGCAAAGAGTTTTCCAATAAGCAACGGCCTCATCCCAATCTTTTCCTTTAGGTGAATACTCACGTCCTTTTAGATACGCAAAAGTTATTTCATCCGGGGCAATCATTCCGCCACGAGCGCCCATTTCGATTGACAGATTACAGATGGTAAGCCGTTCCTCCATCGTCGTATTCCGGATAGCTTCACCGGCATATTCCACAAAATAGCCCGTCGCGCCGCTTGTCGTCATCTGACTGATAATATACAAAGCAATATCTTTGGCCGTTACCCCAGGTCTCAATTTTCCGTCTACCACAATACGCATTGTTTTCGGCTTCCGCTGCATAATACATTGCGTCGCTAGTGTCATTTCGACTTCGCTCGTTCCGATTCCAAAAGCAATCGCCCCCATGGCGCCGTGCGTAGACGTATGCGAATCACCGCACACGATGGTCATTCCCGGCTGAGTTAACCCATTTTCCGGTCCGACGACATGAATAATTCCGTTCTTCGGATGATTCATCCCGTAATACGTTAGGTTGTAAAATTTCGCGTTTTCTTCCAGCGTCTCTACCTGTTTCCGCGAAATCGGATCTTCAATTGGTTTTTCCTGTCCCAAAGTAGGGATATTATGATCCGGCATACACGTGATGCGCTCCGGGCGGAAAGGATTCAAACCCCGGCTACGCAATCCGGCAAAAGCCTGCGGACTGGTTACCTCATGACAATACAAGCGGTCGATATATAACTGTATGGTTCCGTCGGGAAGCGTATCGACGACATGCTTCTCCCATATCTTTTCAAATAATGTTTTGCTCATTCTTAATCTGCACTATTAGATAATTACTCGATTTCTTATTTCACAAATTTATTGATCGCATCGATAAAGGCCTCTACCGAAGCCGCGATAATATCCGTATTGGCGGAGAATCCGTAATAATTTACCCCTTCGTAGGCCACTTGCATATGTACTTTTCCCATATCATCGCTGCCTTTGTTGATCGCCTGGATCAAGAACTCCTGAATAACCATCTGGCGACGGATAATTGTCTTAACCGCCTTGATCGCCGCATCAACCGGCCCGTTTCCGGAAGCTGCCGCTTCGAATTTCTCTCCGGCAATATCCAGGCACACGCTGGCAACCGACTGTAATCCAACACCCGAAGTGACTTGCAAATAATCCAGTTTAATGCGATGCATCGCCGTACGGTCTTTTCCAACCAGCATTAATACGTCGTCGTCGTTAATATCTTTCTTTCGATCTGCCAGTTTTAGAAATTTTTCATAAACCGTATCTAATTTTTCCTGACTCAACTCAACCCCCAGAATATGCAGACGATGTTTCAACGCTGCGCGTCCGCTGCGTGCTGTCAATACGATCGCATTATCGTCGATCCCGACATCTTTCGGATCGATAATCTCGTAGCTTTCGCGGTTTTTCAACACCCCATCTTGATGAATCCCGGAAGAATGCGCGAACGCATTCCGCCCGACAATCGCCTTATTCGGCTGAATCGGCATATTCATCAAGCTTGAAACCATCCGGCTGACATTATAAATCTTCGTCGTATTTATGTTCGTTTCTATGCTTCGTTCCTTGTGACTTTTAAAAATCATGGTAACTTCTTCCAGCGACGTATTGCCCGCACGTTCACCGATTCCGTTTATGGTTACCTCTACCTGGCGTGCTCCATTCAAGACACCTTGGATTGTATTTGCCGTTGCCATACCTAAATCATTATGGCAATGCGTAGAAAGAACAGCGTTGTGTATTCCATTTACATTTTCCATCAGGTAGCGGATTTTTGCTCCGTACTCGTCCGGTAGACAATAACCGGTTGTATCCGGAATATTCACCACCGTCGCTCCAGCCTTGATTACCGCTTCGACTACCCTTGCCAGATAAGCATTATCCGTACGTCCGGCATCTTCACAATAAAACTCTACGTCTTCCACGAATTGCTTCGCATATTTGGTGGCGGCGATCGCCCGTTCCAAAATATCGTCCTGGCTTGAGTTAAACTTATATTTGATATGATAATCGGAAGTTCCGATACCTGTATGAATACGTCCGCGTTTGGCATATTTCAATGCTTCTGCAGCCACCTGAATGTCTTTCTCGACTGCCCGGGTAAGCGCACAAATCACTGGCCAGGTTACGGCCTTGGAAATTTCCACTACACTATTGAAGTCTCCGGGACTCGAGACTGGAAATCCCGCTTCGATCACATCAACGCCCAACTCTTCCAATGCTTTGGCCACTTGAATTTTTTCTACCGAATTCAACTGGCAACCCGGCACCTGCTCGCCATCACGCAACGTTGTGTCAAAAATAAATAATCTGTCAGACATACTCCTTTTATTCTAAATTTATTACCTATATACGCTATTAAAAAAAGAGCCTTTCTCAGCAGGAAGTGAGAAAGGCTCTATCTATTTTACACGCTCAGTCAAGCATAACAATCTCACTTCCTATCCTGTACCCAGAGTAGAATATGAATTAGAGAAATGAGAAGGCTGTTCGCTATACAATTCGTCATCGCGTTTATCTTATTCTGTTGTTGATGCAAAGATATCGTTTTTTTTAAACAAACAACACAAAATCGTATTTTTTCTTTATTTTATCTTTTAAATCATAATCTAAAAGTTCAATTATAAGATTAACTATCACTATATCCGTCGTTAGCCCCACTTATATAAAGTGTATTGTGTCCACAAAAAACCGGATACAATTCTATTTGCATCCGGCCTTTCAAAAAAAACTTTAAGATCAATTATTTTCAGGACGCAGTTTTCGGACAACTGCTCCGGCGCGCCACATCTCGCTTTCGCGCAAAGCTGTTAATTCAACTTCCAATTTTTCGCGATAATCCGGTTTACTGTTGGTGTCGATCGATCGTTGCGCTTCATTTCCACAAGCCACTTCTTTATACAACTTTTCAAATACCGGTTTCGTTGCATCGTGGAACGGTGTCATCCAATCCAGCGCACCGCGTTGAGCCGTAGTAGAACAATTAGCATACATCCAATCCATTCCTTTTTCTGCGAATAACGGCATCAAAGATTGAGTTAATTCTTCGACCGTTTCGTTGAATGCTTCCGAAGGTGAGTGTCCGTTTTCGCGCAACACCTCATACTGAGCGAGTAAAAGTCCCTGGATAGCGCCCATCAACGTACCCCGTTCGCCAGTCAAATCGGAATAAACTTCTTTTTTGAATGTCGTTTCAAACAAATAACCTGAACCTACTCCGATCCCTAAGGCAATTACGCGGTCTTTTGCGCGACCTGTAGCATCCTGAAAAATTGCGTAGCTGGAATTCAACCCGCGTCCCTGCAGGAACATCCGGCGAAGGCTTGTACCCGAACCTTTCGGTGCTATTAAAATCACGTCGATATCTGCCGACGGAATGATATTTGTCCGTTCTTTATACGTAATTCCAAAACCGTGTGAAAAATACAACGCTTTTCCTGGAGTCAGGTATTTCTTGATGCGTGGCCATACTTCGATTTGCGCAGCATCCGAAAGCAGGTATTGAATGATTGTTGCTCTTTCACAAGCCTCTTCAATTTCGAAAAGTGTTTCTCCAGGCACCCAACCGTCGGCTACCGCTTTTTCCCAGGTTTTTCCGCCTTTGCGCTGACCAACGATCACCTTGAATCCATTATCGCGTAAGTTCATACTTTGTCCAGGTCCCTGAACACCATAACCGATAACTGCAATTGTTTCGTTTTTCAATACTTCCCTTGCTTTTTCTAAAGGGAATTCTTCACGGGTAACGACATTTTCATCTAGCCCGCCAAAATTCATTATTGCCATTTTTTTACTATTAATAGATTAAAAACTATTTTTATTACGTTCTGTTATTGCCAAATCACCTTTGCCCGGCAAATGGCTTTTCCTTCATGACAGATGGCCATCGCGTATTGGTTCGGATCTGTTTCCGTCGAATGCATCTCCAATTCCATCCCATAACGGCCTTCGGCCAAGTATGCAATCTCAAAACGGTGCACTTCTTTCTCTTTAAACATGCGAATATCGAATAGATCCAGCAGATGCTCCATGTATTTGATGCTGTTCAAATGTCCGTTTATATCCAAATCGCTGTATTTTACCGTAAAAGGCGTTCCCGGCATTTCGTTTTCCACAGTTGGGATCTTTCCGGGCTTTTCGATCGGGCAAAGACGGCCGCTTTGGTATACGCCAAGCCCTTCTACATCTAGAAGCGTAGGCCGGCGTGTTTCCAGATCAATAGCCGCCCAGATAGAACGCGCAAAACCAAACGGTTTACCTACTGCATTTTGCAATTCAAAACAACGCTCTGTAAAAACCCGTCCGACTTCTCCCACCCAAGTGTATAAGGTGATCGGTTCCGACATCTGCGGATAGTCCCACATTTCGAGCGCTAAACGGGACAATACCCAAGCCGTATGTTTTTCGGTCATATCTGTATAACCGAATCCCCTTTCAGAAGCGTGTGAAGAAGCTGCGTGCAATAAATAATTACCAATCATTGGAATAGTTACCCTTCCTCTGAAATCTAATAAATACGATTCAGTAATAAAATGAAATACCCCTTCTTTTGCCATGATTTAGCTTTATTTTATCACGCTTTTTTCTTTTCGATCTTTGCTTCCATCTCGGCAAGCATATCGCTCAGGCGTTCCACTTTACTTTTCGTTATGGCCACACGTCCCGAACGAATGAACTGCAAAACACCGATCGTGCTGCTCAACTCTTTAAACAAGGCCTGTGTCTCCTCATAATGACCGTTCTTTTCGATGACAACACAAGTTTCGTTCATTTCTAATATCCGGGCATTATGTTTACGGATCAACTCTTCCACGGTGCCGGTTTTGATAAACAAATCCATACTCAGTTTATAAAGCGCTATTTCCTGGAAGACCAAATCTTCGTCCGTATTATAATATGCTTTCAAAATATCCACGCGTTTGTCGATTTGTTTGACTACTTTATCCATGATGTCTTCCGTAGAGAAAGTCGTGATCGTAAACTTGTGTATTTCTTCGATGGCAGAAGGCGACACCGACAAGGTCTCTATGTTCAACTGGCGACGGGTAAAGATAATCGCAATCTGGTTTAAGAGTCCAACTGTGTTTTCGGAAAAGATCGTAACTGTATATAATTTTCTTGCTGACATATGCTTCCTCCTTAATTATCGCCCATGAATATGTTTGTAACCGTTGTTCCCGCAGGGATCATCGGATAAACCATCCCTTGTTTTTCGACGGTTACAACCAACAGATAGGGTCCGTCGTGTACCAGCATCTCCCGGATCGCTTCGTCCAAATCTTCCCTTTTATCCACCGTTCGTCCGGCAATGCGATACGCTTTGGCAATACCCACAAAATCCGGATTTTCCATGTTGGTTTCCGAGTAGCGTTCATTGAAGAACAATTCCTGCCATTGACGCACCATCCCCAAGAAATTATTATTCAGCACAATGATTTTTACATTTGTTTTTTCTTGCATGATGGTTCCGAATTCCTGAATAGTCATTTGCAACCCTCCGTCGCCCAAGAAACAGCAGACCGTGCGCTCCGGAGCTCCGATTTTTGCTCCGATAGCCGCCGGAAGTCCGAATCCCATCGTTCCCAAACCGCCGGAAGTAACAACACTACGCGTATGTTTAAACTTAAAATAACGTACGCCCATCATTTGGTTTTGACCGACATCCGTTACTAAAATTCCGTCGTGTCCGGTCGCATCGGAAACCTTGTTCACCACTTCGCCCATCTTTATCATGCCCGAGTCCGGATGTATTTCCTTCTGAATAACCTTCGTCTCCTCTTCTTCTTCATCCGGCGTAAACGAAGAAATCCATTTGGTGTGTTTCGCTTGTTTAAGTAAAGTCGTCACCGCAGCCAGCGTTTCTTTTGCGTTACCCAGCACCGGAACCGTTACCGCCACATTTTTTCCAATCTCTGCCAGATCGATGTCGAAATGAATCACTTTCGCTTGTTTCGCATATGTTTTCAGATCGCCCGTCACCCGGTCGTCGAAACGCATTCCGATTCCAATCAACAGATCGCACTCGTTTGTTTTCCGGTTAGGCCCTACATTTCCATGCATTCCCAACATTCCTTTATTCAACGGATGATCGGTCGGAACAGCCGACAACCCTAAGATGGTAGAACCAAACGGAATATCCGCTTTTTCGAGGAAAGCTACCAATTCCTTTTCCGCATGACTTAATATAACCCCTTGTCCAACCAGTGCCAGGGGTTTTTTCGATTGATTGATCAACTCCGCGGCTGCTGCGATACAATTCATGTCTACATCCGGGAGTGGCTGGTAACTGCGAATATAATCTACCTTTTTATACGCGTACTCCATCAAATTAGACTGTGCGTCTTTTGCGATGTCGATGACCACTGGCCCGGGACGCCCCGACGACGCGATATAAAACGCGCGGGAAATGGCCCAGGGAATATCTTCGGCATGGCGCACCTGATAAGCCCATTTGGTAATAGGCAACGTTATCCCGATCACGTCGATTTCTTGAAAAGCATCTGAGCCTAACAATGGTGAGGCGACCTGTCCCGAAATAACGACTAACGGCGTACTGTCCATTAGTGCGTCAGCAATTCCCGTTATCGCATTGGTTGCGGCAGGGCCCGACGTAACTAAAGCGACTCCGACTTTTCCGGATACACGCGCATAACCCTGGGCCGCATGTGTCGCGCCCTGTTCATGGCGAACAAGAACATGTCTTATCTTATCGCGATAATCGTATAAACAATCGTAAACGGGCATAATTGCTCCGCCCGGGTAACCAAATATCGTATCTACCCCTTCGGCAACCAAGGTCTTCAGTAAAGCCTCCGATCCGGTTATCTTTTGTTTCTCCATATGATACTAACTTTCATTTATTTAATCAAAGAATACGTACTGCCCCCTGATCGGCAGAAGATACCATTTTAGCATAAGCCTGCAAGGCTTTGGACACGTTACGTTCTCGGACAGGCGGCGTAAAAGCTTTATTTCCTTTAGCTTCCTCTTCTGCGCGACGTGCAGCCAATTCGGTATCGCTTAATTTTACTTGAATAGAACGTTCGGGAATGTTGATTTCAATGATATCGCCTGTACGTATTAAGCCGATCTCTCCACCGGCTGCCGCTTCCGGCGAGATATGCCCGATGGACAATCCGGAAGTTCCGCCGGAAAACCGTCCGTCAGTAATCAATGCACATTCTTTTCCCAGATGGCGGGATTTGATGTAAGACGTCGGATAGAGCATTTCCTGCATTCCCGGTCCTCCTTTCGGCCCTTCATAGGTAATTACTACTACATCGCCGGCAACTACGTCACCCCGTAATATTCCGTTACAGGCCGTTTCTTGCGAATCAAAAACGACGGCACGGCCGGTAAACTTCCAGATCTTTTCATCCACGCCGGCGGTTTTGATCACACAACCATTCCGTGCGATGTTTCCTTTCAAAATTGCTAAACCGCCATCCTTAGAATAGGCGTGCTCTATATCGCGGATACATCCGTTTTTACGGTCGGTATCCAGGGTGTCGAAATAATTTTCCTGCGAACCCATCACTAAATTGAAGCGGTTTCCGGGTGCTGATTTATACAATTGAAGTGCCTTTTCCGTCGCGTGCTTGCTGGTCACAGCATAGCGATCGATTGCTTCCGCCAAGGTATATCCGTCAGCGCGTTTGACCGACGTATCCACCAGTTCGGCTTTCGCTAATTCGCTCACGATCGAAAGAATTCCCCCGGCACGGTTCACATCCTGAATATGATATTTGTTCGTATTTGGCGCCACTTTACATAAACAGGGCGTCTTTCTCGAAAGTCGGTCGATATCGTCCATCGTGAAATCGACTTCCGCCTCATGTGCGATAGCCAGCAAATGTAAAACTGTATTTGTTGATCCCCCCATTGCAATATCCAGCGCCATCGCGTTCATAAACGCCGCCTTGGTTGCGATCGAACGGGGCAGTACACTCTCCTCTCCGTCACGATAATATTTATAGGCGTTTTTTACAATTAAAGCGGCAGCTTCTTTAAACAGGCGCAGCCGGTTGGCATGAGTTGCTAATATCGTTCCGTTACCAGGAAGTGCTAATCCGATCGCTTCATTCAGGCAATTCATGGAATTTGCCGTAAACATCCCCGAACAGGAACCGCAGGTAGGACACGCAACCTGTTCAACTTTCCGTATTTGTTCATCCGAAACGGAATCGTCTGCGGCCTGTACCATTGCATCGATCAGATCCAACTGTTTACCATCCGCTTTTCCCGCCTCCATCGGCCCTCCGGATACAAAAACCGCCGGAATATTCAACCGCATGGCAGCCATCAGCATTCCCGGCGTTATCTTATCGCAATTACTGATACAGATCATTGCGTCCGCTTTATGCGCGTTAACCATGTATTCTACGCTATCTGCGATAAGGTCGCGCGAAGGCAAAGAATACAACATTCCGTCATGACCCATCGCAATCCCATCGTCGATGGCAATTGTGTTAAATTCGGCCGCGAAACAACCGGCCTTTTCAATTTCCTCTTTAACCATTTGTCCGATGTCGTGCAAATGAACATGGCCGGGAACAAACTGTGTGAACGAGTTTACAATCGCTATAATTGGCTTTCCCAAATGCTCTTCTTTCATGCCGTTGGCACGCCAGAGCGCACGCGCCCCCGCCATTCGGCGGCCTTGCGTACTGAACGAACTCCTTAACGAATCTTTCATTATCTCAAAATCTACCTAATAATTTATTACTTTGTTCGTGACAAGCATAATAAAAAAGCCTTTCTCTTATTTGAGAAAGGCCTTAAGAATATCTTATCAAGCATCAAACATCTTACACACCTTTCTCCATTACCTGCTAATGACTAGAAGGACCACCACGAGAATAATGCTATGTAAAATGCAGCTTATCATTAAATTCAACTATTACCACTTGTTTTGACGATGCAAATGTAGTATAATAATCGATACTTCCAAAATAATTTAAAAGAAAACAGCAAAACTATCTTTCAGTTCTCAATTAATATATAGTTTCCTCTTACACTTTATACGAATTAAGTCTGTAAAGGTGTATTACCCGTCAAAAAACCAGTAAGCTTTGTTTTCTCCAAAGAATTCCTTATTAAAGAATAAGTTTTTGAAAAATAAGACTATTCCTGATTCGTTTGACCCGAATTAGCAGGCTGATTACTCGTCCGAAATCAAAGAGTTATCAGGGATGACAATGCGTCTTCTCAGCTTTCCGGGAGTCCCATATAAAGTTGTTTTACAGAAATTATTGAAATGAGAAGGCGAAGAAAAACCGTAATCCAGACTTATTTCCTTTAGAGGTTTATTGGTTCTCACGATTTCATTATAAATGGCCATGGATAGTTTCTTCTTTAACCATTTGGATGGTGCAATGCCAAAAATTTTCCGGAATTTTTTCTCAAATCCGGATAAACTGTAACAGGACAAATCTGCGAGTTCCTTCACTGTCCTGACCTTTTTGTAGTTATTATACACAAAATCGGAAAAAGTATATTCATTGTTGAAGATCGGGCAAAAAAATTTTTGACGTTCCTGCAAAGTGTAGACTTTTTCCATGAGATACATCAATTCTTTTGTTTTTAGTTGGAAATAGTCTTCTCCCAAAGATTCGTACGAACAAACCTCTTTTATGAGATCAATGAATTTTAATAAAACAAACTCAATTTTTAATATACAGATTGTTTTTAACGTGTTTGAACCAACTGTTATTTTCTCTTTTTTCGTCGAATTATCTTTTGGGGTATAGGTTAAATCAATTTGACGATTAAATGGCAATACGCCTATTTCCGAGGGATCCAGTGTAATCCGTTCGTAATACATTCCTTTAGGAATTAAAAAAAATGAAGGAGCCCGAACTTCGGTAGGTTCGTAGGATTCAATGTTTATGCGGACAGATCCTTTGGTCAGAAAAACGAACAAATGGTTTTTAGAGACAAGTTCGATTGAGTTTTGCGGCTCAGCGTACGTAAAAAAAAAACGATGATAACCTTGCTCCAGGTTATAAGTGTATAAATCTCGTGTTTTTTCGTTCATATGTAATTTTTATAAAGCTAAAAGAATGTGTTAAAATCTGTTTTTTGAAGGAATACGTTTTAATGCGGACGTTTGAATGAAAAAGTCCGCTTCTCTATCTTGACAAAAATAGAGGCATCTAAATGGATAAACATTACAAAATGTAGTCTAACTATTTAACCTGATCGTCTTTTTGAATAAAATTCAGTAAAAAACAGAGGTGAGAACTTTTTTTCGCAATTTGCCGGGAGTGTCCCCAAGTGCCGTTTTACAATAATTATTGAAATGAGTAACGGAACAAAAACCGTATTCCGCACTTATCTCTTTAAATGTTTTGTCGCTGTTTAGAAGGTCATGGTAAATATCTGTCTTTTTTTGTTGTTTTAGCCATTGAGCAGCCGACAGCCCGAAATATTTCCGGAATTTTTTCTCAAACCCGGACAAACTGTAAAACGATAATTCGGCAAGTTCTTTTGCCGTTCTGGCTTGTTTGTAATTTTTGATCAACTTGTCGGCAAAAAGGAACTCTTCATCGATGATTGGAGAATAAAAGCGCAGTTTATCATCTATCTGATATATCTTGTCAATTAAAAAAAGCAATTCGGTCATCTTTAGTTCGAGATATGCGCTTTCTGAAAACCCCGATAAATAAAAGTCGCTAAACAGATATAAAAACTTTAAAATTACAGTATTTATTTTAAGGGCAAAACCATATTCCGCTGGCTGTGTGTTGTTTTTGTATTCTTCTTTATTTAAAACAGAAGAAAAAAAATAGGGGCTGATCACCGGAATAATTGTAATAGATGAATGATTCGCAACCTGCAGTTTGTATATCGATCCTTTCGGAAGCAAAAACATGGACGGCGAGTTTTGCTCGATCAGCTTTTCACCGTTAAAAGAACAAAGAATCGTTCCTTCTGTTAAAAAAATAAAGTAATGTTTTTCGGTATGCCCCTCGCGGATATCAAAAGGATAGTAACGTTGGAAAAAAACAAAATCATGAGGGGTATTTCCTTTTGCTGGACAAATATTTTCGTGAGTTCTCTTCATATCGTTTCCTTTTAGTTTATTATAAATCCTGTTCTGTTATTAAAGTTCCATACTTTTTCTAGCCGCCCAATCGTCGATTTACCGTTCACTTTTTATTACGGCTCCATTACAGGTCACGAAATTAAATTCATTCAACAGTTAAATGTATAAAAAAACATTGAATATTTCTGTTGGTTTATCAATAAAATTTATGCGGTTTTTCTCCTTTTTGTAAAACGGATCCTACCGTGTTGAAATAAAAATTTTACCTTTGTATCAAACAAGATCCGATGCGTCTAAAAGAATTTTATAATAAATATCTGTCGAAGGTGAATCCGTATGTCGTGGTGACTATCGGTTTTCTGGCACTGACCTTTGTTGGTGGAGACAGTAATTTGTATAAACGTTATCAGTATGACGAAAAAATACGTGATTTGGAGAAGGAAATTAAATTTTATCAAGACGAGATTCGCCTGAATCAGGAAAAACTTAACCACCTGCATACCGATAAGGAAGGGCTGGAGCGTTTCGCGCGTGAGGAGTATTTGATGAAAAAGAAAGATGAGGATGTTTTTATTATTAAAAAATAAATCATGAAACAATCGATCCGGTCTGTACTGTACATTTTAGCTGCTTTATGTCTTCTGACAGGGACAATTCTTTATATTACCCATTGGGTGGGAGCAGCGTATCTTTTTGGCGTGGGTGCTGCTGGACTTACGCTTTGTTACGTTACCGAGCCGAACGAAAAAGAGATTCGTAAACGCCGCCTGCAGCGTTACAATCAGATCGCAGGTTTACTGATGATCATTACTTCCGTGTTCATGTTTAAACAGCGGAACGAATGGATTCTTTGCTTGAGCATTTCCGCTTTTCTTCAATTGTATGTGGCTTTTGTCTTTCCGAAAGACCGGAAAGATCCCGAATAGCTCTCTGTGAAAGGGCTATCCGGGATGATTGCTATTTCGCATTTTTTACATATTCTTCCAGCCATTGGTCGCATTCGTAAAGCAGGTGCAGGATGTTTTCTTTTGCTGCGTAACCGTGGCTTTCGTAAGGCAGAACAACGTATTTGGCAACGCCTCCATGCCCTTTGATCGCGCTGAAGAATCGTTCCGACTGAATTGGAAAGGTACCGGAATTATTATCCATTTCGCCGTGAACCAATAACAGAGCGCCACTTAAGTGGTCGGCGTGCATGAAGGGCGACATGGCATTATACACCTCGGGCGCTTCCCAATAAGTACGGGTTTCCGCCTGGAACCCAAAAGGCGTTAACGTCCGGTTGTAGGCACCGCTTCTGGCGATTCCGGCTTTGAAAAGTTTTGTGTTTGTCAGCAGATTAGCGGTCATGAATGCGCCGTACGAATGTCCGCCGATCGCTACACGGGCAGTGTCGCCTATTCCTCTATCATGGATTTCGCGGATCGCCGCTTCGGCGTTCATGGTCAACTGTTGAATAAAATTGTCGTTTGGTTCGGCTCCATTGATACTCACAATCGGCATTTCCACATTGTCCATTACACAATAGCCCCGCAGCACCCAGTAAACCGGCGAAGCGTAACTGATCGTCGTAAACTGGTATTGAGAACCTCTTACCTGTGAGGCATCGGCCGCTGATCGGTATTCTCTTGGATAGGCCCACATCAGCACCGGCAGCCGTCCGTCTTTTTCTTTATCGTATCCTGCGGGCAGATAAACCGTTGCCGTCAGATTTATTCCGTCTGCCCGTTTATAGCTGATTTTTTCTTTGGCGACTCCTGCCATAGCGGGGTAAGGGTTGGGATAATTCGTGACACGGTCTATTTTTTTTCGTCTCAGGTCTCGAATAAAGAAATTAGCGGGTTCGTCAACCGATTGGCGAGAGGTGATGAATGTCCGTTTTGCCGGGTCGATGATGGCGACGATCGATTCGTAATATGGTGCCTGACTTCGCCAGAGTTCCGTGTGTGTTTTCGTTTTCAGGTTGAAACGGCTCAGGTAAGGCCTGTTTCCTTCCGGAGACGCACCCGGAGCGATCATCAACAATTCGTCGTGCTGTTTGGTAGTGTAAAGCACCCAACGGTCGAAGGGGTTCCGTATCGTTACCGGAGTTCCGGGATTATTGTAATCATCGTCTTGTGAAAGGTCGAACAATAATTGTGGTTGCGCAGATGTGCCCGGTGCAAAAGCCCATGTTTTTTCCCGGCGCGTGGCCCGCGAACTTTCCCGGATCAAAGCCAGTTGGTCGTCTCCCCATTGAATCCCATCATAACGGCTCTGCGTCCGGAACAATTCCTTTTTCGACGAGTCGAACGGATAATCCCACTGGTAAACGATATCCATATATTCGACTTTCTTTTCCCGCGGATTGCCGCCGTCTTGTGCTTCCACCCAATATACTGTTGCCGGTTTATCCGCGCGCCAACCGCAAGAGCGGGGATATGCCGACGCTACATCGTAGCCTGTGGGTAAGAAGATTGTCGGATGGTCGAAAAGCTGTTGTACCTTGTTTCCTTCCAAGTCAGAGATATAATAAGTATGCGGAAAATAATAAGACGGCACTTGATATGAATACGGTGTCTGGATTTCCGAAACAAGCAGCAGGGATTTATCCGGCGACAAGCTGAATCGGTCGTATAACGCCGGTTTCCCGACCATAATCACTTCTCCTTGCCTTATTCGTGCCGGTTGGGAAGTCAGATAATACGTAAACAATTGTTCTTCATAGGGGTTGCTGAGCAAATCCTGGTAGGTACGTACGGGCATGGCTTTTCCTGTACTTTTCAGAATCACGGGGCCGGAAGGAACAAGCGGAGCTTCGGGCACTTTTCTCCCATCCTCCGGCACCAGCAGTGTTAGCAATTCGTTATTATTTATCCATTGTATTTCTATTCCGTTTGTTGCGTTTAGCGAACGGTCGGTTAGCCGATGTGCTTGGGGATCCTCAAATGCGGCCTGATATAAATAAACGCCGTCCGCTTCTTCTACGGCAAGCACCAATTTGTCCGATTCCGGCGAAAACGAAACGTCCACAATCACCGCACCGGCAGGTAATCCCGTGATTTCTTTTTTCTCTTTTGTTTTCAATCGGAGCAAAGAAGCGCCGGTATATTCCGCTATTCTGCTCCGGTTGAACGTTTGCGGATGAATACGTATTCCGGCTAATTTTAATTCCGGCTGGGCCATTTTGGCTAACGAACGGAGCGGAGAGCGTTCCAGTTCTGCCATCCACTGTTGATCCGGACTTACGACAACTATCGGCGAAAGTTTCGCCAGCGCGATCTCTTCGATGACTTTCGGAGGCCGCATATAAACGGCCGGTTGAGCTTTTCCATAAAAGAACCCGGTAAATATCGAAACGAATACCAAGACAATTTTTTTGTTCATAATTAAATTTGCTTAATGACGTGTTGTGATAAAGCATAAAAGTAAGCATATTTTTTTGATCTCTTTCCCGTAGCGTTATTTTCGGCCTTTTCCGGATCTTTTGTTCAGGCTCTGTACGGGGGAGAGAGGGGGAGAGAAGAACCAAAGGGTGCCCGGGACTGTTTATTATGAATAACAGTAAACCAGTGTGGTTATTTTTTTGATTAAATAGTGTTTGTATTACTTTTTTCCTCACAGCATGTATACTAAACCTCATTATTTCTCGATTTAACCAATACATATCCTTTTATATTATAGTTAAATTTTTTTAGTATGGTTTATGGTTATATCAGAGTAAGTACGGACAAACAGACGGTAGAGAACCAGCGGTTCGAGATACAGGAGTTTGTCCGCAAGGGAGAATTGAAGGTAGATGCTTGGATCGAAGAGACGATCTCTGGCTGTAAGCGCGTAGAAGAACGGAAGTTGGGGCGCATGTTGAAACGGATGAAAAAGGGGGATGTACTGATTTGTGCAGAATTGTCCCGTCTGGGGCGTAATCTGTTGATGATTATGGGGCTGTTGAATCAGTGCATGAAACAAGAAGTTGAGGTTTGGACGATTAAAGACAATTATCGGACGTGGCTCGTCGGCATTGGCTGAGACGTTTGCGCGATAAAGTCGACGAGATTTATCAGCGAAAAGATGAGCCGACGGTTTCGCAGCTTTTGTCGGTCTGGCAAATGGGGCATATGCC
>JAQVZS010000021.1:32271-44758 GCA_028708075.1 Massilibacteroides sp.
AATTATCGGACGTGGCTCGTCGGCATTGGCTGAGACGTTTGCGCGATAAAGTCGACGAGATTTATCAGCGAAAAGATGAGCCGACGGTTTCGCAGCTTTTGTCGGTCTGGCAAATGGGGCATATGCCCCCGGGGCTATCGTGCATGGGCTGAGTTTTTTGTCGTAAATAACGGGTCGAACGTGTAAATAAGTCGACCGAAGTTCCTGTTTTTTCCTCTTCTTTCGGGGGGAGACGGATATTTACGTCTATGTATTTGGAGAGCCTGTTATTTGTTTTTCAAATAAAAAATCGTATTTTTGCCCGGAGTTAGATGGTTTGCGCCTCTTTTATCTCTGGCGCGTCTGTACCGCTTGATCCGGAAGTTACCGATAAACGGCGTCCATGCGTTTCGTAAGCGTTTATATGCCGACGAAAATGGCGAAAAAAGTCCGCAAAACGACTTTGTTCACGATTTTGTTGAATGATTTAGTTTGAATTTAAGAGCCCCAGTTAGATTGCGAAAGGATTAATGCGCTGAAAATGGGATAAATAGTCCGAATAGATAGCTATTACGTTCAATTAATATCAACAGCAAAGATAGATATTCCATCGATACGTGCAAGAGCTTTACTGTTTTTTTTTCGCTTTCGTAACTTATTCTTATCCACTGATTATCCTTCCTTGTACGAAAGTATTACTTTCCTTGACAAACCTCTTTTTCTATTGTACAAATTAAAGGAACGTATAATATGTACACCATTTATACATTAATTAATAGGCTAGTTTTCGAAATTTTTGATAACACTATTATTAATAAAAAATTAGATTGATTATGAACAAGAGATTTTCTACATTATTAGCTGCCTTAACGGTAGCAAGTGGGTTCTCCTTCAGCGCGATGGCAGCCGGGCCGGGTGACGTCAAGAGTGGAGATTATATTTATCTGCAATACGGTGCTACAAGCAATGTGTATTTGGATAACACAGCTGCTCCTGCTCCTGCTTCTCTGGATGGGGAAGCGAGTACTGCCGTTATTAATGCCAACGCTTTTGCAACAGGTAAAGGGTTTGACGATTTGGATAAACAACTTTGGCAAGTGTTTGTTAAAGAAACCCAAACGACTAGCGGTATTGTAAAGACCTATCAGTTTGTGAATAAATACAGCAAGGAATTGTTGGCGTTTAAATTGGCGACTGATAACGGTGGTGTAACTTCTGCGGTTGCCAAGATCGATCCGACCGGTAATTCGCTTTGGAGTTGGAGTGATGCAAAAGGCCTTTATGCGATTAAATATGAAACCGGAAAGGACTCTATTTTCTATTTGGGTTCTGATTTTAAATTACATTCAGTAGCGGGTACTGATTTAAGTAAAGTTACGGGCTCGTTATTAGTTCTGACTGCTACTTCTCCTACTGAGGAAATAAATTTGACAGCATACAATTTCAATTCTTTGCTGGCAAGATACGACAAGCAACTTTTCTTTAATAACGGAAAAGATGTCAGTACCGGCGAAACTAATGCATTGACCGGCGTGAAATGGACAGCGCTACCTTTTGGAAAGCCTACGTTGGGTACTTTAGGAGATGAAGGCGAGGATACATACGCCGCTCCAGTGGATTCTACTGATTATACTAAATTCTATCTTTGGAACGGAGAAACAGTAAAAGGAGGTACGAATGATTTATCAGCTGCAAATCTTGATAAAAAGAAATTCTTGGTAATTGACTATACCTATTATGATGTTGCGAAAACATTGCCTAAATTGGTTGTGGATACCGTTTCGTATGAACCGATATATAATACAGCAGGGGTGCTTTCTGCAGCTTCTGATGCTACTGCATTTGCAACACGTACAACAGCCGGAAAGCGTCATCCGTTTACGGCAGGTTTCACCGGGAAGTATAATATTGCGAAAGATTCTTTAGTGATTACTTCTGTAACTGCTCCGAAAAAATTAGTTCTTGCTCCTTTGGATCATCTTGCAACTAAGGCTGGTTACACTTCGGGGACTACTACTGCTTTTGACCAATTGGTAACGGCGGTTCAGAGTTTTGGCGGGCAGACATTATCTGCCGATGAAACTTTTGCTGCTGCGCACTTTGATGCAACAGCTTATACGTATCATGCTTCTGTTGGTACAGCAGGTTCTGATTTGATTATTGCTGCTCAAACATATGTGACTGGGTTATCTTCTTCTTCAACAACAGATAAAAAAGCAGAAAAACAGGCGTTTATTGATGCTTTGGGTGGATTGAAATATACTCAGACTACTACTTCTTTTTCAACGGATAATTATTTAAACGATGATATCTACTCAGATGGTATTCAACCGTTGCAAGTAGAAGCGGTTACCGGCAATACAAAAGAAGTTGTTTTGGCTAAATTGTCAAATACGTATGTGTTGACAGCAGTAGGAACTACAACTGATTACGTAAAACCTCTGATTCAACCGTTCGCAAAAGCAAGTAGTGCAGGCGATGCTCAAATCGATGTGACGAAGATTTATTATGTAAAGAATTTAAGCAAAATAGACGAAGAAACTTTTGGTAAATTTTATGATTGGAGTCCGGTAAATGTTGTTGAACATTTTGTTGACGCAGAACAACCGTTCAATCCGTATGCTCAATTCGTTGTAGAGAAAGCTTCGGGTATTGAAAAAGGTTATTATACCATTACAAACCGTGCCAATACAGCAAAACTATTCGTAGGTGTTACAAACACGGTAAAAGATAATGACGGCAAAGCGATTGCAGGTCAATACATAATTGCCGGTGATACGATCGGTTTGGTAGAAGCAGATGTAGATGGAGATGATGTTTACGTAGGATTTAAGAACTTCACTGAAGCTGAAATCACGAACAAAGCATATAAAGTACAGACTTCTTCTCCGTTGTTGGGCAAATTGTTTATCAATACTGTGTCTGCTACCGACTCCAGTTTGACATTGAAAGAAAATGAAGTATTGTATAGAATGGAAGAAGCTGTAGCTGCAACCGCTTACGGAAAAGCTGAAATCGAAGGCGTGGCAAAACAATTGAAGGCTGCACAGTATAAGTTGTATACGAAAGCCTCTGCAACGGCAACGGCAGGTAAAGAATACCTTGCTTACGATGCGACAACTTCAAAATTGTATTTGACGACAGCTTCTGCAAAAGCAGCAACCTTCGCATTTGTTGAAACAGGTGCTGCCGGAAACTATGTATTGGCCGAAGGAAGCTCAGCGTATAAAATAGCCGTAAACGCACAAACAGCTCGTTTGTATCCGGCTGCGATGAATGCTAAGAACGACTTGTTCAGTATTGCCGAAGAAGATGCTCCTCAAAGCTTTTTCACATTGCCGAAACATATTCAGCTGAAAGGGTTGAATGGTGATATGATTGCTGTTGGTGAAAACAATTTTGCAAAAGTTGCCCGCGTAGGAGATTTGAAATCTGCTTACGAAGAAGCCGACTTTACCTTCTTCCTGGATACGGCTTCTTATACAGTACGTGGAACCAGAAAAGATGTGGTTACTTCTTCTTATTATATCTCTAAGGGTGCAGATGCTAAACGGTTATATCTGTATGCTGCTGCGGACTCTGCTGCAAATGCAAAGGTAGACAAAACAGACTATACCTATAATAGTTTAACAAGACTTCAATTCCGTAATGCTCAGATCGTGAACTTCGATACATTGAAAGTTTGGAATGGTGATACAGAAGTAGTTGTTTCTATTGCAGAGAAGAAAGTAGACGGAAAAGTAGTTGTTGCACCAAATGTAAAAGACTATCGTTTCCAATTTATATTAGATGAAGAAAGCGGAGCCTATATCGTGAAAAGCGAAGGTCGGAATACCTATATGAAGAGTGTAAACGGTGTTGCCGTACTGGATGCTACTTTAGCGAATGCTATGCGTGTAAATCTGGAAGGCGCAGAAACGCCGACAAGTAATGCGGCTACTCCTGAAGCTGCTACATTTAGCGTATTTTCCGGAGCAGGTAGTGTAACGATCAGCGGTGCTGCCGGTAAGAGCGTTGTGGTAAGCAATATCTTAGGTCAGACTATCGCTAGCACTGTCCTTACATCAGACTACGAAACGATCGCTGCTCCAAAGGGTATCGTGATCGTGGCTGTTGCAGGAGAAGAAGCAGTGAAAGCGGTTGTAAAATAACTTGTAACATAATTAATAATTAATATATTAAGTGTACGCACGAGCCTCCTCTCTCTTTTGAGGGGTGGAGGCAAGTAACTTGAGAAAGAGAAAAAGTGTGAGCGTTAAAAAAGTAAGAATTGTGGCGGGCTCCGCTTGTGAAAGTGGAGCCCGTGGATGAACAAAAGTTGTTTCGGGTTACCCGAGACAACTTTTGTAAACGTCATTAAATAGAGAAATAAAAAAAATAGTATAATATATGTCCTTGTGACATTAAAAAATGTGTTAAAATCGACAGTCTGTATGTTTCTGAAAAAAGGAATAAGTACTCTGCGACGGACGAAAAGAAAGGCTGTTCAGTAAGTTATTAAAAAAAAGTTCTAGGCTGTACCTGCCTGTGAAGGTCGGTTACAGTTATTTAAAATGGATATAACAATTAACTATGTAACTATATATAAAGGATCAATAATATCTATTTCTGTTTTTTATTACACAGAAGAGTGAACTTATTAGAAATTGTGAAACGCGAGCTTGTGAATGCTCGCGTTTTTTTATCTTTATATGGTGTTTTTGAAATAGGATTGTTAAACTTAAAACATTTAAGTTATGAAAAAAAATTTATTTTTAACTCACGCACTCCTGGAAGGAGAAGGTGAAAACTGGACGGATTTATTTTTATATCAATCATTACCCAACGAGAATAAATTCCAGTTTCCCAGTAAGATTGCATTTAGATCGGGTGCTTTCATGGATTCCATAAAGCTGTTTTATGACGATCAGGAATTACCCGGGCATGGGGGTCCTGGAGGTGATTATAGCTCTGTTATTCAATTTGATGATGATGAATACATAAAAAAAGTAACCGTAGAATATTGTTCATGGAATTCTTTGGATACGATGATTACCAAACTTTTATTCGACACAAATAAGCGTGAAAAAATAGGATTAATTACTTATTATACCCCGGAAAAATCAGAAACCGTAGAGTATGTATTCCCCGAAGGATTTGCTTTGGCTTGTCTGGGCGGAAAGGTAGTAAACAATTTTTGCGTTTCCGCCCTGACTTTATATGCTTGTCCGATAAAAGATTCGGAAGAATTAACTGTCTATGGAATTCTAAATGATAATTTAAATTATTTGAGATTAAAGACAGAGGATTCTTTAAAAGAAGATGTAGAATACTGTTTCCCAATAAAAACAAGTGAAAATACAGAAATCATCTGTGCTTCTGTAAGTTCCTCTGTAGGCGATGTCTCATTTAAAGTGGACTCTGATTTTTCGGCCGCGTTGAAGGCAAATAAGGATAAACGACTTTATCTTCACTCGGTAGATGATAAAGATGCTTTCATCATGAATGATCCTAAAGCACAAACCTGGCTGCTCAAATTTAAAGCTACAAAGGGGGCTAAATTCGATTTTAAGGCACTTTCGTTTATAAAAGATTTACCCAGAAATACGGCGAACGACAGTGTTGAACTATTAAAGTTGATCTCCAATAAAGACTTTACTCATCAGGATCTGTTTACGCCCGTAACCAAGGCTGTTGAGCAGGCTGTTTGGCAACAGGTAAATTCGGATACAGATAAGAATTGGTTATTTCCGTTTGTGAAAATTCCTGCTGCTTTAGCTACAGTCACTCCTCCGTGGGGACTTATAGCAGGCTTGTCAATCTTGGCTGCGGCGGTAGTTGTTGGGGCGATTGTTGTCGCCGTTAAATCATCTAAGGGCAACACGCCAAACTTACGTCCCATTTTTGATGATGCTTTTGATAAGGAAGCGGAAAAAAGATTACAAGAGAAGGATTTTTGGAATTGGTCTCCTTCATGTGATGTCTATCAACCGTTAAATGGATGGAGAAAAGAGTATCCTGATGAATTTGAATGTAAGAGTTCTACAAGATCTTTGTATGAAAAGATATATCAGAGATTCAATGGGGCTATTGAAGTGTCTAAAATTGGAAAAGAATCTTTCATAGATAGTAATTTTTTAACACAATATTCTGATGGTTTTCTACATGTGGATATTGGTGGTGAAGGTTGTTTTCTGGATGGAGATTTAAAATCAGGGTTTAATGATGCTATTAATCTGAGTGGGCGCAGAGATAATTATTATAAAAATAAATTCATTCCTCTGTTACTTCATTTTGATGATTGGACAACAAATGATTTTCCCTTTAAGGATGGAATAATAACAAAAATAAATATGCAGGGTATTACTTCACCCCTTACCAAAAAACAAGCTGATGAAATAATCAGATGCATCAATCGAGATAGTGGAATTATTGAAGTGGAAACAAACGAAAACAACCGGAAACTTCTGATCATCATGTATTATATTGCAAAAAAAATAGGATGTATCGTCGAAACATTACGTCCTTCGGGAGGATATGCTTTCCCAAAATATGTCATAGATGTCAAAAAAAAACAAATTAAGCCGAAATAGAGTAAAGTCAGAACTGCATCAGAAATTCGGTCAGGTTGGTGTTGTTTTCGAGCGACATCCGTTTCCGTAAGCGGTAACGGCGCAATTCAACGGCGCGTATGGAAATGTTGAGCAGTGAGGCGATTTCTTTGGTTGACAAGTTCATGCGCAACAGGCAGCAGACACGCTGGTCGCCGGGCGTAATGTCCGGGTATGCTTGACACAGCCGTTCGGTGAAATCGCGGTGCGCGCGGTTGAAATACGTTTCGAATGCATTCCAGTCTTCCTGATCGTTCAGGTTTTTTTCGATGGCAGAACTTAGCTTTTTATACATTTTATCGGGGAAATGTTCTCCTGCTGTTTTTTTCTGTTCTTCCAATTCTTTTAGTAACGATTGCATCAGATTGTTTTTACGGACATGAGTGGAAGTCTGCCGGGTCAATTCGTCGTTGATCGTTTGCAATTCCGTTTCGAGCATTTCGTTTTTCAATTGTTGGAGACGCCGTTGTTCCGCAGCTCGTTCGGCCAACAACCGTTCTTTTTCTTTTTTTCGTTGGTTTTTTAAATATAAGAATGTCATTCCCCAAGCGGCAAAAAGGACGATCAGGGCATAGAAAAGTTTTGCCCACCAAGTTTGGTACCAGGGCGGACGCACTTGTAAGTCTATGTCCGTTTCCGGAAATGGGCCCCGGATTGTGTAGGTGCGTATTCGTACGGTATATTTCCCGGGCGGTAATTGTAGCAGTGCGACTCGTCCATTTTTTTGCCACGCCGACCAGTCCGGCGAGATGCCTTCTACGCAATAGCTGATCGGTTGATTCAACGTAAAGATGGAAGTCCCTGCGTGCAAGATCAGTTCGCGGAAGTTATGCGGCAAAGACAATTTCCGGCTGTCGGTTGGCAAGTAATGCGTGTTTCGTTCATTGCAGGTATATTCGATTCCGGTCAGCCGGGGTAAGGCTTGTGATGTCACACCTTCTACGAGAATCTTCCGACTGTTCAGTAGAACGACACCCTGCATGGTTGAAACTAAATGCAGCGTATCATTCAGCGGGATGAACGATTTCCCCCGGTTTACTAAGTTTAGGTTATAATTATCGAACAAGATGCGGCATTTCAGGTGCAATGTTTTGTTTTCACGGAAGAAAAGGCCGGCTTCATTTTTTTGAACCAGCCAGAAACTGTTTTCGGATATAGGATAGATGCGGTTCGTACCGTTGAAAACTCCTAAGTCGCCGGCATTGTCCGCCAGCTCAAGTTGGGGTTTATGGGCTGTGTTTGATGGTGGAAAAAGTTTTTTTGCCTCTTTTTCGGATAGGCGGGAAAAAGAATCATCCGGAGATAGTGAGCGTTTGAAATAGCCGGAGTTGCTTTTCAGATAGATCGTTCCGTCTTTTAAGAACGCTTGCTCTGGTTTACCCGTCAGACTGCGTTCGCCCAATAAATAAATCGGAGGATGAAGCTTCAGCAAAGCTAATCCATTGTCCATGGCGATCCACAACCGCCCGTCTTTTTGAACCAGCAGATCATGGATTTGATTATCTTGTAGTAAGTTGTTAGCCGTTAAATGAAGTAGAACCGTCCCCGTCGAATCTGTCATAAACAAGCCTTCCCGTGCTGTTCCCACAAAATAGTAAGACTCGATTTGCGCGGTAGCTGTTATCGGTTCATGAGCAAACACGAACGGAAGAGACGTTTGTAGAGATTCTTCTTTCGAATCGGGAGGAAAGTCGTTGGATGCCTCCGAATGCAGCAACCCGTAACTATTGCGTGTCCATACATTCGCCTGTCCTGCATTAAAGGTATAGACTGCCTTTTCAGAAACGGTTACCCGCGAAACTGCCGGTTGTCCGGGCAGTTCATGAATCTGCCACGAATTGCCGTCGAAGGTCAGCAGTCCGGAATTATTAGCAACATACAACACCCCTTCGTTTGAGGCCGAAAGTCCCCAGTTCTGACAACTGGCTTTATAATCGCCAACCGTGTAATTTTGAACAAAAACAGCTGGTACTCGTTGTGCCGTCGCCAGGTTGAAAACCCAGACGAAGAGGGAAAATACCGGGATCAGTCTGTTTTTGTTCATAAACTTTGTTTTTATTTATACTCCTGCCAGCTCTTGATCTGGATGTCTTTCCGGTCGAGATGACAAAAGGCATCGATGAAGGCACTGGCTAAACGTGCGTTTGTGATCAACGGAACATTATGGTCGATCGCGGCGCGCCGGATACGATAGCCGTTGGTCAGTTCCCTTTTCGTATGATCTTTCGGGATGTTGACGACTAAATCGAGACGATGGTTGCTCAACATCTCCATGATGTTGAGATCGCCTTCTTCGTCCGGCCAGCAGACGGCTATTGCGGGGACTCCGTTGTCGTTTAAAAATTTCGCTGTGCCGTGTGTCCCATATATTTGATAGCCTTTCGCGCTCAACTGACGGCAAGGTTCAAGCAATTCAACTTTGCTTTTGGCTTCTCCCGAAGAAACAAGGATATGTTTTGCCGGGACGGTATTACCCACGGCCTCCATAGCGGATAGCAAAGCCTCACTGAAGTCGTCGCCGATACAGCCTACTTCGCCCGTCGAACTCATATCCACACCCAGAATTGGGTCGGCCTTGTGTAGCCGGGCGAACGAAAACTGCGACGCTTTTACGCCGATCCAGTCGATGTCGAACGCACTTTTGTCCGGCTGTGAATAGGGTGCGTCTAGCATAATGCGTGTTGCTGTTTCGATAAAGTTGCGTTTCAGTACTTTCGAAACGAACGGGAAACTGCGCGATGCACGCAAGTTACATTCGATTACTTTGACTTCGTTGTTTTTCGCCAAAAACTGAATATTGAACGGTCCGCTGATATTCAGTTCGCAGGCGATCATCTTGCTGATTTTTTTAATTCGGCGCGCCGTTTCGAAATAAATTTTCTGTGCCGGGAAAACCAACGTTGCGTCGCCCGAATGCACACCTGCGAATTCTATGTGCTCCGATATCGCATATTCCACTACCTCACCGTTCATGGCGACAGCATCGAATTCGATCTCTTTCGCTCCCTGCAGGAATTCGGAAACGACTACCGGATATTCTTTCGACACCCGGGCGGCGAGATCCAGAAATTCCAACATTTGCTCTTTGGTGTAACAAACGTTCATTGCTGCACCGCTTAGTACATACGACGGGCGGATTAGGATCGGGAATCCGGCTTTTTCGATGAAATCATCGATCTCCTCCATACTGCTTAGTTCCGCCCAACGAGGCTGGTCGATACCCAGCGTATCTAACATAGCAGAAAATTTATGACGGTTTTCAGCTCTGTCGATCGATAGGGGCGAAGTACCCAGGACGGGGACTTGCTGTCGGTACAACTTCATCGCTAAGTTGTTTGGAATTTGTCCGCCGACCGAAACGATCACGCCTTTTGGCATTTCCAGATCGATCACGTCTAATACACGTTCGAACGAAAGTTCGTCGAAATAGAGCCGGTCACACATGTCATAGTCGGTCGACACCGTTTCAGGGTTGTAATTGATCATGATCGATTTATACCCTAATTTACGTGCCGTTTGTGCGGCATTGACCGAACACCAGTCGAATTCGACCGACGAACCGATCCGGTAAGCGCCGGAACCCAGGATGATCACGCTTTTTTCGTTTTTATAATATGGAATATCATGTTCTTTTCCGTCGTACGTAAGATACAGATAGTTGGTCAAGTCGGGATGCTCGGAGGCGATCGTGTTAATGCGTTTAACCGTTGGCAATAGGCCGAGTTTCTTCCGGAAACTGCGTACACGCAGACCTTCCTTTTCCATGTTTCCTTCGGGGTTTTCTACGTAACGGGCGATTTGGAAATCCGAAAAGCCCAGACGTTTCGCTTCCTTCAATACCTCTTCCGGCAGCTCTTCAATTACCTGGTACGCACTGAGCTTCCGGCTGAAATCGACAATATTTTTGAGCTTTCCCAGAAACCAGGGGCTTATTTTCGTTAACTCATAGATCCGTTCGATACCATAGCCGTCTTCTAACGCTTGGGCGATGGCAAAGATGCGAAGGTCGGTCGGATTAGACAGTTCTTCGTCTAAATTATCAAAAGAAAGATCCCGATTCCCGACAAAACCATGCATACCCTGCCCGATCATGCGAAGTCCTTTTTGGATAATTTCTTCAAAACTTTTGCCGATCGACATGATTTCGCCTACCGATTTCATGCTCGAGCCGATCAGGCGGCTTACGCCGACGAACTTTGTTAAATCCCAGCGGGGAATCTTGACAATCATATAATCCACTTCCGGCGCTTTATAAGCAGAGTTGGGCGTATTCATTTCGCCGATCTGATCCAACGTATAGCCCAATGCTAATTTGGCGGCAACGAAAGCCAGCGGATAACCGCTGGCTTTGGAAGCCAGTGCCGACGAACGGCTCAACCGAGCGTTAACTTCGATCACGCGGTAATCATTGGTTTCCGAATTAAAAGCATACTGAATATTACATTCTCCTACAATATTCAGATGACGGATCGTTTGAACAGACAGGTCTTTCAACAATTCGAGTTCCTGCTCGTCCAGCGAACAAGTCGGAGCAACGACGATACTTTCTCCCGTATGCACACCCAGCGGATCTACGTTTTCCATACTCACTACCGTAAAGCAATGATCGTTCTTGTCGCGGATTACTTCAAACTCAATTTCTTTCCAGCCTTTCAACGATTCTTCCACCAGTATTTGGGGGGAATAGGTGAAGGCGCTTTCCGCCAATGTCCGTAATTCTGTTTCGTCCCGGCAGATACCACTTCCCAAACCGCCTAATGCATACGCAGAACGAATCATCACCGGAAAACCAATTTGGTATGCGGCAACGACAGCATCTTTCAGACTCTCCACGGCTTGGCTTACCGGCGTTTTAATCTCGATTTCGGTCAATTTCTTAACGAAAAGATCACGGTCTTCCGTGTTCATGATTGCTTCGACCGATGTCCCCAATACGTTAACCCCGTATTTCGCCAGCGTTCCATTCGTGTACAGTTCCGTACCGCAGTTCAACGCCGTTTGTCCGCCGAACGCCAGCAAAATCCCGTCCGGTCGTTCCTTTTTAATCACTTCCTCTACAAAAAAGGGCGTGATCGGCAGAAAATAAACCGTGTCGGCCACGCCCTCAGACGTTTGGATCGTCGCAATATTCGGATTGATTAACACCGTGCGAATACCCTCCTCACGCAGTGCCTTCAACGCTTGTGAACCGGAATAGTCGAATTCTCCGGCCTGTCCGATTTTCAATGCGCCGGAGCCTAAAACAATTACCTTTTTAATTTCACTTTTTGACATCATCGTCATGTTCTTGATTTTATAGAATGTTATACCATCCATTTTTTATTATGTATACCGAATTGCAAATATACAGTTTCCCGGATGTAAATCAGTCGTTTGTTTTTGAAAAGCCAGAAAAAACGCGAAAAGGATGCTTATTCGGCAAATGTTTCCAAAAAACAATATATATTTGCTGGATAAGGTTCCGAAATAGGGACAATTTAAGCTGAACAGAATATGAAGACAAAGTTTTTATCTTTTTTTACAGGGGTTTGCCTGAGCTTGCTATTCTTTTCCTGTGAAGGGCCAATGGGGCCGGAGGGGCCTTCGGGGGTAGCAACATGGGATGTGTTTGAAATGACGATAAAAGAAGGCCATTGGGAACGAGACGTAGAACAGGGCGTTTTTTATTATATTTTTGAAGATTCGAGGTTTGATAGTTTTGTTGTTGAGAATGGTTTAGTACAGGTTGAGTTGAAAGACGGAGATGGGTATTATCCGCTTCCATTGACAGAATATTTCTATCTCAACGATTATTTGGCGGAGACCATCAGCTATTCGTACGGAAAGGGATGGATACGGTTTACGATCGGAGCAAACGACTTATTCGATACGGCCGGAGCAGATTATCAGCCGCCTACGCATCTTTTTAAAGTTTCTTT
>JAQVZS010000073.1 GCA_028708075.1 Massilibacteroides sp.
GACTTGTGGCATTGAACTCCTGCCACCGGAAAAATCAAACAGGTGGTTTTTCTCCTTATCCGGGAATATTGCCTACCTTTGGACAGAGATATTTTTGAAGTATGATCGAACAATTTTATTCTATCAAACATTTGTCAACCGAACAGTTAAGGGAACTGTTCTCGTCTTACCGCAGCCAGGGATGGGTAGATTACGATTATTATAAGTTGATGCCCGAAGGGGTTACTCCGCCACAACTTACGGATGAGGAAATACTGTTTAATATGGACGGAACCAATACGCACAATTATTTTGTGTTTATGCAGGGTATGGAAGATGAAAAGGACGGGATAATGATTGGTTTCGGACTGACGGATTACCCGTTGCTCGGGGCATTCCTGCATTTGGATGAGAGCTTGCTGGATGAGATAGTGAATAAATATGGTTTGAAAGCTACCAACGCAGGCGTGGATTATTCATGGCTGGGTAATAACAGTAGTAAAAGATTACTGAATTAAATTTCAAAAATATGCTTATTCGTTATGCCTGTAAATTCCTGATTTTTATGTAAATTTGCCCTGTAATTTTTTATAAGTATGCCAACAATCATTGACTTAGGAGTTGAACATGACCATATAGAATCTCTCACTAAAGCAAGTGGGATAACCGCTCTTTGTGAATTAATATGGAATGCTATTGATGCAGATGCAACAGAAATCCATATTAACTATAAGAAGAATGGTTTAGGTGGTTATAGTGAAATAGAGGTAATTGATAATGGGCATGGACTGTCTTATGAAAAAGCAAAAAATGTATTTGGTAAATTAGGAGGATCAGAAAAAAAGCATACGACTCAAAGTCCTGGAGGTAGGTCATATCACGGTAAAGAGGGGAAAGGAAGATTTAAGAGTTTAGCTTTAGGTGATTTAGTTACTTTTTCCAGCACTTATAAGGATGGGGATAGTTATAAAACGTTTACTATAAAAATCAGCAATGGGCAGTTATCTCATTCAGAAATAAGTGATTTAAAGCAGTTGCCAAAAGGAGCAAGTTCTCAGGGGTTCCGGGTTTTAATCCAGAATGTCAATGATGTTAATGCAGAACAAGGACTCAATCTAAAGAACAGAAGAGAAATAGAAGAAAAATACGCTTCTTTCTGGATTAATTATCAGAATTTTAAGATATTCTTTAATGGCAATGAGTTGAATTTTGACTCCTTGATTAAAAATACCCATGAAGAACCTTTGGAGTATGAAATCAATAACCTTACTTATTCATTTGTCATAAAAATTATTGAATGGCAATTTGACAATAAGAAAAAAACATATTTCTGCAACACTAAGGGGATACCGTTTCTTGAATATAACTTGGGCATTAGATCATCTCTTCCCATTTCAATATTCATTCAATCTATATACATAGAAGAACTCCACAGAAAAAACACCCTAAACATGGGGGAAATGAATGAGGATCTGAATGTGGTATATAATGATGCAAAAAAGATAGCCAGGCAATATTTAAAAGAGCGACTCCATCTTTATTCCAAAGAGTTTATCGAGGAATTAAAGAGAGAAAAAATATACCCATATGAAAATAAGCCTGAGAATATAGTTGAAGAATCTACAAGACAGGTTTTTGATATAGTTGCATTACAAGTAAATGAATACCTTCCCTCTTTTGGGGATCAGGATAATAAGGGAAAAAAACTTACACTATCTCTCATTAAAGAGGCATTGGAATCAGGATCAGTCAATCTTAAAAGAATATTAAGCGAAGTTATTGAACTCCCAAAGGACAAGCAGGATGAACTTGCTGATATTTTAGAAGACACTTCTTTATTCTGTATAATCGACACTATGACTGAAATCAAGAACCGACTGAATTTCTTACAGGGATTGGAACTACTCATTTACGATAAGGAACATAATAAAGATGTGAAAGAACGTAAGCATCTTCACAAGATTATTGTTAGGGAAACTTGGATTTTTGGTGATGAATATACTTATGGGGTTGATGATATTTCATTAAAGAATGTTTTAAAAGCATATATCAGAGATCACCTGCAAAGAGAAGATTTTGAAGAAGTAGTTGAATCAGAAGATAATGACAATTTACAAACAATCCCAGATGTTTGTTTATGGCAACAGTATAGTTTAGGAAAAAGAGGTAAGGAAAATTTAGTCATTGAACTGAAAAAACCTACTGTGGATGCAGGAATAAAGGAAAAAGGACAGATAGAGGGTTATGCTGCAAGGGTAGCCAGTGACGCCCGATTTCCTAAAGATAAGACTCGTTGGAAGTTCTACTTAATCACAAAAGAGATAAAGCCTGAATTAGAACCATTAATAAATCAGAAGAATAGGAAATATGGTCATGTTTCCGAAGGGGATAATTTCGATGTATTCGTTTTGAGATGGGGAGATATCATAACAGATGCGAAATTAAGACATGAATTTATAAAAGAAAAACTCAATATAACTTTGCAAGATAATAACGAAGGTCTTGAATACCTGAGAACAAAGTACAAGGAATACCTGCCTGAGAACTTTGGAGAAGAAACACAACTTCAAGTGTCGGAAGATATATAAAAATATAGTTCTGTATGATACAAGCCCTACAAAAATGATTATGATGTAGGGCTTTTTTATTTAACAGTTTACTCCTGATCCGGTAGCAGATGACAAAGTACCGGGTCGTTCTTTATCCTTTCCAGTTCATTCTCCACTATCTGGCGGGTTTCTTCTTTGATACAGTCATAATTATCTTTAATCATTTCCTTCATCCTATCTACTCCGTCCTCATCGACAAAATTGGTAATAATAGGTATTTGCTGATATTTGGCGGTTTCTCGCTTTACCCGTTCGTTGTCCACCACTATTTCAGCATGGAAAATTTTTTGTTCTATCCGCTCGTCGAAATTATCCGCCACCGCACCCACGAACATACCTTGTGTCAGATTGGCTATCTTGCTGGCGGGGATCAGGCTGTCGAGTTGAGTAGATATGGATGTGGACTTGTCATTACGGTTGATTGTCATAGATTGGCGTTTCTGCAATACTTTTCCAAAACGCTCTGAAAGGTTTTTAGCCGTATCACCTACAACCTGACCGGAAAAGAGATTGCCGACTGTGTTCATCACCACGGCGGCCTCCTTGTCGCCATAGTCGCGCTTTAGCTGAGAAAAGTCCTGAAAGCCGAGTAATACAGCTACTTTATTGCTTCGGGCGGTGGCGATTAAGTTATCCAAACCTTTAAAATATATCGTTGGCAATTCGTCGATAACGACCGAACTTTTTAGCTGTCCTTTCTTGTTAATGAGTTTCACGATGCGGCTGTTGTAAAGGCCAAGTGCTGCTCCGTATATGTTTTGTCTATCAGGGTTGTTACCAACGCAAAGCACTTTGGGATCTTCGGGATTGTTTATATCCAGTGAAAATTCGTCGCCCGACATGACCCAATAAAGCTGTGGAGAAATCATACGGGAAAGTGGAATTTTCGCCGATGCTATCTGGCCTTGGAGCTGCTCAGCCGCACCACCGAGCCAGGCATCCATAAAAGGTGAGAGGTAGTTTTCCAACTCAGGATAAGAGGTTAGGATAGGGAAAATATCTTCATAGCGTTTATTCAAAAATTCAATAGCATGAGGAAAGGTACAATACTTTCCGTCCTGATAGATGCGTAAATACCATATGATAGCGGCAAAAAGGATAATTGGAGATTCAACAAAAAAATCGCCCTGTTTCTGTACCCATGTCCGGTTCAGATTTAGCATAATGGTGTAAGCTGATTCGTAGGCATCAGCTATATCATTCATAAATGACGGATTAAGTGGATTACAACGGTGCGAACGCGAGGGGTCGTCAAAATTTATCACATAGAAAGTAGGTACTTTCTTATAACCGCCCTGATTGTTTAATAGGTGGTTATAAGCTATTGTGGAGAGGTCGGGATACTTGAAATCATAACAATAGAGTGAGTATCCTTTCTCAATTTGCTGCTTTATATACTGATTAACAACGGCATAACTCTTACCCGATCCGGGTGTGCCTAACACAATGGAAGCCCTGAACGGGTTTACTACGTTAATCCAGCCGTTATTCCATTTCTTCCGGTAATAAAAACGTGTAGGCAGATTTACCGAATACTCGTTTCCCATCAGGCGCGTTTCCTGTTGAAATGATTCATTTTCGACGTTAAACACGTCGTCCATCATGTTGTTTCTGAGTAAGCGCGACATCCATGTTCCGCCCATCAATAGGAAGATATATCCGACGGACATTGTGAGGATATAAAAACCTGCATTTGCTTCCAGTGGTAGTGGCAGATCCAGTAACCACCAGTTAAAAAAGAACAATACGAAACCAACCGACAGGAATCCAATGATTTTGTTCCATGTGATTTTTTCTTCCTTAACTCCTTTTGTTCCCAGACAGGAGAGAGCAAGGAATACCACCGTAAAGAGTTTAGTCCAAAGGATATTATGGAATAAACCTGCCGTGCGGTCGAAATTGACGAGTATCTTATCGACGACACCAATGTTGATACCCCAATTTGCCATCTGCTGGTAACAATACCAATAGATGTTGATTACTACAAATAAAATACTGAGGGCACGCATAAAGTCCATTACTTTTGCCAATCCCCGGAGATCATCTTCTTGTTGCATAATATTTCGCTTTTATGGGTTTGAAAAGCGAAAGTAGATAGGTTTTCGCTGTATTTTTCTGATTATTAGTAGTGTGTGTTATTCAGGAACTAAACTGACCACTTGTGGCATTGGAATCAATTCGAACCGTATGAAAACAAATGAGAACTAAGGTTATAAGGGATTATTCTTTCTGTATTTCAGATATTTGCTAACTTTGTAGGTCTTCAATTTATCTAAAGCAAAGTTTATGACAAAACAAATACGATTAATAGGTGAGCATCCGGACAATACACATCCATTTGGTAAATGGCTTGCTGTAAATGATCTTCCTGATTCTGATTCAAAATGTCATAGAGAATTGACAGAATCTACTGCCGTAGATGATGACTTAATTGAATGGATGGCAAGAAAAATAATTAATCACCATTATACTCAATTTAGAATAGACAGGCTAAAAGAAAAATACAGAAGTTTAGGTTTTACAAAATATGCGGAACAACATAGAAAATTACCAATTGCAGATAAGGTAAAGAAAGGTAATGCAACAGAAATTCTTTTGACTGACTATATTCAAACGGCCCAAAAGAAAGAATTCATTAAAGTCTTCAAATTAAAGTATAATCCTAATGTAGATCAGGCGATAAAAGGAGATGACACATTAATGGTTGATTTGTTTGAAGAAAATGAGAATGAGAAAATTAAAATTTATTTAGGGGAATCCAAGTTCAGAAAAACTCCATCCAAAGCCGTAATTGCTGATATAGCTGGCTCCTTAAGTAAGGATACACTCCCTTTATCATATACTTTTTTAGTAGAAGAAATAGCAAAAACAGATGAATCTCTTGCCAGAAAATTAGATGATTATATAGTACAAGACATAAAGGATAGAGGTGATTTAATTTATGCCGGTCTGTTATTAAGCAATACAGATACATCTGAGAAAGTGGAGACACATTTGAGTAGTGATAATCCTAACTTGGTTTTTATTTCTGTTGGCATTGATGAGCCGGAAGAATTTATTAAAGCAGTATTTGAAAAAGCGGAAGAATTAATCTCTAATCCCGATTTATTATGAATATAGAACATATTGAAGAAAGTTATCGGATATTAGAATCAGACTCTACTTTGCAAAATTTAATTGCCCAAGCTAATGCAAGATATATCCTTTATAATACGAGAGAATCACAAGAAAATTTTCCTCGATATACTATCAAGGATGAACAATTAAATATTCTTGCTTTCAAATATCTGAATATTGGGTGTAATTATTTTGAAAATGAAAACTATACAAAAGCTGCTCATTCTTTAGAGAAAGGAGCCTCAATTCTTGAACACATACACGGATCTATTAACATAGAGACAAAAAATAAAAAATTATTTTGTCTGATTTCCGCACTTTCTTATTACGTTTCTTTCCAATACTCTAAGTCATTCATCCTAACAGGAAAACTTGAAAGCGATACTGTAATATCTTCTTTGATTTCTTTATTTCTTAATAGATATTTCCACCAATTATTAACAGAGGTAAACCAAATTATCACAGATTCCGATTATGATGATGAATCTCTTGTCGAAAATTTTGACGAAGATGATACAGGTAAAATCTATGAGATAATAATTGCAAAAGCCTTAAATTATTATGTGCAATTTTATCACACAGGAAACAATGAGTTTTTGGAAATTGCGAGACACAATCTCAAAGACCTTCAAGAAATAGCTGAAATAAAAGGAGAGCCAGACATATGGTGGGTAATACGGCTATTGCTTCTCATTATGGAGGGATTCAAAAAATCTTCTTTATGGCATGTGTTAGGACATTATTTCAACACAAAAGATAACTTTCCATTAAAATACATACAGTCATTAGTATATAAAAATGGTAGTATTACAGAGCTATTTCTTACTCAAAGAAATTCTTTACCAAAAGTTTTAAATAGCGAACAAAATGGAAGTATCGTCAGTATCCCAACAAGTAGTGGTAAAACGAGAATTGGCGAAATTGCGATTTTAAACTGTCTGGTAAATGAACCTGATGCAAAAATTCTTTTCATAGCACCTTTCAGATCGTTAGCCTATGAAATAGAGAATTCGCTTGATGAAATATTTAGTAATCTTGATATTTCAGTATCGCATCTATATGGAGGTAGTCTATTTAGCAAACTTGATGAGAAGATAATAAATGAATCATCAGTAATTGTAGCAACCCCAGAAAAGGCCAAAGCGCTATTAAGAAGCAGTAAGGATATTCTATCGTGTATTAAATTAGTGATTGTAGATGAGGGGCATTTACTTGGAGCTAATAAGAGACTTATTGTCAATGAAATGTTTTATGAAGAATTAAGATACCATGTTGGAATCAATGGAGGTAAATTTTTGCTTTTGTCTGCAGTTTTACCAAATGCCGAAGATTTATCTGAATGGTTAACTGGTTCTTCCAATAATGTGTATAAAGAGAATTGGCGACCTTCCGATGAAAGAATTGGAATAATGGAATGGAATGGCGCTTCTGTAAATTTAAATTGGAGAAGCAGTGATACAGAAAGAAACTCATTCAACCCTAATTTTGTAGTACGACAAGAATTACCTCTTCAACCCAGACAAAGAAAAATACGTTATTTTCCAGAGAACAAGAACCAAGCTATTGCGACTACTGCATATAAGCTAAGGAATTTCGGTCCCGTTTTAATATTTGTTGGTGCTAAGAAGTCTGTATTTACTCTAGCAAGAGAATATGAAAAGTGCATTCAGCCTGAAGATGGTAGATTTAGATTTAAGAATAAAGCCAATTGGAAAGCCTTCAAGTTAGCTTGTATTGAATCTTATGGAGAAGATTCTGAATGGCTCAAATTTGCTAAACTGGGAGTTTTTTGCCATAACGCAGATTTACTTTCAGATGTTCGGCTTCCATTGGAACGATTAATGAGAAGTGAAAAACCAAGAGTCATTATTGCGACTTCAACATTAGGGCAGGGAGTAAATCTTGGGGTATCTACTGTGATCTTTTCTACATTATATCAAGCAGGAGAACCCATAACTAAAAGAGATTTTTGGAATATTGCAGGTAGAGCTGGTCGTGCGTTTGTTGATCATGAAGGTAAGATATTAGTTGCTCAAGATGTGACAAAGAAAGACCGTAATAAAATTAGATGGGAAAAAAATATCATTTTGGAATACTTAAATAAAGACAATATTGATACTGCGGAAAGTGGATGTTTAGCCTTAATTAGAGCATTAAAAAATTTATCTTTAAGAAATGGTTTGTCTTTTGATATCTTGATTAATTTACTTGCCGAGAACCGTATCGTTGAAATTGGAAACCAATCCGATGAAATCAATGATCTTCTTGATTGGATTGATGATGGTTTGCTATCACTACATAATTCTAATAATCCAGAAGGGAATGTATTGGAATGGGTTGATGATTATTTTACTAAATCTTTAGCATATATACAAAGTCAATACTATAAGGATATCACTGGTGAAGATGTTATAAAGTTTGTAAAAGCCAGAATTACAGGAATAACAAAGAAAGTTGGAGAAGAAAAAGAAGACTGGGAAAATGTGGTATCTTCTGGAATACCAATAAATTCTGATTTACAAATTGAAGATAAAATGGATGAGGTTATTGGCTTTGTTCAAAATTACATAGCCGGCGATCAAACATTGGAAGAACGAATTTTACTGCTCGAAAATATTGAAAATACAATCAATGATATAAACGTATTAGAAAGGGAATCTATAGAAAGTGTTGACTCAAAAGAAATACGGAGGAAGTGGTTAAGTGGAATAGTCATGTCGGATATCTCACAGCATGAAAATGCCATTAAAATAATAACTAATCATTATTCTTTCAATTTACCTTGGATTCTTAATGGAATTTCGAAGAAGGTAAAGAAACGAGATTTAACAGACGAAGCTGATGCTATTGAAGAATTAGCTATTCTTGTAGAGTTGGGGTTACCCAATATAAAATCAGTAAAAGTGTATCAAGCAGGTATTCGTTCAAGGTCTTCTGCTCTTGAAATTGCGAATTTATATGAAGATGAACTCTGGGAAAAGAGCATCAAAACATATAAACAGGACTTAATAAACCATGCTGATTTTTATAAAGAACAAGTATCAGAAAATGCAGCAGCATGGATTGATTTATTAGTGAAATTTTCAAAAAGAGATATTCTAAAAATTAAGAGAGTACCCAATTTTAGGTATGGAAAAGTGCATGAACGGACAAATAGATTAATCGCCAGATTAATTAATGATGAGCAATATTTATTAAGTCCCGATTATAGTGTTGCAAACAAATTAGGAGAAGGTTCAGATATTGATTTTTCTGAAGTTAATGATTTAAATGGAATTTATTTTGATTTTAATGAAGATGATAAACTTTGGAAAATGACATGCGTAAATCCGTATGTGAAATTTGAATAATCCGAAAGGATTATTTTTGGCATTATTACCCTATTTTAAGTATTTCAAGGCTAAGTTTATCAAGGCATAGCAACGATGAAAGAAGTAGTCGTAATAGTTGTTGTCTATGATGTCTATTTTATTTGTTTCATGATGCCTAATGCGAAAATCATTCCCGATTTTCGTTAATTTCAAAAATTCATCAGTGAATAGTTCTATGTATTTATCATTCTGATTAGACATATCGTTGATTATCTTTTCCGATGATTTTTTCTTGTCTAAACCAGAATAATAAGTCTTTAACCGTTCCAATGCATCCCATATCTTTTCTACCGCAAGTTGTTTATCAGATGTGATTTTGCTATTATACAAAGTGGTGGCTTGTTCTACCAATTCTTTGAGTCCAGGCTCGGGAATTACTTCTGTGTTTTTAAGGCTCATTTTAGTAAGTTCCATTTTGCCACCAGCGAGTTTATATATGATGCCATTGTTTTTTAACAATAAGTTTATTTCATCGACGAAGCTATTATTGCTAAATCGTGGAAATAACTCTATCGCATCAAACACGCAAAAAGGATAGTTATTCATGATGAAGTGGTCGAAATCTTCCGTTTCGGCATATTTCCCGCTGTTGTCGAACGCATGAGGAATGTAGTGCCGCCCAATATCCCTAAAGGCTACGTCCTTAGCTTTTATGGTGTAATTCAAGCCTGTTTCAGTAGTTTCATATAGGTCTTCATCGTACCTGTTGAACAACTTGGCAATTTCTGATCTTAACTTTTTTGATATGGTCGGTAAATTGAGACTTTTAGTCTCAATGGCTTTTTTATTTCTGACCGAAAATGGGATAAATCTTCCACTTGCCGATTCTTCTTGGGTTATCTTTCTCCATGAATAAACCGAACGTTGTGAAATTTTATCACTTTCATAAAGCTCATATCCGTCTACCTTAAGTTTTTCGTTTATTTTCCCAAGATAAGATAACCAATATCCTTCTTCATATCGGTTTTCTGGATGAAATACTGCACATAAAAAGTCTAATAAAAAGCTATCACTACCTTTTAAAAGTTCAAATCTATCATCATTAAATACCCAATCAGATTCCCAGTCATCATTATTGACCGTGTGTTGCCAGATATCTCCCTCGGCATTCTCAAATCTTTCATCAGTGCTTGGCATTTTATCCAAGGGATATAATTTCTTTAGAAAGTCAATCTCGGATAAACGACCATAATACGGATAAGAAATACGTTGATCATCCAAAAGCCAATTATACTCAACATAACCTTTTTGAAATAGGTCAAAAATATCACGTCTTGTTATTTCAGTTATGTTATGCATTGTTTCTTAGATGGATATAGCAATTAATTTACCTACAAAGGTAGCCAATTACTGACAACGGACAAAGTATAGTGATAGGTATATTACTACATCTTATGTTTCTTTGATTTACCAACCTTACGAATTTGCTTTTGCGGTTGAACAATATCTGAGACTCCGTGCAAATCTGTTCCGGCATTTTTCATAGGTTCTGGATAACGTTCATTCAAAGCATTTGCAGAATATTCCTTTCCCAGACGGGAGCCGTTTAATACGCACCTGTTCTCATGGTCAATGAATGTTACCCCCGTGATACGCCCTGTATCATTGCGGCGGACAAAGAGGTCGATATGGTAAGCCCGGAGCCGTTCGCGCAGGGCGTTCTCGCTGGGGGCATCCAGAAAGGCTTCGGCGACACGGTGGCGGGTATGTTCCCGGCTATTCTCTTTCGTGATTTTCTCGCCGGAATATTCCATGTGCCGCTCCAATGCATCAAAACCTGCGGATTTCCCGAACAGGGAAGATTTCAACGGAGTAACCTCTGCTTTCCTGCCATCAGCGTTCAATGCCGTATATAGCAATCCCCGGTACGCCTGTCCGTCCCTTTCACCCCGTACTTCTTCTATACCTATATTATATAAGGAGAGTAAGGCTCGGAACTCGCCCATTGTCTGGAAACGGTACATGGAGAGCGCAGGTTTAATGACCGCCGCTATCTGCTGTTTCAGGTCGCCTTTAGTGGGATCAACAGGTTTAAATTGCCATTTCTCGGAGCGTTTCTGCCCTTTGGCCGGATGTAGGCCGTACTCCTTTTCCAGTTCTTCAGTAATAGCTACACTGCGTTCATTACGCTTGCTGTCCTTTATCTTTTTCCCGTCCTGACCGACTTGTACCGATACTATATGTATGTGTTCCCTCTCAATGTCGAAATGCTTAAAAACTATGTAAGGCTGGTCGC
>JAQVZS010000074.1:0-9220 GCA_028708075.1 Massilibacteroides sp.
GGTGCCGGTAAGAGTACCTCGATTGATGTGTTTGGCATGCATTTATTGGCTCAGGGACGTAAATTAGCGGTATTGGCGATCGACCCAAGCAGTGAGCGTTCCAAGGGAAGTATCCTTGGAGACAAGACACGCATGGAAACCCTTTCTCGTGAGAAAAACGCCTTTATCCGTCCTTCTCCTTCGGCTGGTTCGCTGGGTGGTGTAGCCCGCAAAACACGGGAAACGATCATTCTTTGTGAAACCGCTGGTTTCGACACGATTTTTGTCGAAACGGTAGGAGTCGGTCAAAGTGAAACGGCAGTACATTCCATGGTCGACTTCTTTTTGCTCATCCAATTGGCTGGTACTGGCGATGAGTTGCAGGGAATAAAGCGCGGGATCATGGAAATGGCGGACGGGATTATTATCAACAAGGCGGATGGGGATAATGTGGACAAGGCTAAATTGGCTGCCAGTCAATTCCGCAACGCACTTCATCTTTTTCCGCCTGCAGTTTCTGGCTGGACCCCTCCGGTGTTGACTTACTCCGGCTATTATAATCTGGGGATTAAGAAAATCTGGGATATGGTGGATGAGTATATGCGTTTCACCCGCGACAACGGTTATTTCTACCTGAAGCGGAATGAACAGGCCAAATATTGGATGTACGAAACGATCAATGAGTCGCTTCGCAACGCTTTTTACCGCAACGAGACGGTACAGGCTTCGATAAAGAAAACGGAACAACAGGTACTCAATAATGAGATTAGTTCTTTCGTCGCGGCTCACCGTATGATGGAACTCTTTTTAGCGGATATTAAAAAATAAGCCCTACTCTTTTTTAGAATAGATTGTAATTGGTGCGCAGGACTTTGAATTCTGTGCGCCGATTAATTTGATCAGCTTGTTCTTGTTGTTCAGGTGTTAGCGCGAGAATAAACTCTTCCGTCAAAACATCCCCTTCTTTTAGAAAATCGAATTCTTTTGTCAATTTTTTATTGATTATTTTCGGCACACTTTCTCCATAGCCTTTCGCTTCCAGGCGATCGGCTGCAATTCCACCGGAAATTAGGTAATCCACGACCGACTGGGCACGTCGCTGCGCCAATCGTTCATTATACTCGTCCGTTCCTTTCCGGTCGGTATGTGCGCCCAGCTCGATTGTTATATTCGGGTTATCGTTTAGCATTTTGATCATTTCGTCCAATGCTTTTTGGGATTCCGGACGTAAGGTTGCCTTGTCGAAATCGTAAAAAATATTTTCGATAACAACCGGTTTTGTGATCGGAGAAAGAAAGAAATCAACGATATACGTTTCGTTTTTCTCTTCCGGATCTGTTTTCAGTTCGAAATACTGGTTGAGGTAGCCGCGCGCACTTGCCATCATCACATAACGGATGTCCCGTTCCAGCTCTACTTTATAGCTTCCGTCTTTTTTAGCGATTGTTTTTTCGTTTAAGCCGTCTTTTCCGACGATACGTATCGTAGCTTCTTCGATCGGATATTCGTCTACATCAAAAACGATACCTTCGATAAACAGGGTAAAAGTCGGATATTCGAACGAATAAATATGATCGCTTCCTCGGGCGTCGTTCCGGTTGGAGCTGAAGAAACCCTTTTCTTTTTCGCCGGAAAACGTGATGCCGAAATCGTCAGCCATAGAATTGATCGGTGCCAGCATATTTTCTACATGCCATCGGCCGAGGCTATCCTGAGTTGCCTTGAAGAGATCCAGCCCCCCCATCCCGGGATGTCCGTTCGACGCAAAATAAAGCGTTACGGAATCGCGTACATAAGGAAACAATTCGTCGCCCCGCGTGTTGATCTCCGGCCCCAGATTTTCCATGGGACCAAAATCATTTCCGATCAAACGAGATCGGAAAATGTCTTTCCCGCCATAACCCCCAATGGCATCCGATACATAATACAGGTATTTTCCGTCGGGCGAAATGGCCGGATGAGCCAAGGCGGTCACAGAGTCTTTCACGATGGTTGCTCTTGTCCCCTTTCCCCAGGATGCACTGCTTCGGGTAGAGACGTAAATTTCGGCTGTCCGGTTACCTTCGGGGTTTTGAGAACAATAGGTATAATACATCGTGTTCCCATCCTTGGAGAACGATGGGGTACCTTCGTCAAATTCCGTATTGACGGCATCTTCCAGTTCTTCCGGCACGAGCCATTCTCCTTTTTCATCTTGTTTAACGATAAAAAAATTGTTGTTGTTTAGTCCGGTGATTGCACTGATCTGAGCTTCTTTGTTTTTAGTGCGTGAAGAGGCGAAATAGAGTTGGTCGTATTTATCGCCATACAGCATGGGACTGAACTCCGAACGGCGGGAATTGAATTTATCCATCCGTTTTACGATATATTTAGTCGGATTCTTTTTCCATTCAGGGGCTTGTTCAGCGCCTTTGATTCCATTGATCGCCAACAAATCGCCGGGTTGATTGACCAAGTATTCATTGTAATATCGGATAGCATCATTGTATTTTCCGTTTTTGTGGGCCATTTGCGCAGCACGAAGCAGTACAATACTATCCGGATAATTATAGCGGATAGCATTGAGATAGGCACTGGTAGCACGTAGCGTATGATTGATCTGTCGGTTGCACTCACCCATGCGAAAAGCGATATATCCCCGAAGGTCGCGTTTTTTCGCCGGAGTTTTTGCGTATACCTTCCGGTAGATGGCCGACGCCTCGTAATATTCGCCGATGCGCTGTTTCTCTTCTGCGTCCGCCAGTTTTGGCGTTTTGCACGAAGAAAGCCCCGTCACGAACAACGCGAGTAACAGAACCAAAGATAAAAATGTGCGTAAATTCATCCGATATGCGTTGATATTATTATACAATAACGAACGAAATGAGAGCTTATTGCTTACAGCAACAGCGAACTGTCTCCATAACTGAGAAAACGGAAGTCATGTTCGAGGGCATATTCATAAATCGGCTTCCAGTTGCCTTTGACAAAAGCAGAGACAAGTAGTAACAACGTACTTTGCGGTTGATGAAAATTTGTGATCATCCCATTGACGATTTTGAAGGTATATCCCGGCGCGATGATTACGCGCGTAGACGTCAGTAGTTTATTCGCCTTATGCCGATCTAAATAGTCCAGCACATGGCGGAGCGCTTCTTCCACATTCAATAGATTATTCGCGTCGTCGTAAGGCATCCACTGATCGACAGAAAGGTCTTCTCCTTCTGCTAAGGGATTCTTCGACAAACGTACACCGATATAATACAGGCTTTCCAATGTGCGTACCGAAGTAGTGCCGACGGCAATGATATGTCCTAAATTTGCCAAGATTCGTTCAATAGAAGAACGGTTAACGGAAATAAATTCCGCGTGCATTTGGTGGGTTTCTATTGTTTCCGATTTGACTGGTTTAAATGTGCCGGCCCCAACATGAAGGGTCACTTCCTCGCGCCCGAAACCCTGCTTGTCCAAATGGTCGAGGACTTCTTCTGTAAAATGTAATCCGGCTGTCGGCGCGGCGACCGAGCCTTTAATTTTGGAATATACTGTCTGATAGGTTTTCAGGTCGTTTTCTTCTGTTTCCCGGTTAAGGTACGGAGGAATCGGAAGGATGCCGGCGGCGTCGAGCAATTCCGCGAATGTCGTTTCCGGATCGTCCCACGAGAAATGAATCAGGTGACTCTCTCCGTAACTTTCTTTTTTCTCCGCGCATAATGTGACTTTGCGGTTGCCGACATGAATTTCCTTTTCCAGAATTCCCGTTTTCCATTTTTTTGCATTGCCGATTAAGCAGAGCCAGCTGCAACTTCCGGTTTGCTGAAATACTAAAGCATAGTCGTGCGGAATAATCGGTTCGAGGCAAAATAATTCAATTTTGGCGCCGGTCGACTTACGAAATAATAAGCGTGCCTGAATGACACGTGTATTATTAAACACAACTAAAGAATTCTTTGGGAGGAGCTCCGGTAAATGGTTGAACCGACTTTCTCCGATTTCTCCGTTACGGTAGAGGAGGAGTTTAGATTCGTCTCGCTTTTCCAGCGGAAAACGAGCGATACGTTCGTTGGGTAGCGGATAGTTGTAATCCGCGATACGTATTTGTTTAGTTTTTACAGTCATTGTTTTATTATCTGCGCAAAATTAGTGAACTTTGTCCGTATAACCATCATATGGGAATAACGTTATGGATATAAAAATAGGAGATAAGGTGCGCTTCCTAAATAGTGTAGGAGGCGGTGTTGTGACCGGTTTTACCGGAAAAGACAAAGTGTTGGTGGAAGATGAGGACGGTTTCGAAATCCCCTCTTTTATTCGTGAATGTGTTGTGATAGCGGATAATGCTCCGCAAGTTCACAGTTCCAATAGGCCCCGGATCCCGACGCCGGAAGAGGTGCGTCAGCCGAAACCGCAGCCGAAAGAGGAGCCGGTGGAAGAAACCCCTGAGGGTGAGCAATTGAATATTTACTTGGCTTTTCTGCCTGTCGATCCGAAAGTTTTTCAACAAACCGGTTATGAAGCCTATTTTATTAATAGCAGCAATTATTTCCTGTTCATAAATTACATGAGCCGGGAAAACAACAGTTGGATTAGCCGCTATCACGGACTTGTGGAACCGAATACGAAGATTTTTATGGAAGAACTTGAAAAGGCCGATTTGAATCAGTTGGAACGTATCTGCGTGCAATTTATCGCCTTTAAAAAAGAAAAACCCTATGCTTTGAAAAACGCGGTTTCCGTCGAACTTCGTCTGGATACGGTCAAATTTTACAAGATTCATTGTTTTATGGAAAACGACTTCTTTAATGAAGATGCGCTGTTGTTCCCGGTTGTTCGGGACGATATTCCGGAAAAGGAACTGCTCGTTTCGTCGACGGAATTGCAGGAGGCGATGATCCGGAAGACGAAAGAAGACCGGCATGCTCCCAAGCCCGCGATGAGAAAGCAACCCGAATCGACGATATTGGAGATCGACCTGCACATTCATGAATTGCTGGATAATACGGCCGGCATGAACAATGCCGATATGCTGAACTATCAATTGGACAAGTTTCATGAGGTGTTAAAACAATATGCCGGGAAGAAAGGGCAGAAGATTGTCTTTATACACGGTAAAGGTGATGGTGTTCTCAGGAATGCGATCGAAAAGGAACTGAAGACAAAATATAAAACGTATTATTATCAGGACGCTTCTTTCCGGGAATACGGATTCGGGGCGACCATGGTGACGATCAAATGAAATGGCGAAGGAAATCGAACGGAAGTTTTTGGTGAAAGGCGATTTTCGTGCTTTGGTGCAACGTGCCGAGCGGATTGTTCAGGGTTACCTTTGTTCCATGCCGGAGCGGACTGTGCGGGTTCGTATTCAGGGGGAAAGGGGAATTCTGACCATTAAAGGCCGTTCGAATGATTCCGGCGTCACTCGCAGTGAATTCGAATACGAGATTCCCCTTTCAGAGGCGCAGGAGCTTATGGCATTGTGCCTATCCGGCGTGATCGAAAAAGTTCGCTATTGGGTGCCGTTTCACGGACATATCTGGGAGGTCGATGTGTTTCATGGTGATAATGAAGGGCTGATCATCGCGGAGATCGAGCTGTCCGATGAAAATGAAGGCTTTGAGTGCCCGGAATGGGCTGGAGAAGAAGTAACAGGGCAAATGCGTTATTACAATGCCTTGCTTTCCAGTTATCCTTACAAAAGGTGGAGCCTTGAAGAGAAATCGAATCTACAAAAGTAAACATATGAAGAAAGCACTATTGATTCTTATTTCGATCCTTCTGACTTATATCGTAAAAGCGGATGAAGGAATGTGGCTGTTGCCTTTGTTAAAACAACAGAAATTAGCCGAAATGCAAGCCTTGGGTTTGAAGTTGCAGGATTACGATATTTATAGTCCCGACTCTTCTGCCCTGAAAGATGCGGTCGTTATTTTTGGTGGAGGATGTACGGGCGAGATCGTTTCTTCTGAAGGGCTGTTGTTGACCAACCATCATTGCGGGTATAGCCAGATTCAGATGCATAGTTCGGTGGAGAACGATTACCTCACCAACGGATTTTGGGCAATGACGCGCGAACAGGAGTTGCCCAACCCCGGATTAACGGTGACGTTCATCGACAAAATTGAGGAGGTGACGGATTATGTGAAACAGGCTTTGGGAAAAGACGACGATCCCGACGGAATGAATTTTCTCTCTTCTTCCTATTTGAACGGATTGGCAAAAAAAAGGGTGGGAGAGAGTTTTTTGCAGAATAATCCGGGCGTTTCAGTCGAAATAAAAGCATTTTACGGTGGAAACGTTTATTATATGTTTACGAAGAAAACCTATTCGGATGTTCGTTTGGTTGGTGCCCCTCCTTCTTCTATAGGCAAGTTTGGTGCGGATACGGATAATTGGATATGGCCGCGTCATACAGGCGACTTTTCTGTATTTCGTGTATATGCCGATGTAAATGGTCATCCGGCGGATTATTCGGAGTCGAATGTTCCTCTTCGTCCGAAACGGTGGTTAAAAATTTCGCTGAAGGGCGTTCGTGAAAATGATTTTGCCATGATTATGGGGTTTCCCGGGCGGACAAATAAATATTACACTTCGTGGGAAGTCGCCGAACGGCGGGACATCGACAATTCGGTGCGTATTCATATCCGTGAGCTCCGTCAGAAAGCGATGTTGGAAGAAATGTTGAAAGATCCGGCTGTCCGTATTCAGTATTCGAGTAAGTATGCCGGTTCGACGAATGCGTATAAGAATGCAATCGGCAGTAACTGGGCGATCGACAAACAGCACTTGGAAGAGGTAAAGAAGGCGGAACAGGATCGTCTGATTGCTTGGAGTAAACAGCAGAACCATCCTGAGTATGAGTCGGCATTGCTTACTTTAGAGCAGTTGGTTTATGAGCGAAAAGAGTTACGTTTTCGTAGTTGGATGTTGGACGAGGCTATTTTACGAGGAATAGAATTTGTGAAAGTGCCGACGGATATTACTCGGTTGTGCGATGCGTTGTGTTCAACGGATAAGTCGGACAAAGATCATCAGATGCATTTGTTGGAATTGGCGTGTCTTCGTTTTTGGGATAAAAATTATTCGCCGCAAGTGGATCGTAAAATTGCGAAGGTCATGTTGGCGGAGTACCGGCGCCAAATACCTGCCGTATCGCAGCCGGCTTATTTTTCTGTGATCGACAAACGTTTTAAAGGGAGTGTCGATCGTTTTATTGATTATGTATTTGATACATCCATCTTTGGAAGTGAAAAGAATTTTCAAAAATTCAAAGCGTCTCCTTCGGCTAAAAAACTAAAAAAGGATCCGATGATTTTATTCACGGAAGCTGTTCATAAAGAAAAGGCGTTGTTGGCTGGTGAATTGGCTGATTTCGACGCCGGCTATGCTATTGAACATCATACTTATGTGGAAGGTTTGCTGCGGATGTATAAAGATAAAGCTAATTTTCCGGACGCGAATTCCAGCTTGCGCTTGACGTATGGACAGGTGAAGGGCTATTCGCCGAAAGATGCCGTATATTACGAATGTCAGACGACTTTGGACGGAGTTATGGAGAAGGAAGACCCGAACAATTGGGAGTTTGTTGTGCCTGCACGTTTAAAAGAACTGTATGAGACGAAGGAGTTCGGGCGTTATGCTTTGCCGGATGGACGGATGCCTGTCGCTTTTTGTGCGACGACGCATACGACTGGAGGGAATTCCGGGAGTCCGGTGTTGAATGCCGAAGGCGAATTGATCGGGATCAATTTCGATCGTAATTGGGAAGGAGTTGGCGGTGATATTCAGTATTTACCGGATTATCAACGCAGTATTATTGTAGATATTCGCTATGTCCTGTTCCTGATCGATAAATACGCCGGCGCCGATTATCTCTTAAACGAAATGGAAATAATGGAATGATAGAGTGAAGGAATAGAAAGAAAAGTGATAAATGGAAAAAGCGGGCAATATAGAATTACCCGCTTTTTGTATTATCCTGAATCCGTATCCTTAAAAGGAAAACTTATCAAAATCGGCAGCTTTAACACGGAAAATTTTGCCATTACGTGAAAAAACCAATTCTCCGTTCACTTTCTTCTTTTCGGTAACCAAACGTTGGAAAGCGATATTCGCACCTTTTAGGATATTCTCTTCGAATTCTCTAACCTCTTGTTCATTCATGATTCTCAAGTTTTTTAAAAACAATGGGATTAAATATTTCTTTTTTCTGATCTTTGAATCCTTTGGCTATAATATCCATCGGAGACATCGAATTATCCGTAATCATCCAATAATCGCTGACTGGTAAATAAAGTTCGAACAAATTATGTATACCGGCTTCATAACGTCTTCGAATCGTACTTTCTTCAATATTATGTCCACCAGCCGCCACTCTCATCTTTACCCGTTCCACTGCCAAATCCGGCGTATTTAGCCAAAAATAAAGCAGGGTAACATAATAGCCAGCTTTTTGAGCCTCCTGTATCAGTTTTGCAACCGAACGGGTGGCTAACGTTGTCTCTAATGCGAAAGTTTCTTGTGCTGCGATCAACTCTTTAATGCGTTTATACATAATGCGCCCGGCTTCAACGGCAACGGCAATGTTCTCGGAATTAAATGGGGAAAGCCCCTTCGCTATTTCATCTGAATTGACAAACTCCTTACATTTAAGCATTTCCGGCAAAATTGTATAAGAAGCTGTCGTTTTTCCCGCGCCATTACAACCTGCTATTATATATAAATAAGGCACCTTCACATTGTTTACACTGCGCAAATATATACAATAGTTTAATATAACAAACTTTTTTTTAGCCAATATGAGAGAAATGAAACTTAAATGTCCTTAAAATCGCCGTATTTGTTAAAGAAAGCCCACGGTTTTGTCCTTGCTTTAGACCCATAACAAGTCGCTCATGATTCGGTCGGAGATGAAAATTCCTTTTCTGGAGAGGGTATAGCTGTCATCTTGTTGTAATATCGATCCTTGACTGAGATATTTTAAGGCTTGTTGCTGACAAAAAGATTTTTTTTCTTCACCGAACCGTTCTGCGATCGTTTTTAGCTGTATTCCCCACATGGTTCGTAAGCCGGTGATGATATATTCATTATATTTTGTGTTGTCATCCAAATTTTCTTTTTCGATCTCCGGCCGCCTTAAGTTAATTCCTGTTTGGTAACGTTCGATCGAGGAGACGTTCCATTGGCGGCTATCTCCGTCGTACGAATGGGCGGACGGTCCGATGCCCAGATATTTTGTTTCGTTCCAGTAGGAACTGTTGTGTTT
>JAQVZS010000074.1:9320-11149 GCA_028708075.1 Massilibacteroides sp.
GGTGTCCCGCCTCCGAAATAAATAGTTTTAATTTTTTCTCCTCCCAGATACTCTTTTCGCAGGACTAATTCCCGGCAGGCAGCCTCTAAGAAAGAAACTTTCTTTTGCTGGTCAGTGCTGGAAAAGAAGTCACAATAGAGACATCGTTTCGCACAGAAAGGAATGTGGATATAAATTCCGGCCATTTGTTTTGTTGTTGTCCGAATCCCTCACGATTTAGCACCCGATTTATTTTCATCGCTTTGCTCGCTATTGGCATGATTACTGATCCTAAAGTACAAAATTATATTTAACCTGTCTATTGCTCATCCAAAAATTTAAGCCAAATAATACATTTTATTTCTATTATGCAGTAAAAATAGTGCATTTTAGAAAACAAAACGTCATTTATTCATGTTGAAATTTATATATTATTCCGTTAGTGAATCTACAAACTCACCAAACCTCAAAATCTTCTCACTATTGGCTTTATTAAAAAGTAAATGTTCAAAGTCCATTTGTTTCTTCTTCAAATCAATCGTTTTTAATAGTTCGGCTGTCGCTTGCTTGAACTCCTGCAAATTATGTACTCCACAACGCTTTGAAAGAAAAGCGTAATCTGGTTTAGACTGGCCCAGTAAAAACATCAGGTCATAAAAATCACGTCCTTTGGCGCGGGCTAACATGGCCGCAATTTTCATGCTGCACAATACACCATCGGAAGGAACGGGAAACGGGAAAAAAAATCCGCAACCTTTGATATTTGTGATAACAGGGGGATAAACAATTCTTTGGTCTTGGCTTTCGACCTTTATCAATAAACGTTCTTCCTTATACCCGCTCAACCCCAAATCGAATAACAGTTTAGGAAAATGGATATTCCGCCTAAATGCTGTTAGCTTCGGGTTTTCTTTATCCTTTGCCTCTACTCGCAGCCCTGAACGATCCAAAAACTGGATTACTCCGTTTGTCATTTCAAAAAATTCCTCTTTCGACAGGTCTTTACAATCGAAATCCAAATCTTCAGAGAATCGGTCTATCCCTTTTATCAAACGCAAGTTTGTCCCACCAATAAAAACCATCTTTTGAATGTTTGGAGTAGAAGAAAGGTAGTCCAGAATCATCAATTGCAAATACTCTTTCAGCATATGCTTATCGAAACTCGAGTTTCCACGGATTTGCAGCGGAAAATAATTTCTTATTTGTTCAATCTGTATCATAAATCGTATGTCTTAAAAAGTAGCTTGACCCGATGGTCAAGCGCCTTGTTTTGAAACTTAGTGCAGTACTCCATTAGTAAATCCTTGTTTAAATCAGCTTGTAGGTAATCTTCATCCAAACGTAGTTCTTCCAATTCTTGTTCACTATCGTAGAACGGATAGAGATACAGCAAATCAAGCAACGCTTTTTCGGGTGTGGCAAACTGTGTGGTGCGGTTGTCTGCCATTGGCTTCAATTCGTACCCGAACATTAGGCTCTCTTTGATATTCTTATAGGAGTATTCGCCAAAGTCGTTATTAAATGAACCCGTTTTTAAGGATGTAACACTGGTAATCTGTACCACTGCCTCCGGTATCATTCCATAGAATGACAATCCTGTATGCAGGCTGATATAGGACGGGCGGTAAATCCGATTTGCAAAATAAAGAGAATAATCGGGCTTGCTCTTATATTCCGAAAAAGCAAAATATCCCTGCCGTAACCGGACAAGATACCCTTTCTTAACCCAGCGGGTAAGGTTATTCCTGTCGAAATCAGGTTGCCATGCATATACCTGATAGATATTGAAGCATGCTAAATCGAATAGCTGTTCCTTAAATTCCAGGAAAGTCATTTTTTATTTTATTTCT
>JAQVZS010000075.1 GCA_028708075.1 Massilibacteroides sp.
AGAAAGAGAAATTTAAGATGGCGAAAGAAAAACCCCTTATCCTCATCACTAATGATGATGGAATAGGAGCAAAAGGAATTCAGGAATTAATAGGGTGTCTCAGGGATTTGGGTGAATTGGTAGTTTTAGCTCCGGACGGTCCTCGTTCCGGAATGTCTAGCGCAATCACCTCCCAAACACCAATCAAATATGATTTAGTTAGAAAGGAAAAAGACCTGACACTGTACAAGTGTACCGGAACGCCGGTCGATTGTGTTAAATTGGCCATAAACGAAGTGTTGGAGCGTAAACCGGATTTACTAGTCTCCGGCATCAATCACGGCACGAATGTCGCTATATGTGTCCATTATTCAGGGACAATGGGGGCAGCGGCCGAAGGATGCGTTTTTGGTGTTCCTTCCATTGGTGTCTCCCTCACCAACAGTCATCCGGACGCAGATTTTACCGAGAGTTGCCGTTTCGGACGCAAATTAGCCCGGTATGTATTGCGAAACGGATTACCGGAAGGGACCTATTTGAACATGAACGTGCCGGATCTTTCGCATGTGAAAGGAATGAAAGTCTGTCGGCAAGCCAAAGGAAGATGGATAAACGAATTCGTCCGTTCGCGCGACGCTCGGAATGAAACCGTGTATTGGTTAGCGGGAAATTTCGAAAATGCCCATCCGATTCAACCAGAGAATGACACCTTAGCACTCGAGAACGGATACGCTTCCGTCGTTCCCTGTAAAATCGACGTAACAGATTATGTTTTTATGGAAGAGTTGAACCATTTAATCGACGATTGACGTGAAATATTATCTGATAGCCGGAGAAGCTTCGGGCGATTTGCACGCAGCTAATTTAATGCGCGCATTGAAAAAAGAAGACGCGGAAGCCGACTTTCGTTTTTGGGGTGGCGACTTAATGCAGACTGTCGGAGGAAAATTGGTCAAACACTATCGAGAAATGGCGTATATGGGCTTTATCCCGGTTATACTCCATTTGCATACGATCTTACGGAACATGGAACATTGTCGCGAAGATATCCGGCGTTACCAACCAAACGTTGTCATACTCATCGACTATCCAGGGTTTAATTTGAAAATTGCCCGATTTGTCAAAACAGAACTTCACCTACCTGTACATTATTATATATCCCCTAAAATATGGGCATGGAAACAATACCGGATCAATGCTTTCCGTAAACATGTCGACCGCATGTTTTGCATTTTTCCTTTTGAACCGGCATTTTTTAGTAAACTGAATTATCAGGTCGACTATGTCGGGAATCCTTCCGTCGACTCGGTCTGTGAGTTTAAACAGCACTATACGGAATCCTTCATAGAATTCGTCCGCAAACATCAATTGGAAGAAAAACCGATCCTGGCATTACTATCCGGAAGCAGGAGACAAGAAATAAAAGACAATCTGCCCACCATGCTGGAAGTCTCCGCACGTTATCCTCAATATCAGGCTGTTATCGCCGGAGCTCCGGGAATAGATCCCAGTTATTACACGAAATTTACACAGGGTTACCAAGCGCGAATTGTATTCGGAGAGACCTATCCCTTGTTGCAACACAGCCGCGTAGCGTTAGTCACCTCTGGAACAGCAACCTTGGAAACCGCACTTTTCCGCGTGCCCCAGATTGTCTGCTATTATACACCCGCGGGGAAATTAATCAGTTTCGTTTTCCGCCATTTCTTTCACACCCCCTATATTTCGTTAGTTAACCTGATTGCCGGCAAAGAGATCGTGCAAGAATTATTTGGCGCCCGTTTTTCTAAAACAACCATTGAAAAGGAACTCAACCGCCTTGTCGACGACAACGTTTCTCGGGATAAGATTCAGGAAGGATATGACACCGTTATCCGTCTGCTCGGCAAGCCGGGTGCTGCCTCTCGCGCCGCTTCACTCATTTTTCAAACCTTAAAAAACTGACGTTCCTATATTGACATCTTTTAACCAAAAAAGTGCAGCATTTGCCACTAAACCGACATCTTCCTTATGTAGTTAATAAAGGAATAATGTAAATATGAAAACATTTAAATTATTTTTAATGATAATAGGAATCAGTTTAGGCTCGGTATTCTTTTACTCTTGCTTAGATGATGATGATAGCTATTCATTAGATGATTTTTGGATAGAGATTGTTACCGTAGTCCCCATAGACGAGACGACATACTATTTGAGAATGGACGACGGAACGACACTTTGGCCAGCAGCCACGAACGTCCCTTTTTATAAACCTAAAGAAAATCAACGCGCATTAGTTAATTTTACGGTTTTAAGCGATTCTGTAAAAGGGTATGATTACGATCATTGGGTGAAAGTCAATCGCATTGACGAAGTTTTAACGAAGAATATTGCAGAAGACCAGGGAAGCAAAAACGACTCTATTTATGGTATAGATCCTGTGGAAATAGCCGGAATCTGGATAGGTGATAATTACTTGAACGTATATTTCAAAACTTATTTTGGAGGAACTGAAAAGCATTTTATCAACCTGATTCCCTCGAGTGACAAAAATGCGATGTTCGAATTCAGACATAACGCTTACGACGACCCTAAATCTTTTAATCAAGGCGGTTTTGTCGCCTTTAACCTGAAAAGTATCAACACAATTATAGAAAACAGTAGTATAACAGTAAAGGTTAAAACATACGAAGGAGACAAAATCTACGAAGTCAAATTCGCCCCTTTAACAAAAGGGAATATCAATAAGGATGAAACGGATGTATTTTATGAAGGTTTGAAATGACACCTTCCCACATAATTTTTATTTATATCATTTAGTTCGGAAGAGAGGCGTTGTGAAAATGGCTCTCTTTTTTATAAAAAACCGGACTTTGATCTCACGATCAATGTCCGGAATGACTTGTTAACCTTATATCTAAAATACTATGAAAAAAACTCAGGACAAATATATGCTAATTTTATGTACAACATACACTTTTTTTAATAAGTTTAAACTTCTTCCACGGTTTTCTCCAGAATGATTTATTTTCTTACTGAACAGGAATATTGTCCAAGATTTCAAAAAGTTCTTTTACAGTTTCGGCTCGAAGCATAGCGACACGTGTCGAACGAAAATCAGCTATCCCTTTAAACAGGGGTGTTGCCGCCAGATGACGGCGAATATGCAGAATCCCCCGACGTTCGTCTAAACGTTCAACACTCTGCAAGACCTGCATTTTCAAAACATCTAAATACCAGCAAAAAGACTCGGAGGGAAGTTCTTCTCCTGCCGACAAGTAATGTTTTATTTCACGAAAAATCCACGGACGACCGATACTTCCACGGCCAACCATCACTGCATCTACATCATACATATCGAAACGTTCTTTACAGATTTTAGCTGAAGTCACATCTCCATTTCCAATAATCGGAATTCTCATGCGCGGATTGTTTTTCACTTCACCGATTAATGTCCAATCGGCGTCTCCGGTATACATCTGGCTACGGGTACGCCCGTGGATAGTAAGTGCCGCAATACCGCAATCTTGTAATCGCTCCGCCAAATCGACGATGATCAGTTGATCCATATCCCAGCCCAATCGTGTCTTCAACGTCACCGGAATACGAACAGCCCTAACCACCTCACGGGTTATCTCAACCATAAGAGGAACATTACGAAGCATACCGGAACCCGCACCTTTTCCGGCAACCTTTTTAACCGGACACCCGAAATTCAGATCTAAGATATCCGGTTGGGCATCTTCACAAATCCGCGCAGCCTCGACCATCGAATCGACATCACGTCCATAAATCTGAATGGCTACCGGACGTTCCTCATCCGAAACTACCAATTTTTCTTTCGTTTTATTCACGTGGCGAATCAACGCATCCGAAGAAATAAATTCAGTATACACCATATCCGCGCCGAAATGCTTACACATTAAGCGAAACGCAATATCCGTGACATCCTCCATCGGTGCTAAAAAGACCGGACGTTCCCCCAAATCGACAGACCCAATTTTCATAAAATCACTCGATCCCTATAAATGTAATCAATAAATAAACGAGTGAAGCAAGCAAAGCACTGATAGGAATGGTAAGAATCCAAGCCCAAAGTAAATTGATTGTCACACCCCAGCGTACAGCCGAAAGTCTTTTTACAGCACCAACCCCCATGATCGCTCCCGCAATAGTATGAGTCGTACTAACGGGAATCTTCAATATTTCAGTCAGAAAAAGCGTCAAAGCCCCAGCAGTTTCAGCACAAACGCCTTCTAACGGAGTCACTTTCGTGATTTTTGTCCCCATTGTTTTAACAATACGCCAACCACCGACCATCGTCCCCAATCCTATCGCGGCAAAGCAAGTCAAGGGTACCCAATCAGGCATATTCTGGATAGAATCAATCTGTCCCACAGCAATCATCGCTGTAGCAATAATCCCCATTACTTTTTGCGAATCATTCAACCCATGCCCCAAACTGAACAATCCGGAAGAGAGTAGTTGAAGTTTTTTAAACGAATTTTCCGCTTTATGTACGTTTACTTTCCGGTACGCCCAAAGCACACCGAGGGTAATCAATGAAGAAGCAACCATTCCAATCATTGGTGCCAACACAATAAACGCAGCTATTTTGACGATTACCACACCATGAATAGAATTAAAACCAGCTCCACAAATAGCCGCTCCTGCAAATCCGCCGATCAAGGTATGAGACGATGACGAAGGGATTCCCAACCACCAGGTCAGCAGATTCCAAGAAATAGCGGCAAGCAAGCCAGCCAAAATAATAGGCAGCGTGATAAATTCTTCCAAAACTACTTTAGAAACCGTATCTGCAATTCCGAACTCTCCAATAATAAACTTAGCGACAAAAAAAGCGATGAAGTTAAACATCGCAGCCCATAGCACCGCCTGAAAAGGGGTAAGCACTTTCGTAGAAACAATCGTGGCAATCGAATTGGCCGCATCATGGAATCCATTGATAAAATCAAAGATAACCGCTAACACGATAATCGTGATCAAGAGTGTCATAGTTTATTTTTTTCAGGCATATTTTACAAGAATAGCTTTCAATACTTTTCCTATATTATTGATCTTGTTGGCTGACTTTTCCAACTCTTGAATGATCTCTTTCAATTTAATAAGTTCAAGGATATCTTTTTCTTCTTTGAAAAGAGTGATAATGCCTTCTTCATATACCCCGTCAGCTTTTTCTTCCAATTGTTTGATTTCTCGACAATGTTTACGAAACTGATCATCTGTCTTTTTCAAATTAGAAAGTTCCCCCACGGCCGATCTGACCTCTATGGTTGCCTCCCTCACGATATCTGATAATATCGCCGTACAACTTGGCAAACGATGGGGATCATAAAGCAACACTTTGTGAGCAGCACGATTGATCGCGTCGATCGAATCATCTATTTCTTCTGTCAGCTCGTAAATATCTTCCCGGTCAAACGGAGTTATAAAAGTCTCATTAAGCGCTTTGAACACACGTCCAGTGACTTTGTCCCCTTTTAATTCTTCATTCTTTATCTGTTTACACAAATCCGTTCTCACTACTTCTTCCTGTGATTCGAACAATTGCTTTAACAATTCCGCTGAATTTGTCAATACTTCACTTGCTTCATTCAGCAGGGGTAAGAACTTGACGTCCTTCGGAGCAAAAACACTCAATAAATTATTAATTTTCATTCCTATGTTTTATGTTGAAATCCATTTATGTATTTCTATAAGATAAACGTATCATGCCTTGAATTTATCAGAAAGCTTTGTAAAAACTCATTTTCGAATTAAAAACACATCAAAAATAAAACATAAAATCAAATAATCAGGCAATCATCAACTTCTTTTCGTCTTTTATCCGTTTCCACAATTCATCATAAAACAAAAAGTTACGCTTTTGAAACATAGTAAAACATAAAAAACCATAGATTTATTAACTTTGCTTCAAATAAAACAACACCATGATAGAAACACGACAAATTAGTAAAGAACAATCACGATATGCTGTCCTTTCGTTCTTTCTCGCGCAAGGTTTATGCTTCTCTTCCTGGGCAAGCCGTATACCGGATATTAAGGAAGTATTTGCCTCCGATTATTTATTTTACTGGGGAATTATCCTCGTTTTAATTCCTGTTGGCAAATTTTTGGCGATTCCTCTCGCCGGTTATTTAGTAACGAAATGGAGCAGCAATGTGATGGTTCGCTTCAGTATTGCCGGCTACGCGCTCTCCTTGTTCGCCATTGGCCTTGTTCCTTCTATTTACTTATTGGGACTGTTTCTTTTTTGTTTTGGCGTTTTCTGGAATTTATGCGATATATCCCTGAATACACAGGGAATTGCGATTGAACGAATGTACAAGCGCACGATCATGGCTTCTTTCCATGGTGGATGGAGCTTAGCGGCCTGTTTGGGAGCACTTATCGGCTTCGGAATGATTATATGGGATATTCCACCCATTTATCACTTCACATTAATCACCTTGATCATCGGCGCGATTATATTATTTTCCGGACGTTATCTAAGTAACGATCGTCCGGAACAATCAAAAGATAAAACAGCTACTCGCAAAGAAAAGCCCTGGTTTCTGAAAAAACCCGAAAAACTGCTGATCCAACTTGGGATAGTCGGACTCTTCGCCTTAATTATTGAAAGCGCCATGTTCGATTGGAGTGGCGTATATTTCGAATCCGTACTCAAAGTGCCAAAATCACTTCAAATCGGATTCTTAGTGTTTATGGTGATGATGACAATGGGACGATTTCTGACCAATTACGCGTATCATCTTTTGGGGAAACGGCAAGTTCTACAATTAGCGGGCGGTCTTATTTTTATTGGATTTTTTATCACCGGATTTTTTGCCGGATTTTTTGAGTCCATGACCACAAAAGTAGTAATCAACTCTCTTGGATTTATGTTGGTTGGTTTAGGTATATCTTGCATTGTCCCCACTAATTACAGTTTTGTTAGCGCAAAGTCAAAAACTCCCGTAGGCATTGCCCTGACCATTCTTTCCAGCATCAGTTTTGTCGGATCGTTGATCGCGCCATTATTAATCGGAGGGATCTCCCAACTATTTAATATGCAATATGCGTATATGGTAGTTGGAATCATGGGGCTGTGCATCGTTCTAATCGTCACATTCAGCGAAGCTTATCAAACAGAATAATAAATTTATAGTACACAGACCAAATTATTGATTAATGCGGGCGGTTCGACAATATTTACCGTCTTATCCCCGGTAAATGAACGATTAAATGGGCCAAAACAACAATTCCCTATCGTTTTTTGCCCGTTCTTCTATTAAATTTCAGGAAAGAGTTCTTTCTGTGTTTCCATACATCGGAAAATATCTTCTTTTGACCCTTTGAAAGGACCGGAAGCTTCGATCTTCAAAGTCGACATAGCCGCGGCAAAACGTCCGGCCTCTTCAATGCTTTTCCCTTTCGCCCGGCAATATAAATAACCGGTCATGTACGTATCACCACATCCGGTAGCATCAACAACCTCCTTTGGTTTAAATGCCGGAATTTTATAAAACGTTTTTCCATCATAAATTACCGACCCCATACTCCCTAATGTGATCAACACTTCCTGTACGCCCCATTCATAAAGTTGGAATGCCGCAGTTTTCACATCTGCAGATCCGGTCAATACTTCCATTTCATGCTCATTTACTTTCAGAAAGTGAATGTATTTAAGCGCTTCCATTTTTCCCGGCCAATCCACCGCGTAAACCTTTTTGTCCCGTACTTCGCGGAGATAACCTTGCGAGTCGACCGACACTAAACCTTTCCCCGACAAATAGCGAATCACATCCGTGGAAAAATCATCAGCCAACAACGAACCTAAATGAAATATTTTCGCATTAATCTGCGTAAGAAAATCGACAGAAAAAGGATCGGCTTTTGCCAGAACACGTTGTTTACGGTTATCCTGATTTTCACCATAAATATTTTCAAAATAGACCGATTTTTTACTCGGCATTACCGATACTTCTATCTGATAATTACGCAGTTCTTCCACCACACTCATTTCCGATTCACCCAAAGCCGTCACCAATGCATAATCAATATCGTCAAATCGCCTGATTGCATGAGAAAAATAAAAAGAAGTACCTCCCGGCATGTGTATTATACTACGTGGAGTGACAATTTTATCCAACGTAATGTGTCCTATACAGCAAAGTTCATGTGTCGTCATTTATTTTTAATCTTTAGTAAGTATGCGAAAGTAGTAAAAAAGAGTGAATTCTTACATTTGCATTAATTCTAAAGAACAGAAGATTATTTTACCTCATTCATTTAAATAATTATTTAATTATGATTTATGGTTATATCAGAGTAAGTACGGATAAGCAAACCGTGGAAAATCAAAGGTATGAAATTAATGAGTTTGTTAAAAAAGAAGGAAAGGTTATCGATTCCTGGATTGAAGAAACGATCTCTGGAAGTAAAGAAGTGGAAGATAGGAAATTGGGACCTATTTTAAAAAAAATGAAAAAAGGAGATATTTTAATCTGCGCGGAATTATCCAGACTCGGACGTAACCTTTTAATGATTATGAGCCTTTTAAATCAATGTATGAAAACGGGCATAAAGGTATGGACCATTAAAGACAATTATCGGTTAGGCAACGATATCAGTTCAAAAGTACTTGCTTTCGCTTTCGGGCTGAGTGCGGAAATTGAGCGAAATCTAATATCGCAACGCACGAAGGAAGCACTCGCGAGAAAGAAAGCTGAAGGAAAAATATTGGGACGCCCCAAAGGCAGTAAATCAAAAAAAAGAAAACTAACTGGGAAAGAAGAGATTATCAATAAATTATTAGAGCAAAAAGCATCCATTTGTGCCATAGCCAGAAAATTAAAAGTTCATCGACTGACCGTCACTGCTTTTGTTAAAGAGTTTTTGATGGAAAACAAAATCGCAGTAAAAGAGAACACAATCTATGTAGATGGCAAACTTTTTTTCGAATATAATAAAAAATATGAAGATAAAATAACAGGATCAATCTCTGATAATCAAACGAAAGTTTTCAAAAAAAACAAACAATTTTACAGTCTGCAAGACAAACTAAAACAACTAATCCGAGAAAGGAAAAATTCAGGGATCTCACAACTATTAGCTATTTGGCAGTTAATCCGAACAATTTCTGAAGAGCCAGCATTTATAATACCAACTTAGCAATCATCTTTTAGCTGTAAAACCATATTAAATATACTCTTCGAACTCTTTTTCATTAAAGAGAGGCCATTCTACACCCACTAAATTCTGCCCTCCAGAGATAAGATCAATCTCACAATCAATATGTTAAGTTTAAAAAACAGATTATTCGAATCTTTATATAGAGTCCTAAATATAAAGAATGTAATTCATCAAAAATAACGCCACAACTTGAACACCTTTACAAATAAAAATACAGTTTAGTCCCTATAAAAAAACAAGAATAGATACTTTCTAAATGAAAAATTACTTACTAAAACCAACCCTGCACAAGAATTGCATAAAATCGTATTTTGATTAAAATTTATGGACAATTAATATCAGCAGTAAATATAGATATTAATTAATAAATTAGCACAATTTTTTTTTATCAAAGACAATTAGTTCAACCATAACTCATCCATTAGAATTCATGTTTTCGCCAAACACAAACATTATAAATCAAATATAAATCAAGTATTATTATTATCTAAATTAATTGTCGGTATAAAATATGCAGACAGTTCAAAAAGTACGATTGAATTTAATATAATATAAAATCACACATCACTCTCTGAAGTGATAAGTAACCTGTGAATGGCGAAAAAGTGAGTGTTAAAATCAAATGTAGAAACTACAAGAAACCTGTGAAGCAATCTTGTAGTAAAAAAAGAAGGTTGTGCTGAATTTGTTCAGGGCAACCTTTCATTTTTCAGCAAATCAGGGAAATTTATGACAAGAATACTATAAATAATAGCAAATAATGTATATTTGCAACCATAAAAACAAATCAAATGAAACAATTACCCTCGTTGTTTTTTGTTGTATGCAGCGTGATCGGTTTATGTTTGACCGCATGCAGCGATTCGTCCAATTTTACAATTAAAGGTGTGATTTCTGGAGGTGACAAGCAAATGCTCTATCTCGAAAATGTAGGCATCTCGTCTGTCTTAATATTGGATTCCGTAAAATTATCGCAAAGTGGCAAATTTAAATTCAAATCGTCCAAACCGGAATATCCCGAGTTCTATCGTTTAAGATTAGACAATCAGCTAATCAACTTTGCGATCGATTCGACGGAGGTTGTCTCTTTAATTGCAGACGCAGAGACTTTTGCGACTTCTTACTCAATTGAAGGATCTGAAAACTGTAAAGCCATCAAAAATATAACGTTGGCACAATTGGACGCTAATCTCGAAATAAGCAAATACCGGAAAGAATACGAAACAAATGAAATTAATGATACAACCTATCAAAACAAAGTTCTTAAAGCAGCGGAAACCTATAAAGAAGTCGCCCGAAAATACATCTATTCTGCACCGATGTCGACAGTGGCCTATTTCGCTTTATTCCAGCAAATAGACGGATTACTTTTCTTTGATTTGTACGATAAGAACGATTCCAAAGCATATAGTGCAGTAGCTACCAGCTACGATCATTATTATCCGGGAAGCGCACGAAGCAAACACTTACACAATCTGGCTTTACAATCCATAAAAGTCATCCGTGGACAAAGACCCATAAGTTTTGACGACATTAAAACAGAAGAAGTGAGCTATATTGATATCGAATTGCCCGATTTGAAAGGAGAGATAATCAAATTAACTTCCGTAGCATCCGGATCACCAGTGATCGTCAATTTCACCGCCTACCAAACCGAATGGTCACCCTCTTTAAATTTGGCTTTGGGAGGACTTTATGAAAAATATAACCCCAAAGGACTAAAGATTTACCAAATATCATTAGATACCGACGCCCATTTTTGGATGAACGTCGCGTCAAAATTACCTTGGATCTGTGTGCGCGACCCACAAAGCGTCTATTCCCAAATAGCAGCATTGTATAATGTAAAACAATTACCCGCCTTATTTATTCTCGACAAAAAAGGGAATCTGG